>JAFRMX010000013.1 GCA_017430455.1 Oscillospiraceae bacterium
CGTCAGCGTTATGCTGTCAGTCGCGCCTGCTTTCTTCGCCATGACAAAGCATCTCTTCGCCACCGCCATCTCTATGCCTGCCGCTATCTCATCCATCGGTTTGCCTTCTCCGACCAGCGTGATAACTTCAGACTCCGCAAATACCGTGCACTGTGCCGTTATGGGGATGACGTTCTTTGCTCCCAGCGACAGCTTGGAGAAATCCTCAAGGCTCATCTCAAAGCTTCTTGCCATAGCTTCAAAAAATCTTCCCGTTCCGGCCGAGCACTTGTCGTTCATCGCAAAGTTCTTTACTGTTCCGTCAGTGTCGATGTTGATGCCCTTTACGTCCTGCCCGCCGATATCTATGATCGCCTTGACCGTAGGATCTGTTATATGCACACCCATCGCATGGCAGGATATCTCCGAGATGTTCTCGTCAGCAAACGGAACCTTGTTTCTGCCGTATCCCGTGCCTATGAGGTATGCCAGATCTTTGGATGAATGAAGCTCAGGTACCTGATTTATTACTTCCTGCATCGCTATCTCCGCGCTCTGCTGGGAGTTTATCTTGCTCATGATTGTGGTATTCGCTACCATCTTTCCTGTCTCATCCAGTATTACTGCTTTCGTATATGTCGATCCTACGTCGCAGCCGCCAAAGTATTTCATCTATTATTTCCTCCGATTTATTATTTCTTATTCAGTATAACTGTACTTTTGGATCCGGATCACATGCAGACTTCATCTTCAAACTCAACGAGCGAAGGATCCACAGGTTCTGCATTCTTTACTGTACGCATGTAATTTGAAACCTTGTCGCGCATCGTGCGTCTGGAAACCGTTCTCGGATCCATAAGGTCATGCTCGACCCAAATCAGGTCGTAACCGCGCTGACGGCCCTGTTCATCCAGAATACCCTGGACAGTTGCCATATTCTTGCACGCGACGTTCTGATACATGATTACGAGCGGAGCGTTCCATGCTTCGACCTGACGCCAGCATTCGTCAACAACATTCTGGTAGCCGCCGTTGGTGTGGCGTCTCATGACCATACGCTCGTAGAGACGCGCAAGGTCACGGAGAGCTTCTTCCTTATCTTCAGTCTCGAGGTGCTTTGTGAAGTTAAGGGATTCCATCTCAACGAGGACATTGATGCCCCAGCAGTTTGCAGCCCAGTTGGAGAAGTTAGCATAGTAGTGTGCAGGGCAGGACCAGACAAGTGCTCTGTATTTCATCTTTCCGGGCCACGGCTCTTCCTTGGCCGCGTAAGCCTTCTGAAGGATCTTGGAGACCTTCTGCTGTGTTATGAAGGTCCTCGGGTCGGCGCCGCCGTCCATCTCGTAATTCCACTTGCGGTACAGCTCATAAGCGGGACCGAGAAGCTGAGGATAAGCGGATTTGTTGATCTCCCATTTCTCGAGCTCGTAATCCGTCTCGGCGTTGAAGCGTTTGATCTGCGTGAAATATGCATCCCAGGACCACTTCTGTCCGGTCTTCTCTTCTATGAATTTTATGCAGGCTTTGATATCCTCTGCGCCCATCTGGACTGTCTCTTCGTCAGCATATCTGACCGGGAAGCAGAGATGGAATACCGGAGTATTCGGGAAGCGTCTCGAGAAGTAGGAGGACGCCATCGTGGAACCGTCGCACGGCATTGAGGAGGAGATGAATCCAGCGCCGATGTCCGGCTCGGCATCCACGACCAGGGAGCCGCACTCTGAAGACGGAACAGGACAGGTGTCTGCAGGAAGACCAAAGGACTCGACCGCGTCTATGTACGGGATGCAGACGAGCTGGTCTATCTCGGAGACGAGGAACACGGGCAGCAGCTGGTGAGGCAGACCGAGCACTCCCGGGAAACCGGCCATGATCTGGCCCATGGTCATCTCGTCGAAGGTTATCATCATCTTGTTGAGTTCATCGCTGTTGCCGTTCTTGCGGTCGGCCTTGGCTATGAACACAAGGTTCTCTGCAACATAACGGAATATGTCGTACATGAACATGTGGCTCATGCGGAGGTTCGATCCTCTCATGCCCATCAGGTTCTTGTCGAGGAATCCGTGGCAACAGAAATAGGATATCCACCAACGGTAGTAGAATGTGGCGTTGAGAGCGGGCACAAGGTCCTTCGAGAATGTGCCGAGCAGCATGCCCCACATTCTTGCCCATTCCCAGAAGTCATACGCAGTATCTTTTATTCCGCGCCATTCGCGGCGGACTGTCGCCATGGATCCTGCTTTGTAAAGACGGCCGAGACGCTTCTCGCCGTGGAGGATTGCTTCTTTCTTTTCCTCCGGGGTGCAGGCCATGAACGCATTATATTCTTCCGCAGCTCTCTTGCCGAAATCGACCCAACCCTTGCAGAAGCTCTTTGCAGTTGCGCTCCAGTCGGTCTCTCCGAGCATCTCGCCGAAGATTCCGAGAACCTCGACCAGGTTCTTGCCCTGGGCCTTCCAGTCTATATTGTCCTTGGCCTTGAAAAATTTGGGATTCGGAAACTGTATCTTTTCCTTTGCCATTATTTGATACCCTCCTCTTTATGGATTCTCTTGATCTCGAGAGATTCGACGAAGGCCTGTACTCGTGTCCTGAGCTGTCCGGAATTACCGTTGTTGTACAGCCTGTCAATGGACAGTATAGGCCAGCCGTATTCGTCATGCATGATATGCGATACCAGCGCGCGTTCAAAGCCCCAGTAGTCGCAGTACTTCATCTGCTCATAGATTATGCCTTCGGCGTTGAACTCCCTGGCCAGGCGGTCAGCAGTCGTGCGACGCTGAAGGACCTTTTCGTCTGAAATGTACCTGGCGCATTCCGAGTGTTCCATCTCGAACAGGCATATCTGACGGAGGGCATCTTCATCATCCTTGAGTTCGATTACTTCTCTTCCCGGCGTGGAGCCGAAGCAGTAGCGGTCAGATACTACAAGTGCTCCGCAGCCCTCAATGAGCTTTGTGAGGCTCGGATCGTCTATCTCGGAACCTACGATCGCTACTCTTGCCCTGTAAGGACTTACTTTATCGGGTTTGCGCTTCTTAAGCTCATCCAGAGTATCTCTAAGATACGGAAGAATAAGCGCCTTCGGGCAGGTATAAGAGACAAGGTTAAGAACGTGGTACTCATATCCTGTAATAACGGGATTATCTGCCTTGCGCATCTGACCGATCTCGGTAAGTATCTGACAGACTTCATTGTGCTCTTTCACTGCCTTGCGGATGGCCGCGTCGGACGTGTCAACTCCATAGACTTCCGTAAGCTTGTCGAGAACACGAAGCCTCATCTGTTTGACGTAGGAGTCAAGCGTATAGTCCGTGATCTTATACGGAATGTCACAGTGTGTAACGAAGAAGCCGGGCTTCTCGTTGACATTGAGTATTTCGAAATGCTCCATAGCGCGGTTCATCATGGAACACGCGTCAACGCCTATCAGAGCGTCGAGAAACTGATATCCGCCTTCAATGGCTCTCTCGACTAAAGCTCTTGCATACTCGCATGTGTAGTTGGACATGTAGTATGTGGCTATGTCGATCGATCCGGTGTTTGGAGCACGGAGACGTACCGAAAAGCACTTGTCTACATTCAGCAGAGCCTCGGGAACATGGTAGCAGGTATAACCTATCGCCAAGCCGCCCTCGGCCTGGGCTTGTTTGACAAGCTCATTGTCGGCGTTCTCAAGCAGATTTTCGAAATAAATCATGTGCTTAAGATCTTTCAAATGATACACCTCTTTTTCTTTTCAGATTTTATTTAAATTAAAGGATCTCCATTTTTACAAGGGCTTCTTTCGCGCCCTTAAGAAGCGCAGATTCCTCGGGAAGGTCCATAACGCTTCTGCCCTTTATATCATTGGCTGCAAACACAGTGTCGGATGGAATGCATGCCAGCACTTCCACTCCCGGAACGCTTATCAGCCCTGAAAGTTCCGGATTTGTCATTCGGTTAATAACAGCACCGATCTTTTCGTATACGATGAGATCATCTGCCACGCTTTTTATCGTTGAGATGACCTGGTTGCCTTTTTTGCTCTGGTCAGAAACCAAGAGCAGATGAGTAACTTTATCCATGACTCTGCGCTGGATCTGTTCTATACCTGCCTCGGCATCAATTACAACATAGTCAAAACTGTTGGCAAGGAGGCTGATGACTTCTTTGAGATAAGAATTGACTTTGCAATAGCATCCGCTGCTCTCAGGTCTGCCAATGCTCAAAAAAGCAAAGCCCGGCATCTCGACGAGTGCGTCGAATATCTTAAACCTGGCTTCGCTCAGCAGCTCGAGAGCTTCCCTCGTATCTCCGTTTTCTACGCTGTCAACGATGCTCATGCGAATGTCATCCAGAGTCATTTTGACATCGACTCCAAGGGCAACAGAAAGACCTACAGCAGGGTCTGCGTCGATCGCGAGGATCTTTTTCTCAGGGAAACTTTCGACCAGATGCCGTACTATACACGCGGAAATAGAAGTCTTGCCGACGCCGCCTTTGCCGACGACGGCAATTATTTTTGCTTTATTATCCATATGAGATACCCTTCCTGCAGAATACACCTATCCTATTGTGAGCATTTTAACATAAATAGCCCCTGTCCGCAAGGCGATACTTTTGTAAAATGGCTATACAAAATCGCGTGAACTGTAAAATCCACGCGACTTGAGTTTTTACCAGTCTATCGGCTTGTTCCCCGTTGCCTTTTCTCCAAGACGGTTTGCCCAGTTTTCCGGATATCTCACAGAATACTTTTCAGAAGGCCTCCTGCCTCTTTTTTTCAAAAAACTGAAATAGTGGAAACGGAGCATTGAAGGAAGCCCGACCACCAGAGGAAAAAAAGGCCCGAGCATCATAGACTGGACCGTATGCCCGTATTCATGGCTCAGAACTTTATTGTATGTTGCCTTTGGGAGCATATCATCCGTAAATATAAACATGCCCATGGCAAAATAGCCTTTCCGGGCTTTTTTCCTGTTTGTATAATGCGTGACTATCGCGTTTTTGTATCTGTGCCAGTCCTTCTGACGCCAAAGTACCGCCATGCAGAGTCCCGAGAGGTTCTGTATAAAGCCCCAGGTCCACTGAATAATAAAACATATTATAAATTGAACATCCATATCATCACCGCGTAATATTATAAACTTCCCTCTCGGATTTTACTACAGAAATATCCATACAGCGGTCCGAATCACATATCAAACGTTTATAAAACAAAAGAAGCGCCGGCTGCCGACGCTTCTTTTGTTTGAACTGGTACATCGCTGTCAGTTGATCTTATCCTTGAAAGCTTTGCCGGCCTTGAAAATATGGGTATTGCTTGCTCCAATTTCGATGGTCTCGCCGTTTGCGGGGTTGCGGCCCTGACGGGCGCCACGGTGCTTGCAAAAAAAGTCCCGCATTTTGATATCGTATCATATCATTTTACGTTTCTTTTTTCACATACAAAGCCTGCGCCTTCCGGAGAAATACGCAGCAGTTTATTGGTTCAGCAGGGCATAGATCACCGGAAGAGAATCGCTCTCCATTCCCGCCGCTTGCTGCGCCTCCAGATCACGGCGGATCATCTCGACCTGTCCTTCCCCGAGAGCGGCAACCGCGGAGAAGAGCATTTCAGCGTCCTCTTCGTAGCCGCAGTACAGACATGCATAGGCAAGAATTAAGTTGACCAGGACATTGTCCGGCTGAAGCTCATATGCCTCATTGGCAGCGTCAAATGCCCCAAGAGGATCCCGCCCGTAAATCAGCCGGTAATAGCTAAGCCATGCCAGATACTGCGCCAGATCGTATTCGCCGAGGCCATCAATCGCTGACTCATAGGTGCGGAGTCCCTCCTCAAAAAGTGCCAGGGACTGCGCGTAATCCGGCAGTTTAAAAGCATTTTCCCCACGATTGATCAGCGAGAGCGCCGCCATTGCCCGGTCATGGGCGGAGCCGGTCTGCTCGGCGAGAGCGCCGCTGATTTCCGCGGCGCGAGAATAATATTCGTCAGCCGAGGTGTAGTCACCGTGCATGTTGAGGCTTATAGCCCGATTGTTGCAGAGTTCTGCCAAATTACGCTGATATGCGGTGTTCTCGCCGTCCAACGCCATCTCTTCTGCAAGCCCGATGGCCAGGGCATAGACCGCGTCGGCCTCTTCAAAACTGCCCTCGTCGGTCAACACCGCAGCCAGCATGCTCATGGTCTGCACGACTTGCCCCCTGTTCTGCAAAGAATCCACAGACGCAAGCAGCCTCTCGCAGATCGTCCTGGCCTCACGGAGATGCTGCTCCGCATCTTGATAACGTCCCTGACGGTAGAGCAGCACGCCATAGTTGTTGTGGACGCGAGCCGCAGTCTCGAGCCCGCGTGTATCCGCAACGCCCTCCAGCAGCGCGATACAGGCGTCAAAGGAACTTGCGGCAGCTTTCCCGTCGCCGCGGTCGGCGGCGTTGGCGCCGTCGTTCAGATAAAATTCCGCCAGGCGCAATCGATCCTCCTCCAACCTCATCTGGCACGCAATCGCGTGCGCGTAGGCCTCCGCCGCCTCGTCATATCGGCCCGACGCATGATAGATGTTCCCCAGGTTGTTATACGCCGAAGCGAGCTTTTCTCCGCTCCCCCTCGCTCCGCGGAGCAGCAGCTCGTCATAGCTGCCGATCGCGGTCTCCTGCGCCGCGAGCGCCTCATCGTATCTGCCGAGCACAGCTCTGGCGTTGGCCAGCTTTTCATAATTGGCCGCAGCCTCGATCTCCGCATTGTCCCGATCCGATGACAGACGCAAAATGGCATTCAGTTCCTCGGTATTTCTCTCAAGGATGCCCGCTATGCGGCTGTAAGCTCCAGGCACGTTGGTCAGATGGTCCGGGAGTGAATAGGTCAGCTCGTTGAGGATGCGCATGGAGGCCTGTTCCCGCATACGCGCGGTGTCCCGATAGCCTTGGGCCAGACTCATAAGGCCGAGGGAGACCGCAGCGACGGCCGCAAAGGCGGCAAGTCCCGCGGCTGTCCTGGCAGCAAAGCGACGGTTCCTGCGCAGCGTGTGCTCCCGAAGCAGCTCCTCCTCCTTGCATCCTGCAACGTCGGCAATGGCGCGGAGGATCTTCGTTTCCGCCTTGGCCATCATCGTTTTAACGACGCTGCCAGGCGTACGTATATCCATGATGCGTTCCCGGATATCCGGCACCAGCCTGAGCGACGGCGGAAAAGAATGTTCGGGATCGCCAGAGATGAGCAGGGGGTAGATATGCTCTGCCCGTCCCAATTCGATAAAGGTCGCGACCTCACGGTCGATCCATTCTGAACTAGGGGTGTCGGTGGAGCATACGACGATCAGGCAGCGCGTCGAACGCAGGGCCTGGTCGATAGTATCGGTAAGAATTCGGCTGACGGGCAGCTCCTCCATATCCCGGAAAGCGCGGTGAACGTCCTCGCAGCCACGCTCCCGCAGCGCCTTCGGCAGCCGGTAGTTCTCCACCAGCTCGAAGGTCTTTCGGGTGATCTCCGCGTCGAGGGGCTTGTGGCGATAGCTGAAAAAGAAATCGTAGCGAAAGCTCATTCGCCGCCTCCTCTCTCCACTTCGTCAAGAAGTTCTCCGAGGCTGAGTTCGTCAAGGCCGGCACGCGCGTTTTCGATGGCTTCGCCGATATAGGCCATTGCCTGCCCGTCCCCCTCAAAGGCGGCGGGCAGTTCCTCGATCGTGCGTTGCGCGATGGATATGCTCAGCTTTGTCTGTTCCTCGGCAATTTGCCCCTCGTTCCGGGCGATCAGTCCGAGTCGCAGGAAAATACCCGCGGCAGCAAGACACACCGCTCCGACCACGGCCAGCGCAACAGCGGCTGCGTGCCGTCTCCGGCGACGGTGACGCTGTTCCAGATCGTCCGGGTGAAGACCGAGGACTGACGCGGCAATACGCACGGTCTCATAGTTCAGCACCTCTCTGCGGCGTTTCCCGGTCACGCCGCGAAGATCCGCAGCAACCGGCTCGATGGTCTCGACGTGTTCAATCACACTCAGATCCGGCAGGATATGCCGCACCGTTTTTTTCTCAATAAAGCTCTCAGGAAAGGACTCCGCCGGTTCGCCTGCTGCGATCACCGCGATGATCCCGTTCTTCCCGTGCGTCTCCTGAAAGCAGTTCAAGCGCTCCAGGATGACCGGATTGTTCCGTGTCGCGGGCGAACAGATCAGCGCCAGAAAGCGGGAGGCGTTCACCTTCGCGCGCCACGCCTCGTCCAGCGGCATCTCGTCGCAATCGTAGAGGATCCGCCGATAGCTCTGCTCGGGATCCGGCAAATTGACATTCGCCGGCAGCCGGTAGCTCTGCAGGCTCTCGCCCAATCTGTGAGCGACCGCCGCATCAGATTTGGTTGAGAGAATACAGATGTCGAAGACTTCCATGTTCCGCCCCTCTTTTCTTTCGGCCTGCTCAGATGAGGTGCTGCCGCCCGAGCAGATCCTCCAGCGCCGCGTAAAAAGCGTCGGAGAATACCTCTCCGTCGAAGTCAAAGGCCACAATAACGAATGTGCCGAGGCGGTCCGTCTCAAAGCTCAGCTCGCCATTCATGCCGGAATAGCGTGCCCGTGCGGCCGTAACCGTTCCATCCGCATTGCGGAAGACCGCATAGAGCGCCTTGCCCGCATCCTGGGGAGGGAGCTCATAAAGCATGCTCACGGATACTTGGCCGCCGAGATCCCGAAGTGTCTTCTCACCTTCCAGGGCACAGAGCACGTAGTGAATCCCGTCGCTCTGCGCAACGACCCAGACTGCTGCAGTCCGGGGTGCCGTGACAGCAGGCGTCTGTCCGGCTGAGTCACCGTTTCCCGTACCGTTGGTGTCGTCGTTACCGCTGGGATCTTTGTTGTTCGCGCTGCCATAATGAACGGAGCCCGCACCGCTGCCGCCGAGGATCCCGCTTCCGGTAAAAATTGTTCCCGTCTGCGTAGCAACGCCGCCGGGTGCAACGAAGGAAGTAGCCTCCATGAGAAGGATCCGCACAAGACAGACGTCTTCCGCCGGGAACCGCGTCAGTTCGCTTTCCTTACAGGTATCCAGACTGAGCGTCCCGTTGTTCAGGCGCAGAAACTGGATCTCAACGTATCCCTCTGTCTCATCCCAGCCCATGGACGTCTTGTATGCTTTGATCATCGCCTGAATATCCTCAGGCGAAAGAACCAGGTTCCGGTTTTCGTCACGGGACACACGGATCGACGTATTCTCCGCGAGCTGTATCACTTCCCTCCAGCTGAGTTTGTTTAATTCCCCATGATCGATCATCCATGCCGCCGCAACCGGGATTCTCTGATCTTCGCTCTGATCCGCACGCGTCATATCTTCCGGGCGGATATGCATCAGCGGAAGGCAGGTCTCAAGGACGCCGGCGTAATCAAACAGCTCGGCGCCGAGCTCCGCGGGTATTGAAACACCGTTCGTCTTTAACCCTTCTTCAAGGAGAAAAGTGCCGGTTTCAAAGCGAAGCGTTCCGTTGCCCTCCATGTCTCCGCTGACTGCAGAGACAGGGTCGTTCAACTTGCGCAGGGAGAGCGTACCGTCTACACTACCCAGATCCACATCCGTCCCCCCGAAGAGAAGTATCGTGCTGTTGCCGGAGATATGCAGGCCGCTGATCGAGGCGCTGCCTTTTTCCATGTGGACGATACTGTTGTCAATCGTCACATCCGAATATACTCCGTCTCCGTTCAGATACATGTCCCCGGCAGAGAATGTCAGATCTGTGCCGCTGATGGCACCGGGGTCCTCGACCTTGATCTGCCTGGCCGTAACGCTGCCGCTGCCGGACAGGGAACTGCCGTTTCCGTCAGCATTCACGAAGCCGCTGCCCGTCACTTCGCCTTCCACAGTCAGCGTTCCGCCGTTTGTCACGGACAACTCCGGATAACGCATATACTCATCGGTATCCGTAAAACCAAGACTCTTCAGATTCTCCATCAGCAGAGCAGCGCCCTGGCGGATGACCAGCGACGCAGCGCCTGTTATCACCAACTTGCCCACCTGTTCGATGACATTATCGGAAACGGAAGCTTTGTAGCCGTGCTCCGTGCCGTGATAATAGCGGACGTCTGTGACGTTCCCGTCCTCGTCCAGGATCGGCTCCGCCCCGGTGCCGCAGAGGACCAGACTCGAGTGATCGGGCATCACAAGGCTGGCGTCACTGATCGTGTATTCTTCATCAAGGATTCCCGGAACTGCGCCATTGACCAGCAGATAACTGCCGTCCGTCTGTTTGACGAAAACCGCGGTGCTTCCCTTATCATAGACGTCCGTCAGCGTCAACAGATCCAGTTCTCCCTCCAGGCTGTCCACCAGAAGGATGCCGGTTCCGGCAATGTTGACCTTCCCGGTCCCGGAGATGGAGGAGACCCGGTTCAGCCCTGCGGCGAGAACGGTGATGTCCCCATCTGCCCGGAGATCCTCCGTTCCGGAATGGTTGACCAAAACATAGCGGCCGTCCTCGAGCTGCGTGATGGTGGCGGCGGTGATTTGAGTCACGGAGCTCTCGTCGCCCGCCGCTTCGGTCTCAGCCGCATCGGTGCCGGTCCGGGGCGTCCCGGCATCTGCATCGTCCGTTTCAGCATCTGCATCGTCCGTCTCAGCATCGGCTTCCTCCGGCGCCGCCGGTATATCTTCCGCCTCAGCCGGGGCA
The DNA here is from genome assembly GCA_017430455.1 of Oscillospiraceae bacterium. Lineage (GTDB taxonomy): Bacteria > Bacillota > Clostridia > Oscillospirales > Oscillospiraceae > Limivicinus. Next base: position 10,609 of record JAFRMX010000013.1, read on the forward strand.
TCGGCCGGCGCAGACGGCTCCGAGATCGGAAGTGGGAGCTCAAGTACCGTATCCTCCCCGGATTCGGCACTGGCCTGCCCATGGAGCGAGACCGTCAGCAGAGACGCCAGGAAAGCGCTCGTCAGCTTCCTCAACCACTGTTTCATCGTCATCCATCCTTTCCAAACTGTACGTTTCTCTTTTTTCTGTTCTTCTATTCTCTCTCGCTCAGTCTGCCCAGCATCTCCCAGGCAAAGGCGTCCTTTTTCCGCTCGCTCTCTCCAAGTTCCTTATAGGGTACAAGCATCGGGTGCCGCCGCTTTCCGTCGTTCCGTACCGGATCGTATTTCCAGTTGAACATCTGATAAAAGCGCATCCAGCGCCGGTGTTCCATCTCCTGCAGCAGGTCTGCACGGTCGGCGCGAAGCTCCCGATAGCGCGCATAGGCCCTCGCGCAGTCCGCGCGGCTAAGTTCCGTCAGTGTCTCGTCCTGCAGCAGATAGCGTGCTTTGACAATCAGATGGTCCGCTGCAGCGATGTTAGACTGGCGCAGAAAGGCGTCCAATTCTTCCCATGGGGTCGGCGAACCTGAGCCCTCGTTGTAGATATCGTTCATCAGACGTGCTCGGCGGTTGATCTCGTCCTTTATCACGAACTCCGGACGCATGATCTCATCCCTGCCGCCGAAGCTCTCTATTCCGGGCACGCGCTCCGGCAGACGGACATGCAATGCAGCCGCACTGCCGAACCAGGTCTGGAGCTCTTCCCAGATTTTGAAATTGAGCTCCTCGTCGTCATAGGCCACCAAAATGCGATCAGCCCGCTGCAGAAGTTCTCTGGCCCAGGCCCAGTTTTCTGTGTGGAAAACGAGTGCGTCCTCCCCAGTCTTTCCCGCCGACAGCACACTCACCGTCTCAGGATGCAGCGCAGCGAAGCCCGCCGTGTCATCGAACACATGGTATTCGGTGTTTCGCCCGCTCTCGAAAACATTGGTTATCAGCGCGCGCTCGAGCAGAGCGCTCCCCGTTGCACCACAGCCAAGCAGCACAATGCAGCGCTCATCCGAACGGAGGGGATGGTTTTTCCAATAACTGCGGCTCATCGCCTCCAGAGGGCTGAAAAACTCCATATTACCGGGAAGCCGATCGATCGGCGCCTCTGACTTACAGACGCAGGCCGCGCCGCACTCACAGGCAGCCAGCGCCACGCTGACATTTTCCCAATCTTTTTGTCCCAGGAAAAAGATCCGAAGTCCCTGCGTCCCGCCGCGCAGGCGTATCAATTCTGAGTGCGTCCAGTCAAGGCGCAGCACCGCAGGTCCAATGGCAAGTTTTCTTCCCCCTACCGGGAAAATCAGCAGGCAATCCGGGTCTTCCTTCTGCAGCGCCTTGGCAAGCGCGGCCGCGTCCTCATTCTCCTCATGAAAGGCATACCAGCGTTTTGTCTTCCCGCGGCGCAGACGCATACGCGGAATGAATTCTCCGCTCAGGAGCCTGATTCCGAGGCCGATCAGGGCTGTCAGGATGCCGATGCTGCATAAGGCGAACACGACGCCGATTACGCGGCCTGCGGGCGTCACCGGAGACAGATCGCCGTAACCGACCGTGGTCATCGTAATCAGTGAGAACCAAACCGCTTCCCCAAAGGTTCGGATACTGGCCCCAGGCCTTCCGCCCTCCGCCGCCAACAGCAGAAGAAGCAGCACGAAATAGATAGCAAGCGCAGCCAGTATACGCTTAAGGTGTATCTTCATCGGTTCCACTTCCCTTCTTCTGCCTGAAGAAGACGTGGCAGTGTCAATACATTGTTGATATCCATCTGCTGATAATCGACTTCTCGTCCTGTGATGGCGCTCACTCGCGCCGAAAGTGCATCCAGATCATCCCAATCTATCAGACAGGCATGCGTGCGCTTCTCCACGTTCTTAGAGAGTTTAATCGGACAGGGCACGCCTTCTTCCCGACATCTGCGCCAAATATTCTCATTGGCAGCAAACTCCTCTTCGCTCATGGGCCGGTACCCCATGGCAAAGTGGAATGCCATCCAGCGCAGGTGTTCGGTCTCGCCGAGGGTCCGGAGAAGCGCCTCCGGGGGAGGCCACGCTCCGGCGAGCACTTCCTCCCTTGTGCATCCCGCAGCCCGCAGGAAGGCGTGGGCAAAATCCGCTGACGCGCGGGAGGACATACGCCCGAAGCTGTCACAGGACAGCCATTTTTCCCAGTCGCTGCACCCGCTGCCGTCATAGCTGGCGTTGAGCACGATGGCGCCGCAGTCGGCATATTCCGCCGAGAGGCAGGAACGGGAGCAGATGCTGCTCGTGAGGATCTCGCTTCCGATCCGCTCCTGATAGCGCACGCCTGTTTTGTCACAGCGCACAACGCATATGTTCTCCGCGTTCCGCCGCTTGAGAAACAGCATCAGGTTGTCGGAGATCTCCCGGTTGCGCTCCGGATCGCCGGTAGCGACCACAACAAGCTTGAGTGTGGAAAGCCGTTCTCCGATATAATTGTAAAAACCGATGCCGCGCGCGTCTTCCTCGAAGCTGTGTATTTCATAGCGCCGGAACATTTCGGGGCAATCCGACTCGAGATAGCCGGCTTCCTCTTTGAAGTTCGGGGAGAACACGGCCGCGCGAAAATGCGAGCCGGCGAACTGCCCGTTCATGACCAGCTGCCTGAGGACCGCCTGGCCGTGCCTGCCGAAGCCCGCCACCACACATTCGAAATCCTCCTTCGCACGCCCATCGGCCCCGAAGGAGACGAGATCCCACGGCGGGACCATGCGGATCAGTGCCCGGGCGGCCAGCATGGCCGGCTCAAAGACATTGACAAAGCCGTAGCCGTAACGTTCTTCCGTCACCTGAAGCATGGACGAGATCACATCCTCCGCTCCGGGGAGTGTGACGCTCGTCTTTTCCGCCGGGACGCCCGCTTTATTCAGCGTATCGAGAAGCCTGAGCGCAAAAAACAGATTTTTGTCCTCTTCCTCGTCCAGCGCGTAGACGCTGAGCTTTCTGCCCTTGAGGTGCAGCCTGCGGATGCTGGCAGGCGCGGCAGAGGCGGCATTTTCTCCGGTGAGCACGGACAGGCCCGCGGCGTTGAGTTCAGCGATCTTTGCCGGCGCGGCCTCCCCGACAATGAAAACCACGGAGTTTCCGCCGTCCGCCAGGCACTCCTTGCCCAGGGCGATGCTGTTTTCATTGAGGCCGTAGATCAGGGTCAACTCGCCGCGCCGCGACAGGAAGATTCGAAGCTGACGCATCAGCGCCGCGCCGAGCGTGTTCATCACGACGCTCGCCATGGAGCAGAAAGCAAGCATATGCACCAGCCAGAAGCCGAAGACCCCAATCGGCGTCGAAACGATCCGGGCGCCTTTGATCGCGCTGAACTCATTAACGCCGACAAACATTCGCAGCACAAAGACCGGCGTGCGCACGGCGGTCAGAGGCAGGTCGCCGCTCAGCTCCATATAGCCGACGCCGTAATAGATCAGTCCGCCGATCATGGCGAGCGCCATCACCCAAACGCTCAGCTTAGCTGCAGCAGCCGGTCTGAGAGCCAGATTAAGGATCAGCCCAAGCAGGATTGCAGAGGACAGAACGACAGCAACGATGATAGCCATAGCACCATTCTCCTTCGGATCGAAAAGGATCTGCTCCGAGAGCATAATCACCCAATATATATATTCAACCGATTTTATTATAAGTGCCTATCAGAGCTTTTTCAATCTATTTTTCGTCTCCGCGGACTTTTTCGCCGCTTCTCACCACAGGTCGGGCATGCCGTGCCGCCTGATCATCCCAGGCATTTGTCCCGATAAGTTGCCAAAAAGAGAAAGCGCGCGAAATACAGGAAAAGCCTTTCACGCGTTACACAATGGGAAGGTACTGCCAAAAAAGCCGAAACCATAGAAAGAACAATGAAAAGGTGTGTTCCGCTCAGAGCCGCAGACCGTAATTTATGAATCCACCGTCAAAACATGCTAGCTGAATTGATTCCTGTTCACCTCGCGCCGGAATCATACGCCGATTAAGCCTGGCGAATATGCTACCACATAAGCTACAATTCGTCGCCGGGTATCGCCGGGAAGATAAGCGTCAGGCATGGCAGCCTCCTTTATCACAGCTCATCCATCTGAACGAAATCCCGGAATCGAATATGTCATACAGTACTTGTGCTGAAATCAATATCATCCTTTGTGATCTCGATCTTCTGACAAGAGTTGTCCAGTTTTGCAAAAGCTCCAAATTCCCCCTAATAGGCCTTCTTTTCAGTCGCGGAGTATGCAGCCTGAATAAATTGTTGGCCACAAAATCAATTTCCCGGGATACATCGTGATATACTTGGAGATTATAGCCCATGTATAGGATTTCGTTATAAACGATGTATAAAAAACCAGCCTTGTATTTTTTTATCAGTCTGCCATCATATCGCAAACCTGTGGTGAATGAGGTTAATGTATTTCAGAAACTTTCCGTATATTATTATTCTTTTTCTTTAATAACATATTTTTTATTTTAAATGTTGTGAAAACTCATTCACCTCATTCTACCCAACCGCATCAAGCCCTTGGTATTACAACGATTCAGAGGGTGAATGAAGCCTATTTTTTCATTCACCCTTCATTCACCACATCCACCCCGACCGATGCCCGGCTTAAGCTTTAAGAGCAATTATAGATTTCAAGCGGTACGGTTTCCTTTACTCAACATTTTTCAATCATTAATTATTCAAAATTGCAGCCGCAGAATTCCCCGCCGGCATTAGTCCGTCCTCACTGACCGGAATTATCACAGCACACAAAACTGTAACCCGGACCTCTGGGACGGTCTCAGACCACGGGACCGTTAATCATAATTCACAGGATACAAGCAGTCCTCCCGTCTTGTTATTCATGTGTTTGCATGGTATTCTGATGATATAAAAGGCAAATGCAGTCCGAAAGAAATGAAAGTACAAATACGGAGGTTCAAAAATGTAGAATAATGAATATCTGCCCAAGGCAGTAATGGAAATACCTGAAGCTACCTATCTTGCATGGGTGGACATGTCCGCGTATTTCGAACCAGAGGATGATCTGCCTGCCTTTTTTGCCTACAAAGCAGGGGTCCTGCTCGAGGGCGGAGACCCGCTGTTCGTCGGCAACGCCAATCGCTTTATCCGCCTCAACCTTGCCATGCCGCGTTCCATCATCAGTACAGGTCTGGAGCGGATGCGAGACGCAATTTATTCAAAGGATTGATCTGCCCGCAACGGTGCCTTAGATTAATCATATTATCGTCTGAAAGGAGTATTCACTATGGCAAAAAACGAAAGATTTGAAAAAGTGTATTCACAGGGAGCTTTGACTGTTACACAGATCTGGGTGGACAGGGAAACCGGTGTAAACTATCTTTATCATATGGACGGGTATTCCGGCGGTCTCACTCCCCTGCTGGACAGAGACGGCAAGCCTGTCATATCTCCGGTCATTAACGGCAGCGCGGAAACTGACTGATGCCCGCGCTCCGATAATACACGCAATTTTTACAGACGCAAGAAACGAAAAGCCTTAATTCTGTTATGAATTAAGGCTTTTCCGGCAGATCCCCGGTGTCCTGATCATTGAGCTGATAGTTTCCGCCCCGGATCAGGAGGAGTTTGCCCGACGCGGACGACGAACAAAAATCGTCTTGCCAACCGGCCAAATACATAGTACTATGAAAAAAACCAAAAGGAGAACATAACGGGATGAAAAAGACTTTTTGCGTGTTTCTCGCGATGCTGATGCTGACCGGACTCTGCGCCTGTGGAAACAGCTCTACGCCCGGGGATGGCAGTTCAGCCCCGGCGGAAACCGCTGCTCAGGAAGCGGCGGACGTAGAATATAGTATTCTGGTCACAGATACGGAGAGCAATCCGATCCCCGGCGTAACGCTGCAGTTTTGTGATGATACGGCCTGCAGAACAGGCGAAACGGATGTGAAAGGCTCCGCCGTATTTCAGGCGAAGGAAGGAACCTATACGGTCCATGTCCTGAAAGCGCCCGAGGGCGTCATCGGCACAGAGGAAGAATTCGCATTTCAGGGCGCAGACAGGGAGCTCCTCGTCACGCTGGAAATCGAGAAGCCGGTCCTGGACAGGCCTTACATAGGATTTGCTTACTATAACCCCGCCAAATACAGGGATACAAGCGGCGACCTTAACTGGGAAGTCTCCCAGGCTGCTGAAAACATCTACATTTTAAGCCTGACCTACTCCACGGAGATCGGGGCGGATGCTCTGGAGGCTATGGGAATGTCGGAGTATGCAGGTTTCGGGCTCTATGCATCAGAGAAACTTTACGAGCTCATCTGTGTACAAACAGACGAAGCCGAAGCAGAAGCCTATCTGAAAGACAATGTCAAACCGGGCAACGGCTGGGACTCTGTAACCATTGAGAAGGTCGGTTCGGCCGAAAACCTGACATGCTTCCTGGTAGAGCAAGAGCGAGCCGAAATGACGGAGGAGTATCAGTCCTATTTTGGCGAAAACTATGACGAATATGTTGATCTGGCCGGGGATAAAGAGACCTTCCTGTCCGGAATCAGGCTCCAAAAGCCGGTCGAGCGGACGCTGCTTTTCGATACATCGGATCTGGACGGGAACGACGTGAATATCGCAGACGTCTATGCCGGGCACAAGGTCACCATGGTCAACGTCTGGGCTACCTGGTGCGACCCCTGTGTGGACGAACTGCCGCGGCTGGAGAAACTCAGCAAGGAGTTTGAATCTAAAGACTGCCAAATCATCGGAATCTGCATGGACTCATTCAAAGGCAGCGACAACTCCAGGGCAAAAGAGATCCTAGAACAGGCGGGCGTGACCTATCTCAACCTGACCGCTCCGGAAAACGGAGAAGAGATCTTTGCGATGCAATATTTCCCGACCTCTTTCTTCGTGGACAGCAGCGGAAAAGTCCTGACGAAACCGTATGAAGGCGCTCCCCCGGCAGCTTATATGTATCTCTATTCCAACGAGCTCGACTTCGCTTTGTCCATCCTTGAGGAATAAGGGGCAATCTGGCGCATTTATAAAAGGGATGATTTCATAAAGATTCATGTGCTGCGGTGCGGAAGCATTCGCGTCGACCCTACCGTTCCCTATGGCAAACGCCTCGATCTGACCGAAGCCGCGAGGCAACTCACTGCGGCGGATAAGAAGCGGATAACGCTTCCTGTTTTCACATATCTGATCGAGCACCCGAAGGGCCTGATCCTTGTGGACACCGGTTGGTGCCGGGATATCAGCCCTGACGGCGTGTATGACCTCAAGACGGCTTCTTCCGTTTTACCGTCACGTATAGCGGCACTCTTCCACCCCTCTGTTTCAAAAGGGATGGCGATCCACGAACAACTGGCGTGTATGGGCATCGGGCCGCAAGATCTTGACTATGTCTTGCTGACGCATCTCGACGCCGACCATGTGTCTGGACTACGGCATGTGCACAAAGCAAAGCATATAGTTTTACTGGAATATGAGTACTATTGGTCCTGCCGCACCGTGTACAAGACCAGGCAGCCTCGGAATCTCTGGATTCAATATCCCATGGAGCGTCCGTTTTACCGAGGCTCTTCTCTGGGTCCGAACCACTGGGTCATCGATCTGTTTGGGGACGAGAGCATTCAGATGGTCAATGTTCCCGGACATACGGAAGGCCAAGCTGCGATCGTAATCCGAAACAGCGGAAATGTTGTCCTTCTGGCGGCGGACGCGGCCTTTTCTCCGCGCAACTGGAAGGAGATGATCGTCCCCGGCTTCGGCTTTGCCCGGGAATGGCAGATGAAGAGCCTCCGATGGATCGCGGAAATGGCTGCAGACCCGAGCTGCGCCGCTGTGTTGTGTAGCCACGATCCCGATGTCACGCCCGACATCATTGACATATAGAAATAAATAGCACACAGGCTATCATATTATAGTCCGTGTGCTTTATTTGTTTTTGTACTTAAGCGCTGATACAAGCTCTTTTGTGAAAGCATCTTCGGCTGCTGATATGCAGCTCCGCGGCGTTGCACCAAACGGTCTCCATATAATGATATTTGAACCGAATGGTGTAGAATTATGTAAACCTATTCTGCTGCAAAAAGTCACATAAACGTAACCGTCTCCTCAATTGGCTTTCCGGGTTTACTGCTTCTTTTAGTGATGCTATCTTTTTTACTGAACTAACAACTGTCAGATGATCTTTCTTTAAGATCTTGCAGTCAAGCGCTCAAGCAGGCCCCCTGCTGCCTTAACGACTTCAGCATTCCCATTGTATTTTACAAGAGTGTTCAGCATTTTTTCCAGTTCACCAAGATATACAGGCCCCTGCCCATTTTCGTCATCTTCCGGTACGACCTTTCCGCTCCGCCAGGGAGCCATACCGGGAACAGCTCTGTCTGCAAGTGTTTGGATATTATCCTTCATACATGCAAGCATTCTGAGTATTTGGATATCGTCCTCTGAATCCAAAACCTCTTCAATCATATCGGTGCCCCATTTAAGGCACTGTTTTTCCAGAAGACCGTACCTTTCGGAATAATGCCCGAAGGGGCCGTCCACGTCTTCCAGACTTGTAACGCTTAATATATCATCTTTATAGAATATAATGGGAGTTAAGCGCAAAGCCTCCTGATCATGTCCGTACTCATGGAAGGCATATTCTTTGTCATCGAAAGACACGACTCCCTCATAAACCTCTCCTGAAACAGTAACGATCCTTACGCATTTGTTATCAAAGCTTCCCAGATCCATATTTTTATTCTCTGCCGGAGTACGCGAAACGCTTTAAATAACTGCAAAGGTATGCATCATATTACGGAAGCGCGCTCCCCATCCGTCTGCGCTCTCCATCGTATAATGCCCCCAGGCTACGAAGCAGCCGTCGTTGGCAGGGATAACGTAAATCATCTGAAGTTCCCAGATGGACATCAGCCCCTCTTTATCCACCTCGGCGTTGATATCGATGCAAACGCCCGCCCGTTCCAGCGTGTATTCCCCTCGATAGACATTATACTGCCCGGAAAGCGTCTCAACAATGGACATGGCCGTCGTTTCGGCGTCATCCGAACTGCGGGTGATTTCAAGATATATCTCGGGATTGTCTGGGTTATCCCAAACCGATATGAACCGCTCACGGTCAGCTTCGCTGTGCCTTACGAAGTTTTCATAGTCGTAGCCCATCTCAAAGCCAAGCACATCGTTCCGGATTGCCTCATAATGAACGGTCTCTTCCATGCCTTCGAGTACGATGGTCCCCTCAAAATGTTCTCCGGGCTGCAGAGCCATATCGGATTCAGCCGCTGCGGAGGCAACGGGCTCGGCGGAATCAGCCGAGTCGGCCGGTCGATCCGCGGTGATGCTGATACTGTTATCTTCATTCGTGCTCACGCCGAATACGGGTTTTTCCCCGCAGGCGGAAAGCAGGAGAGCCATGGCAAGCAGGATCAGAGTCAGGCTTTTATTCATTCTTTTCATCATTAAATTATTACTCCCGTTCATCTTGCTTCCTCACAAATCCTAAGCTGACAAGATAAAGTATAGCACAAATCTGCTTTTCCCGAAAGATACCTTATTGCCGGCTGTCTACGGCATATGGTGATGTCAGTTGTATACCTGACAAAGAAAGCACTCTGATTCTGCTAAAATCAGAGTACTTTTCTATCTGTGCTGCACCAAACGATGTCCGGAGGCAGCATGTTTTAAGGTCAATGATCGATAAGGCAGAGGAGTGTGCCGGTCACTCCAAAAGCCCAGTGGACGATCCATACGCCGAAGATGTTCTGCTGCTTATCATAAAGAATACCCTCCAGACCAGCGAGTATCGCAGCGCCGACCATAAACAGAAAACCGAAATGAATGTGGAGAGCGGCGAATATCAGGGAGGAAAGTACGATTGCAAGGAAATTCGCATGTTTTGCCACGATAATGCGTTTCAGGTTGCCCTGGATAACGCTTCGCGCGAGGAATTCCTGTATACCGGCAGTGAAAAAATACAGTATCTGGCGCAAACCGAACCGGCTTATATCAAAGAACGGCGCGTCCGGCTCAAACGAAGTGGGAACTATCAGCCTTGCGACTGTCTTGAGCAGAAACAGAAAGGCAACAGCGCACGCAGCAACGATCACCCCGGTTAGTATTGTTTCTTTCGGCCTGTCCGGCATTACGCCGAGGTCGTGCCATGAAAGGCTGGTATAACGTATGATGAACATGAGCATAATCAGGCCCAGCAGTTCAACCCCGTGGGTCATGAAATCCGGGGAGATCGGGCGGTTTAAAAACTCCCAGAACGCATAGATGATGATCCATATGCAAAAACCATAGAGAAACGTGGTGAAAGTCTTGGAGGAATCCAGCAATTTCTGCCTGATCCGTTCGGTTTTGGTCTCGTCATCCAGAGTGACGACCAGCATGGAATCGTCCTCAGTTTCTCCGGGAAGATAGGAGGAGGACATTCTGAACACATACTTTCGTCCGGACGACGCCATATAGGGAACTTTCTTATAATTAGTGTATTCCTTATGGTATATTGCATCCAGCACCGCTTCAAAAAAAGCATCATTGTAGCTGTTGTTTAATAAAAGGTTATACCGGTCATTGCGCAGACCAGCCTCGATCTCCAGCATCCTGGAAGCAGGCTGATTGGTATAGATGACGTTTCCCTTTCGGTCAACAACAAGCACGGCTCCATGCATGTCTTGCAGAACACGCTGTGAAAAATGATCAAATTGGTTCGGTTCCATAATTCTGCCCACAGTTTCTCTGTTTTTTTCTTCCAAGACCTGCGTTTTATAAGCCCGGGCGCTGCCTCTTTTTCAGATAAAGTTTACAGTAAAGATATCACAAGACTGGGATGAATACAATGAAAAATGAGGAATCATTACTTCTTACGCAAAAATCAAGCCAATTGAGCCATAAAAGCAAGAATCCTGAGTTGGGACAAGCCCAGTTCAGGATTCCTTTTTGATCTTATAGCAGAAAAGTGCCAAGAATAGCCGTATTTCAAGGTTTTTAAGGCGCTTTTTAGCAAAAAAACATGATTGCTATCTTGTTAAAATAGCAATCCTGTTCTAGCAGCGGAGGAAGGATTCGCTCTCGCCTGCGGGCTCGGTCAGTCGCGGGTCTGGCCATCCGCAGGAAGGCCATTCAATACCGCGACGGTTCGAATCCCTGTATGCGTAAAAATACGAAGCACCCGTCGGGCGCTTCGTATTTTTGTGTTGTGCGACCAAAATAGATATCTTTTGATTTTTGAGGGCCGATTTTCCTTGAATTATCAGGCATTTTTGAAAGTGGCCGATTTCCGGCCATTTTTAATGTCCGACCAAAATAGATATCCTGATAAGAGAGATCCGAACCCCCTGTCCAATAACCTTCGTCCGTAGGCACGCATTCCTCTACACGTGGATTGCGTCTTTGCCTACGGAAGATCTATCTTTCCATGCTGCTTCTCGAATTCTTCTATTGCCATCCGGATCAGGTATATCACTTCTCCGTTGGCAGATCGTCCCTCATACTGGGAAATATAATGCAGCTTGTAGTGCAGCTCGCTGTCGATGCGTAAACCGAGATGCTTATCCTTCTCTCTTTTTTGAATATCCATATATTCTAACCTCTTTGTACTTGAATAAAGATGATTTGAGTTTATTTCAAGTACATGTTAGAATGTATGATGTGCACTTATTTTAAGTACATAATAATTGCGCGGAGAGAGAATAATATGGACATAAATAAACGGGCTTTTTTTGTGGAACGTCCTCGCAGGCTGGAAGATTTGCAGTTTCCGCATTTGATAGAACGGGAGCGGCCATACCGTATTGTGGCAACGGTGACACTACAAAGGATCGACTACGAAAACTTCATCACAGATATGCTGGCGGATCGACAATTAATTGAGGATCACGGTCAAAGCTGTAAAACCGGGGACGTTTGGGATTGCTTGCTGGTTCAACAGCGAGGCCATACAGACGGCATATTGGTATTGCCAGAACAGGGCTGCTTTGTTTCTTGGGCTGCGTATTATTACGAGGACTAGCATATCTAGCGCCGAGTCTAAAATTCTAGATCATCTGCAATTTTGCTGACGGTATCGTAGTGCGCCTGCCTAAAGCGAGCTTCCCTCTCTTTTTCCTTCAGTTTTGCCTCAACAATTTCCTGCTCTTTTTTATTTGCTATCTCTACACACATTTTTAGCGTATCGCGATGATAGTCTCTGACCTCTTCAATGGTTGTTCCATTTAAGATGATCTCATCGCCTATTACTGAAGCAATTCCAGGGCGGTGCATGGTTGTGAATCTAGGTGGAGAATTCCATGCTTGGACGAATAATTTTGTCCATAAGAGACTAGGCCGACTTGATAGTTTGAATGGGATTTTATATAAGGCTGACCCCCTTGTTCCATCCATTTTGGGAACTGTGACCTTATCTGTAATAATACCCAAAATGTGAAGCGGCTCGTTCTCCTTAATTCCTTGTGTCGACGGTTGATTCAAAAAGGACGGTTTTTCGCCAAGCGCAGGCTTACGCTTTCCTCCCCAGATCGTAGTTATTAAATCCTTGAAGTTGTTTTCGTAATCCCCGCCGTCTACGAGGTTAACGCCCAACTTCCCTGACAAGCATTTAGGTATTGCGCTTACTGCAGTTCCCTTCCTAATAATAGGGATGAATTTTCGTTCATTTCCCGTAGACAGCAATTCACCAGATATAATATGCCCTTCATATCCAACGCCCCCTTTACGATTATCGGACTTTTCCTTATATTTGGGGGTGCAAATCACAAGCACATAATCCGAATCTGAGATTGACTTTTCCATAAACAGCGGCAAGCGATCTCCTAAGGCCAGATCATACTGATCTAATGTTGCATCTATCCCGTTCTTTAGTAACTCATCCGCAAGGTGTTTCACCCATTGTTTATGAGATTCATCTTCCCAGGAATATGAAATAAACACTTTTGGCATCGTATAGATTCCTTCCGTTGTTTTTCTCTGAAGCAAGCTTCGTCATAAACAGGTTCCTATTTTGTTTAATGAGAACCCGTCTTGTTTTCTGCAAACTATGTGCAGTTTACTTGGAAGCTTTATCTTTCGATGGCTCAATTTGTAGGACTGGATAATCATGTCCAACAGTTCCTGCTGGGTCGGATTCTTTTCTTGGAAACGCGTTCTTCCTGACCCTATGATCGGAATACAGACATCTGTTTGCCCATAGTATTTGTCAACCTCTTCCCAGAGAGTCGATAGGCAGGTTAGATACTCTTCGCGGTTCATATATCCTAGACCATCTTTATCAAGCTTTGCAAACGCCATTAGAAGATAGTCGTCTGATACCAAAACTCGACCCAATTCGTACTTTCTCCTACCATCATAACGAGAGCTATCTGGCAAAGGCTGAAGATTTGCTTTCAAGGCCATCTCTGTGATGTCTTCGTCCGTCATAGGGTGGTTTTTTAAATATTGGCCGCATACCGAGTTGGCTTTTATTTCGTCGGGAGCCTCACCAATCCTGGTTATGAAGCACTCATCAAATGGAATGACTTTTTTGCATTTCTTTTTTCTGAGCAAGTCACCATATTCAACAACGACAGAATAGGTACTTCCCTTGAATGTAACCGAACGTCTGAGCGCATAAAATACCGCAATTGCAGCCGTTGATATGACAAAAACAAGGGCGCAAACCAGTATCCTGACAAGGATCGTATTTGTTGGTAAACTGTACTTCTCGGGGAGAAGCGTGATTTCCGAAAAGACCGACTCTGGAATGACGGTAAAAAGGAAGGAAATCAGGCTTACCGACAATACTGAACTGCGCTTTAATACTTTACACATATCCCAACGCCTGCTTTATGTACGCGTAATTGCCAACCCTGTATCCGAGTGAGTTCCTAACCCAAAAAGGCCGAGCTACTGATTCGTAATGAGACATGTAACTAGGCAACCAACTCGGTTGATAATTTAGCGAGTTGTAAACAACAATAATAGGCTTGTTTTTCTTTTGAGCTTGCCTAAATTCGTGCTCGATATAGGAACAGGCATTGATGTTTCCATAGTTACCGTCGGGAGCGGGAGTCGACGTCAGCGCTACGCGGCATGGCTTCGCTCCAGAGCTATTGTGTTTATAGGGAGTACATGTGCAAGCCCATTGTTCTTTCGTACAGCGTTCACATGCACTTCCAGCTGTCCGGCAAGCAGTTTTATCCCCAACGATTATTATTACGGCAGAAGACGCATTGATTTGCCGGTTAAACTCGGCTTTCAAATCACAAATCCTGCAATCCGGATCATTTGAGACACTACCCGATGACACTTTTGACATATCGATAAAATCAGTTACATGCTGACTATCTTTTCCCCATCGGATCAGTTCTTCTACGACATTACGATCTCCAGAGTCTTCCGAATAATCTGCGCTGATATAAACCTGTTTGCTCACTAAGCCTTTTTCCTCCTAATAAAATGAACGACAAAATGTCTGAATTGTGGATGCTATAAAGTGGTCGAAACCGACCACTTTATAGCATTTCTCATAGAAGTTCTTCTAGCAGTATGTTTATGTTCGTGTGCCTATGTAGCGACTCCAACGAACCTAATTGTGTTATAAAATCCCACGATTCTTTATATGTTTTTCCCTGCATAGCATCCGGATCATCGATAAAGAATTTTGCAAAGCCTTCCGGATTACCAATAAACCCATTCGAAAAAGCTTCAGCACAGTTGGTTTTCTCTCGCCCATCGAGGTTTGCGGTATGGTTTATGAAATAATCCAGGTTGCTTGAAAAGAAATAGACGGAAAAAGGAACCGTTTTTTGCTTGATCTTTATTGATTCCTTTGTCTTTAGATAGTCAAGATTTAACCTTTTTCTTTTGTGCCTGCCAAGAAGAGAACTCGGCCGCTTACATACAATGCCTGATTCTCCATACACAGGTCTTGAATTGCTTGAAGGATCGTCACATTCCGTAATCAACGAATCGTCAATATAGGCTCCATCCATGTCGACGAGCTGGACAATTTTTGTGACATCTTTAGGAAGCAAGTGCTCGATATCGAAGAAGTCCCTCAAAAAATACTCATATATCTTTTCATCATATTTTCCGGGGTACACGTCATACCTTTGGGTAATATCTCCGCCTGTTTCAATTTTCGCCGTTGGATCAGAGGGATCATTAGCGGGCAGGAAAAGCTCTGGGAAGAAGACCTCCAAGGATTCATCGACGTTATCATAGAATTCGGCGATTCGATCTCTGAGAGCTAGCCTTTCCGAATCTCCCTCAACCAAAAACAGGATGACTTGTCTCTTTGGTCTCTTTCCCATTATTCTTCTTCCATTTCTGCTGCTTCAGCAAGCCGCCGTTCCTCTTCTTTCTCTTCCTCACCTATTTTTTTGAGAGCAGCGACTATCTTAAACCGCTTGGTGCGTTTATAGATTTCTTCAGGCTGTTCTCCCAGCAAGATTTCCCGGAAGTACGTATCCCTCAGGTTATTAGTTGCGCCAATTCCCTTCAAGTGGACATACCGCTTGTCAGGATTTGTAGTCGTGAAATAGAGGAATTTCTTATCGATTACTTCTAGTGGGCGAAGATTATGAGATGTGAATATAAACTGGCCCTTTCCAGACTCTTCAAGGATTTGAAGAATCTCGCCAAGGAGATACTCAAAAATGCCCGCATCAAATTCGTCGATAGCAACGGTAACAGAGCCTTGAGTATACGCAGCAATGATAAGACTCAATTCAGAAATAATCTTCCTAATGCCGTCAGACTCGTCTCGGATAGGAAGATCGACACCATCTCGACGTGCCATTAAGACAGCGCGGTTTATCGTATCTCCATCCTTATCCACGGATTTCTCAATAACATTCATGAAGATTGATAGTCCAGGAACCAGTTGGGAAATCACAGCGCTGATCTTATTAATCTCTTTTTCTACTTCTGTATAAACGTCTTCAGGGATATCATTTGCTTCTCGAATGCTAAACGGGAACTGGCCAAACAAGGTATAGATCGGAAGCATCAAATTCAACCGAATAAACCCAGACGACTTGGTGTCAATAACATGAAAATAATGCCGTGCATAGTGACGCAGTTCCAGGAGTACGCGATAAAACAACGTATCTGTTCCGCAATCGTCAATACGCTCGAGTGTCCTGGACGAGAAGATAAAGGATTTAGAACGGTGGCTACAGAGCTCTTTTTCAATAATGAGATCACGAGCTGCTTTCTTATCTTCACCAAGAATCTCCTTACGCTTATCATTTGGGCCAAACGCGTATCGTTCAGTTTGCGTATCGAATATTCTCTGCCTGTTCTTTCTGTTACCATCGGCGTCGGTCCAGGACAGCTTAATAACCTCATCGAAGGCACGAAGTCTGAACTCTTCCTTTGGTATTGTTACCTCAGGAGGAGCATCCTTATATGCTTCCTGAATTTCTTCCTGCGTTAACGCAATTCGTTCAAGTTTAAAAGAATAGGAGGCATCCCTTTGCTCTCCATTGGGGTACTGGAGGTCAAAAGTAAAATGCATTTCTGCAAATGCAGCATTTGAAGAAATACAATCAGCATAAACGCTGGGTATGCCTGAACCGGACATTAAATGCTTAAGAATTGCCAGCGCCTCAATAAACGCAGTTTTGCCTGAGCCATTTTGACCATAGATTCCCAAAATATCAGATTTTGTATCATAAGGGACAAACTGCTTACTACAGTCAAATTCAATGGTTCCATTGTGGACGCTTTTAAAGTTTATAAGTTCTGCCTTCATAATCCTTACGAAAGGAAGGTTCTTGCTGTGTTCTTTGGTGATCATAGCTTTACCCATAATTGTTTCCTCATTTCTGCGATGATTACGCTTATTAGTATATGCTGCTGCCCGGCAAATGTCAATAGTTTTTGCTGTTTTTGAATTTTTTATACGAAAAATCAAAAAACTCTTGACTTCAAACTGCTGCGGTGATATTATTCCCCATGCGCCGGGGAAGATACAGCGTCCTCCCCAATACCATGCGCACACTATATGGAGGTATTGCCTATGGCAAAGCAGCTGCTGTCCGCAGAGGAAGTCAAGGAAATGTTTAATGTGACCGATTTTCGCAACATCGGCAAAGACAAGCTCATCGAATTCGTATCAGCGATACCGTACATGGACAAAGATGTGGCCGTCAAGGCTATTGAGCAGTTCCCCGCATTTAGTAGCTATGCTCAGGCTATGGTATCTCATCTTAAAGAGATCTCGACCAGCATCATGGCGGAAAACGACAAGAGCAATCAAGCTGTAATGGAAGGTTACATGGTTACGCTCCGCACCCTCGACGCTCTAGCAAAACAGGAGGGTGTTTCCCCTGAGGATCGGCGCTGCTTTGCAGAACTGATGGTGGACGTCACAGACAAGATGTCTGCGCACGACCTAGCCAACAAAGGGTTCTTGGATAACCTCGCCAAGTACTCTGATGTGGTTGTGCTGATCCTCATCGCGGTTGGTGGAACGCTCTTAGGCGTAAACCTCAAAGGGAAGAGCATACCGCATCTCAGATGACCGAGATACTGGTGCAGTCATAGGATAAGCAAGTTTAATCCCCTCGATTTCGAGGGGATTTTTTGGTTAGGTCCTTATAGCTTCCTCATTCACATGCATGACAAACTCCTCAACCTGTTTCTGGTCTGGAGCATCCGGGAGGGAGGTATTTTTCTTTGCGTAGTCAAGGCGCTTCTCCAGATCCGAAACCATGTCGAAGAACTCTTGGCGATAGGTTCCATCGCTGTTCAGAAATTCACCGCCGCGGATTCTCATCAAAAGATCATGGTCCTTCTCGCGATATGTGATAATGTCTTCCTTCCAGTCTGCGTTTTCCACGATTACGGCGGTCTCGTTCACATCGTCCAGGACATTGGGAACATCGGCGAGTCTCGCTTTGTTGGCTCTGAACAGTTCCTCGGAGTTGAAGGAGAGATACAGACGGCCAAGCAGATACGCGAGTTTTTCACTGCGTTGAAGTACCCTGAAGAACTTCACCAGATCGCCGTTATAATCATTGATGATTTCTCTCTCCGCCGGTTCCTTTCTCAGAAACACCTCGGCGCTTCCCATACACGGCTCGATGTAAGTCTGGTGCTGAGGCATGAAAGCCTCAATCGTCGGGTATATGCAGCCCTTGTTGCCGGTCCACGGCAGAGGGCTTTTTGATTCGGACAAATTGCTGCCTCCTTTCCAGAGGCCGCTGCGTCACATGAAAACGAGGCCGTTTCCGTGTTTCCACGCAACGACCTCTAAACTTGTTTTTGTTATTTGTTTTTCTGGAGTGACCGGATGGTTTCTTCGTAATCATTGATCCGGTTGATCTGAAAGCAGCACATGAACATCAGCGTAACTCCACCGCCGAGCATGGCACCGCCTACGAACCATAGCGCATTCATTTACATCCCCCCTTTACATATTCAGATTCATGCCCTCGTCCTCATCGGGATCATCCACGGAGGTGATTTCCACGTATTCCCCGATAATTCCAAGCGCTTTGTAGTAATCCCCGGAGCTGGTGATGCGGTCACACATCTCCTTTGCCTGATCCGCCATACCGTTTTGGCGCAGAGTTTGGGAGGCTATCCCCATGAGATTAAAGATGTTCCCGTCCTGACCGATCAAAGGGCATCTGGGCTTCTGCGCCTCTGAAGGAACTGCCTGGATGAATCCGCCGAGCCTGTTAGGTACATAGTCCGAGAGCCATGTGCCGCCAAACCGGTAATGGTTATTGATACGCCACATGGCGAATCTACCCATGTCGAGCTGAACATCATCCTCAAAGGGGAAGAGGAGGCAGGTCACATCACCACGATTGAAGGAGGCGCAGTTCTCGAAGCGGCTCCCGTTGAGGAGTACGCCCGCTTCGCTGAGCTCTTCGTTGATCCCGTCGACCCACTCCCTCAATTCGCCTCCGCAGCCCTCGATGACGAGGCCCTCCTTACCTTCCATCTTCCGGACGTCGGTGATCGAAATGTTTCGGATGCTCATAAGCTTGGACCTCCCATCTCGAATGATTCCATTTCTTCATCATCCATATAGACATAGTCGCTGCCATCTTCCGTGAGCTTCAGCCCCCAATCGGAGGGTTCCTTCTCCATGACCTGGCACGCGAACTCGATGGATTCTTTATGGAAGAAAGGGCTGTATTCGGAGGTGAGTTCACCGTTTTCATATTCTCTGCGGCCAAGGTTGTTTCCGATGTCTTCGTCAGCCCACTCGTGCGTAAAAGTGATGTCAGGGTACAGGGACGCCAGCTTTTCAATTACGGGATGGGGAGCACTCCAGGCCGTGTCGAACCGCAGTTCACCGGCATGGCTATAATCCTGACCTTCTGAGTAGCCGCAGGCTCCCCATTTCGTGCCCCAGTTTTCCACACACCATTCATACCAGGTCGGAGCACCGAACCTCTCGCAATTCTGGAAAGCCTTTTTGCCCAGCTCCCATTCATCCGGCTTGATATCCTTCCGCATTCGGAGGAAAACCGCTTCGGACTCTTCCGGGATATGGAGCAGATCCTTATCGAGCGTGCCTCCAAGGGTATAGACCTCAACGAACTGGTTATATGCCCTGAGCCCGTGATCCGTGCGGCTTCCGGCTTCAATGTCGAGAGAGGAAGGCCGGGGGATGAGCTTGTTGAAGTCGATTGTGCCAAGGCCATGTTTGTCGTCCTTGATAAACTCCAGCATCTTTCTGATCTGCTCCGGGTCTCCGTCATATTTGATGACGTTGGTCACATAGTTCGGCATGGCAGTGCCTCACATACTCATGGAGAAGCCTTCGTCCTCGTCCTCGGAGAGCTCGTCTGCTTCGGACTCGTCGGACGGGGCCTCAAAATCGCCTACGGCGGGGTTTTCGCTCGGAGCGGGCACACCCTCGGACTCTTCGACAGGAGCGTCCTGAGGCTCGTAACCGGCCTCAACGCCGCCCAGCTCCGCGGACTCGGCCTCCTCATCCAGATCCTCCTCGGCAACGGTGTTGGCTTCGCGCTCATCCAGGTCGCGCTGGAGCTCATCCTCAATCAGACCCACCATGAACTGCTTCTGCGTCATGTTGTTTCTGTGGAGATAGTCCTTGATGCGCTGATAGAGTTGTCGTTTTTTCTTCAAGTCAATACAGTCATATATTACATTCCTCCCATCGTAAGCCCTTGGCTGTCTATATACTCATCAAGCTCGTCGTGAGTCATGATGGAGTAATCTTTGCTGTAGTTCCAGAAGGAGAGGTATAGGTCTCCTTCCTCGGTGTCTATGGGAAGCTGCTCAAAATGCTCCCCGAAACCGTCAGAGTTCTGGCCGCAGATCCAGTCCTTGAGAACCTCTTCTTCTTTTTCTGTCGGCTCCTCTTTTAAGCTGCATCGGATTACGCCGAACAGCCGCCTGCGGTATTCTTCAACGCCCCAGACAGCTGATGCGAGCTTGGACTTCAGGCCATCGTCCCGGTTGAAGTAATGAGCCATGTCTCGCTCGTCTCGATCCCGGTCCTTTGCCAGTGCGTCCTCGATAGCCCACCGATAGGAACGAAGAAAAGAATTCTCTACAGGCACAGGCTCCTCAGAATCGCCATCATCCAGGTATCCCTCCAGCGGGCAGTAGTAGGTCCGCTTGACAGGCCCGGAGTCAAAGGTCATTTGTCTGACGGCATCCACAACCTCTTTCATGCTGCTGTACTGGTCAGAGAGGATGTTTTTGTGAAGCTGCTCCTGGATATCTCGGCTGGCCTCCTGGACGATCATGGCGAGGGCGTTGGCATCTGCCACAGTGTTTTTCTCATTCAGGACACGGATCAGGTGGTTGCCAAGCTCGCTGTCCGAGGTGAGCTCAACCTGTACAGGACCATTCTCTCTGCTGGTGATCGGCATGAGCCACGGCCTTGAAGCGCCGATGGAAAGCATCTTCTCGTAGACATCCGGCAGGGACTGGGGAAACTCGATGCTGAGGGTGTTTCTTTCGTTCTTGATAATTGCATGGATCATATGGATACCTCCTGATTTGAAATATTGGGAGAAATAAAAAAAGCGGGCTGACTCTATGGAATGATCCATAAAGCCAGCCCGCACGGAAAAAGGAGAAAAGGAGCCTTAGTCTTGAGTCAGACACGGAAATTTAACAAATAGGGCAACAAAAAAGGGCAGATTTCACGGAAAAGCCCGTAAAAATCTGCCCTGAAAACCCTTAGAAAACCGGGGCGTGAGAGTTCGAATCCTTCTCACATCCTCTGGATATCTACAAAATTCACACTCAAAAAATGGGCACGAAAAAGCCCAGGAACCGTTGAGATTCCTGGGTTTTTCGGTGCGATATCTATTTTGGTCGCACAAGATGGCAGCGGAGGAAGGATTCGAACCCTCACAAACGGAGTCAGAGTCCGGTGTGCTACCTTTACACAACTCCGCTAAAGCAATAGCTATTATACCCGCTTTTTGATCTTTGTCAAGGAAATTATTCAGCCGAAAGAGCGATAAAATCCGCTCTCGCCTTTTTCCCTCCGGCAAGTATCGAGCATCTCGAAAGGTCAAAAGGAAGCATCGTGCCGTCAATCCTTGTAACCTCCGCTCCGGCTTCCGAAGCGATAAGATATCCCGCCGCGTAATCCCATAGCGACACGGCTTCTTCAAAATAGAGCCCTGCCCTTCCAGCGGCGATGGAGCAGAGATCCAGCTCAGCCGAGCCCTGTCTGCGTATGTCCAGGCTGTTCAGAAAAGCCTTTTTCGCAAGAACAAACGTATCATCCCAGGCCTCACTGCTATACGGAGCTGTCCCGAAGAGAACGAGCCCGTCTTTCAGGCTGCATTGATCAGCGCATATTTTTTCCCCGTTGAGACAGGCCCCTTCTCCTTTTACCGCAGTAAACATTTCATCGGCAAAAGGATTGTACACCGCTGCCGCCTTTATCTCTCCGAATGACGAGTACGCGACGGAAATACAGCTGTGGTTCAGATTCTTTGTGAAATTCATGGTTCCGTCTATGGGGTCTATAATGAACAGGTGTTCAGCCTTCAGATCGTCATGTACACCGTTTTCTTCACACACGAACCTTGCTCCTGATATTCTCTCAGAAAAGCGCTCCATGAGAAGATTCTGGACTTTAATGTCGTATTCGGTCACCACGTTGCGGCTGTCTGTCTTGTTTTTTGAAATAATCTTCCGGGCATGGAGAATAAGCTCTCCCGCTTCTCTCTCGACGGAAGACATAAGAGCAAGTATCCCGTCAGTCCTCATCGCCGCCTGAATGCTTGTCAAACCATTTTTCGGCGAAAGCCGCCACGGCAGGCGCCAGTTCTTTTATATTCCAACCTGTTGTATTAACAGTGAGATGATAGCTGTCTCTCTGTCCCCATACAGAGCCTGAGATGATTTCTCTTGTAGCAGCACGCTTTTTGTCTATGCTCTTTATTTTACGTTCAAGTTCTTTTCTGGACAGTTTTTCGTCATCTGCAGCCCTAGCCCTGCATCTCTCTGTCCTGGCATCCATAGTCGCGCAAACAAAAATATTGAACGGGTTAATATCCGCAAGTATTTTGTCAGCATTTCTGCCGACAATAATGCAGTCCCTTCCGGATCTGCCTATCTCCTCAATCACCTTTCTCTGCTCGGCGAGAAGATTTATCTGCGGGTTGTAGTTGGAAAAAGCGGCAAAACTGTGCCCGAACGTCAAGGGAATGCTCTGCCATGTCTGGCTGTTCAGAACATTTTCGACATATTCCTCCGTGAGATCGGTCTTCTCGGCGATGGCGCTTATTATCTCTCTGTCGTAGTAATCCCAGCCGAGAACATCCGCCATTCTCTTGCCGAGCTCCCTGCCGCCGCTTCCGAATTCTCTGCTTACGGTTATTATCTTCATTTAAATTCACCTGCTTTATTGATCTGTCTTTTTTATTATATTCTCGAAGCGGTCCGACTTCAAGATTATAACAACGGCAGTCCCTTGATCGGACTGCCGCAATTTATCAAAAAATTACCGAAGCCGGGTATGAGATCCCGCGTCAACCTTCCCAGGATCAGAATTTGCCGAGCGAACCGGAGTTTTCCTGGTTGGGCATAAATTCGTCGCGCTTTCCCGGAAGGATCGCGTTGAGAATGATACCGACTATCGAGGCGACCGCAAGACCGGAGAGAGCTATGTTCATGCTGCCGACGGTGAACGAAATGGAACCGGCATCCGAGAAGTTGATGCCCAGAGCGAGGCCGAGTATGACAGCCGCGACAATAACATTTCTGGACTTCTGGAAATCGGTGTGGTTTTCGACCATGTTGCGGACACCGACCGCGGAGATCATGCCGTAGAGGATGATCGATACACCGCCGATCGTCGCTGCGGGCATTGCGGAGATCAGAGCCGCGAACTTCGGGCAGAAGGAGAGAACGACAGCATATATAGCCGCCAGACGGACGACCTTCGAATCATATACCTTGGTCAAAACCAGCACGCCGGTGTTTTCGCCGTAAGTCGTGTTTGCGGGAGCTCCGAAGAGTGCCGCGATCGCTGTGCCGATACCGTCACCGATAAGTGTGCGGTGCAGACCAGGATCCTCGATTAGATTCTTTTCAATGGCTCCGCTGATGGCAGATATGTCACCGACATGCTCCATCATTGTAGCAAACGCGATCGGGACGATCATAACTATCGAGGAGACGAGAAGGCCGGTATTGACATTGCCTGAGCCGATAAGACCGAAAACAGTGTCCTGCATCTGGAACGGGAGACCGATCCAGGCTGCCTCTTTGACTCCGCTGAAATCAACATTGCCTGTAATGGCAGCAACCAGATAAGAGACAAGAACGCCCATAAGGATCGGGATGATCTTTATCATGCCCTTGCCCCAGATGTTGCATACGATGACAACGACTATCGCGACCAGGGCAATCCACCAGTTGGAGGAGCAGTTATTGATGGCCGAAGGAGCCAAAATAAGGCCTATGGCGATGATGATCGGGCCTGTGACGACAGGCGGGAAGAAGCGCATTACGTTCTTTGAGCCAAATACCTTGCATATCAGCGCGAGGACCAAGTACAGCAGGCCAGCGCAGGCGACGCCGACACAGGCATAAGGCAGGGCTTCACGCTGTGAGAGGCCGAGCTCCGCTCCGGAAGCGACAACCGCGAAGTAGCCGCCGAGGAAGGCAAAAGAGGAACCGAGGAAAACGGGAACCTTCTTTTTTGTGACCAGGTGCATAAACAACGTGGCAAGGCCAGCGAACAGCAGGGTCGCGGAGACGCTCAGTCCGGTCAGGATCGGTACGAGTACCGTCGCGCCGAACATCGCGAACAGATGCTGGAGTCCCAATACGAGCATTCTCGGGGTCCCGAGCGTTTTAGCGTCGAAGATCGGTTCATTCCCGATACTGGCTTTTTCTTTTGTCATAGTTTCTACCTCTCTATAATAATTAATATTTGACTGTTTTATCCGGCGAGTTCCATAAGATAAACTCCGGTTTCCCCGTCATACTCTGGGACCCTGACTTCTATCATCTCGCTCCGGGACGTGGGGACGTTCTTGCCTACGAAATCCGCTCTTATTGGAAGCTCTCTGTGGCCTCTGTCGATTAGGACCGCGAACTGTATCGCCGCCGGTCTCCCGCGTTCGAAAAGCGCTTCGATAGCAGCTCTGGCCGTTCTTCCCGTATAAATGACATCGTCTACCAGGATAACTTTTTTCCCCGTTATATCAAAAGGAAATTCCGTGTTCCGGACCTCGGGATTTTCGTTCAGACGTGTAAGGTCATCTCTGTAAAGCGAAATATCCAGAATTCCGAGTGGAATTTCCTTATCTTCTATCTTTTTTATATTATCCGCAATCAGCTTTGAAAGAGGAACCCCGCGGCGCTTGATCCCGGCGAGGATAACATCGCCGACTCCGTCGTTTTTTTCGACGATCTCATGAGAGATGCGGACCAGCGCCCTTTTCACGGCCGCCTCATCCATTATCTGCGCCTTTACTCTCATAACAAAAAAGCCCTGCCTTCTTCCGGCAAGACGTAACACATTAAAAAGGCACCAAAGCCCTCTATATAATGGATCTTGCCGGCATCTCTGTACCGGATTTAAAAATCTCTTCAACGCGTATTATATGCAAGGCAGCACTTCTTTGCAAGCATAATTTTCGATTTGTAGGATATGACAAAACCGCCCCCGATATGGGGCGGTTTTATATAATGTTTTTGGAATATACACAAAATATTGCGTCAAAACATCTCAGGTTTAGCCAGCCAGAGAAGATATCTCCCGTATCCCGTGTTTTTCATCGCTTCTCCGATCGCGTAGCACTGCTCGGATGTTATATAATCATTATAAAAGGCGATCTGCTCAGGGCATCCGACATATTTTCTCTCGCCTTTCTGTATTGCGTGCACGGTCTCCGCCGCTTCGAGGAGATTTTCCGCGGTGCCCGCGTCAAGCCACACAAAGTTGCGGTCGAGAAGGATCACGTTCAGATTGCCCTCATCCATATACAGCCGGTTCAGATCGGTAATCTCCAGTTCCCCCCTGGCTGACGGCGACATGGTCTTTGCCATTTCACAGCATCTCGAATCATAAAAATACAGGCCCGGGACTATGTAGTTGGATTTCGGCATTTTGGGTTTTTCCTCAAGGCCTATTACTTTCCCCGTTTTGTCGAACTCGACAACTCCGAAGGGGCGCGGATCATCCACATAATAGCCGAGAATTGCAGCTTTTCCCTGCTCCTCCACGCTTCTCACCGCTTCCTGAAGCTGGAGGTGGAATGTCGGCGAGTAGAAAATATTGTCCCCAAGGGCCAGGCAGCAGCTGTCTCCGCCGAGAAATTCTTCCCCGAGTATCAGCGCGTCGGCAATTCCGCGGGCGACATACTGGACTTCATAACTTATCTTGATTCCGAACTGGGATCCGTCATGAAGAAGCTGCTCAAAATCATCCCGGTCGTCTCCGGGAGGCGTGATGATCAGAATGTCCCTGATCCCTGCCTGCATGAGCGCGCACAGCGGATAATAGATCATCGGCTTGTCATAGACAGGAAGAAGGGGTTTGCACACAGGATAAGTCATCGGATACAGTCTAGTTCCCTTCCCCGCCGCAAGAATGATACCTTTCATATGCATCTTCTCCCGAATTATTTAAATGTAATAAATACAATTATATAATAATTATATCAGATTTCCCGGGAAATGCAATTGCAGGGGAACCCGTAAAGGCCCTCCTGCAATTATAATGTATTCAGTGTATAAATAGTGTAGTTCCACAGCACAGATTGCATTCCTGAAACCCTGTATTTTCAGGGCTTTCAGCTTCAAAGATGCAGTCAGTGCAGTTTTTTCGGAAGTCTTTGTTTATTTCATACGTATTTGAATTATTTTCAAACTTTCCTCAAAAAACTGCATTTACTGCATCTTTTGCAGTAAACACCTTGATATTTCTCGGTTTTTATAGTGTAATTTCACGTTTTTTTCTGCATCTTTACTGCATTTTCGCGTATAAAAGTGCATCTTAATGCAAATCTATGTTTATGATCTCATAATCGCGGGTGCCCAGGCCGAGCTCACAGGCGGCCTCCACAGTGCGGATGGCATGGCGCGATTCCATGCGTTCGATCAGAGCGGCCTTGCCGGGATCCTCCGCATTTATGACCGCGTCATAGCACGCCTGGTCGAGCGCCACGGGATCGTTGGAGGCGAAAATACCCAGATCTCCCATTTCCGGTTCATGCGGATTGCCGTCGCAGTCGCAGTCAACGCTCAGACGGTTCGCGACGCTGATATAAGTCATGTTCTCAGGCCCGACAAATCCGATAACCGCCTTGCAGGCATCGGCCATGGATTCCAGGAATTCATCCTGTTTGGCTTTGTGCGTTGCCCAGCAGAGCTTTGTATTGGTCGTCTTTCCGCCGGAATGTATATAGGCTTTCCCGTGGGAGGACGCTATGCCGATACTGATGTTTTTAAGCGCGCCGCCGAAACCTCCCATTATATGGCCTTTGAAATGGCTTAGGATCAAAACCGAGTCATAGTCTTTGATTCCGGTTCCGACAATGTCGCAGTCCAAATGAAATCCGCCCTCGATCGGGATCTTGAACTCGCCGACTTCATCCATTACATCCACAGCAGCGACCTCTTTATATCCGCGCTTTTCTATCTCTGCCCAATGTTTGCGGATATTCTGTCTGTTACCTCCGTATGCGGTGCAGCATTCAACAATAGTTCCGTTCAGTTTCTGTACTAGAGGCGCGATCAGCTCCGGCCTGAGATTGTTGCTTTTTTCGGACTCGCCTGTGGATATTTTCACGGCAACTTTGCCCGGCAGTGTATGTCCCAGTGCCTCATATATCCGCACCAGACTATCCGCCGTAATCTCTTTGGTAAAATATATTTTCGCTTTTTCCATAAGTTTATACTCCTTATTAATTATTACCATTAACCAGAGCCATGACTTCATGGCGCTTCGCATAAAGAACACATCCGCCTTCATGCTCTCCTTCCAGAAGTCCCTCGGTGCGCAGAGCACGGAACAGCGGGGAGGAAAGAGCTTCGCGGAGAGAAGTGTCGCGGACATTTATGTCCGAAAACGGAGAGAAAGGACAGGGCTCGGCGCCGCCGTGGGAATTGATGTGGAAAAACTCGCGGCCTCCCGCCATACATCCGCCCAGCTCGAGCTCGTCGCCCGGAAAGCACAGAAGGATGATGTCATCTCTGCAGCTGCGAACGTCATTGACCCTCGCGCTTATAAAATCCCTCTCCTCCGTGCCCGGAGCCAGCTGCTCTTCATTCTCATTCATCGGCACATACTCCACGTAAATGACCAGCTTGCATCCTCTGGCGGCCAGTGTTTCAAGAAATTCATCGGAAGTGACTTCCTTATAATTCTCCCTGGTAACAGTGACGGAAGCGCCGTAGATCTGCCCACGGGCAGCGAAATCATCCATCAGCTGCAGAAGTCTTCCGTACATGCCTTTGCCCCGGCGTGTATCTGTAGCCTCCTGCCCGCCTTCGATGCTGAGGACGGGGATCAGATTGCGACACTTGTCAAAAATTGCCCGATATTTCTCAGTGAAAAAGGTCCCGTTAGTAAAGATCGGAAATATGATATTCCGGATGCTTCCGGCAGCTTCTATAACATCTTTCCGAAGCATCGGCTCTCCGCCTGCCAGCATTATAAAACTGACTCCCAGCGCTTCGGCCTGCTCGAATATGCTTTTCCATTGCTCACCTGTCAGCTGGTCTACAGGAGCTTCATCTGACGCAGTATGAAGTCCTCTGGCATAGCATCCGGCGCAATGCAGATTACAGCCGCTTGTGATGCTCGCTATCAGAAAAGCTGGAACATGCTCACCCTGTTCTTCCAGTTCAATACGCCTTTTAGAAGCTTTGGCGCTCGCCGCGGCAAATCTCGCGAAAAAAGCGCTCTGCTTCGGATCGCGCAATGTCGCCTTTACGGCATCGGAGATTATCTTCTCCACGCCGTTTTCAATATGCTTCTGCAGATCGCTGTTCTCTGCCTGTATGCTTTCCTTTGCCAAATCGTTTACCTCCCCGGTTGATTATCTCTGCTCTGAAGGCGGCGGATACTCACAGTCCAAAGGTTCATTCCGTGCCCAATGGACCAGACGGTGCAGAACAGGCCACAGCTCTTTCCCGCGATCTGTAATACAGTACTCCACGCGGACCGGGATCTCAGCATACTGCCTTCGCGTAACCAGACCGTCACGCTCAAGCTCCTTCAGTGAAGCTGAAAGCATTGCAGGCGTGATCCCGGTTGCTTTTTCCTTAAGATCGTTGTAACGCAAAGTACCATCCACATTAAGACTGCAAAGAATGCGAAGCTTCCATCTTCCGCCGATCATGGCAATCGCATCTCCAATTGGGCATCGATCGCTGCATGGACATATTGAACCGCAATTTGTTTCATGCTTTGTATCCACAAACTGCCTCCGTACCAGATAGATATAAATTTTATATCAGATATGATAATCATAGTCAATAGGTATCATTTTATTTTAACAAATGAAGTGACATTCAATTTACAAACTACAGAATAATAAAACAAAAACAGCCTCCAGGGCTGTTTTTGTATTATGGTGCCGGTGGTGGGACTCGAACCCACACGGTGTTGCCACCAACGGATTTTGAGTCCGTCACGTCTACCGTTCCATCACACCGGCGTGAGATTGAGTATATAATAAGGAAACGTAAAATTCAAGAAAAAAAATACATGAAAAGTTTTAAATCCCGCTACATAATTGTCATTAAATGATATATAATGATAAATGTAATAATATGATTTAACTGCAAGGAGATTAGGCCATGTCTGAAACAAAGCTTCAGTCTCTTCTGGAAGAGGACCGTGAGATGATCATGGGAAATCTCTCCAAGGACCGCTCACCGGAAGCTTCACAGAATGTGCTTGAGAAAGCTCTTGACCGCCTGCTGTACCGTTTTCTTGAAAAAGAAAATGACGAGGCTGTCATAGGAGCTGCCCGCACGGCTTTGCTCGGGATCAGATACTCTCTTCCTTTTCTCTGTTCCGCATCTGAAGTCAGGGAGTGGAAGCTGTCTGTCTCTGATGGGAAGAAGAAAAAGAAACTGAGACCCATTGGACTGATACTGCTGATTATCGGTCTTGTTCTCGTGCTCATATTTGAGGCTCTGCTTCTCGGTTCGGGCAAAGAAGCGGATACACTGTTCTATGTCCTTCCTGCTGCAGGAGCTCTGTTTCTTCTGGGAGCGGGGCTTTTGCTGATAAAGCCGGCAGTCGGTGAAGATGCGAAGAAAAAGCACGAAATCCTGACGGATTCCCAAAACATCTGGCATACACTTACCGGTGCTGTTCTTATAGCGGATAATCAGATAAAGGAGGCCTCGGAGTTTTCTGCCACAGCTTCAGGAAAGCAGAAGATCGATTTCTCCCTTACCAAGGATGAAACAGAGCTGTTTTCTTCTCTTCTTGAAGCTGCTTACGCAAGGAGAAATGCCGCAGACGGCTCGGACAGTGAAGAACTGATATCCGATATAAACTATTATCTGCATACAAGAGGCGTCGAAACCGAGGACTGCTCAAAGGAAAACGAGAAGCGCTTCGAGCTGCTTCCCGCCCGAAGGTCCGGAACAATTCGCCCAGCGCTGGTCAGCAACGGAAAACTATTGAAGAAAGGCCTGGCCTCTGTATCAGAGGGATAATAAAGATATGGAAAGGTATTTCGGATTTGATCTCGGCGACGCCGAAAGCGCCGTCGCCCGCCTCAGCAAAGACAGCCGTTCCCTGCCCGAGATAATCCCCATAAAAGATGCCGGAAACTTCATTACGGCCTATGCGAGACTGCTGAGCGGAGATCTGCTTATCGGGGAGAGCGCCTGTTATAATGTCAACGCTGTTACGAGAAGCATCCGCTTTAAAAGCCGTTTTCTTACGGATCCTGAGAGTGAAAAAGACGTTAAATGCTTTGCTGCCGGTGTTTTGGGTGAACTGTATTCAAACGGCGACCTGATCAAGGACGAAGACTGCTGTTTCTACATAGGCTGCCCTGCCGGGTGGGACAAAACCGCAAGGGAACGCTACCGCAAGATATTTGAGGATACGGGTTACCCTCCCGCGAGGATAATCTCAGAGTCTAGAGCAGCGCTTATAAGCGCCTGCCAGTCAAAGCATCTTCAGGTAGGCTATGACATTCTTTCAAAGCCTGTTCTCGTCGTTGATATAGGCTCCTCCACCACAGACTTCGCTTATATCATGGGCGGACACGAGGTGGAATTGCAGACAGCCGGTGAGGTGAGTTTAGGCGGAGGAATAATGGATGAGATCCTGCTTGAAAAATGTGTACGCCAGAGTCCTGAAGAGAAACAGATCCGCCGAATATTTGATGCGAGCCCTGCCTGGAAAAATTACTGCGAATTTGCTGCCAGAAGGCTGAAGGAAAAGTACTTTTCGGATGAGGAATATTGGCAGACAAACGATTGCTGCAAAACAGTCTCCATACTGTATGACGAACCTGTAAAGCTGACTCTCCGCATAGATCCTGAATCAGCTGAGCAGCTGCTTCTGAAAGGAGTCCGTCAGTTAGGCGGGAAATCCTTCCGTGATGTCTTCTGCAGGAGCCTCAAGGAAGTCAAAAACAAAATCCATGGGCAGACTCCGGAACTTCTCTTCCTGACCGGCGGAGTTTCAAAACTGAAGGATATCCGCGATTGGTGCAGCGACATTTTCCCCGAGAGTGTCATAATCGCAGGTGCAGAGCCTGAGTTTTCTGTCGCCAGAGGGCTTGCCCAGAGCGGAAGAATAGACGCGGAGCTCCGCGATTTCAGAAAAGAGGTTGCGGATCTCACCGAGTCAAGCATCATAGAGAAGATAGTGGCGGAGAGAATCGACGCTCTCTATGAGAATATGGTGAATACGCTTGTTGAACCTATGCTCCGCGACGTGGCTCTTCCAGCGTTTGACAAATGGCGCAACGGGTCAATAAAGAAGCTCTCCGACATAGATCCGGTCCTACAGAAGAATATTGAGAGCTGGCTCCACACCGACAAAGCCCAAGAACTGCTCATAAAACCGGTGGCAGAATGGCTCAAGCCTGTAGCTTATGAGATTGAAGAGCACACGATGCCCATATGCGTCAGGCATAATATACCTTATCGCTCAATGAGCCTCACATCTTACATGTCACTTTCAGACATAAACGTAAAGATAGACGCCAAAAATGTATTTGAGGTTGAGGCTATCACCTGGCTCATCAATGCGATAATCTCAGTTATAATAGGCCTTATATGCGGTGGAAGCGGAGTCGCGCTTATCTCAGGCGGCATAAGCGGTATAGTCGCAGGCACAGTCGTCTCTCTTCTGATACTCCTGCTGGGGAAAAAGCAGATGCAGAAGCTGTTGATGGATATGAATATTCCCGTCCCGTTACGTAAAATGACTTCAGCTTCTTACCTTGAATCGAGGATAGAAAAGCTCTCTTCACAAGTCAAGGCCAACTTCTATGAAAACCTTGAAAACGAGAAAAACGAAGAGATTTCTGCACGAATGGTATCCCAGATCTCCGAGCAGATTGAACAATTCCTGACAAAGATGGCAGAGATAGTGGAAATTCCTTTGGATTGACCGCTCCAAATAAAACAAAAACAGGACCCGCTCCCTTTGGAGCAGGTCCTTTGTTTTATTGCAGGCACTGATATGAAAGGATCGCGCCTGCGGCTTTTCCGACTTCTTTTTTCATTTTGTATTTCTGGGGAAAAGCGCTTATCAGAACCGAGAGTTTAGAGTAGCCGTAGGTACGTGCGTCAAAGTCGGGTTTGGCTCGCTTCAGGAACTGACCGGCGAAGCTTACGAAAGCATACCCTTCTTCATCCTGATATTTATCCCAGGCTGTTCGGAGCAGAGAATGGATCTCGCTGATATCCTCAGCCTTTGCTACCGCCTCATCCTCATCTTTCTGCCGCTTTGTTTTATGGGTCTTTCCGCTCTTGGAAACAGTCTGTGTCTTCTCCGATACCGCAGGAGCAGCCACGGGAACCTTCAGATTTTCCAGATAGATAAACTCGTCACAGCTCTTTCTGAACGATTCCGGAGTTTTCTTCTCTCCTACCCCGATGACATACACGCCTTTTTCCCTGAGATGTATAGCAAGCGGGGTATAGTCGCTGTCGCTTGCCACTATGACAAATGCGTCATATATATCCTCATGCATGAGCTCAATCGTATCTATTACCAAGGCCATATCCGTGGCATTTTTCCCGGAAACGTAATCAAACTGCTGCTCAGCCTTAATGGCAAGACGCTTTATCTCACCTTCCCAGCGCTTGAGGGATTCCTTTTTCCAGTTGCCGTAAGCTCTCTTGACTACTATTCTCCCGAGAGTATTGACTTCCTGTATGACCGCTTCAAGTTTTGCTAATTGCGTATTGTCCGCGTCTATCAGCATTGCAATCTTCTGTAAATTTTCCATTATTCCAAAGTATCCTTTGCAATTGCTTTTTTTATTATTATATTCGCTATGTCAAGCCGTTTCCCCATTTGATTTTCGCCCCGGTGTGTGATACAGTTTCATAAACAATATTGTAACTTTTAAGCCGGGCGCTCTACCCAAATATAAAAGTGTATGCTATAATTATTTAATAAAGAAGTACAGTAAATAGAATATATCAGTGAGGAACCGCAGTTATGAAGAAAATACTTGTAATGGAAGACGAGGCAAATATTCGCAGTTTTGTTGTAATCAATCTGAAACGCAGCGGTTATGAGCCGATTGAAGCATCAACAGGCGAGGAGGCAATGGCACAGATACAGACCAATCCCGATATCTGTATGGCTCTTCTCGATGTCATGCTCCCGGATATAGACGGTTTCGAAGTATGCAGGCGTATCAGGGCGACCGGCTCCAAAATGGGTATAATAATGCTGTCCGCAAAAAGCCAGGAAATTGATAAGGTAACTGGCCTCATGATGGGAGCCGATGACTATGTTACAAAGCCTTTTTCTCCAGCCGAACTTACAGCGAGAGTTGATGCACTTTACCGGCGCCTGAACCCGGAGGAATCGGACAACTCCGGTGTAGAAATTACCAGCGGTCCGTTTGTTCTCAACGTCAGGAACCGCACCCTTGAGAAAAACGGGACCAGACTCAAACTCACACAGATAGAGTATCTGCTGATGAAGCTTTTCATGGAAAACCCCGGCAAGGCTATGTCAAGAGAAGAGATCCTCCATGCTGTCTGGGGTTATGATTTTGCTGGAGAGCTCAAAACGGTAGATGTAAATATGCGGAGGCTCCGCATCAAGATAGAAAAGGATCCTACCGATCCTGAGTACCTGACTACCGTATGGGGATACGGTTATAAATGGGGCTACTGAAACAGATAAAGAAATCCGGTGACCGGTCTGATGTGGGATAAGATCCGAAAAAGTTTAAGGCTTCAGCTCTTTCTTTCAAGCATTGCTGCCGTTGTTTTTCTTCTGCTGGGTATTAAATTCCTTACAGATGACTTAAAATTTGCATCAATACTGATGTTTGTACCTGTGGGAGCTTATCTGATCTGCGTGAATTTCTGGTTCATAAAGTCTGTTCTGGCCCCAATAGCAAAGATGACGGATTTTGCCGGAAAGATCGCCGAAGGAAGTTACGGCATACAGAGCGATGAGCCTACCGATAACGAGATAGGCGTACTCACCTCCGAAATCAACAGTATGTCCGAAAAAATAGCCGAGTCTGACAAGACCCGGACTGATTTTGTGTCCCAGGTCTCTCACGAGCTGCGGACTCCTCTGACAGCCATAACCGGCTGGAGCGAGACTATCGCCTTCGATCCGACTCTGGATGAGGATTCACGCAAAGGGATCCAGATCATTTCCAGCGAGGCCGAGAGGCTCACCTCAATGGTCACCGAGCTTCTTGACTATACAAGGATACAGGACGGCAGATTCAGCGTTAATATTGAATCTGTCGATATTGCGGCGCTCCTTGAGGACGCTATTTTCACATATAATGAGCTATTCAGGCAGGCCGGGGTCACGGTAGAATACAGTGAATGCGACGAGGAGATACCTCCTATTCCCGGCGACTCAGTAAGGCTCAAGCAGGTTCTCCTAAATATATTCGATAACGCGATAAAACACGGCGGGGACGGCAAAAAGATAGATGCTCTGTTGCGTTACGATGAAGAAAACGCGATCATTGTCATAAGAGACTACGGTCGGGGCATACCCGAGGATGAGCTCCCGCATGTTAAGGAGAAGTTCTACAAGGGCAGCTCCAAAGACAGGGGCACCGGTATCGGCCTTGCCGTATGTGACGAGATCATATCTCTTCATGACGGATCTCTTGAGATAGATAACGCTGTCGGTGGCGGCTGCTGTGTCGTCATCCGGCTTCCAGTAAAGGATAAAAATGCCAGACAATAAAGAAATTATTCAGAATTCATGCTCCTTTCGGACATCGATCGGAGGGCAGGCCCTTATAGAGGGAATACTGATGCGCGGTCCGAAAAAGCAGGCCATAGTCTGTCGTACAAAAGACGGCCTCATTGAAAAAACCGAAGACCGAAAATTTATAAAAGACAGATATCCTGTGCTCGGATGGCCGTTTGTCAGAGGATGTGCCGCATTTATTGGCTCGCTTGTCAAAGGTATGCAGGCTCTCACCTATTCGGCAGATCTGATTCCTGCTGAAGAGCAGGGCGAGCCAGACAAATTTGATGCCTGGGTGGAAAAACACTTTGAGGCTGAAAAAGCTCAGAAGATAATTATCGGTGCTGCCGTTGTAATGGGCATTGCTCTTGCACTTTTCCTGTTTATTTTCCTGCCGAGCTTCATCATCGGTTTTATCTCCCCTGTCAAGGACAAAATGGTTCTCAGAAATCTTTGTGAAGGCCTTGTCAGGATCATCATTCTTCTGGTTTACATGAAGCTCACTACTCTCTCTCCCGACGTAAAGAGACTTTTTTCATATCACGGCGCTGAGCACAAAACCATTTTCTGCTACGAGCACGGCAAAGAGCTCTCTGTTGACAATGTCAGATTGGAATCCCGGTTTCATCCCCGTTGCGGTACCAGCTTTCTTCTTGTTGTCGTTGTTGTAAGCATACTGGTAAACTCGGCGGTCATTGAGTCAAACACCTATCTGAGGATGCTGTATCACCTTGCTCTTCTGCCTGTCGTGGTCGGCATAAGCTATGAAATAAACCGCTGGTGCGGCGCGCATGACAATGTACTGTCCAATGTAATCTCTGCTCCCGGGAAATGGCTGCAGAGAATAACGACTGCCGAACCTGATGACGGGATGATTGAATGCGCTATTCGTGCGCTCGAGCTCGTGATTCCGGAAGAAAGAGGCAGCGATGCCTGGTAAACAAAGATGCTGAAGACTTACAACGAAATCTATCTTTCGGCCAGAAACGCTCTCCGCCAGGGGGGTGTAGAGGCTTATGCCCTTGAAGCAAAGATACTTGTCGCTTCAGCAGCAGGCAAAACTACAGGAAGGCTTTTGCGGGATTTAAATCTCTATACTTCCGAAGAATGCGCTCTGAAGACTGAAGAATATGTCAACCGCCGTCTTGCCGGGGAACCTGTCGCTTATATTACAAGGTCTTGGGAGTTTTACGGTCTTCCGATGTATGTGACTTCCGATGTCCTCATTCCGAGAATAGATACCGAGGTCCTTATAGACGCCGCAAAAGATCTGCTTCTTGGAAGGAAAATGAACGCAAAAGTTCTGGATCTGTGTTGCGGGAGCGGATGCATAGCATGCGCTGTAGGTCATGAGTTTCCCGCAACAACGGTGTTTGCCGTCGATAACAGCCCGAGCGCTCTCCAGGTCTGCAGAAAAAATATTGCTGATAACCGAATGCAGAATCATATATTTACAATGCAGGCAGATGCTCTCGGTTTCCCCCCTGTGAGCTTGAATTCCTTTGATCTCATCTTATGCAATCCGCCCTATGTTCCTACGGAGGAGATCAAGACTTTGGACATTTCTGTCAGAAATTATGAGCCGCTGTCCGCCCTCGACGGCGGAGAAGACGGTCTGAAATTCTACAGAGCTATACTCAAGTACTGGAAGTCTGTCCTGCGTCCCGGCGGACATATCATGTTCGAGGTCGGCGAAGACCAGGCTCAGA
Source organism: Oscillospiraceae bacterium (assembly GCA_017430455.1). Classification (GTDB taxonomy): domain Bacteria; phylum Bacillota; class Clostridia; order Oscillospirales; family Oscillospiraceae; genus Limivicinus. The sequence continues at coordinate 47,169 of JAFRMX010000013.1, forward strand.
AGGTATGGAATCTTATGGAGAAGGAAGGCTTCTTCAATATGTACACCAGGACCGATACACTGCATGTAGAGCGTGTAGTCGTGGGCAAGCTCGGCAACGAGTTTTAACGCAGTAAAAACAATAAGGAGATAAATACTATGGCAGAAAAGAAAAAGGCAGCTATTACTGTCCCCGGGCAGGCAAGCGATAAGAAGAAGGCGTTGGAGACAGCCTTAAGCCAGATAGAGAAAAACTACGGCAAAGGCGCCATTATGCGCCTGGGTGATGATATTCCCGTTAATGTCGCTGCTCTTTCCACCGGTTCTCTCTCACTTGACCTTGCGCTCGGTATCGGCGGAATTCCCAAAGGCAGGATCATCGAGATCTTCGGGCCTGAAGCTTCAGGCAAAACGACTCTCGCCCTTCATGTCGTTGCCTCGGCCCAGAAAGAAGGCGGAGAGGCAGCTTATATAGATGTTGAGCACGCTCTCGAGCCTGCATATGCCAAGGCGCTCGGCGTTGATATTGACAGTCTTCTCATCTCCCAACCTGATACAGGTGAGCAGGCGCTCGACATAGCCGAATCCCTGGTGAGGTCCGGAGCTGTTGATGTCATAGTCATTGACTCTGTTGCCGCCCTCATCCCAAGAGCCGAGCTTGAAGGCGAAGTCGGCGATACAGTAGTCGGAGCACTGGCCAGACTAATGTCACAGGCCATGAGAAGACTTGCCGGCGCCATTTCCAAAAACGGTGCAACGGTAATATTCATAAACCAGCTGAGGCAGAAGATCGGTGTCATGTACGGCAATCCCGAGACCACTCCCGGCGGACTTGCGCTCAAGTATTATTCATCTGTCAGAATAGATGTAAGACGTGTTGAGACTCTCAAAGGGCCAAACGGCCCAATAGGAAACAGGACTAAAGCCAAAGTCATAAAGAACAAGGTCGCCCCCCCCTTCAAAGAGGCAGAATTTGATATCATATACGGCAAAGGGATTTCATATATCGGCGAAGTGGTCGACCTCGGTGTCAAGCTTGAAATCATAGAAAAGTCAGGCGCCTGGTTCACCTGCGACGGTCAGCGTCTGCAGGGCAAAGATTCCGTTAAGGCATACCTCGAGGAGAATCCGGAGGTCTGTCAAAAGATCGCGGATCAGATAATGGAGAGGCGCGAGGAGTTATTGAATCCTGCCATACGCAAGAGTGCTCCGATGACGAAAACAAAGGCTGTCGAAGTCACGGCAGACGATTTTGAAGGATGACAGTATTAAGCTTAAAGCTTAATGACCCTACCCATTATACAGTCACATTCGATAACGGCGCTCAGGTGCGCTCAACCCTGAACGCCGTTACGGATTGTCGGATCTCCGAGGGAAAATGCCTCAGTCAGGATGAATACGACGGTTTTGTCTATGCTTCAGAGCGCAGCATGTGTATGGAGCATGCTGTGAGGCTTCTCAGTCTCAGGCCCATGTCCAGAAAAGAGCTCGCAAAAAAGCTTACAGAAAAAGGCGAAAACCGGGACATATCCGAGAATGTGTCGGAAAGAATGGCGGAGCTCGGGCTGATAGATGAGCTGAGTTATTCAGGAGCAGTTGTAAGACACTACGCTGAAAAAGGCTTCGGCAGATCGCGGATCATTTCCGAGCTTATCCGAAGAGGCATTCCTCGCGATCTTTTTGAGGAAGCCTTAGAGGAGATGCCTGACCAGGAAGATAAAATCGACTCCTTTATCCGCAGAAGACTCACGGATCCCGGTGACAGAAAAGAAATCAAAAAAATATCCGACGCTCTCTTCCGCAAAGGCTATTCATGGTCTGAGATAAGAGCGGCTTTTGAGCGTGTCGGTGAAGATCTGAATGAATACTGAAATGACTCCTAAATTTGCACTCATATCGCTCGGCTGCGCTAAGAATCTCGTAAACAGCGAGCAGATGCTGTATCTTCTCACTGAAGCGGGATATGAACCCGTTTCCGAGCCCGGGGACGCTGATTTTGCCGTAATCAATACCTGCGGTTTTATTGATGCTGCAAAAAGTGAAGCTATAGATACCATACTGGAAACGGCGAAGCTGAAAATAAACGATCCCGATTACAAGATAATCGTAACGGGCTGCCTTTCCGAAAGATACAAGGATTCCATTCACTCTGAACTTCCCGAAATAGACGGTCTGCTCGGAGTCGGCAGCTTCGGAAATATAGCCGAGTGCGCAGAAGCGGTTCTCTCGGGCAGATTCTATTCTTCTTTTGAAAACAGCAGCGCTCCTGTAGACGAGATCCCCAGAGTCCTCACGACCGGTCCCTCCTGGGCTTATCTGAGGATCGCGGAGGGCTGTGACAATTTCTGCAGTTTCTGCGCCATACCGTATATACGGGGCAGATACCGGTCCAGAAAGATGGAGAATATAATCGAAGAGGCTGAAGATCTTGCAGATCACGGGGTAAAAGAACTGATCGTAATTGCCCAGGATATCACCCGTTATGGGACAGATCTCTACGGAAGACACAAGCTCTCCGAACTGATCAGAAAGCTCTCAGATATTCCCGGGATCGGATGGATAAGGCTCCACTATCTCTACCCCGATCAGTTTGACGATGAGCTTATTGAAGAAATAGCTTCAAATCCGAAAGTCTGCAAATATCTGGATATACCGATACAGCACATAAACAACGGGATCCTGAAGAGGATGAACCGCCGCGGCAGCGGTGATGAAATAAGATCGCTTTTTAAAAAGCTGAGAGAGCGGATTCCCGGACTGGTTCTGAGAACGAGTCTTATTGCGGGACTCCCCGGAGAGGGAGAAACGGAGTTTGAAGAACTTTGCAGTTTTCTCAGGGAAGCGAGAATAGAGCGCGCCGGCGTATTTCCTTTCTCTCCGGAAGAGGGCACCCCCGCTGCTGCTATGGAGCACTGCAGCGAAGATGAAGCCCGCAGACGTGCAGATCTCATTATGCAGTTGCAGGCCCCCATCATGGATGACTTCTGCAATTCATTTACAGGGAAGACCATCGATGTGCTGACCGAATTCTATGATGAAGAAAGCGGATACATGGTCGGGCGCAGCTATGCCGACTCACCGGATATAGACGGGGAAGTATGCTTTACCGGCAGCGCATCTGAAGGAACATTTGCAAAAGTTTACATAACTAAAGCAGAAGACGGTATCCTTTATGGAGAAGAGGCAGAAACATGAAGAGTCTGAATACTACAGCAAACAAGCTCACAATGCTCAGGATCCTGATGATTCCCATCTTTATGGTTCTTCTTTACGTGGGAAAGTGCACCGCGGCTCTTGTAGTTTACATAATTGCATGCCTTACAGATGCCCTTGACGGGTATATTGCCCGTCACTACGACCAGGTCACCGATTTCGGCAAACTCGTGGACCCGCTTGCCGATAAAGTTCTTGTTATGGCCGCCTTGTGTATTTATGTCGAGACCGGAAAAATGCCGGGCTGGGCACTTGCTGTCGTTATTTTGAGAGAGTTTGCCGTATCCGGACTTCGTATGATAGCCCTTGAAAAAGGGAAGGTAATAGCTGCTGCAAGATCCGGAAAAATTAAGACCGGTGTCACCATGGTATCCATATGTATTATGATGATTTCAGATAAGCTCTTTCCGGGCAAAGGTGATCTGTGTGACATTATCTGTGTCATACTAATCCTAATCGTAACGGTCATATCCGGTATAGATTATTTCTATACAAACAGAAAAATGATTAATTAAATTCTCCAGGAGAGGTGTTTGTCATGTATTTGTATAACAGCGCAACCAGAAAAAAAAGTGAATTTGTTCCGAACGATCCGAAGCTTGTAAAGATGTACACCTGCGGTCCCACAGTCTACCACTATGCTCATATAGGCAACCTGAGATCCTATATTATGGAGGATATACTTGAAAAGTACCTCAGGTATACGGGATACAATGTCAAGCGCGTTATGAACATTACCGACGTAGGGCATCTTACTTCCGATGCCGACGAAGGCGAAGACAAGATGGTCAAAGGCGCAAAAAGAGAACACAAATCCGTTATGGAGATCGCTAAATTCTATACGGATGCTTTCTTCGATGACTGCAACAAGCTTTGCATCAAAAGACCTGATGTAGTGGAGCCTGCCACCAATCTCATTGACGATTATATAAAAATAATCACAAAGCTCCTGGATACGGGCTATGCATATCATGCAGGCGGCAATATCTATTTTGATACTTCAAAGCTTGAAAAGTATTACATCTTCAACGATTTCAATGAAGAGGATCTTGCCATTGGAGTCCGTGAAGGCGTAGAAGAAGACCTGAACAAACGCAATAAAAACGACTTTGTACTCTGGTTTACAAAATCTAAATTCGAAGAGCAGGCCCTGAAGTGGGATTCCCCGTGGGGAACAGGCTACCCCGGCTGGCATATAGAGTGCTCCGGTATAGCCATGAAGCACCTCGGAGAAAACGTGGATATCCACTGCGGCGGGATAGACAATGCATTTCCGCACCACACAAACGAAATTGCACAGTCTGAAGCATTTCTCGGCCACCACTGGTGCAACTGGTGGATGCACGTACTGCATCTCAACACAGCCGACGGAAAGATGAGCAAATCCAAGGGCGAATTTCTTACAGTCTCGCTGCTCGAGCAAAAGGGATATGATCCCTTGGCATACAGATTTTTCTGCCTTCAGAGCCACTACCGCAAGATCCTCGTATTTACCTGGGAAAACCTCGACAATGCCCAACTGGCCTATAACAAGCTGATCGCCAGGATCGCAGCCCTCAAGCCAGGAGACGGTGAAGTCGATTTGGAAGCTGTCGAAAAGCTGCGTGAAAAGTTCAAAGCGGGCCTTGACAATGACCTCAACACTTCCCTCGCGGTAACTGCAGTTTATGATGTTTTCAAATACAATACAAATGACGCTACGAAACTGTATGCCATAGGCGACTTTGACAAAGTGCTGTCTCTCAATCTTCTTGATAAGGCAGCCGTAAAACGTGAAGAACTGAAAAAGGAAGCTGAAGCTGCCAAAGTCAGCACATTTACCGTTATTTCGGAGTCCGGTGAGGAAGATCCGGCTGTTTCTGCCAAGATCATGGCTCGCCAGGAAGCCAAAAAAGCCAAAAACTACCAGCTTGCCGATCAGATAAGGAATGAGCTTAAATCTGAAGGAATAGAGGTCACGGATATCCCCAACGGGGCCAAATGGAAGAGGATATAAAATGAAAGATCTGCAGGAGCTTGCCTCAAAGTATATCCTGAAGGACGACATTTATCTTTTCAATACCGGAAATGCCGTTAACGCGTGGAAATTCTACGGGTGCACCTATATACCCGAAGAAGGTCTGCACAGATTTGTCGTATGGGCTCCCAACGCGAAAAGGGTGAGCCTTACAGGTGAGTTCAACGGCTGGAACAACGATGCCGACATCATGACTCCCTACCGGGAGGGCGGGATATGGTTTATTTTCAAAGAAGGCCTTTCCGACGGCATGAAATACAAGTTCTGCATAGACGGCGCAGACGGCAGAAGAGTGCTCAAGGCAGATCCCTTTGCCGCTTTTTCGGAAAACGGGAGCGAGACCGCTTCCATCATCTGGTGCAACAACCCCTATACCTGGGGAGATGAAGAATATCTTGAAAAGCGCCGGAGCCGCGATTTTCTCAAAGAGCCCATGTCCGTATATGAGATGCACTGCGGTTCCTGGAAGGACTTCGGCCGGGAGAAACCGATATATTCGTATCTGGGCGAGCAGGCTTCCCAATACTGCAAAGAAATGCACTATACGCATGTAGAGATCATGCCGATCACGGAATTTCCTTTCGATGCCTCGTGGGGATATCAGGTAACCGGTTATTACTCCCCGACTTCAAGATACGGCAATCCCGAGGATTTCAAGTATTTTGTCGACTGCATGCACAGAAAAGGCATCGGAGTTATAATGGACTGGGTCCCGGCCCATTTCCCGAAGGATGAGCACGGGCTGGCTAACTTCGACGGATCTCCCCAGTTTGAAAGCAAAGAAAAGCGCATGGCCGAGCATCCGGAATGGGGTACGCTTATCTTTGACTATGAGAGCAGTCAGGTGAGGAGCTTTCTGATCTCATCCGCCTGCAAATTCTTCGAGGAATTCCACATAGACGGAATCAGGGTCGACGCCGTCAGTTCAATGCTCTATCTCGATTACGGCCGCAAGGACGGAAATTATACCCCCAACAAATACGGAGGCAATACAAATCTCGGAGCCGTAGAGTTTTTAAGGCAGCTTAATTCTTCCGTTCTGTCCCGTTACCCCGGTACCGTGACCATAGCCGAAGAGAGCACCGCTTTTCCGCTTATAACTGCTCCTCCCGACGCAGGCGGACTCGGCTTCTGTTTCAAATGGGATATGGGATTCATGCACGACACCATCGATTACATGTCATTGAACCCGTTCTTCAGAAGCAATAACCACAACAAGCTGACCTTCTCAATGATGTATGCCTTTTCCGAGAACTTTATCCTCGCGTATTCCCACGACGAGGTCGTACACGGGAAAGCCTCCATGATCAACAAGATGTACGGCACATATGAGGAGAAGTTTGCGGCATTGCGCACTCTGTACGGATATCAGTATGCCCACCCGGGTAAAAAGCATACCTTTATGGGCAGCGAGTTCGGACAGTTTATTGAGTGGAACTACAAGCAGCAGCTCGACTGGCTGCTTCTGGACTATCCTCTTCACAAGGCCATGCAGGACTACAGCAGAGCGCTCAACAGCATATATGTCTCCTTCCCCGCCCTGTACAGGATCGACAACTCCTGGGACGGCTTCAGGTGGCTCAACGTAAACGACAACATGCGCTCCTCCATTGCATTTTTGCGTACATCCGATACCGAAGGCAAAGGAAAATATCTTGTCTGCGTATGCAATTTTACGACTGTAAGCTATGACGGCTTCGTCATAGGTCTGCCGCAGAAAGGCACTCTTACTGAAATACTCAACAGCGATGACACTGCTTTCGGCGGAACGGGAACCGAAACGGAAAAGACAATAGAAAGCCGCAAAGAGGCGTTTCTTGACATGGATTATTCGGCAGAACTGACACTGCCTGCAAATTCCTGTATATACTATGAATATGAGGTAACTGCAGATGAATCAGATACTGAAGACTGAACTCGAAAAGAAAGGAAAGCGTTATCTTCCCAAGATCCTTCTGGTCGCTTCGGAGTGCGCTCCTCTTGCAAAAACAGGCGGCCTGGCCGACGTTGTCGGAACGCTCCCTAAATCTCTCAAAAAGCTCGGCATGGACGCCAGAGTCATTATCCCTTACCACCGCATAATAAAGGACCGTTACCGCAGTCAGGTCGTACATATGTTCGATTTCTACTGCGATCTCGGCTGGCGCAGGGAATATGTCGGCATAGAAAAGCTCGAGCTCGACGGAGTCATAATATATCTTGTGGACAATGAAGGGTATTTCGGCGATAAAATCTATCGCGGAGGAGACCCCGAGACACAGCAGTATGCATTTTTCACCAGGGCAGTACTGGATGCCATACCCAATCTCGATTTCAAGCCTTCCGTCATCCACTGCAATGACTGGCAGGCTGCCATGATCCCCATGCTTGCAAAAACACAGTATTCAGGGAGCATGCAGGAAGGTCTCAAATTCCTGCTCACCATACACAATATAGCCTATCAGGGCAAATGCGGATTCGAATTCGTTCAGGATCTGCTCGGAGTGGATAAAAAGTATTATACCTCTGAGTTTATGGAACTCGACGGATGCGCAAACTTTCTCAAGGCGGGCTGCGTATTTGCCGACGCGCTGAATACGGTCAGTCCCTCCTATGCCGAGGAAATAAAGACCCCGTATTACAGCGAAGGCCTCGAAGGCATTCTCAACGCCCGCTCCCACGAGCTGTTCGGAATCGTCAACGGTATAGACACCAAAGTCTTCAATCCACACAGCGATCCTGTCATCCCGTCAAGATACGATAAAGGGCATATGAAAGGCAAAGCCTTCTGCAAAAAAGTCCTGCAGGAGCATATGGGGCTCGAGGAGAGAGCTGACGTCCCGATAGTGTCCATGGTTACCCGAATGACTGAGCAGAAGGGCTTCGCTCTCGTCGAGAGGATGCTCGACGAGCTCATGATGTACAACGATATGCAATTCATGCTTTTAGGATCCGGAGATTCCAATTTCGAATCCTTTATGCGCGGCGCAGAATCCAGATACAAGGGCAGGGTCTGCTCATACATAGGATACAACGACAATCTTGCCCACCTTATCTATGCCGGAAGCGATTTCTATCTCATGCCGTCCAGATTCGAGCCCTGCGGTATAAGCCAGATGCTCGCCATGAGATACGGTACTCTCCCGATCGTCAGAGAGACGGGCGGCCTCAAGGATACCGTCACTCCGTACAACAAATATACCGGCGAGGGAAACGGTTTTTCTTTCGCAAATTTCAATGCCCACGAAATGAAAGAATGTATACTGGGTGCCCTGAATGTATACAGGGATAAAGAGACCATGAGTAAACTCATCTACTCCGCCATGAGCACCGACTTCGGCTTCGAGCTCTCGGCTCTGGAATATGCAAAGCATTATATATGGCTGATATAACGCGGATACAGCGGGTGTATTTCGGCGGCACTTACAAAGAGGAGTGGTCGCCGAATTATACTCTGAAGATCAAATACAGCGACAGGCCATATGCAGATGCCGTAAAAACCGAAAACGGCTGGAAAGCGGTCGGAGGAGATGAGGTTCTGTGCAGAGAACTCAACTCCCCGGACTGTGACAGTCTGAAGCTCGCGTATTTCGAAGCCGCCGCCGAGGCCGGAAGTGTTGAAAGCGATTATCTGTCAGATGAGCTTCCTCTGTACACGCGCCGGAAAAAACTTCATCCGGGCGGAAATCCCCTGATTGCGCCTGAGCTTCTGAGAGTTCTGATGGACGACCGCGGCTTCTCGCTCGAGCAGGCCTATAAGACTGCTGTGATGTACTGCAACGATCCTATCAACACAAAAACGGATCTTGAAGGGCTTGAAAAGCTTCAGCCTCGAACAGCCAATATACTGAAACTGCTTGCCGGATCCGAAAAAGTCTATTTTGTCGTAAAACACGATATACTCGATCCGAAATACCGCTCTGTAACAGGCTCTTTAAGAACAGGCGAGAAACTGCGCCTTGCCTTTGAATCTGTTTCCGGAGAAATTGACAGAGCTGTTTTGGAGATATATACCGACAGCGGCAAGACCGAGTATCCAATGGAAAAGGAAAACAGCTGTCTGCATTATGTTGATGATATTATGTTTACTGAGGCTGCCGCCCTGTGGTACTGCTTCAGACTCGAGACGCCTCAGGGCATCAGATGGGTATGCCCGGACAAGAGCGGTTTTTCAGCCGATGTCTGCGACGTAAAGCGCGCCTGTTTCAGGCTGACAGTTTATCTGGCGGATTTCGAAACTCCGGAGTGGTTCAAAAAAGCAATCATGTATCAGATCTTTCCTGACCGCTTCGCTTTCTCTAATGACAAAACTGCCGAAAACGGCATAGAATATCACCGCTCTCTGGGACAGACACCGGATTTTCACACTCTTCTCGATGACGAAGTAAAATGGAAGGCACGTTCCTTTGAGAAGGATTACGCTCCGGACGATTTCTTTGGCGGCACACTCCGCGGTATAACCGACAAGCTCCCGTATCTTAAAGAGCTCGGTATCAGCTGCATATACTTGAACCCGATCTTCGAGGCCAGGAGCAACCACCGCTACGACACATCGGATTATATGAGGATCGATCCGATACTGGGCAATGAGGAGGACTTTTCCCTTCTCTGCGAAACTGCTTCCGCCATGGGGATGCATGTCATACTCGACGGTGTTTTCAATCACACCGGAAGCGACAGCATCTATTTCAACAGATACGGCCACTACCCTTCCGAAGGCGCCTGCCAGGGAGAGAAATCGCCTTATTACAAATGGTATACTTTCAGCAGTTTTCCCAATGATTACGAGTGCTGGTGGGGCTTTAAGGATCTTCCGAACGTAAACGAGCAAGAACGCTCATGGCAGGACTTTGTCATAACGGGAGAAAATTCGGTCGTAAAGACCTGGCTGAAAAAGGGAGCTTCCGGATGGAGGCTTGATGTGGCGGACGAGCTCCCGGATGAGGCTCTCGCTCTTATAAGAAAAGCCGTTAAAGAGACCGACAGCGAGGCTCCCATCATCGGAGAGGTATGGGAGGATGCCGTCGTCAAAGAGAGCTACGGGAAAAAGAGAAAATACGCTCTGGGCTATTCTCTCGACTCAGTCATGAACTATCCGCTTCGCGACAACGCCCTCTCCTTTGCTTCCGGTAAGATCACAGCCGCTCAGCTGAGAAACTTCCTTCTGGAGCAAAAGCTGAATTATCCCAAGCCCTTCTATTACTCGCTCATGAATCTTCTTGGCTCCCATGATACGGACAGGCTTCTGACCGCACTTTCGACCGATGTCTATCTGCGCTCGCTCTCCAGGGAGCAGCAAATGGCGATGAGCTTTACCGAAGAAGCAAAGAAGAAAGCGCCTGAGCTTGAGAAGATGCTCTCCGTGCTTCAGTTCTCGCTTCCCGGAGTGCCCTCGGTCTACTACGGAGACGAGCAGGGCATGGAGGGGGTCAGCGATCCCTTCAACAGGAGGCCTTTCAGACTTGGAAACGAAGATCTCCACTCCCACTACAGGAAACTTGCCGAAATAAGAAACTCAAACGATGCCCTCTCCACCGGCGAAGCAATGTTTTTCTCGCAAAATCGCGATACTCTCATTATTTTGAGATATATCGAAACCGGAAGCGACGTTTTTGGAAATAAGGCTGAAAACGGATGTCTTGTCTCCGCTGTAAACAGAAGCCCGTATGAGCAGCAGATCTGTCTTTCAGACCGGCATTTCACGGCGGGGAAATCTGTTGAATTACTGCTCGGGGACGGGAAAGCTGAAATAAAAGACGGAATGCTTTCTTTCAGCATTCCGCCTGTATCAGGTATGATAGTAAAGATCGTCTGATTGATTTATTTAAACCAAATTATGTTAATAAATATTGAAAAGCTGTCTGGCATTCTCAAATGTAATGTCAGCAGTTTTTTCAATTGTAAGACCTTTAAAGTCTGCTATTCTTTCTATTACGTAAACCAAGTTACGTGAATCATTTCTTTTGCCCCTCATCGGAGTCGGAGACATATAAGGGCTGTCGGTCTCGATGAGTATCCTGTCGGGAGGGCAGATCTCCAGGACCTCCAGAGTTTTTCTGGCATTTATATATGTGACCGGGCCGTCAAAGCCGAGGTACCAGCCCCGTTTCAAAAGCTCTTTTGCCATCTCCGCGCTGCCCGAGAAGCAGTGAAAGACTCCTTTGATCCCCTCGTATCTTTTTGCGAATTCCAGGCAGTCCCCGTGCGCCTCTCTGTCATGGATTATTACTGGCATGCTTTTGTCAAAGGCCAGGGCCATCTGAAGTTCCAGGATCTCCTTCTGCTTTTCGGCATATGTTTTGTCCCAGTAATAGTCGAGGCCTATCTCACCTACCGCTTTGCATCTCGGGTGCTCAAACAGAGTTTTAAGTTTTGAAAAATCATCCTCTGTGAAGCTCTCCGCTTCCTCGGGGTGCCAGCCGGCCGCGAAGTATACGAAATCGTGCTCCTGAGCTATCCTCATCGCTTTTTCGGAGGACTCGAGATCACAGCCGGGGTCTATTACTCCCCCGATCCCGCTCGATCTCAGATCGGCAAGAAGCACTTCCCTGTCGTTATCGAATTGTTCGGCGTCATAGTGCGCGTGTGTATCAAATATCATAATATCCCGTCCTTCGGTCTTCGACTCATATCATATCAGAATTTCCGTCCAAATCAATATAATTCAAAAATCCCGGATCTGTCTGTATTTACCGGGAAGACCTTACATGTTATAATACCAAAACAAAAATCAGAAAGAACGGATAAAATGGACAAACATGAACTGACCAAGCTGTTGAACAGTGTGGCGGACGGGACTCTCCCGCCCGAAGAGGCTGCTCTGAAGCTCAAAATGGAACCCTTCCACGAGGTGGGAGACTACGCCAAGGTGGATATTCACCGGGGTATCCGCCAGGGTGTTCCCGAAATAATCTACGGGGCGGGAAAAACAAAGGAGCAGATCCTCGGGATCGCAAAAACAATGCTCGGTTCCGGACAGGAGACGGTCTTCATCACGCGCCTGATAAAAGAGTCCGCGGAGTTTATAAAAAAAGATCTGCCGCTTGAATACAACGAGACGTCGCGCACCGGCATCATAGGAAAGCTTCCCCCTCCGAGCGGGCTCGGGAAGGTCGTAGTGGCTACCGGAGGTACCAGCGATATACCTGTCGCGGAGGAGGCTGCAGTCACCGCGGAGGTGCTCGGGAACGAAGTCGAAAGGCTCTATGACGTGGGCGTTTCCGGCATACACCGGCTGCTCGGGAACATGGATCATATCATGAACGCGAAGGTGATAATAGCCGTTGCGGGCATGGAAGGAGCGCTTCCCTCGGTCATAGGGGGGCTTGCAGACTGTCCCGTGATCGCAGTCCCCACAAGCGTCGGCTACGGCGCGAGCTTCGGCGGAGTCGCCGCTCTTCTCGCCATGCTCAATTCCTGCGCGAGCGGAGTCAGCGTCGTAAACATCGATAACGGCTTCGGCGCCGGATACATGGCCAGCATGATAAACCATATAGCGGAAAAATAAATCCATGACTCTGAAGGATTTTTTTACCCTGCACCCGAAGGCTGCTCTCGCGTATTCCGGAGGGACCGATTCCGCCTTTTTGCTGTACGAAGCGCTGTCTCTCGGTGCTGATGTCAAGCCCTATCTCGTCAGGAGCTGTTTCCAGCCGGAATTCGAATTCCAGAATGCTCTGGACCTGTCAGGAAAGCTTGGCGCAGAGCCCGAAATAATCATTGCCGATGTTCTCTCGGACGATGTGATCCGCTCAAATCCGGCAAACCGCTGCTATTACTGTAAGAGATCCATTTTTTCCTCCATAGCTGAAAAGGCGGCTGAAGACGGATACAAAGTGCTGATCGACGGCACCAACGCGAGCGATGACTTAAACGAGCGGCCGGGAGCAAAAGCCCTCTCCGAACTGGGGGTACTGTCCCCTCTGCGCGAGTGCGGTCTCACAAAGCCTGATATACGGAGGCTTTCACATGAAGCGGGTCTGAACACCTGGAACAGGCCTGCCTATTCCTGTCTCGCGACCCGCGTAAAAACCGGCGAGACCATAACCCGGGAAAGACTCGAAGCTGTTGAAAAGAGCGAGGAGTTCCTGTTCTCCCTCGGCTTTACGGATCTGAGAGTCAGGACTTCTTCAGATACGGCAAAACTCCAGTTTCCTGCGGAGCAACTTCCTGCCGCTTTTGAAAAGCTTGATGAGATAAAAAAAGAACTCTCCCGGTATTTCAGGGAGATAAGCATAGACCCCGAAGGGAGGAAAGCAAGTCTTTGAAAACACTTTATCTGGAATGCCGGATGGGCGCTTCCGGCGACATGCTCTCAGGCGCCCTGCTCGGCCTGCATCCCGACCCTGAAGCCTTCATAAGCCGTCTGAACACACTCCTCGGGGGGAAGGCTGAAGCCTCCATCTCCAAGGATAAGAAATGCGGCATAACGGGCACTCATTTTTCGGTTTCAATAAACGGGAGCACGGAAAATGAAAACATGTATGATTTCCCCTCCGGAATAAACAGACATCACAGCTCTGTTTCAGATATAAAGGAATTCATTTCCTCGATGGAGCTGCCGGAAAGAGTCAGAGATGACGCTCTTTCTGTCTATGCCCTGCTGGCAGAGGCAGAAGGAAAGGTCCACGGGCAAACCGTAGAAAACATACACTTCCACGAGATAGGCACTCTCGACGCGCTTGCGGACATTCTCAGCTTCTGCATGCTCATTAACGAACTGGCGCCGGATCAGATCCTGGCCTCCCCGGTACATGCCGGAAGCGGGACCGTAAAATGCGCGCACGGCATACTTCCTGTACCCGCTCCCGCGACCGAGATCCTGCTCAGAGACATTCCCTGGTACACCGGCGATATCCCGTTCGAGCTCTGCACTCCGACGGGAGCCGCCCTTTTAAAGCATTTCGCAGTCTCCTTCGGCCCCATGCCCGTGATGACCGTTGAGAAAACGGGGATCGGCACGGGCAGCCGGGATCTCGAAGCCGCAAACATTCTGAGAGCTTTTCTCGGGGATACTTCAGAGCAGAACGAAAGAATAATCGAGCTCAAATGCAATCTTGACGACATGACCGGAGAGGAGCTCGGATTCGCGATGGAAAGGCTTTTCGAGGCCGGAGCCCTGGATGTATACTTTACAAACATAAGCATGAAGAAGTGCCGCCCGGCAGTCTGTCTGACCTGCATGTGCAGAGAGGAAAAACGCGGGGAGCTGCTCGAAAGCATCTTCAAACACACGACGACGCTCGGAGTAAGAGAATACGTCTGCAGCCGGCACAGCTTAAGGAGGAGCTTCGAAGTCGCGGAAACGCCGTCGGGCGAAGTCAGGATAAAGACCTCCTCAGGCTACGGGAGCGTACATACAAAGGCTGAATTCGAAGATCTGGCGGAGATCGCCAGAAGCAGGAACATCTCCCTCTTCGAAGCCCGGGAAATGATCAACAAAGCATAAAAAAAGAGCGGTACACCGCTCTTTTTTTATTTCGTATTATCTGTTTACTGAATCTCGAGCCTTCTGGCTTTGGGCTGTTCCGGAGCTTTCTTCGGCATGTTCAGTACCAGAATGCCGTCCTTGTACTCGGCGCCGATCGCTTCCTCGTCAATGCCCGTGATGTCGAAGGACCTGCTGTAGCTTCCGAAGTAACGCTCACGCCTTACATAATTGTCCTTCTCGTTCTTCTCATCGGAGCTGTGCTCGGCCGAGATCGTGAGTCTGCCGTCCTCGATGTCTATCTTGATATCTTCCTTATTGAATCCGGGCAGCTCAGCCTCGAGCTTGTAGGCGTCGCCTGTGTCGGTAATGTCGGTGCGGAACGCGCTCTGCATTCCCCTGTCGCCCCAGAACCTGCGTTCCATCTCATCGAACTCCCTGAACGGATCCCAATTGGCGACCTGATTTCTTCTTCTTTCAAACGGAATGATCTCAAACATTTTATATATCCTCCTGTATTATTAATTAACTGATTTGTTTGGCCGGGATTTTGTATCTCTCGTTTGTTTACGTATATAAAATACCTCGCAGATTTTAACAAATATACATTAATTTATGAACAAATTATGAATATTAGCACTCGCTTGATGTGAGTGCTAATAATTGTAATATATCCGTTTACGATGCATTTATGCTTGAATTCGCCGGAGCGTGAGAATATAATACGCCTTATGAACAGCGGGATCATTGATAAAAATGAAAGAACCGACCTGACTTCGGGCAATGTCTGGAAAAAGCTCATCGGCTTTTTCATTCCCATTATGATCGGCATGCTTTTCCAGCAGCTGTACAATACGGTGGACGCCATCATAGTCGGGCGCTTTGTCGGAACGGAGGCTCTGGCCGCGGTCGCGGGGAGCCCCGCTGTTATAATCAACCTGGTACTGGGCTTTTTCAGCGGACTTGCTTCCGGCGCCACGATCATAATCTCCCAGTGCTTCGGCGCGGGAAATGAAGAGGGCGTCAGCAAGGCCGTGCACACCGTCACGGCTTTCTGTCTGATCGCCGGCGTTGTACTGACATTTGTGTGCCGCGCCCTCACCCCCTGGGCGCTCAAAGCGATCGGAAATCCTGAGGATATAAGGGAGCTCTCGGAGAGCTATATGAAGATATTCTTCGCAGGCACCGTTCCAATGATGCTGTTCAACGCAGGCTCCGGAATACTCAGAGCCGTAGGAGACTCGGCCACTCCTTTGAAATATCTCGTCCTGTGTACGGTGCTCAACATCATTCTGGATATCGTATTTGTAATATACTTCTCCGCGGGAGTCGCCGGAGCAGCCTGGGCAACCGTTGTCGCGATCGCTGTCAGCGCGGTCCTGATCATGAGGGACCTCGCCGTAAAGCCCGGGCCGCAGAAGCTCTATATCAGAAAGATCGGAATAGACAGGCGGACCCTCTCGAGAACGATGTATATAGGCGTGCCTTCCGGCATCCAGTCCGCCATGTACTCCATTTCAAACCTCATACTCCAGGCCTCCGTCAATTCCTTCGGCTCGGATACCGTGGCCGCCTGGGCAGTTACCGGAAAGCTCGACGGGATATTCTGGGTCCTCTCCAACTCCTTCGGCACGGCTATCTGCGCGTTTACCGGACAGTGCTTCGGAGCGGGGCTTACGGAGCGCATGAAAAAAGGTACAAAGGCAGCGCTTATCATGGACGTGGCGGTGGCGGTCATTTTCGCCTCCATCCTCCTTCCGATCGCGCCCTTCGCCCTCCGGCTGTTTACGGAGGATCAGGGCGTCATCGACGAAGCTGTGCACATAATGCTCTGGTTTGTACCCTATTATTTTATTTGGTGTTTTATCGAAGTCTATTCAAATACCCTTCGCGGAGCCGGCGACAGCATCAGGCCTGCAGTTATCGTTCTGCTCGGCATCTGTCTGCTGAGGATACTCTGGGTCGCGTTTGTAGTCCCGGTCTGGCACTCCATAGATGCCGTCTCGGCCTCATACCCGGTCTCATGGGCAGTCACTGCTCTGGCTCTTCTCATATATTACCTCAGGTCTGACTGGCTGAGGCGCTGCTCGGAGCATCTCAATGTCTGAGCTTACTTATCCCTGTATTCGTTTATGAGCCTGTAAACAAAATATGCTGCAAGTCCCGCGACCAGGATCCCCGAAGCTATCAATAGCAGAAGCCCCGAGGATGAACCTCTCTCGGATGCCCTGTCGGCCTGATGGGTCGGAGTCGGAAGAGGCTCGGTGCTTATCCCGGGCGTCGGGGGAAGCGGAGTCGGCTCTGCTGTAGGCGCCGGCGTCGCTGTCGGCGCGGGAGTTGCTGTGGGCTTTACTGTCGCAGTCGGCGCGGGAGTAACAGACGCTCCGGCTATTATTATCTGGGCGCCGTTCGAATATACGGCCTTTCCGTCATTTCCTATAAACTTTGCCTCGACTCTCCATCTGTTCATGGAAGCCGGGATATTTTTTAGCCTTATCGCCTCGTTTCCCGTTTTCTCCTGTTTGTACATGCTCACCTCGAGCCCCTTGAAGTATCCGGGGGCGTCTTTTGCTATATAGGTGACCTTCGTGTCCTCGCTCACTATGCGCCAGATGATCTCTTTGTAGTTTTCGGCGCCTGCCGTGAACAGGGCTTCTCCTCCGGCATTGACCGTCTCGCCTCCCGGGTGCTTGGTTATCTTCGCGGGAAGCTTGTTGGGAGTCGGCTGCGGTGTCGCTGTGGGAGCGGGCGTTGCCATCGCTGCGGGCGTTGCCGTCGGTCCCGGAGTGGCTGACGGGGCGACTGTCGCGGTGGGCGCCGGCGTAGGAGCCGGCGTTGCCGTCGGAGCAGCTGTGGGCTCCGGCGTCGGCTCCGCCGTGGCTTCAGGCGTCGGAGCGGGGGTCTCTTCCGTCTCCGACGCGTAAGCCGGCGCACAGAGCGCGGCGCTTATAAGAATAATTGCAAGCAGCAGTGTAAGTGTCTTTTTCATGGTGAATTTCTCAGTTTATTTTATTTCTCTTTCAGGTCTCAATCGATTAAGGTTGCTTCAGCATAAACCGGAACCGCGTTGCCGTCGGTTGCCCATCCCTCCTGGACGGGGATATTGGCTTCGTTTTCCGCAGTGGTAATGATGATGAAGTCCGTATTGTTTCTTATCCAGTCAAGGGTATGTCTCGCGTCGGTGCTGACCTGCATATACATGTATTTGCTTGCAGCGTCCATGACCACCGCGTTCTTCTCATAGATATCTACCCCTATCGTTGTGAGTTTCCTGCCCGTCTCTTCGTTATAGAAGAGTATTGCGTCTCCAAGGCTCGTGTTCTCCAGATCCGGGATCAGGCAGCTGTATACGAACTCCCTGAACTGATCTCCGCCGAGATATGTATAATCGCTCTCGTATCTGTCTTTCTCAACGTCATACCAGTTAACGTTAATATTGCAGCCGTAACTTGTATCCCCTGTGATCCCGAAGAGCGGCTCGAATCGGAAATGCTTGCCCTCGCGGCTGTTTATCGCGCTGTCGAACGCTTTGTTCGCCGCTGCGGTCTCATCTTCGACCAGAGTGTATTCGCGCGTCATCGACTTTCCATTTTTGAGCGTATATGTCATACGGAACACATAATAACCGGGGCCGCCGTACGGGTCTGTATTTACGGGCCTGTTCCTGACTATCGCCCTGTGCCCTTCAAGCGTTTTCTCAATATTTGCCGGATCTTTAATGAGCGTGTCGCCGTAATTGAATTCAACGCTTTCTATCTCACCGGCTTCCGGAATGTTCTCCTCAAAGCCCGTGATATCGGCATTCAGGAGCGTGCAGAAAAGTACCAGAACACAGGCGACCGGAACGAAGCCCTTCCAGGAGGTTTTGAATACCCTGGTGCTCTTTTTTATCAGCATCTCCGCTGCAAAATAGCCGATGAATGCTGAGACGATCATAACGAAAAGGATGATCGCGAGCTTCTCAATATTCGTCGCGTTTTCCGGGATAAAGCTTCCGCCGAAATAATCGGAGGCGGCCAGCGCACAGCCGAAGGCCAGGCAGTACTTGAATATGGGCTTCAGTATCTCAATGGAGACGATGTCCGTCGCAGTCTCCATGCGGCGCTTTTTGTAAAGGCGGAGCGCAAAGTACGCGAATACCAGCCCGACGAGCGCGTATATCGCAAGTACGCCCATTCCCTTGAAGGAGCAGACCATGGGCTTGACCGAACTGTAATCGTAGAAAAAGTCGTTGCTCTCAACAGTCAGTTTCTGCTGGAAATAGGCCGGCGGGGAGAGGAAATCCAGTTTTCTGCCTGCGGGCGCGTATCCGTAGAGGAAGATGTCGAACAGCTTTATGAAGCATTCCTCCACAACCGTGCAGGTCATCAGCAGGATAGCGTATACAGCGGGCAGAACGATGAGGCTGCCTGTGAGCTGGGCCGCGAAGACCGCAAAGGAGTAATAGAAGATATCGGCGAGCGTCACTGCCGCAAGCCATGTAAACAGAAAACCCGGATATGCCGCTCCCTGAGCCGCCTCATAGACAAGCATGAAAAGAAAGACTATTACATTTACCGCGACGATCGGAACGAGTCCCGCGATGTATGAGGTGACAAAGACCGTCTCTCTCCTGACCGGAAGGCTTGCCATCATTCCAGTCCCTTTTTGCGTATACATGAAGGAAAACATGCACATGGCGGCTCCGGCGCCCGCGAAGATCGCGATCTTTGTTCCCGTCGTCGCCTGCCAGAGGACCTGGTAGCTGAAGCGGTAGCCGAGGCCGTTATAGGGTCTCGCGAGCTCTCCGGGCAAGGACGCGAACAGTATGATAAAATATACCAAAAATACAGGCCAGAAGCGCTTTAAAAGGTTTTTGAATATACCCTTATCAAATACTGATGTCTTTGACTTCATATCCTGCACCTCCCAGTTCATAAACGAATATCTCTTCAAGCGTGAGCGGCAGCACGTCGATAAACATCGGTGACGCCGCTGCGAGTTTTCCGGTCACGTCATCAGTGCTTCCCCGGACTATTATCGTCTTCAGATGCCCGAGCTCGGACATGTGGAGGATATCCAGACCCTCGGGAACGCTTTTTCCTTCGGGCAGGGCGAGCTGTACCTTTACAAGGCTCTCCTGGAGATCGGCGAGATTTCTCTCGATCATCATCCTGCCCTTATTCATGATGCCGACATGGTCGCAGACGTCCTCGAGCTCTCTCAAATTGTGTGAGGAAATGAGGACCGTCGTTCCGTTTTCCGCCACATCCGACAAAAGCACGTTCCAGACCTGGCGGCGCATAACGGGATCGAGCCCGTCGACAGGCTCGTCCAGAACGACCGTCTCCGGTCTCATGGAGAGCGCGAGCCAGAAAGCCACCTGCTTCTGCATGCCTCTTGAGAGTTTCCTGATCGCAGAAGAGGTCTTTATTCCGAAGACTTTTCCCAGAGACTTAAATCTCTCCATGTCGAATTTCGGGTACATGTCCCTGTAGAACTTCATCATGTCGTTGACGCTCGCCTGTGTGTAGTAGAAGACGTCGTCGGGAATGTAGGCGATCTTCGCTTTGACTTCGGTGTTCTCATAAACATCCTCGCCGTTCACCTTCACCTCGCCGGAATCCTGCTTCAGGATGCCCGTGATATGGCGTATGACAGTGGATTTCCCCGCGCCGTTGGGCCCTACCAGCCCGTAGACCGCCCCGGACGGCACCTTTATGTCAAGGCCGTCGAGCGCTCTGAAATCGCCGAAGGTCTTCACAAGCTCTTTAACTTCAATCATGGTTTTCAGCCTCCTTTAAACGCGCAATGAGCTCCTCCTCGGTCGCTCCGCACATGACAAGCTCTTTAACGAGCTGGGAAT
Organism: Oscillospiraceae bacterium; assembly: GCA_017430455.1. Lineage (GTDB taxonomy): Bacteria > Bacillota > Clostridia > Oscillospirales > Oscillospiraceae > Limivicinus. The sequence goes on from JAFRMX010000013.1 coordinate 67,628, forward strand.
AATCCGCAAGCAGCTCTTCCTTCCTCTTTTTGAGCGCTTCGGATATTCCGGATACAAAACTGCCCTTGGCCGCGACGGAATAGATATACCCTTCAGCCTCGAGCTCTTTGTACGCCCTCTGGATGGTGTTCGGGTTTATCGTGAGCGATGCCGCGAGCTCCCTGACTGAGGGCATCTTGGTCTCGGGCGGCATGGCGCCTGAGATGATCAGTCTTCTGAAGCTGTCGCGCACCTGCTCGTAGATCGGCCTCGGGTCGCGGTAATTGATGCTTATCATCCCGACTCAGAATCTTCCTTTCCTAAAATTTGCCGTACTGTATTATTTGTATTAACACGGTTATGATATCATTCCCTTCCCGACCTGTCAATATATTTTTATGTTCATCGCCTCCTTCACATTTTAATTGTGCGCGCGGGCAAAACATGATAGAATGGATCATCCAAAAAAACATAAAACAACATAAAAATTTCCGGAGGAATCATCATGCTCAAAAAACTCAGAGATATCAGAAAGCATCTGGCAAAAGTCAAAGCCGCGAAAGCAAAGATCGCGGCTGCGAAGAGCAGCATCTCCCAGGCAAAGGCTGAACTCGGCAGGGTAAAAGAGGCCGGACTCAACGCGCAGACAAAGATCGCAAAGGTGCGCAGGACCGTCAAAGGTGTAAAGACCGGAGCTCTTATCGCAGGCTGTGTCGCCGTTGCAGGCGCTGTGGCCTTCGCCGTAAAGAACAGAGCAGCTTTGAAAGAGGAGTGGGAGAACGTCAAGAAGGAGCTGAGCGTCGACCTCTACAAGACGAATATCGAGGGCGTCTACGCCGTGGACAATGACAAAGACGGGAAGATCGACGCCTACGCCATCGACTTCAACAAAGACGGAAAGATAGACGCGACGATCAAGGCTTGAACTTCAGAGAAGAATACTCGAAAAAGCTCCGCACTGCCGATGAGGCAGTGCGGATCATAAAAGACGGAGACTGGGTCGACTATTGCCAGACCTGCTCTTTTCCGACCGCTCTGGACAGGGCGCTCGCGAAAAGAAAGGGAGAGTTGCGCGACGTAAAGATCAGAAACGCCATCACGATGGCGAGCGTCGCGACTGTTGAAGCGGACCCCGAAATGGAGAGCTTTACGTACAACCTCTGGCACTGCTCGGGGCTGGACCGGAAATATATCGACTCGGGGAGAGCCTTTTTCTCCCCGATGCTTTTTCGGAACATCGGCGCCTACTACTCGAGAGGCCTCGCCCCTGTCGACGTCGCCATGATTACTGTCGCTCCGATGGATGAGCACGGGGATTTCTCCTTCGGACTTACGAATTGCGACATGGCGGAGCTGCTGGGAGCGGCAAAAAAGATAATCCTCGAGGCAAACCCCAACATGCCGGTAATATACGGGACGGAAAAGGACCGGATCAATATAAAGGACGCGGATCTCGTCGTGGAGAGCGACGAGCCGATAAGCACCGTAAAGGGGCCCTCCGCTTCTGATACCGACAGAAAGATCGCGGAAAACATCTTCCCTTATCTTCACGACGGCATTACGCTCCAGCTCGGGATCGGCGGGATCCCGAACGCTCTGGGGACGCTCATCTCACAGTCCGATATAAAGGATATCGGCATGCACACGGAGCTCATGAGCGACGGCTATCTCGACCTGTATAAGGCCGGAAAGATAACGAACGCCAGAAAAACGCTTAATAAGGGCAAGGGCATCTTCTCGATCTGCAACGGCTCGAGAGAACTCTATGATTTTCTCGACAGAAACCCGGATATCCTCTCGGCCCCCATGGCCTATGTGAACGACCCCTCAGTCATCGGGCAGCTCGACGATTTCATCTCCATAAACGGCTGCCTCAAAGCCGATCTCTACGGGCAGGTCAGCTCCGAGAGCGCGGGCACGAGGCAGATCTCCGGAACGGGCGGACAGCTCGACTTTGTGACGGGCGCTTTTCTCTCCAGAGGCGGCAACGCTTTTCTGACAATGCATTCGACCTTTACCGACAGGCAGGGAAAGCTCTGCTCGAATATAGTACCGAGATTCACCGAAGGCGACATCATAACGGTTCCCAGGTCCCAGAGCCCCTGCATCGTCACCGAATACGGAGCGGCCTTCATGCCCGGAAAGACTGTCTGGGAGAGAGCCGAGGCGCTTATAAACATAGCCCATCCCGATTTCAGGGATGAGCTTGTAAAGGCCGCCGATGCCCAGCACATCTGGCGAAGATCGAACAGAATATAGAAAGAAGCATCACATAGAAAGATCCTGCAACCGTTTATCACGCGGTGCAGGATCTTTTTTATTCGTATTGGTATCCGCTCGGGGTGCTCAGGGGTATTTCGAGCATCTCCGGGTGCGCGAAGAGGTATTTCACGAGCTTTAAGCTCCTGGAGAAATAAAAGCCGTCCGCGATCCGCTCGTCAAGTATGGCGCCTACGTCCACAACGTCGCGTATCTGCTCAGTCCCGTCATCCATGATGAGTTTTTCTTTATGGATGGTGCCTATCGTCACGAAAAAGCTGTTGGTGCCGTATTCGTTGAGATGATGGTAGACGCTGGGGCATTTTACGCTGCCCAGATTCGAAAGAAAACAGCTGGAGAAGTTCGGGTCTCCGTCGCTTATCGCATGGGGCAGCAGGCTCCAGAAATCCAGCCACCTGACAACGGCCACGATGGGCATCAGGATCAATCTCGGGAGCTTTCCGAAGGCGTTTACCGTCTTGTCGAAATCGCCCTCGCTGTCATCCGCCTTTCTGCGCTCTCTTACCTGACCGGCCAGGCTGTAGCTTATGGAATCCAGATTGTCTTCATCCTTCGGCACATACAGGATCAGGGACTCGTCCGCCCCGTCCGTAAACTGCCGCTTTGCGACGAAGCTCAGGCTCACAAGCTCCCTCTCATGCATCTTTCTGCCCTTTATGTATCTGTTCATCTTCGGACGCTCCCTGATCATTCGGGATACCGCCGTAATAAAGCAGTGGAAAAGCGTAGTCCTGTATTCGGGATGGGTCTTGTTTTTCTCTTCGAGGTATTTCAGCACGTCGGTCACGTCAAAGGTCTCGCTGACGTAGCATTCGCAGTCCGTGCGTTTGGGAAGCACGTGGATCATCACGGACTGAAGGCCGGGAACGTCGTCCACCAGATGCGAGTCTCTGAAATCCGGTTTCCTCTCTCTGCTCATTTTTTATTCTCCTTAAGAATCGTCTGGATCGGAATTTGCTTAAAAAATTTTAATCGTCTTCCCTGTTTAAGTCAAGTTTTATTTATGGTATACTCATTGCAATTCATTGCTGACGGAGGAGATACCGTGGATAAGAAGTTCATTGCCGAAAGACACAGACACGCGCCGGCAGGCCTTGCCCTGAATACCGAGGCCATGCTCAGATACAAGGACGATATCATCGAGCTCAGTATCGGAGATACCGATTTCACGACCGACGAAAGGATAATCAGCGCGGCTTTCGAAGACGCCAGGCGCGGCTATACCCACTACGGTTTTCCGAAGGGCGACCCTGAGCTTATCGACGCCTACATAAAGGCCTGGAAAGAGGACCACGGCCAGGAGCTGGACCCAGAGAGCGTCATTGTCTCCGCCAGCAGCATGATGGGAATGCAGACCGCGCTGCTCGCGATGCTTGATCCGGGCGACGAGGTCATAATCTTCTCCCCGTATTTCACCCCCTACGCGAGCCAGGTAAAAAACGCGGGAGGCGTCCCCGTCATCGTCTCCACATACGCCTCCGAGAATTTCGATATCCCGAGGGAAAGGCTCGAAGCGGCTGTTACAGGTCGGACAAAGGCCATGATCTTCAACAACCCCTGCAATCCCACGGGCAGATTCTACCCGCTCTCCACCCAGCGGATGCTCGCGGATGTCGCGAAAGAAAAAGACCTCGTCATCATAGCGGACGAGATCTATACTGCCTTTGTTTACGAGGACGAATTCGTGCCCATGAGAACGCTCGAGGGCATGGATGAGAGGACGATAACCCTCAACAGCTTTTCGAAGAATTTCCTCATGACCGGCTGGAGGATAGGCATGATCATATCGGATCCGGCCTTCGCAGCGGTCATAAAAAACATAAACACGGATTATATCTATACCGCCCCCTCGATATCCCAGAGGGCTGCCATCAAGGCCCTCGAGATCAGGGAGGACATAAAGAAGACCTATATCTCCAAATACCGCGAGAGAGTCGAGTACAGCTCAAAAAGGCTGGAGGCCATCCCCTATCTGAGCCTTGTTCCGCCGAGAGGCACGTTCTATATCTTCCCCGGGATCGAAAAAACGGGCCTCAGCTCGGTCGAATTTACGGACCGGCTGCTCGAGAGCGCCCACATACTCGTAACCCCGGGAACGGCCTTCGGAAGTGCCGGAGAGGGGCATTTCCGCATCTCCTGCACAGTCCCCAAATACAAGCTAAAAGAAGCGATCGACAGGATGGAAAAGCTCTCGTTCTGATCTAATCCTCAGGCAGGCAGTGCATCCTCGTCCTCGAGAGGACCCTGAACCCCTCGGCTCTCCGGGACAGGCACCTCATGCCGAAATCGGCTGCCCTGATATTCAAATAGAGCTTTAGGGATCTCGCGGCCTCGGAGCCCGCCGGGAACTGGCTGGTATGGCAGGAGAATATCGAAGCGAACTGTCTCTCCATATCCTGCTTCGAGATCTTTACAAAAGCATTGGGCTTCGCCGTCATATAATAAGCTAATGCCTCCACCGGGGCGCTCTCCGCCATGTAATTTGCCATAATGTATTTGAAGGGCGCAAAGTAAGCAAGCCTTCTCGCCGTCTCCCCGGCGTTCAGATGATCCTCGTGGCACTCATTGGCGACGACGGGATCCGGCGCGAAGACGATATCGGGTTTGAAGAAACCTATGACATCCGCCATGCCGAGCCTGAGCTCTTTTACATCATAATTTCCGCCGTCGCAGAGACCCAGAAACCTCACGTCGTGCACGCCCAGCGTTTCCGCGGCTCTCCATGCCTCGGCTTTTCTTATGGTCACGAGCTCCGCGGGGCTTGTGTTCGGACAGTTCTCCGTTCCGTATCTCCCGTCGCAGCATATCAGAAAGCAGATCTCTTTTCCCATTGCCGCAAGCCGGGCGATCGTGGCTCCGGCCCCTATCTCAATGTCGTCCGGGTGCGGGCCGATGAAGAGATATCTGCTGAAGGATCCGATATCCGGCGTTTTCAGCGCTCTTTTAAGAGCGAAAGATGTTATTCCCACGTCATTGTCTCCCCGTTGTTTTTCTTACCGCGCATTTTAGCATAAGCTTCCGCGATTTTAAACAGTTTCTTCTCTCGGATCAGGATACGCGCACATGTTTGACAGCTTTATCGACAGAAAACTCAATATAGACACCTCCGGGCAGGACTATTCCCGCAAAGACCTTTTTAATTTCGGCTACGACCCGACGACATACAAGGCCCTGAAGAAGCTTGCAGCCTCCGGACTTGTCGGAGAAGATGACGTCCTTCTCGACTACGGCTGCGGCAAGGGCAGGGTCTGCTTTTACATGGCCTTCAAAACACGCTGCCGCTGCATAGGGATAGACAGCAACGAAAATCTTCTAAACACTGCGGGGATCAACTTTGACCGGGCCGGAAGACCTGAGGGCGTGAGCTTTGTGCTGTCCGACGCCGGAGACTATGAAATTAAAGACGCGACCTGCGCCTATTTCTTTAACCCCTTCTCGAAAGAGGTCTTTATAAAGGTGCTCCGGCGTATGGATGAGTACGGAAAGCCGATGAAGCTCTTTCTCTACTACCCCTCGCCGGAGTTCAAAGAAATTTTAGGCAAAAGAGAGAATACCCGGCTTATCAGGGAGATAGACTGCCGTGACCTTCAGCGAAACAGCCCTCTCCTCAGCCGGATACTCGTATATGAGATAAATAACGGTCCCCCCGGAGTTTGAAGACCTCAGTATATCGTGGATATATCATCCAGGCCATAGGCCTTCATGAACAGTTCCCTGTCCTCTTCGCCATTTATGACCATTATCTCCGTAAATTTCCCCGTCTTACGGTCTTTGAATCCCGCGGCTTTTTCCCCCGTGCAGATCGAAGCCTTTATGACGGGTATCTGTTTTTCGGGGTCATACGGAAAGCTCTCTCTGAGCTTTCTTTCCGCGCCGGATCTTCTAAGCAGGCCCATCGCTCCCGCTCCTTTTTCCTCGTCATTTACTGAATTGATTTTAGCATATCCCTGCAGATAAAAAAAGGCCCCCTTTGTCATTCTGCGGAGCAAAGGATACGTTTCTTCACCACCCCCGCGAGTCTCCGTTCTCGCGCGCCCCTCCAAACTGGAGGGGCTATAATTATTGCTCCTCCATCGACATGGAGGAGCTGGCAAACGCGATCCCCCGCAAGCGTTTGACTGAGGTGACCGACCCGTCATTATGAGCGAAGCTAAGGATCCGTGCACCCGTCCTTCTGTTTCGAAAACCGAAAACATATCAAAGCATCATTTGAATTTACGCACTTATTAATTAATTCCCAATTGAATTATTTGTATCCCAAACGCTTTGCGGCGCAAGGGATTCGAATATAAACACTTTATACACTTGTTTTCATGCTTTTTCTTTTAAGATCATGGCGTGAAGCAGTCTGATATATTGAATGATGAGGTCGGAACTGAAATGTTATTCTGAGCCTGCGAAGGATCCGTTTATCTCCCTCATTCTTCTGAAGATGACAGCGCCCTCAAAGAAGGCGCCTGGTATTTGAGAATTATGCTTCTAACTTAGTATTTTGCAGAAAAATTCAATTTCCAGATTAATTTTCAAAATTCAGACCCGCTGCGCCGCAACGGGTCTTAGTTTTTTACATGTTTTTCTAAGGTATATATTATAACATAAGATTCATTCTGAAATAATTAAGGTGGTCAGACCTCTGAATTATTCACTACGGAAACTGAAGGCCGAAGAGCATCCAAAAGTCCTCGTTATCATCCGCAAAGCGATAATACTTCCCGTCGGCAAAGACAACACCGCAGCTGTCTTCTGCGGGACAGCAGGAGATCTTGCTGCCGTCTGGGCGCGTCAGCGTGAGGACACTGCCGAATGGGCAGCCCGTGCCGCCAGGCAGAGGCTCGGCGTTTTTCAGCCAGCTTTCAAGCATGTTCAGACTTTCTTTGGAGAATTCTTCAGTCAACACACAGTCCCCTCCAGTCGTATGAAGACTGGCTGTCGTCAATCCGGAAGCCTTTTCCGGTGCGTAGGCTTCCGCGCCCTCCGAATCGACGATCAGACGGAAGACGGCCCTGTATACACTTTCTTCGCTGGCGCCCTCCGAAGCAATATAGCGTCCCTGCGGACCGTAAACCTCGATCACGCAGTAATAAGTGCCCTGCGCAAGCCAGTTGACGGCGGTGTCGCCGTACCAGTCTTCCCGCAGCGGACGGTACTGTTCGTCATAGATCTGTAGCCCGCTCTTGCGTGCATAACTGTCAAACCGAACCGTAAAATCGTCCGCAAGAGTTACCTCAGATATATTTTCCGGATGCGTCAAGGCAGCCTGAAGCGGAGGGCCGTCTGCGACGAGCCAGCCGTTATCTCTCCAGATCTTCTCGTACAGCAGGTACAGGGAAGGCTGTTTCGTTTTACCGTTGCTGGTAACGGTGATTGAACGGGTATGCGCGCCGGATAGGAACGCGTAAATGTCCTGATTCAGAATATCGATATAGAGGCCGGGGCCAGCCCGGAACTCGCCGTTTTCATCGGCAATCAACAACAGGACGTGCTCGGGCGGGCCGTCCAACTCCCCGTCATAAGCTTCAAGGCAATATGTGTCATCGATCGGAAAGCGCCAGATCAGCTGACTCGACCCGATCTCCTTGCCTTCAAAGGCCAGCAGGTCTGCCCATGTTAAGTCCATGCCCTTGTTCGCCAGCATGTAAACATCGTCCAGCGTCATGCGGTGTGTTGTTGTTCCTTCCTGCTGCCTATGCAGCGGCTCGAGTGTGGGCAATGCCGTTTCCTGCATCGGAGGAGGCGTCGGTTCGCTCTTTTGGCTTACAGTGGGATTTGCGGCAAAGCACACGACCAGCACAAGGCAGCTGAGGAGAGAGGCGAGAATGATCCAAAACGCGGGCTTTTTATAGTTCAGCACCGCTCTCACACGGTTTTTCACGTCGGTTTCGCCAAAGGCCACGGGGCAAGCGGCCAAGATGTGGCGGGCACTGCAATTTAGGAGTGTCTGAGAATAGGCGGCGCGTTCATTGTGCCCGAGCTTGCGGATGACCTTCTCATCACAGGCAAGTTCAATGTCCCTGCCAAGCATCACATAGGCCAGCCAGCAGAAGGGATTGAACCAATGGACGCTGAGAATCAGAAAGCCCAATGGCTTCCAAAGATGATCGAAGCGGTTAAGGTGTGCACGCTCGTGGGCAAGGACATATCGTTTTTCTTCCCCACTCAAGGAGGAGGGAAGATAGATCACCGGACGGAGAACACCGAGGATAAAGGGACTCGTCACCTCATCACAAACACGGATATTTTCTCTTTGAGGCAGAGAAACAGCTACTTTTTTCCGCAAAAGCAGTGTGCTGATCACCGCGTACAGCAACATGGCGCTGAAGCCCAGCAGATAGAACAATACCAGCGGTGGAAGATAGACGTCACGGCTGCGCTGAGTGACGGCCAAAGATGTGCCTGGGATATTTGAGATGGTCTCGGCGCTTGTCTGCGGCCGCTCGATCTGAACGGTATCCACCTCGAGCAGCGGCTTTTCGCTGCCTTCGGTGGGGCGGAAGACCTCTACCTCGCCGCTCTCACTGACGATAGAGGGCGTTGCCCGGAAGGCGGAAACCGGCGAAGCGAAACTGATTGGGCAAACAAGCCGGATGGCCACCAACGCCCACATGGCACAGATGATCCATCGCGGTGCCTTTTTGAGTAGAGCGCGCAACACGACCACGGCGAGGATCAGTACGCTCCCCGCCGCGCTCATGTTCAGCAGCTTTATCAGCAGTGCGTTCATGTCACTTACCCTCCCGGTAGGCATCGATCAGCTTCTGAATCTCGTCGACTTCGCCCGCGGACAAGGGCTTGCGGGAGGCAAAGGCCGCCAGAAAGGCCGGGAGCGACCCGGCAAAGGTTTCCGCCACGAAGCGTTCGCTCTGAGCTGCGGCAAATTCCTCTCGAGTGACCAGCGCCGTCACCGTCCCATCCACGTTCTGAAAGATGCCCCGCTCGCAGAGCTTTTTAAGCACCGTGTAGGTCGTGGATTTCTTCCAGTTCAACTCCTTCGCGCACAACCGCACCAAAGCAGTTGAATTAATCGGTGCGTTGTCCCAAATAAGAGCGGCAAAGCGGGCTTCTACTGCGCCGAGTTTCTTTTCTTCCATATCTATTCCTCCTATAAAGGTCTATCAGCTATCGATCTCGCAGAGAGTCTATCATCGATAGACCTGTCTGTCAAGCCCCGGATTCATATAACTCGGATATCCGCTCTATTCAGTTATCTCGTTTCCGTCCATTGTCCGAAATATAATAATTCAGAGGGTCAGACCCCCTGAATTATGCTTATATATCGTTCTACGGAACAGTTTATTAAGAAAATGATGTTTTTCGGTTATTTTTTTTACAAAAAAATACAATTTACAATTCATCATTACATCTTTAAACCATTGCAGCGCATCGGATACGAATAAAAACACTTTATGCACTTATTTCATAAAGTGTTTTTTTTGATATGTAGTTCATATGTATTCAAGAGAGCATACATCAGAATTAAGTGTATAAAGTGTATATATTCTGAAAGTCTTGCAGTTCAACGGTTTTAAAATGTGTTTAAATCTATCTCCAATTAGATTTTGAAGTGCATATATTCAATACCTCAGCCTTTCCAAGGTTACTTCATGAAGGTAATCATCATATTTTGAATAATGCACGCACCAGTCACTGAATCTGTTTACGCTGAATACTGTGAGTTCTTTTTCAGTGCCGGGAAAACTGATCCTTACGGCTTCTATTATATCTTTCAGTTCCTTTTTTTTGAATGTGCTTTTAACTGATTCCGGAAACACACAGAATAGTGTTGTATATCCCGCAGAAACGCTAAGGTCTATCTTAATTCCCTCACCATAAGAATTTACACCTCTTATATTTTTTTCTACTGTCAAATTTTTTCCTTCCTGAAAAGGCTTCAGATAATCTCTTTCGGATTTCTTCAGGAAACGCATACATGCCTCCCGAAAAACCGGCATGGCTATGGCATCATCTATATCATCTCTAATGATCTTATTAAGCTTTTCCTTATCAGCGATCTGATAATTCCGGTTCTTATAAATGTACCTGAACCAAGAAGTAATATATGTGTTTGAGCAATAATACAATGAAGTGTTTTTCTTGTCTTTTTCTCTGACAGGAACAACAAAACCGTTATTAATCAGGGCTTCAAGACAGTTTCCGCACTTGTTGTACGGCAGATTGATGTCCTTTGCTATTTCGCTCAGTCTGTGGTTTCCTTTGGAGATACTGTAAAGAATCGGATAATAGCTTTCGGGTGTTCGGAATGATTTTTCCAGAAGATCCGGAAGATATGATGAATAAAGAGAATCATACCTTAATAACATATCCAGGGCATGATCATAATCCGAGCTTTCATCGATATCCCGAATGAACATATATGTGCCGCCGGTGAGTGCATATAATCGGAGGATATCCGGTCTTCGCATCCCCGGAAAAGCATAGAAATAATCAGAAAGCTGCATTCCGCCGGACCAATTATCCTGACCTTTGAGAGGATTCGGATCCGACACCGCTTCGCATGTGCGAAAGAAGCTTCCTATTTTAGTCATTTTTTTAAATGTATTCAGGCATTTTTGCCTGACAGATACATCGTTCCCGCTTATTATCAGTAAAGTACGGCGATTCCCCCGCTGTGAGATATACTTTTCAGCAGTTTCTTCCCAAGTATCGGAAATTAAGCTGCTTTCGAGGAAATTCTCTTTAAATAAATCCAAAGCCTCTGCTTCAGTCAGATTATCCGTCGAAAATATAAAGACATTTCTGTGCTCAGAGATAAGCTTAATTATACAGTCGTTCATCAGACAGATATCATTGAAATACTGTCTGATACTATTGCTATAATCTTTAACATGATTTGACGGAAAGGTATCGGTCCATGCCTGTAAGACAGCACGGACTTTTTCATCAACATATCTCATTATTTATCCTATCATAATATGATAACTACAGCTGACATCGTTTATTATAAACAATGTCAGCTGTTTTTTCAAAGAATTATTCCTTTATTGCCAGCATTTTAGCTGTTGTTCACAAAAAATTAACATTTAATCCCGTTATCCAATGCCGTATTTTTGCATGGTAAGTGAGGGGATTAAACATCCGTTTATTTGTTAATTCACGTGGCCGCGGAATTAAAACATATTTTGGAAAGGATTTTAAAGAAAAGCAGAAAATGAACCATCAAATCAAAAATCTGCCTGGAGAGCTTCGGGAAAAAGGGAGTTTCTGTACCTGGCGCTATGAGACGCGAGGTGACAAAAAGACCAAAGTCCCCTACAACCCGAAAAGCGGAAACAATGCCAGATCCAATGATATCGGAACGTTCTCCGATCTCGATACCGCCCTGTCGGTGAAGGACAAATACGACGGACTGGGTTTCGGAGTATTCGGGGAATTTTCGGGAATAGATATAGACCATTGTGTGGACGAGAACGGTCACTTGTCGTCCCTTGCCTTCGATATCATCAAGACAATGGACTGTTATTCCGAACTGAGCCCTTCCGGAACAGGCGTGCATATCTATTTCAAGACAAAGGATTTCTTCTATGACAAGGAAAAATACTACATCAAATCCCCCAAAGATATAGAGGTATATATCGCGGGGTGTACCAACAAGTATCTCACCTGTACCGGAAATGTCCTGTCATCGTTCTCCACGGACTTCGGTTACAGGGATGAACAGCTTAAGACAGTACTTGAGACGTATATGAAAAGAGAAGAGAGAAATGATAACTCTGATGATTTGAGAACGCTCCGCTCTGAGAAGGACGTGGGTCCGGGTCTGTCTGACGACGAAATAATCGCCAGGATCGGAAACGATCCGCTCTGGAACGGGGACTGGGAAGGCTCCTATGCTTCGCACTCGGAGGCGGACCTCGCCCTCTGCTGCAAGCTCGCCTTCTGGACGGGAAAAGACGAAGAGAGAATGGATTCCCTATTCAGAGTCTCCGGCCTTATGAGGCCGAAATGGGACGAGATGCACGGAGCTCTGACATACGGGGACAAAGCGATAAGAAGAGCATGTTCGTTCTGTACAGATGTATATTCCGGTGATTTCCCCATCCGTCCACCGTCAGTAAGCAATGGAAAAGCATCCGAAAACGCGGATACTGTGTTCGGAGAGATCGTACCGCTGAAAAGTTCGGAGGCGGAGCTTCCGGAATTTCCGATACATGCTCTGCCGAAAGACGCCTTTTACTACTGCAAAGCTGTGGCGGAGAACACCCAGACCGATCCGGCCATGGCGGCGATGTTCTGCCTCACATCTATGGCGCTGGCAAACCAGAACAAATATATTGTAGAGGTAAAACCGGGCTGGACAGAGCCGCTGAATCTCTATTCGGTGATCTGTGCTCCCCCTTCCGAGAGAAAGAGCCCTGTTCAGAGGCGTTTTACAGAGCCGATAGATGAATATGAATTTGCCTATAACGAACACTTGAAGCCCAGGATACTTGAACGCAAAAACGCGTTTAAGAATCTGGAAAGACGGATCAACATCATGAAAAAGGAACTCTCTTCCGCCTGGGATCCCGGACTCTCTGCCGAGATCAACGAGCTGGAGAAGGAAAGAGATGAGATGAATCAGATACACGAAAGGCAGTTCTACGGAGACAATATTACCCCCGAATCTCTCCAGAGGGACCTCTATGAAAACGACGGAGTTTTCTCGATAATATCTACAGAGGGCGGACTTTTCGACAATATCGGAGGAAAATACAGCGGAAAGGCAGACTACGACATTCTCCTGAAAGCCTTCAACGGAGAGAGGGCGAGACTGAGCCGTATCGGGCGCGGAAAACAGGATCTGCCCAACCCTTATCTCACCATCATGATCTCCTGCCAGCCGACCGTTCTCGGAGAAGTCATGCAGGACAAGGGAATGAGGGGAAAAGGGCTCCTTGCGAGATTCAACTACGTGTTTCCGGTATCATATGTGGGCTCGAGGACCTTTGAGACCGAGCCGGTGCCCGAACAGCTCGAGGACAATTACAAAGGCTTTATCCTGAAAATGCTCTACGCGCCGGAGCCGGAGATCCCCCAGATCCTCACTTTCAGCCCTGAGGCGAGGAAGATCCTCTCAGATTATTTCGCTGAGAACGAAAGGTATATGAAGAATGACGGAAAGGACTTCGGAGACTGGTGCGGAAAGCATGTCGGGATCGTCGCGAGAATAGCGGCCAATCTGTTTGTCGGTCTCCGGGAAAACACAGACGATACGGTTATTGACTGGGAGACCGCTCTGAGAGCCGTTACGATCGGAGAATGCTTAAAAGAACACGCGAGATACGCGTTTGAGCAGATCTGCGGTGATGAGGACCTGAGCAACGCGGAAACGCTGTTAAGGAAACTGAAGGCGCTGAAAAAGCCTTCTCTTAAAAGACAGGAACTGTTCAGAGCCGTACACTGCAGCCGCTTCCCGAAAGTCGGCTCTCTGGAAACGCCTCTGACTATCCTGGAGAACTGCAATTATATTATTCAGGCAAGACCGGACAGTACCGGAAAGGTGGGGAGGCCGCCGGATATCCGTATCTTTGTAAATCCCGCCCTTCTTTCGGAAGAGTCTTCGTAAAAAAAAGCGCTGAGGCGTAAACCTCAGCGCGGTATGCTCTAAATAAAATAATAAAAAAATCAGTTTTTAAAGTGTATAAATTATATTTGATCTGTCGGCACTCACATGCTCTGTTCGATGAGAGCGAGTTCGCCGTAGAGGATCGAGTCGTCTCCGAGCTCCGCGATCTTTATATCGACAGTGGGCCTTATCGAGCGCATGCAGTACCTGTCGAGCTCTTTGAGTATCTTCTCGAGGAAGATATCTCCTACCGCCTCCATAACGCCTCCGCCGTATACGATAAGGTCGGGGCTTATGGTATTTATCATATTGCCTGTGGCTATCGCGAGATAATGGCAGGCCCTGTCCACCGCCTCGATCGCGACCTCATCGCCCGCGGCGAGGGCCTTTTTGAGCTTCTTGCTCTTGAAGACTCCGTCCGTGACAAATTCGGCCATCATCGTATCGCGCCCGCGGCTTATCTGCTGGCGGATATAGTTGGTCATTCCGGTCTTGCTGGCGAAGGTCTCGAGGCAGCCTCTCTGCCCGCAATTGCAAAGGGGGCCTTCGGGCTCCAGGATCATGTGCCCGTATTCGGAGGCTTTGAATTTGTTCCCCGTATAGAGTTCTCCGTTGAGGACCATTCCGCCGCCCATTCCGGTCCCCACAAAAAAGCCGATTATGTTCCTGTAGCCCCTTCCGGCGCCGTAGATATATTCGCCGAGAACGCCGAGGTTGACGTCGTTTCCGACGAAGAAGGGGATATTGAACTGCTTTTCCATGGCGCCCCTCAGATCGTAGTCGCGCCAGGGCAGGTTCGGAGTAAAGAGAACGATCCCGGTATTCTGGTCTATCACTCCGGGAGCACAGGCGGCTATGGCTTTCACGTCGCTTTTGGCAATGCCGGATCCTTCGAGCATTTCCTCGACAACGCTTATTATCACCTTCTCGACATTTGCGCTCTCGCTGCCGTCTCCTTTGGAGCGCTTTTTGAGACGGTATACTATCTCCTTCTTCTCATTGAATATGGCGCCGAGGACCTTGGTTCCGCCGACGTCCAGGCAGATGCAGTATTTTTCTGACATGTCTTTAGTCTCCCTGAGTTTTGATAATGATTTGTTCGTCTTTATTTAGGATCTTCCTCCGAAGAGCCTTCTCCAGAAGGATCTCTTCTCCGGAGCTTTCAGATCTTCCTTCCCGTCGTCCAGGCTGAACTTAAGGCCCGAGAAGTAGCGGTAGAGCTCCTCCTGCGAGGAAGTCCCCTCTCCGCCGGGCTCGCGGATATAGGTCCCGTCGCTCTGCATGGTGCGGGATTTTTCCCTGTCTGTTCGAAGCGAGTCCAGGATATGGTTTATCTGCTCTCTCGTGTCCGCGGTCTTCACCTCCATGAAGGCCTCGACCCTGCGCTCGAGGTTCCTGTTGAGAAGATCTCCGGAGCCTATGAAAATGCGCTGCTCGTCCCCGTCTCCGAAGCTGTATATCCTCGAGTGTTCAAGCCATCTGCCGACTATGCTCGATACGGTGATGTTCTCGGTAAGCCCCGGTATGCCCGGCAGCAGGCAGCAGATGCCTCTGATGAAGAGCTCGACCCTGACGCCGGCCTTCGAACACTCTATGAGCTTTTCCATGACATCGGGATTGTTCATGGAGTTGCATTTTATCGCGACGTGGCCCTCATCGCCCTTCGCGATCTCGCCGTCCAGATATTCCATAACCTTTGTCTTGAAGCTTTTGGGGGCTATCCAGAGCGAGTGCGTCTCGGGCGGGAGCTCTCCGTTTATCATGGCGGCAAATACCTCCTCGGCCTCAGTGCCCGCCGCCTCGTCCGCCGTAATCAGCGAGAGGTCCGTATACTGCTCGCAGGTGACCTCGTTGTAGTTGCCGGTGCCGACCTGGGTTATGTGGAAGATGTTCCCTGCCCTGCTGCCGGTGATGACGCAGAGCTTGCTGTGGACCTTGTGCTCCGGAAGCCCGTAGACGACCCGGCAGCCCGCGTCCTCCAGGAGCTCGGAATAGTCTATGTTGTTCTGCTCGTCGAACCTCGCCCTGAGCTCGAGCAGGCAGACGACGTCCTTGCCCTTGTCCGCCGCGTAGGCCAGCGCAGCCGCGACCTTGCTGCTCGCGGACATGCGGTAGAGGGTTATCTTGATGGAGAGCACGTCAGGGTCATCGGCCGCCTCGTATAGGATGTCCACAAAGGGGAGCATGCTCTGGAAGGGATAGCTCAAAAGCAGGTCCTGCTTCTCGATGTATTTGAAATACTCGCCCTTGTTGAGCCCTATCTGTCTCGCCGGTTTATGTTCGGCATAGCGGAAGCCCTCCTGGTTCGCTATCGCGCTTCTGAAGCTGAGATCGAAGGGGACTGAAGTCTGAAAAACATTCTCCTCCTTTATGCGGAGCTTCTTGATCAGAAGCGCCCTGGAGGCCTCTGTGAGCTTGCCGTAGATCAGAAGCCTGACAGGCTGCTCGCGCTTGCGTTTGGAGAGCATGCTCGAGGTCTTCGACCTGAGATCCCCGCTGTCATCACCTAGGTTGGAGAGATAGACGTCCGCGTTTCTCGTGACTCTGATGACGGCAGATTCTTTTACCGTCTCCTTCTTGAACAGCAGCGGGAGGAAATGGCGGACGAGCCTCGATGTCATCACTATCTTCTGTCTGCCGTCGATCTCGAAGCTCACGTAGGGATTCAGCCTCGCCAGCGGCACGAGCGCCATCCTTCTCTGACCGTTTTTCTCCAGGAAGGCTATTATGTATGACTCCTGGCCCCAGAGGAAGGGGAAGGAGCCGTTTAAGTCTATGTATTTCGGGAAAAGAGAGTCTTTCATGTCGCCGAAGAGCTTCTTGCACATCAGCTCGTCGACTTTGCTCGTCTTCTTGAAATCCAGGATGTCTATGCCCCTGTCACGAAGGCTCTGCTTCATATCCTTCCAGATGCTGTCGAAGAGCTGCTGCTGGGTCCTTGTAACCCGGAGCACTTCGGCGATGGTCTCCGAGGGGAGCATTCCCGAGACCGGATCGCGCCTGTCGGGGGCAAGGAGCGCGCGGTGAGTAAGTATCCCGATGCGGACACGGTAGAATTCCTCAAGGTTCGACTGGTAGATCATCAGGAACTTGAGTCTCTCAAGAAGCGGCACGCTGCCGTCCGCCGCCTCCAGAAGCACGCGCTCGTTGAAGGAGAGCCAGCTCAGCTCCCTGTTGATATAGCAGTTTTCTTTTTCGATAACGGCCATGACACAGACCTCCGAGTTTATTGGATAAATATTACAGCAGCTCCCTTATCAAGTCAATGCCGCGGGAAGAATAAAAAAGCCGGCCCGCGGGGACCGGTCTTTTATACAAATGATTTTATGAATATCTCGAGACCTATGATTATCAGGATCGTTCCGCCGATAAGCCCCGCGAAGCGGTCGAGCTTCGTGCCGAAGGCCCTCCCGAGCTTCAGGCCGGAAAGGCAGATTGCGAAGGTCACGGCAGCGATGATAAGCGCCGCGAGCAGCGCCTCAAAGGCGCCGTACCCGCTGATCGTAAATCCCACGGAGAGCGCGTCTATCGAGGTTGCAAGGCCCTGGAGAAGAAGGGTCTTCATCGAAATCGCGGCCGCGCTTTCCGGTTCCCCGCTCCCGTCCTCTTTAGTCTCCTTTCTGCTCCGGAAGGCTTCGATCAGCATTTCCCCGCCTATATACAGAAGGAGAAGCAGGGCGATCCAGGGAATGAATTTCCTGAAAGCGCTGAAGGTCTCCTCGATGAAGCGCACGCAGACCCAGCCGATCAGCGGCATTGCGAACTGAAAGAAGGCATATATGCCGGCCATCATGATCCGTCTGGGCCGGGGCATCTCAGGCTCTCTGAGGCCGTTCGCTATGCAGACGGAAAAGGCGTCCATCGCAAGGCCCGCGCCGAGCCCTATGCTGTTTATTAGAAAGAAGCGATCGAGAACTGCCATTTTTTCGCGTACCTGATCTTCCTGTATTATTTTTGCTTCCCGGGTGATATAATCATAAAAAAGCCGGTCGGGAAGGAACAGAGATGAAAAGCATAAAGAGCGTCTACAAAATAGGAAACGGGCCTTCGAGCTCCCACACTGTCGGACCCTATCACGCTGCCGGAGTTTTCGCGAAGCGCTATCCGGAAGCGGACGATTTTAAGGTGACCTTATACGGCTCGCTCGCCTTCACCGGCGAGGGCCACGGCACGGAAAAAGCCATTACCTCCGCGATCCCGGGCTGCGAGGTCCGCTTCGACCGGGAGAAGACCGATCTTCCGCATCCGAACACCATGCTCTTCGAAGCTTACATAGACGGAGAGCTCATCGGGAGCAGCCGGATCTTCAGCATCGGCGGGGGCTCCATAAAAATAGAGAACGAGGACTCCGACGAGGAAACAGAGATATATCCGCAGAAAAACTTCACAGAGATCCTCGATGTTTGCCGCGAAAAGGACATAAGTCTTAAAGACTTTATATATCAGACGGAGGACAGTTCTGTCAAGGATTATCTTAAAACCGTCTGGGAAGCGATGAAGGACACGGTGAACCGGGGCCTGAACGCTGAGGGAGTACTTCCCGGCGGGCTCGGAGTGAACAGAAAAGCGAAGATACTTTTCAACAAGCGCTGCTACAATGAGAGCGCCGACATCACCATGAACAGGCTCATCGCCGCTTACGCGTATGCTGTCAGCGAGGAGAACGCCGGCGAGAATATCGTCGTCACGGCCCCGACCTGCGGCAGCTGCGGTGTCCTGCCCTCGGTCCTCTATTACATGTACGCGGACAGGGGCTTTCCCGAGGATGAGATCCTGGACGCCCTGGCCGTGGCCGGGATCATCGGGAACGTGATCCGTACAAACGCGAGCATATCCGGCGCGGAATGCGGGTGCCAGGCAGAAATAGGCAGTGCCTGCTCGATGACGGCAGGCGCCCTGGCCTCTCTGTACGGGCTCAATATAGATCAGATAGAATACGCGGCCGAGATCGCGATGGAGCACAACCTGGGGCTCACCTGCGACCCTGTAAGGGGGCTGGTCCAGATTCCCTGCATTGAGAGGAATGCCGTCGCGGCAATGAGGGCGATAAGCTCCGTGAACCTCTCCCGTTTTCTCTACATGACGCGCAAGATATCATTCGATGAGGTCGTTGCCACGATGTACAAGACGGGAAAAGACATGGACGAGAAATACCGCGAGACCTCCCACGGCGGGCTGGCGCAGATCTACAACGAATTTGCCTGAAAAACGATCTGATAATGAAAGGCTCCCGATCACCGGTCCACGCCGGTCTCCGGGAGCCTTGATATTTATATGCTCATTATCTGTTTTGTATCCTGTTTCTTGCGGAGGCATGGAAGACGCCATAGATCGCGGCATACAGGACACCGGCCACGGGCCATACGATCCAGGATCTGTCCCAGGCGTCTGTGATAAAGCTGATGCCGAGATAAATTGCAGTCGCAAGGCTCCAGTACGCGCCGGGAACCCAGCCGATCCTGCGGCCGACTGCCTTATTCTCCGGAGTGTAGTCCTCCAGTTGGAGAAGCTTGTTGCAGCTCTCGTTTATCATACCGTTCTTCACGAAAAGGTAGACAGCGCAGCCGATCATAAACAGCATCACGCAAAGGCTTATTATGGGTATGATCTCCGGTCCCCCCTCTGTCAGCGCTCCTATAGCGACCAGCTGGGCGACTCCGGCCAGAATGATACCGACTCCTGTCGCGACTGTCACTCTGTACGCGTTTTCGAAGGACTCTTTTTTGCGCCTGACTGCCGCTTCCACACCGTAGAGAAGCTCTATCTCTTCTTTTTCAAGATAATCGAATCTGTTGAGCTTAGAGCTCCTTATTATAAAGATCGCCACTGCAGCTGCTATCATTATGAGCAGAACGGCGACTCCTATCGCTGCCGCGGCATTTTCGGAGATGACCGCGTTTTTCATATCGGAAAGCCCGCCAAGCATAATGAGCACTATGGGAGACCAGATGCAGAGCATCACGCCCAGAGCCGTTTTCGGAGCAACCTGCTCTGTCAGCTCCAGGTAATCGTTTGCCTCCTCTATCGAAACCTGTCTCTTCTTCGGCTCATCTTCTGGAAATACCGGCATATACCCTGACTCCGTCTGAGGAACGGGCACGGGAAGATCTTCGATCTCGTCCTTCAGAAGATAATCCGTCGTAACTCCGAAGAGTTCGCTGAGCTGTGTTATCTTTGCTATATCCGGGATAGACAGGGCGGACTCCCATTTGGAGATCGACTGCCTCGATACGCCGAGCTGGGAGGCCAGCTCCTCCTGGGACCAGCCCGCTCTCTTTCTCAGACTCATTATTTTTTCCGCGAGTATCATTTTTGTTCTCCTTCCATCTGTTCGCTGCATCATGCTGCGTTTTCTGATGGGCCCATCTTAGCTTTTTTTGCGGTAGCAAGCCACCAACCGGGCTTGGAAATGTGTCAACCGGCGGTTGCGTTTATGTATTTTTCGCCGGAAATCTTACAGTAAACACGATTTTGTTCCCGCTCTCATACCTGCATTCTATGCTTCCGCCGTTTGCCCTGCAGATGGAATCGGCTACAGAAAGGCCTATTCCGTAGCCTCCCGTATTTTGGGTCCTGGCATCGTCCCCGCGGGAGAATCTGTCGAAGAGCTTGTCCGCCGGTATGGACGGGAGCTTTTCGCAGGTATTTGAAAAGACAAGAACCGCGTTTTTGTCCTGCTTATTCAAGCTTACCGATGAGGTCCCGCCCTCGTTCGTGTATTTGAGTGAATTGTCCAGCATTATCGAAATGAGCTGTGTGATCTGCTCCCTGTCAGCGTTTATGCCGATCTCAGGGGCGATCCCGGCCTCAAAGCCTATGCTTTTTTGCTCCATAGGCTCTTTATAAGCGTCGCAAAACTCCGAGACGATAAGGCTCAGGCTTATCGGCTCTTTTTTTGTCTTCAGAGCGCTCTCATCCATTCTGGCAAGCAGCAGCAGGTTATTTACAAGACCGCTCAGGCGCTCCGCCTGGGCCTTTATGTTTCTGCTCCACTTGCTCTCTCCGTTATAGAGCTCCAGCGCCTCGGTATTCGCAGATATGATCGCGAGCGGGGTCTTCAGCTCGTGCCCGGCGTTCGTTACGAACTGCTTCTGCTTTTCGATGTTGTCGGCTATCGGCTTTATCGCCTTTTTCGAGAGCGACCTCACCAGAAGCAGCATCAAAAGCCAGCACAGAAGCCCTGTCGCGCAGGACAGAAGCACTACCCTCAGTATTGATATCCTGTTTTGTGAGGGGTCGAGGAATATGACCTCGGTTCCCCTGCCGTCGCGGGTCTCGGATACCGAATAGAGATATCCGTCCGACCTGCCTTTTGTGCTCCCCGAGGCATATATCTTCCCTGCCAGCTCATTCGCGGTCTCCTCATCGACATAGCCTATGTGCGAGGTGTCAGTATAGACCGTGTTCCCTTCGAGATCGAAGCGGACCTTAAAATATGAGGAGCTCAGAAGGATATCTCTGTCGCCTCTCTCCATTTTGAAAGCGCCGGGAATGCGCGCGTCTTCATGTGCCCCGCCTCCGAAAAGCCCGACTTCCGCGTCCGGTCCGCCGGTCATGATGTAATCTTCTTCCGGGGGAACTCCCGCCGGGCCGGTCCCGGAAATGATTTCGAGATTCCTTCGGAGCTCTCTGCCCGAGGCCGCGACATTGGCAGAATTTATAATGCCGAGAAGCAGAACTATCAGGGCCGTTATGGCCGTCATGGCCGTCTTTACGAAACGCTTCTGGAGTATTTCAGTCATCTTCCGCCTCCAGCGTATAGCCGAGATTCCGCTTGGCGGTAATGGACACGCGGGCGCCGATGGAGCTCAGCTTCTTGCGCAGGTTCGAGATATATACCCAGACATTTCCGCTCTCGGCATTGCTCTCAAGCCCCCACACCTTCTCCAAGAGCTCATCCGAGGAGATATATATCCCCTTGTTCATGATAAGCGTCTCCATCATCCTGAACTCCAGATTCGAGAGCGCTACAGTGTTTCCCTCCGCGCTGAGCTCAAAATTCTGACGGTCAAGCTTCAGGTTTCCGCAGGAGATCACATCTGGCACGAACACGTCCTTTCTTCTGAGCATGGCTCTGACCCTCGCCAGGAGCTCGCCCATGGCAAAGGGCTTCGGCAGATAATCGTCGGCGCCGAGGTCCAGCCCCTTTATCCTGTCCTCCACCTCGGTCTTCGCGGTCAGGAGCATGACCGGAGTCGTGATGTTCTCTTCCCTGAGTCTTCTGAGCACCTCGGTCCCGCTGAGGCCGGGCATCATTATATCCAGTATGATCCCGTCGTACTGCCCCGACTCCGCGTAGTCCAGCGCGTCGTTGCCGTTGTATACGGCATCCACCATATATTTGTGATATGTCAGTATATCGGTTACCGCCTCGGAAAGGGCGGGCTCGTCTTCGGCATACAGCAGTTTCAAAGCATCCACCTTCTTATTTTTATCGGTAATACAAACATTACACGCGTGACCTTAAACAGAGCTTAAAGCAATTATAAATAAAGCGCCTATGCCTTTCAAGGGATTTTCTGTTCACGCTCCGTTCATTTTTTCTGAAGTTATTTTTAAGGTTGGGGCTCTATGATCTGGGCATAAAAGAAAGGAGCCCGGAAATGGAATATCTTGCAAGCTTCATGCGCTATGAGATCAAATACATGCTGAGTGCCGATCAGAAGCAGCGCCTTCTCGATATAATGAAAGACTACATGAGACCGGATGAGTTCGGACACACCGAGATCCGCAACATATACTATGATACTCCGGATTTCCGCCTGGTAAGAAGATCCCGCGAAAAGCCTGTATACAAGGAAAAGCTCCGGATCAGAAGCTACGGAAAGCCCGGCGCGGGCGATAAGGTCTTTGTGGAGCTCAAGAAAAAATACCGCAGCGTGGTATACAAGCGCAGAACGGCGATGCCCCTTGAAGGCGCTTTGGGCTTCGTCTCCGGGACCGGGAGCGCCGGGGACAGCCAGATAGAAAAAGAGATCGGCAGCTTTATAAGGTTCTACGGGACTCTTCGCCCGGCGGCATACTTAAGTTATGAGAGGGATTCCTTCTTCGGAAAGGACGAAGAAGATCTCAGGATCACATTCGACGAAAAGATCCTTGCCCGGACTTATGACATCTCTCTGGACTCTGATCTCGGCGGAGAGGAGCTGCTCGGACCCGGTACCGTTTTGATGGAGGTCAAATGCGGCGGAGCGATGCCCCTCTGGCTGGTCCGATACTTAAGCCGGGAACATATATATCAGACTTCTTTTTCGAAATACGGGGAAGCTTACGAAAAATTGCTTTTTAACTGTGATCTTGGGAGGAAAAAATATGCCTGACAATTTATTTCAGGGAATCTTCGCGTCCTCAAGCGAGTCTGTAATATCCGTCGGAGACTTTCTGATGTGCATCGGCTGTTCGCTGATCATCGGGATCATTCTGGCTTTTTCATACATGTACAGGACACGCTACACGAAAAGCTTCGTCATAACGCTGGCTCTTTTGCCCGCGTCTGTCTGC
This sequence comes from Oscillospiraceae bacterium, assembly GCA_017430455.1. Lineage (GTDB taxonomy): Bacteria > Bacillota > Clostridia > Oscillospirales > Oscillospiraceae > Limivicinus. The sequence continues at coordinate 90,951 of JAFRMX010000013.1, forward strand.
GCGGTCATAATGATGGTAAACGGAAACATCGGAGCCGGCGTCGCCGTGGCGGGAGCCTTCGGTCTGGTCCGTTTCCGCTCTGCCCAGGGCACGGCAAAGGAGATCGGCATCATATTCATCGCCATGGGCGCAGGACTCATAGCCGGTATGGGATATCTTGCCTATGCTCTTCTCTTTGCGGTGCTTCTATGCTGCATCTCCGTTATCTACACAAGGCTCTCGGCAAATACCGGAAAAAACATGCTTAAGTACAGAACGCTTCACATTACGATCCCGGAGGATCTCGACTATGCCGGAGTGTTCGACGGGACTCTGGCGGAGTATGCCGATTCCTTCGAGCTTACAAACGTGAAGACCTCGAATATGGGAAGCCTTTTCAAGCTCACCTACGACCTGGTTCTCAGGGAAACGGGCCGTGAAAAGGAAATGATAGACAGACTAAGGTGCTTAAACGGCAATCTGGAGATCAGTCTCTCGGTACAGGAAAACCCGCAGACTGAACTGTGATAAAAAAAGAAGGGGCAAGGCCCCTTCTTTTACTTTTCGTATTTTTTCAGAAATTCACTTATTTTTCCGAGCCCTGTTTTGAGGACATCCGTCTCGCAGGCATAGCCTATGCGCATGCTGTGCGGGACCTCGAAGCAGTCGCCCGGAGTGACAAAAGCCCCGGTCTCGAAATACAGCTTCTCGCAGAACTCGTATGAGGGCATATCGAAATCGTAGAAAACAAGGGCAGTCGTTCCCGCCTTGGGCTTAAAGTAGTGCACATGCTTCTCGCTCCGGACCCAGGCATCCAGGACCGCGAGGTTTTCCCTTACCATCGCCCTGTTTCTCTTCAGGAGCTTGTCCGCGTTTTTAAGCGCCACTCCGGCCAGGGCCTCGTCGAACATCCCGCAGCTTATGAGATTGTAATCCCTGTGCAGAAGAAGAGAGTCCATGACATATTTATCGTGCGTGGCGATCCAGCCGAGGCGGAGCCCTGCCAGCGAAAAGACCTTCGACATGCTGCTGACGGAGATGCCTTTTTCATATATATCCGCGATCGAATCGCTCCAGCCCTCTTCCTGGGTCAGATGACGGTAGGTCTCGTCACAGAAGACATAAGCGCCGATCTTCGATGCTGTATCGGCGATCTTTTTGAGATCTTCATTGCTCAGAATGGAACCTGTGGGGTTGTTCGGATTGGTTATGCAGATCATCTTTGTTCCCGGGACAGCCAGCTTTTCAAGCTCATCAAGGTCCGGCAGATAGGAGTTCTCCTCCTTCAGATGCATGAGCACGACCTCTGCCCCGTAGGCCTCGGGTATGGAATACATCTGCTGGTAGGACGGCATCATGGCGATGACCCTGTCTCCGGGATTTATCAGGGAATAGAACACGTGATGGTTGGCGCCGGAGGCCCCGTGGGTCGTCACTGTATTCTCGGGCTTTATCGTTTTGTACACCTTGCAGATGCCTTCTTTGAATTCGGGAGCTCCCTCTATGCTGCCATAGGTCAGACGCCTTTTGCAGAAATCATCCAGAAATTTCTGCCTGTCCTCGCCCGCGATCTCAAAGAGCTCGTCGACGGATACGGAGTCCACACAGGTCTCCGCTATATTGTACAGAGCTCCTTCTTCATATTTGTTCATCCATGCCTCGACGGCAAACGGTTTTATCTCCATTAAATGCTTTTCTCCCTAAATAAGTACTTTTGAAAGGAAATCCTTGAGCCTCGGATCCTGAGGATGCTCATAGAGCTCGGACGGAGTGTTCTCCTCGAGGATCTTCCCGTCCGCCATAAAGACGACCCTGTCCGCGACCTCCTTGGCAAAACCCATCTCATGCGTTACGACGACCATCGTCATTCCGGCCTTTGCCAGACTCTTCATAACGTCCAGGACCTCCCCGACCATCTCCGGATCCAGCGCTGAGGTGGGTTCGTCGAAGAGCATCACATCCGGCTCCATGGCGAGCGCTCTGACGATAGCTATCCTCTGTTTCTGTCCGCCGGAGAGCATAGCCGGGTATTCGTCCTTCTTGTCCGCGAGCCCGACTCTCTCCAGAAGCGCGACGGCCGCTTTCTCCGCTTCGGCCTTTGTCTTGAGCTTCAGGTTGACGGGAGCCAGGGTGATGTTTTCAAGGACCGTCTTGTGCGGGAAGAGGTTGAAATGCTGGAAGACCATGCCCATCTTCTGGCGGTGCCTGTTTATGTCCACGGACTTGTCAGCCAGGTCCGTTCCCTCAAAAATGATCTCTCCGGAAGAAGGCGTCTCGAGCATGTTGAGGCTTCTCAGAAGGGTCGATTTTCCGCTGCCCGAGGGTCCGATTATAGCGACCACTTCGCCTCTTGAAATGTCGAGACTGCAGTCGTTCAGGGCGACTGTCCCCGAATCGGGAAACTCCTTGACGATGTGCCGGACCGAGATCAGAACATCAGACTTTTCTGTCACCGCGCCTCATCCTCCTTTCAACCGCTTCTATGGCCTTGCTGGCCGGGAAATTGATCGCGAAATAGATGATTGCGACCAGGACATAGGGGGCTATGGTTATATATGTCGTTCCTGCGACCGTTTTCGCGCCCCACATGAGCTCCATCATTCCGAGCGTCATGCATATGGAGGATTCCTTCACCATAGTCACGACCTCGTTTGCAAGGGCGGGCAGGACATTTTTTATCGCCTGGGGAAGCACCACCAGTTTCATAGCCTGCCAGCCCGAAAGGCCCAGCGATCTCGCGGCCTCCGTCTGCCCGGCGTCGACCGCCAGGATCCCGGCTCTGAATATCTCGGCGACGTAGGCCGAGCTGTTCAGGGCAAGGGCACAGATGCCCGGTATGAAACGGGATATGTCGATAAAGCCGAGTATCGTGTGGGAGGGGATCTTAATTAGCCCGAAAAGGCCGAAATAGATGATGTAGAGCTGTACGAGAAGCGGGGTCGACCGGAAGACCGCTATATAGCCGCCCGTAATTCCCTTTATCGCTTTGCTTTTGCTCAGTCTTCCGAGTGCCAGCAGCAGCGCCGGTATGACTGCGACAAGAACGGAGAGCACCGAGAGCAGGAGCGTATATACGAGCCCCTGCCAGAAGAAGCTCAGGTATTTCGGCAGAAAGCTGAAATTGAAGAAGCCCGCGGGCGACATTCCGGAAAACAGCGACTGCCACCATGTTGTTTTTGCGCTCTGCGCCAATATAAGATACATATCAAAGCCCTTTCAGTTTTTCCTTTACAGATGAACATGCAAAGTCCGTATTTCGACGGGCTTTGCATGCCGCTTTGGTAAGGGGGATATTTTCAGGCAAAATGTTTATCAGGTTATCGACTGCTCCTGCAGGACTTCAGCATCCGCGATCGCCTGATCGAGGCTTCCGTCTGCAAGGACTTTGGCTATGGTCTTGTTGATGGAATCGAGAAGTCCCTTAGGATCTCCCTTCTGGACTGCGACCTCATAAGGAAGCGCCGCTCCGACACCTTCGACCTCGACAGACGCCAGATCGCTGTTGGAGACGAGGTAGCTCTCGCCGACAGCATAGTCGAGAACTATGGCATCCACCTTGCCGTAGACAAGCTCATTGACAAGGTCCGTAACGACTGTCTCTCCGACGAGATTTCCGCCGAGTTCGGCAACGATGTCGACCTTTGTCGTGCCCGTCTGGGCTCCGATGGATTTGCCGGCAAAGTCCTCAGCAGAGGTGAAGTTTCCGGCATTGGCCGCCTGTACGAGTATCATGCATCCGCCTTCCGGATAGATGTACGGATCCGAGAAATCCGCGGCCGCGAGGCGCTCCTCGTTTTCCTCTATCGCTGCCAGGACTACATCGACATCGCCTTTGTTGACTGCGGCCATAAGGCTGTCGAAGCTCATGTTGACGACTTCGAGCTCTTTGCCCATATCCGCGGCGATCTGCCCGGCAAGCCAGACATCGATTCCGGCGTACTCCTGCTCGCCCTTGTCATTTACATATATAAACTCATAGGGGGGATAGTCGGCGGAGGTACCGAAGACCAGCTTCTCAGACTTCGCGGAAGAACTTCCGCAGGCACAGAGAGCAAATATCATGCAGAGCGCAAGAGCAAGTGCAAATATCTTTTTCATTATCATTTTCATCATCCTTTCGTTATTGTCTTTTGACGAACGGATAATAACATCCGGATGTTTGATTGTCAATAATTTTTGAATAAAAATTAATACAAACAGGGATTTTTGTGAATATTTACTGCGAAATATTCATTTTATAACGAATAATGCGGATATTAATGAATATTTGTATTAAAAAAGACCTGCAGCCGTACTTAAAAGCTGCAGGTTTTGTGCAATTTGCTTTGTATCTGCGTCTTCCTGTCTCAGATCGCGATCGGAACAGCGTCCGGTTCTATCGGGCAGGTATATCCCTCTTCGGATCTCTCCGCAAATTCTTTCCTGGCTGTCTGGAGCAGAGTTTCATCCTCCATAAGCTTTACGGCGGAGAGCGCCAGCGCCTTTGCTGCCAGAAGCATCCCCTTGTGCGCAAGGGAAGTTTTGCCGCAGCTCACATTCTGCCAGGAATGTCCGGGAGATCCCAGGGTAAAGCAGGCTGTGTGGATCTGCGCGGTCGGGGTGAGCCAGCTTACATCTCCGACGTCAGTGGAGCCCGGAGTGAAAGCCCGGGAGTGGTAAACGGGCATTAAAAAATCGCAGATCGCTTTTGAGAGACCCCCGGTATTGTCTTTTACGTATTTTGCCATCTCCGCGTCGACCGAAGCCGCGTATGAGGGAACAACATCGATCTCATAAGTGGACTTCAAAGCGGAAGCATATTCCATTTCCTCGTCCGTATATTCGGGAACTCCGAATTCGGTGAGACTCTCATGCAGAAGCTCTTCCAGAGCGTAATTCGGCAGAAGATCGGCAGTTCCGTCTATGAAAACGCGATCATAGGATGTCTCCGTCATGAGGGCGGCGCCCTCCGCTATTTTGTCCACTCTCTTCTGGAGCTTTATCGAATCCTTTACCCTGTTCGCCCTGACCATATACAGGACTGAAGCCGCGGGCTGGACGACGTTCGGCGAGGCTCCTCCGGCGTCTGTTATCGCGTAGTGGATATAGCAGTCGGGAGTCATATGCTCTCTCAGAAACTGGACTCCGACATTCATAAGCTCAACGGCGTCGAGCGCGCTTCTGCCCGAATACGCGCTGCAGGCATGGGCGGCGAGTCCCTTGAATCTGTACAGGACCTGTATGCATGAATTGTTCGTTCCCGAGGGGATCTCGTTGATATCCGAGGGGTGCCATGTAATGGCGGCGTCGAGCGTCTTCCAAAGACCTTCGCGGGCGAGATACGCCTTTCCCGCTCCGCCCTCTTCCCCGGGGCAGCCGAAATATATGACTGTTCCCGCGGCGCCGCTCTCTTCGAGATATGCCTTTACCGCGAAGGCGGCTCCGAGGGAACCCGCTCCGAGAAGATTGTGTCCGCAGCCGTGCCCCGCTCCCCCCGGCACAAGCTCGATATGCTCGGTCGCTCCGCCCTTCTGGGAAAGACCGGAGAGCGCGTCATACTCCCCGAGAATGCCTATTACAGGCTTGCCTTTGCCGAACTTTCCGCAAAATGCCGTCCTTATCCCGCCAAGCTCTTCCGTCACTTCAAAGCCGCCTTTTTTGAGAAGTTCGCAATAGAGGGCAGCCGAACCGAACTCTTTCAGGGACAGCTCCGGGTTTTCCCAGATCTTATCCGAGGCATCCGTAAATACGGAGGCATTTTCATCTATATATTTTTCGATAAAATCTTTGGCTGACATCATTATATAAGTACCTTGGAGAGGAAATCCTGAAGCCTGGGAGACTGAGGATCGTTGAATATCTGATCCGGCGTGCCCTCCTCGACTATCTTTCCCTCGCTTATGAAAAGAATACGGTTGCCGACTTCTTTGGCAAAGCCCATCTCGTGGGTGACCACGACCATAGTCATTCCGGACTTTGCAAGCTCCTTCATAACGGCAAGGACCTCGCCGACCATCTCAGGGTCGAGAGCTGACGTGGGCTCGTCAAAGAGCATTACATCCGGCTCCATGGCAAGCGCCCTGACTATGGCGACGCGC
>JAFRMX010000002.1 GCA_017430455.1 Oscillospiraceae bacterium
GATCACCGGCGCTGCTCAGATGGACGGCGCGATCCTTGTTATTGCTGCTTCCGACGGACCTATGGCTCAGACAAGAGAGCACCTTCTCCTTGCCCGCCAGGTTAACGTTCCTTCCGTTCTTGTTTTCCTGAACAAGTGCGACCAGGTCGATGACGAAGAGCTCCTCGAGCTCGTCGAGATGGAAGTAAGAGAGCTTCTCGACTTCTACGGCTTCCCCGGAGATGACACACCTATCATTCGCGGTTCTGCTCTGAACGCGCTCGTATGCGAGTCCAACGATCCGAACGCACCCGAGTATCAGTGCATCAAGGAACTCATGGATGCAGTTGACTCCTGGATCCCGACTCCCGACCGTAAGTCCGACCTGCCCTTCCTCATGCCCATTGAGGACGTCTTCACGATCTCCGGACGCGGCACTGTTGTTACAGGCCGTGTTGAGCGTGGCCGCGTCAAGATCGGCGACAAGGTTGAGATAGTCGGTCTCAAAGACGAGAGCAAAGAGACAGTCGTTACCGGTACCGAGATGTTCCACAAGACCCTCGAGTACGCAGAAGCAGGCGACAACGTAGGCTGCCTCCTCCGCGGCATCGACAAGAAAGAGGTTGAAAGAGGCCAGGTCCTCGCAGCTCCGAAGAGCATTCACCCCCACACCAAGTTCAAGGGCCAGGTCTACGTCCTCAGCAAAGAAGAGGGCGGACGTCACACCCCGTTCTTCAACAACTACAGACCTCAGTTCTACTTCCGTACAACTGACGTTACCGGCGTTATCTCCCTTCCCGAAGGCGTTGAGATGTGCATGCCCGGTGACAACGTTGACATGGATGTCGAACTGATCACCCCGATTGCAATAGAGAACGGACTCCGTTTCGCTATCCGTGAAGGCGGCCGTACCGTCGGCTCCGGTGTTGTTATCGGAATCAACGAGTAATTTAAACCCGAAATTATAAAAAGCAGAGGAGAGATCCTCTGCTTTTTGTTTTTTGAACTCTGATGTTGCCGTATAGTAAACCAGAGAAAACATCTGCATATCAACTTAAATAAATAATAATAAAATCATATTGTGAAAGTCGGGTTCTCTGATATAATAAATAAACATGAAAACAGTCAGGGGAAGCTGCAATTTAAGAATACTGTATGAGAAGAACCCGGAAGGCATCACGGTAAAGAGAGCGTCTTCAAGCGATGAAGAGGTCTTTGTACCGGATAACATAGAGGGAGTTCCAATCACACAGATAGGAGACTATGCCTTTTCTGCGGAGGGACCCTCATGCGAAGAAGGAGAGGAGATTCTCTATCTCGGAAAGCCTGACGCCGGAGATTTCGATAATTCGAAGATAAAAAAGGTGTTTATCCCCGAAACAGTAAGGTCTTTCGGGAGCTATGTGTTTTACAACTGCTACAGTCTAGGTTTTGTTGAACTGTACGACACTTTCGACTCCTGGGGAGGAAGCGTTTTTATAAACTGCCTTGAGCTTCACGATTTTAAACTCAATATGACTGAGGGTCCTGAAATAACCCTTTTTCGTATTGCCCATGAGATCGACGCTGAGTTCGAGGCGGAATGCATATATCCTGACGGAAAGAGAATGGTGCTGCTTTTCCCGGAGTACAGAGAGATGTATGAAGAAAATGCTCCGGCGAGACAGTTCGATTATAAAATATTCGGCTCAGGCTATGGTCATCACCACAGTTTTAATGACAGAGCTTTCTCGCCTTTGGATTACGATGCTTCTTGGGATGGCTTTCTCCGTATGGAGGGCAAGCCGGAGACAGCAGCCAGGATTGCCGTGAACAGGCTGATGACACCTGTCGGACTGACCCCGAAAGCAAAAAAACAGTATGAGGACTATCTGAGGACGGACCCGTATCCCGCTCTCAGGGATTCTGTCAGAAGAAGAGATATGGGTGCTGTCTCCTTTCTTATAAAGAAGACGGAGCCCTCAGCAGAAATCCTGAGCAGGGTATGCAGCTTCGCGAGAGATAATAAAAATACGGAAGCCCTCGCGGTTCTGATGAACGCGATGGGAAACGGAGCAGCGCCAAGACGAAGCAAAACATTTGATTTCTGAGGAGAAACCGTTTGGCAGCAGATATTATGCAAATAGGGAGAGAGATCCTGATAGCGGCCAGAAACGAGCTTTTTATGAACATGCCGTATCTGGACCTTGCTTTCAGTGCGCTCGGGATCGAATCCGGAGAGGATAAAACGGATTCTCTTGCGACCGACGGGAGATATCTCTATTATGACGGCCCTTATCTGAGTGAAAGATACATCAGGTCCCCGAATAGAATAAACAGAGCCTTTCTGCACGCCGTTTTGCACTGCATGCTGAGGCATCTGGCCAAAAAAAAGGATAAAGACGGGGAAATATGGGATCTCGCCTGCGATATCGCGGTCGAGAGCATTATCGATTCTCTCGACTATCCCTGCCTGAAAGCTCCGGCAGCTGTGATGCTCCGGAACAAGTATTATTCGCTCTTTGAAACCCGCATGAAGGTGCTTACTGCAGAGGGAATATACAGAGAACTCCTGAAAAATGAACTTGAAGATCATGAAATAAACGCTCTGCACAGGGAGTTTTTTGCGGATAGCCATAACATGTGGATCTCCGACTCAAAATCTCAGCAAGAAGGCTCAGACGACCAGGACAAAAACTGGGAAAAGATGTCCGAAAGTCTTCAGAGCAGCATAAAAAACGGCATGTCCGATGACGCCTCCGGAGGGAAAGCAGTTTTCGAGCAGCTGAAGGTGCTCTCACGCAGAGGGACCGACTATAGAGAGTTTTTGAAGAAATTCTCAGTCCCCAAAGAGATCATGAGTGTGGACGGGGACAGCTTCGACTATATCTTCTACACATACGGGCTGTCGCTCTATGGGAACCTGCCGCTCATTGAGCCTCAGGAGACCAGGGAAGCGAAACGCATCGAAGATTTCGTAATAGCAATAGATACCTCAATGTCCACCTCGGGAGACACGGTCAGAGAGTTTCTGAGCGTAACATATTCGGTCCTGCTCAGCACCGAGACTTTCCTGAACCGGATGAATATACACATAATACAATGTGACGATAGAATAAGATCTGATGTGCTGATCAGAAACACGGATGAGCTTAAAACGTATATGGAAGATTTTGAGCTTATCGGGCAGAGCTCAACAGATTTCAGACCTGTTTTTGAACATATCGGCAAGCTTCTCGAGAGCGGGCAGATGTCGAAACTCAGAGGTCTTCTGTATTTTACGGACGGGCTCGGGCGATACCCGGAGAAGAGACCGCCCTATGAGACAGCCTTTATAATCCCTGATGAGGGAGCCCTGGATATAAAAGTACCGCCCTGGGCACTGAAAGTGAGTCTGACGGGAGAAGAACTTAACAACGCGCGGAAGGGGAATATATGAATATCAAACAGGCAAAAGCCGAGATAACGAATACGATAAAGGCTTATCTCTCGAAGGATGAGCTCGGGAATTACGCGATACCCTCTGTCAGGCAGAGACCTGTCCTGCTGATGGGCCCTCCCGGGATCGGGAAGACCCAGATCATGGAGCAGATAGCCCATGAGACGGGCATAGGCCTTTGCGCTTATACAATAACCCACCATACGAGACAGAGCGCTATCGGGCTTCCATTCATCGAGCACAGAAACTATGGCGGCGAAGACGTGACCGTTACCGAATACACAATGAGTGAGATCCTTGCCTCCGTATACAGTCTGATGGAGAAGACAGGGCTTAAAGAGGGCATACTCTTTCTTGATGAGATAAACTGCGTCTCCGAGACACTGGCGCCCATGATGCTGCAGTTTCTTCAGTGCAAGACCTTCGGCAACCGGAAACTTCCGGAGGGTTGGATAATCATAGCTGCCGGAAATCCCCCGGAGTATAACAGATCAGTCAGGGATTTCGACGTCGTCACCCTCGACAGGGTAAAGAGAATAGACATCGAGGCAGATTTCTCAGTGTGGAAGGAATACGCGCAAAGAAAAGGCCTTCATGGGGCTGTTGTCTCATATCTGGATATCAACAAGGACAATTTCTTCCGCATGGAAAACACGGTCGACGGACCGCAGTTCGCGACTGCCAGAGGCTGGGAGGACTTGAGCGAGCTCCTGACAGCCTATGAAAAACTCGGCATCCGGGCCGGAAGGGAGGTAATAGGAGAGTATATCCAGCTGCCCGCGATTTCCAGAGACTTTGCAAATTACCTGGAGCTATACTACAAATATCAGAGAGTTTACCACGTCGATGATATCCTAAAAGGGGCATATGAAAAGATAACTCTGAGCCAGATGAAGGCCGCACCTTTCGATGAGAGGATCGCTGTCATGAATCTTATGCTCTCAAGACTGAAAGATTCGTCCGGGAAAGCGTTTGCCGCCGACAGGCTCACCGAGGCCCTGTATGATTCTCTAAAAAAGACCTTCAGCGCAGCCGATAAGGGAGAGCACGCGGAGAAGGTGTTGGAAGAGCTTGCCCGGGAAAAGAGGGCCGAACTCAAAAAGACATCGGATGCCGGCAATTCCGATCTGAAAGAGAGAAACGGGATGCTGAGACTCATCGCGGCTCTGGAGGACTTTGCACTATATCTTAAAACTGAGGGGATTCCGGACAGTGAGAGCACAGACGCTCTGAAAGAGAGATTCAGGAGCTTTCCTGAGATGCGTGAAGAAGCCGTCAATACAGCCTCTGAAGAACTCAATAATGCTTACTCTTTCCTTGAGGAGGCCTTCGGTGATTCCCAGGAGATGGTAATGTTCACGACTATGCTCACATCCAATGCAGACACATCCCTCTTTATTGAGAATTTCGGCTGTGAGCCTTATTACCGCCACAATAAGGAATTGCTATTCGACGACACGAGAAGCCGCATAACCAAGGAAATACTCGACGCAAAAAAAGCACCGGCAGAAGATACTGCCGATGCCGATGTGCTGAAAGAAATAATAGAAAAGTTTTAAGATCAGTAGGTCTCGCCGTAATAATTGTTCCGGTCGTATGTGACCTCCGTCATTGTCCTGTACTGCTCTGCGTGTGTGGAGTAATAATAGGGCGATTCGTAAAGGATTATCGCAATACCTAGGGAGATTACGCCGAGCAGGACCCAGCCGATGAAGCTCAGGTCGAGTACGAAGGTCGCGCCCTTATGGCCATTCATCATATCGCGGGACCTTGCGATTGCTTCATTCGGGGCAATGTCGGGATTCTCGATCAGAATATACGGTACCATTCTGTACGAATAGCTCTTTATTATGCCGGGTATGATGAAGAGCAGAGTCCAGAGAAAGATATAGATATCGTTAACAAGCATGACCTTGACTGTATTCGCCCATCTGCCCTCTTTAAAGGCGTATCCGAATTCGCTGATCTCCGCCTTTTCTCTCGTGTTTTTGAGAAAGAACTTGTAGCCGCCGACTGCAAGCGGGTTTAAAAGCAGAACCTTGATCAGGATTCCCGAGATTCCTCCGCCGATCAGAGCAGTGCTTATGATACTGCCGTTTCCGGGCTGTGCATATGAGTACTGGTATTCGTACGGATCATCTTCCAAATACTCCTGACTTGTGTTTACGGCCGATCTTCCCGCGTTGCCGCCTATACACAAGGCGAGTATAAGAGCTGCCAGAACGCAGGTCCAGTAATTTCTCTGAAATGCTGCCTTGCCGCGCTGCTTGACGCTTATCCTGTCCCACATGTTTTTTTCCTCCGGTATAGGTTATTATGAGATTTGCTCTTTGCCGTGAGTATACAGCAAAGGGCAGAATTTATCAAGGATTTAAACGGTTCTGCAGGGGGTTGACTAAGATGACTGCAAGGGATATATTATTATCAGTTAGACAAGACTAAGAGGTTTTTTATGGATAAATACACGGTAAGCGGAATGAGCTGCGCTGCATGCCAGATGCATGTGGAGAAAGCTGTCCTGAAGGTGCCGGGAGTCGAGAGCTGCACGGTAAGTCTGCTCACAAATTCCATGTCAGTCGAAGGGACGGCTTCAAGCGAGGACATAATTAAAGCCGTTGCTGATGCGGGATACGGCGCGGAAAAGATGGGCGAGAATAAAAATGCCCGGAGCGCATCAGAAAAGCTCGCGGCGGAAGAAGAGGCACTGAAAGACACCGAGACTCCGAAAATGGTGAGGAGACTCATATCCTCCGCTGCAGTGCTTCTGGTCCTCATGTATTTTTCCATGGGGCATATGATGTGGAATTTCCCGGTGCCCGTTTTTCTGGAAAATCATGTTTGCATGGGCATACTCCAGATGCTGCTGTGTATGGTGATCTTATATATCAACAGAAAGTTCTTTACCCAGGGATTTGGAGCGGTACTGCACGGCTCGACCAATATGGACACGCTGGTTGCTCTCGGTTCTTCTGCAAGCTTTCTGTACAGCCTTGGAGCCCTTTTCATTATGGCGTATGCACAGGGCCTCGGAGATATGGAGACTGTACACGAGACGGCCATGAAGCATCTGTGGTTTGAATCCGCAGCAATGATACCGACGCTCATTACTGTCGGCAAAACACTTGAGGCTTACTCGAAAGGAAGGACGACCGACGCACTCAAGAGTCTGATGAAGCTTGCTCCGAAGACTGCAATTGTTGAAAGAGGCGGAATCGAGACTGAGGTCGGAATAGATGATGTCCGGATTGGAGACATATTCGTTGTAAGACCCGGTGAGAATATCCCCGTTGACGGAGTAGTGACTGAGGGCAGCACTGCTGTGAATGAATCGGCGCTGACAGGGGAGAGCATTCCTGTCGACAAGGCTGAAGGAGACACGGTCTCTGCTGCGACAGTGAATACAGGTGGCTTTATAAAGGCAAGGGCAACCAGAGTCGGTGAGGACACTACGCTTTCACAGATCATAAAGATGGTCTCTGACGCCGCTTCCACAAAGGCTCCGATCGCGAGGATAGCGGATAAGGTGAGCGCGGTCTTTGTGCCATCGGTAATAGCTGTAGCAGTTTTGACCTGTATCGGATGGCTGCTCGCGGGGCAAAGCTTTGCTTTTTCCTTTACGAGAGCCGTCTCAGTCCTGGTAATCAGCTGCCCCTGTGCGCTCGGTCTTGCAACACCTGTCGCCATTATGGTAGGCAACGGCAAGGGGGCAAGAAACGGAATTCTTTTCAAAACTGCCGCTTCGCTTGAAGCTGCGGGAAGAACGAAGATCGTTGCTTTGGATAAGACCGGGACCATCACCAAAGGAAACCCCGAGGTCACGGATATTATTCCTTCGGAGGGCATCTCTGAAGGTGAGATGCTTTCATATGCCTGCAGCCTTGAAATGAAAAGCGAACATCCTCTTGCAAAAGCGATCGTCGCTTACTGTGCCGGAAGAAATACGGACATTAAAGATATTGCCGGGTTCAAAGCCTTGCCGGGTAACGGGCTTACAGGTATGCTCGACGGAGAAGAGCTTACCGGAGGAAGTTTCAAATTCATCTCTTCTAAATGTGATGTCCCGAATGTGTTGAAAGACAGCTATACTGAGCTTGCCGAAAACGGAAAGACGCCGCTGCTTTTTGCAAAAGGTGCTAAGGTGCTTGGAATGTTAGCGGTTGCGGACACGGCCAAGGAAGAAAGCCCTGATGCAATAGAAGAGCTTAAGAATATGGGCATCAAAGTAGTCATGCTGACAGGCGACAATGAAAAGACCGCAGCTGCAGTCGGAAAAACGGCCGGAGTCGACAAAGTCATAGCCGGAGTGCTTCCGGACGGGAAAGAAGAGATCATCCGCCTGCTTCAGGAAAAAGGCAAAGTCGCCATGGTCGGAGACGGAATAAACGATGCGCCGGCTCTTACAAGAGCGGACACGGGTATAGCGATCGGAGCCGGGACCGACGTGGCTATCGACGCCGCAGACGTGGTTCTGATGAAGAGCGAGCTTACGGATGTTTCGGCCGCAGTGCGCTTAAGCCGCGCAACTGTCAGGAATATACATGAGAATCTTTTCTGGGCCTTTTTCTACAACGTCATCTGTATTCCGCTTGCAATAGGTCTGTATCAGAGCCTGTTCGGCTGGAATTTCGAATTGAAACCCGTAGTCGGGGCTCTGGCGATGAGCTTCTCGTCTGTGACGGTATGTCTAAATGCCCTGAGACTCAACCTGTTTAACGTTCACGACCCGTCCGGGGACAGAAAAATAAAGAACGGCGCGGAGATCGCGGATGTCTTTGAAATCGCGGAAACTGAAGAAATAAACAATAGTTTGGAGGATGCGGAAATGACCAGGACACTGAACATCGAAGGAATGATGTGCACCCACTGTGAGGCGACTGTAAAGAAAGCGCTTGAAGCTCTCGACGGAGTCGTTTCGGCAGAGGTAAGCTACGAGAAGGGCACTGCAGTCGTTACGATGAATGCCGACGTGGCGGATGAATTGCTGACGAAAGCTGTAGAAGACAAAGACTACAAAGTACTCTCGGTAGCATAAGATTTGCCGGCTTCCCAAAAAGGAAGCCGGTATTTTTACGCAAAAAATCAGCCAAAGCTGCAAAACAGTAGTATAATATATTCAATATGAACAGATCGGAGGCAAGTGCCGGATTATGGACAACTCATGGTTTAAGGAAATATCCGTATATCAGATCTGGTGCCGTTCATTCAAGGACGGAAACGGAGACGGAATAGGGGATCTGTACGGTGTTCTGGAAAAACTCGATTATATAAAGAGCCTCGGAGTGGACGCAATCTGGTTTTCCCCGATTTACCCCTCTCCCAACGCGGATTACGGATACGACATATCCGACTATACGGATATCAACAAGGAATTCGGGGATCTGGACATCTTCAAAAAGGTTCTGAATGAGGCGCACAAAAGAGACATTAAAGTGATAATGGATCTCGTAGTCAACCACACCTCGGATGAGCATCGGTGGTTTAAGGAGAGCAGCAGGAGCAAGGACAACCCTTACCGCGACTATTATATTTGGCGCAAGGGTCGCACGGGAGGCAGAAGACCCAACAACTGGCTCTCGGTCTTTGAAGGCAATGCTTGGGAATACTCTCCGGAAACGGATGAGTACTACCTGCACATCTTTGCAAAAAAACAGCCGGATCTCAACATGGACAACCCGAAGGTCAGGGAAGAGGTCAAGAACATCATGCGCTTCTGGCTGGATATGGGCGTGGACGGATTCCGTGAGGACGTTATTACATTCATATCGAAAAAAGAAGGGCTTCCGAACGGATTCCCTCTGCCAGTCGCGACCGGTATCGAGCACTACAGGAAAGGCCCGCATATCCATGAGTATCTCAGAGAGTTCCGCAGGGATGTGATCAATAAATACGACTGTTTCGTCGTTGGGGAATCCCCGATGACCTCCTGGCGTGACGCGGTCGAGTTCACATCGGGAGAGGACAGGGAGCTCGACATGATGATCTCTTTCGACCACATGTCTGCTGACTGTTTTATAGTCGACACTTTGGTTCTCCCCTTCAGCCTAAGAAAGCTCAAAAGAGTCATGGGGCACTGGCAGCATATCCTGCACGAAAAAGGCTGGAACGCACTTTATATAGAGAACCACGACCATCCGAGGATCATAAGCCGATACGGGAGCGAAAAATACCGCACCGAGAGCGGAAAATCGCTTGCAACAATGTGCTTTATGCAGAGCGGAACGCCCTTTATATATCAGGGGCAGGAGATCGGGATGACGAATTCTTCCCAGGATTCGATGATGAATTTCAAGGATGTCCAGACTTTTAATACAAGCAGAGTCCTGAAGCAGTTCCATATCCCGGAAAAAACCGTGCTTAAAATCATCAACAGAACATCCAGGGAGAACGCGAGGACCCCGGTACAGTGGAGCGCCGGGAAAAACGCAGGATTTTCGGATGCTGAGCCATGGTTTCCGGTTAATCCCAATTATACCGATATAAACGTGGAGGCGCAGGAAAAGGACCCGCAGTCCCTGCTCAACTATTACAGAAGGCTCCTCAAGGTCAGAAAAGAAAACCCTGTCCTGATTTACGGAGACTTCACCGAGTACTACCATTTATCGGGCAGACTCTTCTGCTACTCCAGATCTTATAAGGGGAAAAGAGCGCTTGTGATCTGCTCGTTCTCAAAAAGAGAACTCAGATTCAAAACGCCAAAAGGCTTTGATCTTCATGAGGGAGAACTGGTCCTCTCTTCGCTTCCGGAGGCTCCGCTGACAACCTCGGGCTGCGTACTGAAACCCTATGAGGCGAGAGTTTACCTTTTTGACTTCACAAATACGGGCAAATAGTGTATAATACGCTTCACGCGCCACAAAATATGCTGTTTCGGAGAATAAATGAGCGTTTTAGATAAAATAAATTCCTCGGCTGATGTCAAGAAGCTCAATGAAAAGGAGCTTACTGAGCTCTGTGCGGAGATAAGGACTTTTCTGACAGAAAACGTTTCGAAAACGGGCGGCCATCTGGCTTCGAATCTCGGGGCTGTCGAGCTCAGCGTTGCGCTTCACAGGGTGTATGACACGTCCGCGGATCGTATAGTTTTCGATGTCGGGCACCAGTCGTATGTTCATAAGATATTGACAGGCAGAAAAGAAAGGTTCGGAACATTAAGACAGCTCGGCGGGATCTCGGGTTTTCCAAAACCCTATGAATCGGACGACGATGCATTTATTGCAGGCCATGCATCGAATTCTGTCGCGGTAGCTCTCGGGATGGCCCGGGCCAGAACGATGAAGGGCGAAAAGTATAAAGTCGCATGTGTTATAGGCGACGGTTCAATGACGGGAGGTATGGCAACAGAGGCTATAGCCAATGCAGCCGCTGCAAACGAGCCTCTCGTAATAATCCTGAACGACAACAATATGTCTATAAACCGCAATGTAGGCGGTATGGCGAGAATATTTGACCGTATGCGATTAAAACCGGCGTATTTTAATTTCAAGCGCGCGTACAGACAGGTGTTCAGAAATCTTCCGGAGCTCTACCGATTCAATCACATTATTAAGGAAAATGTGAAGGAACATCTGGTATCCGACAACATTTTCTCCGAGATGGGCATGTATTATCTCGGCCCTGTAGACGGACACAACATAGGTAAGCTGGAGAGTGTTCTGGAATACGCTGTGGAGCTCGACAGCACCGTGCTCGTCCATGTCATTACAAAAAAAGGCAAGGGAGTCCCTTACGCGGAGAACAATCCCGATAAATATCACGGGGTCGGTAAATTCGACCCGCTGACAGGCGAAATGCCTTGTCCAAGTGAAAGCTTTTCCTCCAAAGCAGGGGAAGTACTGAGCTCACTTGCAGATGACAATAAGGATATAGTCGCGATAACTGCCGCTATGACAGAAGGAACGGGTATGGATGTCTTCGCCCTCAAGCACCCCGGAAGGATATTCGACGTGGGAATAGCTGAGCAGACTGCCGTCGCTATGGCGGCAGGTATGGCAAAACAGGGCGTCACTCCATTTGTGGCGATCTATTCCACATTCCTCCAGAGGGCCTATGATATGCTCATCCATGATGTTGCCCTTCAGGGACTGCATGTCGTCTTCGGTGTGGACAGAGCGGGACTCGTCGGAGCGGACGGAGAGACGCACCAGGGCACCTTTGACGTCGCCTATCTGTCTTCGGTTCCGGGCATGAAGATCTATTCTCCCGCTAACTTCGCGGAGCTGGAGTATACTGTGCGCAAGGCGGTATACGAAGATAACGGGCCCGTAGCAGTGAGATATCCAAGGGGCGGAGAAGGGGAATGGAAGGAACTTCAGACAGATGAGGTCGCCGTTATAAAAGAGGGGACCGACGTGACGTTAGTCTCATACGGCATAATGATTAACAACTGTCTTGAGGCAGCCAGGCTCCTTGAGAAAAAAGGTGTATCTGCCGAAGTAGTGAAGATCAATGTAATTAAGCCCTTGGATTATTCTGTGCTGGACAGATCTCTTTCCAAAACAGGAAAGCTTATGACGGTCGAAGACGTATGTACCGAGGGCTCAGCAGGAGAGAAGATAGCGGAGCACATCGCCGTATCAGATATAAAGCTTTCGTACCTGAAACTGCTCGATTTGGGAGACGGGATCGTAGAACACGGGTCCGTTGCCGAGCTTCAGAAGAAGTACGGTATCGACGCTCTATCAATATGCACAAAATTCATGGAGGATAATTGTCTAAAATAGACAAAAAACCTTATTTAGACAAAGCATGTCAAATTATAAATTGCGCAAACATACAAATTATGGTAAAATCTATCAAAATGTATGAGTGCGCTTTTTTGCACCTTCATAAATTACGGTATATTAAAAAATAAAGGAAGGAAAGGGTTTATTGTATGAACAAACAATACGAACCTCTATTCACGCCATGGAAGATCGGCAATGTCGAGATCAAAAACCGCATTGTCCAGTGCTCCATGGGCGGAACATCTCTCTTCGGCTGGCTTGAACCTAACCACTTCGACAGAGAAGCGGCTTACTTCCTGCTCAACCGCGCGGAAGACGGAGTCGGTCTCATACTTCCCGGTATGCAGTGCGTCAAGGATACGCTCGGCGTTCCGGGCAGAAAATGGCTCTGGCAGAACGACAGAATGTTCAAACAGCTTGCTGAGTATATGCCCAAATTCCATGCGACGGGCGCAAAACTCTTCATCCAGCTGGCTGCCGGCTTCGGCCGTTCGATGGCCATTACCCCCTGGATGGTCGAACTGCTGAAACATCCCGTGATCGGCAAGATCGCGGCACCCATCGTAGACGTCGATTACTGTTGCGCGTCAGCTTCCGCGACTCCCAACCGTTGGTACGAGGATATCAAATCCCGTCCGATGACGGTCGAAGAGATCCACGAGATGGTAGATGCCTTCGGCAAGACCGCAAAGAAACTCCGTGACGCCGGCGTTGACGGCGTCGAGATACACGCTGTCCACGAGGGTTACCTGCTTGACCAGTTCACCATGAAGAACTGGAACTTCCGTACCGACGAATATGGCGGATCCTTTGAGAACCGCTACCGCTTCCCGGTCGAGATAGTACAGGATATCAAGAGACAGGCCGGAGCGGACTTCCCCGTATCTCTGAGATACAGCGTTGTCTCCAAGACCAAGGGCTGGGGCAAGGGCGCTCTTCCTTATGAGGAGGACTTCGAAGAGTTCGGTCGCGACATGGAAGAGTCCGAGAGAGCCATCAAATATCTGGGCGATGCCGGATATGATATGTTCAACTGCGACAACGGCACCTATGACGCCTGGTATTGGGCACATCCGCCTCAGTATGTTCCTGACAACCTCAACCTGCCCTATGTCGAGCACATAAAGCAGTTTACCGATAAGCCCTGTGTCTGCGCCGGCCGTATGGATCCCGTCAAGGCAGCTGAGGAGATCGCTGCAGGAAGACTCGACGCGGTAGCTATAGCGAGACAGAACCTCGTCGACCATGAATGGATCCACAAGATCCTTGAAGGCCGCGAGGACGAGATAAAGCCCTGCATCCGCTGCCACAATGGCTGCTTCAACTTCGCAAAATACAAAGGCACGGCCAATATTCAAGGCCTTGGGGATTCCCTGCACCTCGCGCGCTGCGCTCTGAACCCGACAACGATGCAGCACAACAAGTACAAGATAGTCCCGACAAAGAAGCCCAAGAAGGTCGCGATCGTCGGCGGCGGAATCGGCGGTATGGAGTGTGCTCTGGTACTCAAGCAGCGCGGCCATTCCAGCGTTATATTCGAGAAGACCAACGAGCTCGGCGGACTCTTCCTCACAGCTTCTTCCGAAACATTCAAGGAGCAGGACAGAAAGCTTGTTGAGTGGTACAGACGCGAGATCGAGAAGCAGGGCATAGATGTCAGATTCAATACCGAAGTCACTGACCTCGGCACACTCAGAGGCTTCGATGAGATCATTGTTGCAACAGGTTCTGTTGTCAGAACGATGCCTCAGATCCCCGGCTTCGATAAATGCCTGACCTTCACACAGGTCCTCAAGGACAAGGTTCCCGTAGGTGACAGAGTCGTATTCTTCGGCGGCGGACAGTCCTCCTGCGAGACCGCTTTGGATCTGGTACTTCAGGGACATCATCCTATTATTGTCGAGTACGCCGCGGACCTCGTAGCTGCCCAGGCGACATGCCTTGCAAACACCTCCTATCTGCGTGATGCTCTCGAGTATCATAAAGTTCCCACTTACCTCAACTCCACGATCACCAATATCGGCGACAAGACCGTCACTATCAAGGGCAAAGACGGCACTGTTACCGAGGTCGAGTACGATAATATCGTAAACGGCATTGGCTTCGTTCCTGCTCCTGTCGGCGGCACCGGCAAGAATATCCACAGAGTCGGCGACTGTGTTGCAATAGGCAACCTGAGAACTGTTATCTGGAGAGCATGGGACGTCTGCATGGCGATCTGATATTACTCTTCAAAACATCAGCAGGCACCCTTTTTCAGGGTGCCTGTTTGTTAATTAATAAACCTGATTGTCAGAAACTTGTCCAGCCAAAAAGCCGATTATAACTTGATATAAGCGGCGGTATTTGGTATTATTTTCATATTGTTAACACTTTGTTAAAACATATCAGGTTATCGAGGTGAAGCTTATGCCAAAAACTTTTAAGGGCGGTGTGCACCCGAACTATAACAAGTTCCCGGATGTGCCGGTTACTGTTATTGCCCCGCCCGACCAGGTCGTCATTCCGCTCGTGCAGCATATAGGAGCTCCGAACAAGCCCCTTGTGCAGGTGGGTGACTATGTGAAGATGGGGCAGAAGATAGGGGAGAATGGCGATGCTCCTGTTTCCGCGCCGGTACATGCTTCAGTTTCGGGCAAAGTCATTGCAGTGGAGCCCCGCCCTCATCCTCTGGGCGATCTGATCCCGGCTGTCGTGATCGAAAACGATCACCGGGACACTCCATGCACGGATCTTGCGCCGCTGACTGAAGAGGAACTGAAAAACGGTGAAGCGATCCTTCAGAGGATGCGCGACGCAGGGATAGTCGGAATGGGCGGCGCCATGTTTCCGACTGCATTCAAGATCAAAAGCGGACTCGGAAAGGTCGATACGCTGATAATCAACGGAGCCGAGTGTGAGCCTTATTTAAACGGTGACCATATTACCATGCGCACATATCCGGAGCAACTGCTCAAAGGCATTGAGTGTGCAAGAATCGCCGCGGGGCTTGACAAGGCATATTACGGAATAGAGGTCAACAAGCAGGACGCAATAGATATACTCAATTCCTTCCATCCCGAGAAATACGGCATAGAGATAGTTCCCGAAGAGGTGAAGTATCCGCAGGGGAGCGAAAAGCACCAGATCAAGGCCATTACCGGAAGGGAAGTAAAACCGGGAGGACTGCCCGCAGGAGTCGGATGCACGGTCATCTCGACGCGCACTTGCTACGCCATCTATCAGGCCTGCTATGAGGGAAAGCCGGTCATAGAGAGGATCGTCACTGTCGCTGGAAGCGCCATGAATCAGAAGGCAAACGCTCTTACAAGAGTCGGAACGCCGCTCGGGTATCTCGCGGAACAGTGCGGAGGATACCATGACCTCAGGAAAGTGGTTCTCGGCGGCCCGATGATGGGGATCTGCGCCACTTCTCTGGAAGCACCGACCATTAAAGGAACCGCGGGTGTTCTGTACTTTACGAAGAAAGAAGACCGGACGGTCAAAAACCCGACGTGCATCAGATGCGGAAAATGCACAACGGTATGCCCGATGCATCTGCAGCCGTGCATGATGTATATGTACTACTCCAAGGGTGATTTCGAAGGTATGAGCAGATACCACGTCACCGACTGTATAGAATGCGGCAGCTGCTCGTACAACTGCCCTGCCAGAATGCCGCTGACACACGCGTTCAAGACCGCGAAACTGATGTTCCAGGCAAAAGCGGCAAAAGAAAAAGCTGCTGCTGAAGCAGCAGCAAAGGAGGCCGGGAAATGAAAAACGAAAAACTTGTGCTTGACGTTGCATACCAGCCTCAGGAGAGAACTGCGAGAAGTACGAGCTCGATAATGCTGGACGTGATCATCGCGCTGATCCCCGCTTCGGTTTGGGCGGTCTGGCAGTTCGGAATACAGTCTCTGTTTCTGCTTGTCGTATCCGTCTCTTCATGCGTATTCTTTGAATGGGGATATCGCAAGCTTCTTCACAAGAGCTCGAGCATAGGAGATCTTTCGGCAATAGTCACGGGCCTTATGCTCGCGATGACTCTTCCTCCTACGGCTCCAGCCTGGGTAGCGGTCATTGGCTGCTTCTTTGCCATTGTTATCGTGAAGCAGCTGTACGGCGGTATCGGAAAGAACTTCTTGAACCCCGCTCTTGCCGGGCGCGCGTTTCTGATGGCTTCCTACGCAACTATAATGAGTTCCTATGCGGTGCCCCGTTCTCTCAAAAGCACGGTCGACGCAATCAGCATGGCGACTCCGCTGACATATATGTACGGGGGACAGGAGGTTCCGGAGTTCTTCACTTTAAGATCCGTCTTTCTCGGAACGATGCCCGGAACGCTGGGCGAGGTCAGTGCCCTGCTGCTTACGATCGGCGGCATATACCTTATAATCCGGAAGGTCATCTCCTGGCGTATACCGCTCTCATTTATCGGGACAGTTGCCTTAGTGTCCCTGATCGCCGGTTCCGGCACAATGGACCGCGGCAGCTGGATGCTCTATAATATCCTGTGCGGCGGCGTCATCCTCAACGGATTCTTTATGGCTACAGATTACGTGACCAGCCCGATAACGGCCAGAGGCCAGATCATCTACGGCATCGGGTGCGGCGCGATCACGATGCTCATCCGTTATTTTGGCAGCTTCCCGGAAGGCTGCTCCTATGCGATCCTGATCATGAACCTTTGCACTTGGGCCATAGATAAGGCCTTCAACAACAGGCAGTTCGGTGTGAGCAAGAAGGACGTCAAAGCAGCCAAAGCCGCGAAGAAAGCAGCAAAGGAGGCGGCAAAATGAATAAGATCATGAAACTTGCCCTGGTTCTGTTTCTTGTCTGCGCTGTTACGGCAGGGATCCTCGGTGTCGTCAATGAGATAACGAAGGACCGTATCGCCGAGATCAACAGGTTGGCAACTGTAGCGGCTTATTCCGCAGTGCTCGGGGCCGACGGGTATGATACCTTAGATGCGGATACATCCGCTTTTCCGACCGTCGACAAGATCAGCCTCGCGACAAACGGCGCGGGTCATGTTGTGGAACTTACCGTACCCGGGGCTCAGGGACTCATCACTGTCGCCGTCGGCGTTGCTCCGGACTATACCTGCACGGGTATTTCAATTATCAGTCACTCGGAAACATCCGGACTCGGAGCAAATGCCGCCGCACAATCCGAGGTCGGGCGCAGCTTCCGCGAACAGTTCATAGGCACGGATGAAAATGTCGCGCTCACAAAATCCGGGGGCACCATAGATGCTCTCTCCGGTGCTACTATCACATCCAACGCGGTTACCACGGCGGTCGCCACCGCGATTCGCGCGGTCAAGGCGATAGGTTGAGGAGGCATGGGAATATGAATATTAAAAATCAGTTTAAAGAAGGTCTTATCACCAACAACCCCGTCCTTGTCCAGCAGATAGGAATGTGCGCCACGATGGCCATCACGACGACGCTGTTCAACGGAATCGGAATGGGCCTTTCGGTCCTGATAATCCTCACATGCTGCAACGTCGTTATTTCGGCTCTTAGAAAGATCATCCCGAACGAGATCAGACTTGCCATATTCGTTGTCGTTATCGCGGGATTTGTTACTATCGTGGACCTGCTCCTGCAGGCCTTCATTCCGGCGCTCTCAAAATCGCTGGGCGTCTTCATCCCGCTTATTGTTGTCAACTGTATCATTATCGGAAGAGCGGAAGCGTTTTGCCAGAAGAATCCGGTCGGAGCGTCTTTCTTCGATGGAATATTCCAGGGGCTCGGCTATACCTGCGTGCTGATCATAATGTGCGTAGCGCGTGAGCTTCTGGGTTCGGGCCGTTTCGGAGGGGGCCTGATTGACGTTGCCAACGGCTTCAGGTTCACACTTGACGGTACCGGCGCCGGCATTCAGATCTTTCCCTCCAAATACGGCGCAGCTATACTCAATCTCCCGTTCGGAGGCTTTATAACGCTCGGAATGCTGATAGCCGTGATGCAGTACGCTCTTAAAAAATCAAAAAAGAAAAAAGAGCTCGCAGCCCGTCTTGCATTGGAAGAAGCGGAGAGAAAGGAGGCTGAAGCATAATGCTTACTTCTGTTATTTCAATTTCACTCGCCGCCATACTGACCAACAACTTTATCTTCGCGCAATTTCTCGGATGCTGCCCCTTCCTGGGATGCTCGAACAAAGTGGATACCGCCACGGGCATGGGACTCGCAGTCGTCTTTGTCATGGGTCTCGCGAGCGCGATATGTTGGGTCGTAAACGAATACATTCTGGTCGTTCTGAAGCTTGAATTTCTTCAGACCCTGACCTTCATCCTCGTTATCGCGGCTTTGGTACAGTTCGTCGAAATGTTCTTGAAGAAAGCCGTGCCCTCGCTGTATTCAGCATTGGGCATCTATCTTCCGCTTATAACGACAAACTGTGCCGTTTTGGGCGTTGTTCTACTGAACGTACAGAACAACTATAACTTCATCGAGTCAGTCGTATACGGCATAACGGGCGGTCTCGGCTTCATGCTTGCAATAGTGCTCTTCGCGTCCGTGCGCGAACGTATAGCCTTCTCGGATTATCCCGAATGCTTTGAGGGCTTCCCGATCTGCCTCGTGTCTGCAGGCCTTCTGGCGCTGGCCTTCATGGGCTTCAGCGGCATGAGGATCGTATAAGGGGGCAGGGATATGAAAACAATACTTTTGTCCATGCTCGTGCTCGGAGTGATCGGAGGCGTTTTCGGCGCTCTGCTCGCGTTTGCTTCCAAGATATTCCACGTGGACGTCGATCCGAAACAGGAAAAGGTCAGAGCGGCTCTCGCGGGCGCGAACTGCGGCGGATGCGGATATCCCGGATGTGACGGATACGCTGCTGCGGTCGCCAGAGGCGAGGCTCCTACGAACAAGTGCGTAGCGGGAGGAGCTGCCACTGCTGCCGCCGTCGCCGAGATCATGGGTGTGACAGCGGGAGCTGCCGAGAAAATGGTTGCCTTCGTTCCGTGCTCGGGAACAGAAGGACACGCGGAGATGCGCTTCAATTACTCGGGTCCCAAAGACTGTCGCGCGGCTATGCTGTTCGGCGGCAAGAGCAACAAGACCTGTACGTTTGCCTGCATAGGACTCGGCAACTGTGTGAATGCATGCAAGTTCGACGCCATGCATATAGTTGACGGCATCGCCAAGGTAGACCGCTACAACTGCGTCGGCTGCGGCGCCTGCGCAGATGCCTGCCCAAAGAGCATCATAAAGCTCATCCCCGAATCCCAGAAGGTCATTCCCGCCTGCTCCAATAAGGATAAGGGCGGCAGAGTCATGAAGATCTGCGATTTCGGATGCATAGGCTGCATGAAGTGCCAGAGAGAATGCCCCGCGGACGCGATAGTCGTAAAAGACAATCTTGCTATGGTGGATCCCGCCAAGTGCGTCGGCTGCGGCCACTGTGCGGACGTCTGCCCGAGACACATAATAAACTGGTTCGGAAAACAGCCCAAAGCTGTGTAACAAATGGACAGACTGAAAAGGAAGCCCTTTTAGAGGGCTTTCTTTTCATACTCAGTCAGATTCTTATGAATCTTTCAGGCTTTTCCGGATTTCGCTGTTCAACTCTTTGAACACGCCTTTGGGACTCACCTCATCCAACAGTTCCGTAATAATCAGAACCTGCTCGTCGGTTAATCGTGGATCAGCCGTAAAACTGACCTTTTGAAATTGAAATGGTGACCCGCAGGATCAGGAAAGGATAAAAAGCGACTCCCGCCGCCGGCAGAAACCGGGGCGGGAGCTCATTGTCAGATGCTGTTTTCAGTTTACCTTGTCCTTGAAGGCCTTCGCGGGCTTGAACACCGGGGTGTTGCCTGCAGCAATCTCAATGATCTTACCGTTGGCAGGGTTGCGGCCCTGGCGGGCGTCACGATGCTTGCAGGAGAAGTTGCCGAAGCCGAAAAGGGTGACAGGCTCACGGGCGGCAAGGGAATCCATAATGCCGTTCAGAACGCTGTCAACAACGGCAACGGCCTGCTTCTGGGTAAGTCCGTTCTCAGCGGCGACTTTCTTGATCAGTTCGGTCTTGTTCATTGTCTGTATCTCCTTTTTATGCATATTATTATGATATGCCCGTATTATAGCACAGACTGCATATAGTGTAAAGATTAGGCCACGCAGAGCACAGATCCGCAGCCGGGTCCGGTCACATGCGGTATGTTGTTTACAGTGCCTGCTCGTTCTTTCTGCCGACGACCTGATACATCCGGTCATTGGAGACCGTTGTGCTGACTGCCAGATATTTTTTGAAAATGCCTGCCAGATCATCTGCGCTCATCAGCCCGTTCGAAACATGACGCGCTGAGCCGTGATGATGAGCGTCGATCTTTTCCCGACTCATACCATGGGCAACCGTCAGTGTGCCGTTGGGCTTCAGAAAAGCAACGAGATGCTCGATCAGGCGCTCCGGTTCGGGAAAATGCGGGAAAGCATTGTAAACAACTATGCAGTCAAAAAGCTGTTCAAACTTCGCTTTTTCTACATCGCCGCAGAGAATCGTTACATTTTCCTGCGGGAACTTCTCACGTGCAATCTCCGCCATTTTAGTGGAAATGTCGATTCCCGTAATGGAAGCGACGCCCCGCGCCAAATAATCCGGAATCAGCACACCCGTCCCGCAGGCTACGTCAAGGACGTTTTTGCCCGCGGAAACACAGGCGTTATCCAGGATCGTGCGGATGATCGAGTCGTTTCGGATCATCTCAGCATCCCAATCCGGAGCAAGACGATCAAAGAACTCTATTACCTCATTTGTTTCAACCATAGTCTCAGTCGAAGAAGGTCGCCGTATCGATCTTCTGATAGCCGCCGAAGCTGGAAGGAGCGGCAAAGATCTGATCAGCAAGATCCATACCGAAAAAGGCTTGGGTGATCTCGTTTGTTTTCGCGGTCATGTCGATATCCTCAAAGCGATCGGGGTAGACAGTCTTGGCGATGAACCAGCTGTTGATCAGCGCAATCTCGCAGTTGGTGTAGTATGCGTTGTAGGCCATCTCCAGATAGACTTCTCCGGTCTGCCAGGCCTTGCAGGCGTCGAACATCGCGGGATTATCAGCGTACAGGGGCTTGATGTTCTTCACTGCTGCCGCATCCATGATGACAATATCCATGTCCTCGCCGAGGGAGACGAATAGCTCCTCTTCAATGGGTTGGATGGCGGCGCCCTCCAGACCGGTCACAACGTTCTTCACATTGGCCACGCGGCAGACGATATATTTATCCGTGCCGATCATCAGATGGTTTGTTGTGCCCCAGTTGCCGAGGCCGCAGATGTAGACGGAGGGCTTTTCCTCCTCCGGGATATCGGCGGTGCGGCTCTCGATCTCGGCGCGCTCGGTCTCGATGAAGCTGACCAGATCTTCGGCCTTATCTTCGCTGCCGAAGATCTGACCGATCAAACGCAGGGAGCCGAGGAAGCCTTCGTCAAATACTCCGCCGGGACCCATTTTGAGCGTAATGACAGGGACTCCAAGCTGCTCGGAGAGAGCGTCTTCCTTCTCAACGTCCTCATACTCCGATATGACGATGTCGGGATTGCAGGCGAGGATCTTCTCGGCCTCGGCCGTCTGGGCCTGGGGACCGCCCACTCCGCAGGAAGGAAGAGCGGTGAAGCCTTCACCGTAGGCCAGCATATAGGGGCGGGCCACGGAATCGAACATCTTGGGACGCTCAGCCAGAGAAGTGTTGTCGATATCTTCCACGCCACAGAGCAAGGATGTGTCGCCGACGTAGCTGTACATACGCAGGGCACCCGCGCCGATGCAGACGACGCGCGTATAGCTGCCCGGGATGACGGTGACTTCCCGGCCGATCATATCGGTGATCGTGATCTCTTCCGGTTCAGCGAGAGCGGATTCTTCTGCGGGTGCGGCTTCTTCCGCAGGGGCCGGAGCCTCAGTCTGGACAGGCGCAGTGGCTGGGGCTGTCTGCTCGCAGGCGCAGAGCGCAAAAACCATGATCAGCGCCATCAACAGGGCAAGAGTCTTTCTCATATATTATCTCCTCCGTTTATGATGATTTTTTTGCCTTCTGTTTTAAGGATGCGGACCTCCGCGTCGAAGATTTCCCGGATCACGTCTTCCGTAACGGCCTCATTTCCCCCGGTCGTATGGATCCTTCCGTTCTTCATGAAGAAAAAGCGGTCTCCCAATTCCAGGGCCTGATTAAAATCATGCAGTGAGGTCAGAATGCCGATGCCTTTTTCCCGGGCGACACGCCGCGCTTCGGACAGGATGAGCTGCTCGTTGGCGATATCCAGATTGCCTGTGGGCTCGTCAAAGACCAGCATACGCGGTTCCTGCGCCAGGGCCCTGGCAATAGCGATCTTCTGCCGTTCCCCGCCGGAGAGCTGCTCCACATTGCGCGCGGCAAAGTCCTCCAGCCGCATATCCCGCAAGATGTGCCAGACGGCCTCCTCGTCCTCTTTCCCGGCCTTATAGCCGAAATAGGACACACGGCCCATGAGCACTGTGTCAAAAACGCTCAGCGCGCCAAAGTGGATGCTCTGCGGAACGTAGGCAATGCGCCTTGCACGTTCGGAGCGCTTCATTTTCAGCAGATCCTCGCCGTCAAAGCGGATAGATCCGCTCTCAGGTTTTTGGATGCCGAGGATATTTTTAAATAATGTAGTTTTGCCCGAGCCGTTCTTGCCCAGCACAACGCCGATATCACCATCGCGCAGTGTCAGGTCCACGCCGTCAAGCACCAGGGGAGAGCGTCTTCCGTAGCGGAAACGCAGATCGCGGATCTCCAGCATCAGTCATGTTCCCCCTTCCGTCCGAAAATGATCGCAAGGAAGAAGGGCGCGCCGAGAAACGAGGTGATCGCGCCGACAGGAAGAGCCGAGCCGTTACCGAGACTGCGGGACAGCGTGTCCGCCAGAAGCAGCAGGAGGCTGCCGGAGAGAGCCGACGCCGGAACGGAAATACGGTGATCATGACACAGCAGACGCTTGATCACGTGCGGGCAGATGATGCCCACAAAGCCGATAATGCCAAGGAAAGACACACAGACCGCAGTGATAACTGAGGCCAAAAGCATCGTTGTAAAACGTAGCAGATCTACATTTATGCCCATGCTCTTGGCAGCAGCGTCCCCGCTGAGGAGGGCATTGAGTTTCCAACCCATTAGTGAAAAGAAACCGATCCCTGCCATTACAACGACTGCCATGATCAGATCGGTCCTGTAAGTGGCGCGGCCGAGATCACCGAAGGTCCAGACTACGGCGGCGGAGAGACCCACGTCCGTTGCGTAAAACTGCAATATCGTAGTTGCAGCCGTCCAGATTGACCCGACGGCGATGCCCGCAAGAACAACAACTCCGGGCTGGAAGGCCCGCACGCGGCATAGGCCGAGGATCAGCAGGATCGAGGCGGTTGAAAAAATAAAGGCGACAAGCGAAGTGGCGTATGGATTTGCGCCGACTGTATAGCTTGAAAGATGGTTGCCGGTGTCCAAAAAGCCACCCGCAAAGACAATTATGGAGAGGTTTGCTCCGAACACTGCAGCATTGGAAACTCCCAGCGTGGAGGGCGAGGCCATGGGGTTGTTCAGATCGGTCTGCATGACGAGTCCTGCGACCGATAGCCCCGCGCCGGCAATGATGGCTGCGATTACCCGCGGAATGCGGATGTTCCAGATGATGCGTATCTGAGCGGCGCTGCCATTTTTTACGAGCGCGGCGAAGCATTCCTTCACTGTCATATGAGACGAGCCTACGAACAGGCAGACAAAAGCCAATGTGACAACGGAAAGCGTCAGAAGTGTAATTACCGTCATGTTGCGCTTTCTGTTTTTAAGAAGATCAGCATGCACTTTCATGGCAATATATTTTAATTTTTCCGAGAGCTCTTCACAAGCCCCCAGGGGGGATATGAAATCAGGCAATGCGGGAGCATGAACGCCGTGCAGCCTGCTTTGCAAATCAAATATAAACACGCACCAAAGCATGGAAAAGCCCCGGACTTGCAGAAAAACATCTGTAGCACGGGGCATATAGATTGTGAAGGTTTTTATCTCAATATCGCTGACCAGATCACAGCTTGGGCAGCTTTTGCCTCCGGGATCGGGCAGATCGGATAACAGTGGATCATCCGCTCTCCTATAATCAGATTGCAGTCTGTTCCGGCCTGCTTCAGTTTCTCCGCCAGAAGGAGACTGTCCGGATAGAGGACCTCCCATGTGCCGGTAGTCAGCGTAACGCGGCCGAGACCGGAAAGATCACCGTAAATCGGGCTGACGCGCGGATCTTCCATATCAAGACCGTTGGCCCAGACTTCTCCCATTTTTCGCAGTCCGTCGATCCCCAGCATGGGATCAAGCTCCACGTAGTTTTCCATATCGCTGTTAGACATTGTCAGATCCGCCCATGGTGAGATCAGAATGAGCTCTTCAGGGCAAACGTCTCCCTGATCGCGCAGCTCTTCTGCCAGCCCGAGCGCAAGTCCTCCGCCTGCGGAGTCACCCATGAACACGATCTTTCCGCAGTCATTCTTTTCGAGATAAGTTCTGTAATAGGAAAGGCAAAGCCGGTATCCCGTCTCACAGTCGTAAACAGGCTCCTTCGGGTACACCATGAGCACGACCTCGCACCCGGTCTCATTTGCTGTGCGAGCGGCCATTGTGGTTTGCTGCGCATTGGGCTGATTGATATAAGCCCCGCCATGGAAATAAAAGACCGTCTGGGCCGGGTGCTCCTGATCGTTGTAGATAAACGCCTGCAGGGACTCAAGCCGTTCCTCCCGCAGGCTGACCCCGAATTTGGCCTTGCTGATCACGACCGGATCCCTGTTGGTCTCAGCTTTTTCCGAGATATAAGCCTCACAGGAATCCAAATAGGTGAACTTGTCGCTCCGGTGCTGGACTGTCAGGAACAGGTCCGTAAAGCCGGCCATAAAGGAGCGGTGGCTGATCACGCGGCAGTAGAACCAGAAGCAGGCCGCTGCCAGCAGAAGAATGGCAAGGATGAAGACAAGTACTTTTATGATTTTTCTCATATTTGTGCCCTCAATCGAACTCATTATCATTTCATATACCGGGACGCCGGTCAGAGTATAGCATATGAAACCGCGCTTTTCCAGTATACAGAGGACAGATCCATGCATCCCCGAATATGATTTCCGAGAAGGAGCTTTGAGATCTGCCATGTATTTATTCTAATTTTTTGAATTTTGACGATTCCCGAATGCAACAGTAAGCATAAGCGTAAAAATCAAGTAAAAGCATAAAGCAGCAGGTATCCCTGGGGGAAATTCGAACGAAACAACCTTATATAAAAGGTTAGTTTCGTTCGTTTTTTGACTGAAAGAAAAGCGAATATATATGTGCCTTTAGAAAGCGGCACATATATATTCGCTTTCTTTCCTTTCCGCGGGAGTTTATTGAATTAAGAACTTCAAATCAGGTTTTGGCACGGAGAATACAGCATGCCTGTTGCGCAGCGAAATATGGTCTTGATATAACGACAGAGTATATGATGATCAGATTTAGCGCTTTGCACAAAACAGGCAAGAAATTTTTGTATAGGATGCTGAAGAAAGCATTAGAAGTGAACAGCTTCTCAAATTTGTGCTATGGTGGAACTAAGAAAGTGACCTTTAAAATATATCAGCGTAATAAAAACAACTGGTGGCAGAGGTTTCTCGGAGAATAGCATTGCAGATCATAGCCCGGTGAAAAAGGATAGTTCATCGGGCTTTTTAGAACAAACATCAGTTGATTATACGGTGTATGATTGTACAGATTGTTATTAACATAAAATAATTATGGTAAACTAATTAGGATATAATAAAACGGTCCCGGAAGAGGGACCGTTTTATTGTTGATCCGGTTTTATGCCGCGCTTTAAAGCGGTCTCTTTTCCGACTGCGCAGCCGG
The DNA here is from genome assembly GCA_017430455.1 of Oscillospiraceae bacterium. Taxonomy (GTDB): domain Bacteria; phylum Bacillota; class Clostridia; order Oscillospirales; family Oscillospiraceae; genus Limivicinus. Next base: position 25,989 of record JAFRMX010000002.1, read on the forward strand.
GGCTTGTGAGAAGGCAGTTGTTTCCGCAGCCGCCGCAGTGCATGTTCCGTTTTGTAAACTGGAACTGTTCGAGCGGTTTCGGGAAAAATGAGCCGCTTCTTGTGACAACGTAATTTCTGTTTCTGAGCTTCCCGAGCAGTACCCGGGCAACCTGGGGAGGGCAGACAAGAATACTGCTTTTGCCTTTCTCTTCCAGCCGTTTCAGCAGCTCTTCCGTCTGCTTCGAGAGCGCTTTATGACCTGCGCCGAATGTATACCACAGGTAAAGCAGGAACTCCCAGAATTTCCTTGACCGGATTTTACCGGTCGACGTATCCTCTTTCAAAGGCAAAGATGACAGTTGAGGTTCCTCTATTGTTTCCGCGTTTTCAAAAAAAAGCTCCGCGGTCTGGGCAGCCGCTCTCCCCGGGGCGATATAAATATCATAACCCCTGCTTTTCATTTTCGGTACATCTTCTTTGATTATCGGGAATTCGGCCACTCCGTTGCAGAAAGCTCCGAACTGCCCGGCTGTGCAGTGTTCGGGCGGTGAAAGCTTTGATTTCCCGCTGCATATCACCCGGATGATCATAAGTATTCAGGTTTCCCCTTCATTTTTTTCGGTAGCATATAAAAAATATACTATATTTACCATTGCGGCGCAAGCATTAGCGTGGTATTCTTTAAAATATGAAAAAGATCCTGCTTATTTCTTTGTTAACTGCGCTTATCCTTGCTCTCTGCGCCTGCGGCAGCGCGAAGCCGGTATACATTTCTGAAGGCGAGACTAAATTCACGTCTGTTCTCGGGACGACCTTCGATTATGACTGCATGACTTCGCCATATGAACCGGAGGAGAAATACGACGGGCTTTTGTGGCTCGACACCTCCGGAGATCCTTATCATCTCAGACGTTATTCGGAATCAGTATCCTCCTGGAGCGAGGAGACGGTATATACAAAGATCACTTTCTCATCCAAAGGTGTTTTGCCCGGGCTCTTTGCCGCGGGGGACGATATCGAGATGGTAAATGAAGAGACGGGGGATAGGGTTTCCGCAAAGATTCTCGTTGTCGGGGGAAGCAGCTGGTATGAGGATTTCATCGTTATCGATTTGACTCTTTATGAAAACAGATCAACAGATGCAGAGATCTCTATATACAGAAAATGAAAACTGGAGGAGGGAAAGCATAAATGGCATTGCCGGATACTGTATGGAATACGATCGCGACGAAAGATACAAGGCTGCTCGAATATGAACTGTCGGAATTGTTCGTATCAGGCGATCCGGATCCGGCTGTAAATACTCTGTACCGTCCGGAAGGCCTTTCCTGGGATCTGGACTATTATTTCCTGAGCGGCACAGGCTCCGAGGAAGGCCCTCACAGAAAGTTCCTGAACGATTATTTCAGCGGAAAATGGCCCGGTTCTCCCGCAAGGGGCGAGCTCGTTGTCTCCGGAGACGGGGAAGAAAGGCTTGTTTCCCGCACAGCCTCCATGTGCGGAATCGAGGCAGCCCTGTATTCGGGCAGCAGCGCTATGCTGGAGTGGGCGGTCAGGCTTCACATAATGCTCCACGCGTTTATCTTCACTTTAAAGGGAGAGGCTTTGATCGCGGAGGGTGACGAGTACGCGGTCACGAATATGGAGAGCAAAAAAGGGAAAAAGACTCCGAACGTCACGGGCAGCTTTTCCCGGCAGGTCTTTCAGGCTCTCGAAAAGCTCAGAGCGGTCAAAGGCTCGCGAAGGGCATTTGACGACAATTCGGACATAAAAGTAATGAAGACCGGAGACCGCGGGATGCTTGCCATAGGGAGATATTATGAGGGCGATAAGCTTATCGCCGTTTTCAATTTCTCTGAGACAGAAAAAACAGCGGACTTCGGAAAAGAATTCGGAGCCTTCAGAGATCTTATGACCAGGGAGAGAATAAAAAAAGAATCCGTAGCGGTCCCCTCCGGCGGCTTTGTCTGGATGGCAGACGATTTCAGGGAAGAGATTACGGAATAATAAAAGTATCCGGCAGAAATGCCGGATATGCTATTTCATGAACTGTTCTATGGCCTTGTTAAGTGCATCGATGGATTCAAGATCGTTCGAATCCACGGCGTCGACTATACAGTGCTCTATGTGGTCCTTCAGTATGACCTGGGCAGTGCTGTTCAGCGCGGATCGAACTGCGGCCAGCTGCATGAGTACATCGGTGCAGTCCTCGTCGTCCTCGACCATCTTCTTGACCTTCTCGAGATGACCTATAGCTCTCGCGAGCCTGTTTATGACTGCTTTTGAACTCTCGTGGTGGTGCTTGTGTTTGTGTGAATGCGTATATGTATGCTCTTCACCGTTTTCGTCGGTGTATGTATGGGTATGCACGTGCTCATCCATAGCCTTCTCCCAAGAAAACAACAAGAATTGATTATTCTGAAATTTTACATAAAATACGGAAAAATGCAAGCCCCCGAGGGGGATATTGTTCACAATAATGGAAATACTATTCTTGAAGTTTTTGCTTTAATAATATAAAATATCTTGATAAATATTTACACGGGAGGAAATACTGATGCCCGACAGATCAAATGACAGAGAGAGAAGAACGTCCTCCGGCACTGCTCATGTCGGAAAAGGCGAGAAGGTCAGCACCTCGGGCCCGCTCGGCAGCGGCCCCCGGCCTTCCGGGAATAAGGCCGGGATGGGAAACAATTCCGCGCCGGTTCGCCCTTCAAACCCTCACAGAGCCTCCGGCGCCTATGGAAATTACTCTTCCGGAGGCAGACGGGCACGCGCCGGAGGACTTAGCTTACGAAGCCTCCTTTTTATGGTTTTGGCAGCTGTGCTGCTGCTTTTCCTTCTGAGGTCCTGCTCAGGAAGTAAGCCGGCGTATTATGAATCAAATTCCGGAGGCTATCAGACTTCATCCTCCTCAGGCTCCGGTTACAGCAGCATATTCGACGCCTCGAATTTCCAGAATTATTACCAGACAAGCAATGACTACCAGGGGCTTCAAAGCTCGTCAGCGTCATCATCCGCGGCGGAAACGCAGGCTCAGGCCTCATACACGAATGTTGACCAGGCTGTTTCGAACGAGGCCAGGGACAAATATATCACGCCTCTAGGAAACGGCAGAGATACCGTAACAGTTATGGTCTATATGTGCGGAACGGACCTGGAGTCTAAGTACGGCATGGCGACTTCGGATCTTAAGGAGATGGCCTCCGCGAACATCTCCGATAAGCTCAACATCATTGTCGAGACCGGAGGCTGCAAGCGCTGGCAGATAAGCGGCATTTCCAATTCCGTAAACCAAATCTACAAAGTCGAAACTGGAAAGCTGATCCCGCTTGAGGACAACCTGGGCTCCGTTGCAATGACTGATCCGGGCAATCTTACCAGATTCATCGATTACTGCGAGGAAAACTACCCCGCGGACAGAAACATCCTGATCCTATGGGATCACGGCGGAGGCTCTGTTTCAGGATACGGCTATGACGAGAAATTCAGTTCCGCCTCTCCCATGTCCCTCGCGAGCCTGGACAAGGCTCTCGCGGACGCGGACTGCATCTTTGACTGGATAGGCTTTGATGCCTGTCTTATGGCTACACTGGAGACGGGCATAGTATGCGAGAAATATGCCGATTACCTCATAGCCTCCGAGGAGAGCGAGCCCGGCACGGGCTGGTATTATACCGACTGGGTAAATCAGATCTCCTCCAACACCTCTACGGATACGCTGAAGCTGTCCAAAACACTGATAGACTCCTTCATCCAGGCCAGCTGCTCCTCGTCGTCGAGAGCTCAGGTAACTCTTTCATGCATGGATCTAGCAGAGCTTGACGGGACAGTTCCGAATTCGTTCAAGGCCTTCTCTGCATCTGTTTCCGATCTTGTTGATAACGATTACGCAAAGGTCTCAAAGGCCAGAAGCGCTACACGCCAGTTTGCTGCGAGCAACCGCATAAACCAGGTCGATCTTATTGATCTTTGCGACAGGCTCGGTACGGATGAGTCCAAGGAATTTGCTGAGGTTTTGAGAAGCGTCATAAAATACAACAAGACTACGATTTCAAAGTCCTACGGCGTGAGTATCTATTTTCCTTATGAAAACCTCAGAACGATGAATGCCGCGGTCAGCGTAATGAAATCCATAGGGCTCGACGATTACTCGAAATGCATAACCAAGTTCGCGAGCGTCGAACAGAGCGGACAGATAGCTTCATCATCGACACAGTCCCAGTACGGCTCGTTGTTCGACTCTTACTCGGGCTACTCGGACTACAGCTCATCCGGATACAGCACGAGCGATATTCTGAATCAGTTCCTTGAATCATATTCCCAAAGCTACGGCTCCTCTTCCGGCTCCGGGAACTCCGGATACTCGGGATATTCGCCCTATTCGAACAACTCGCCTCTCGGTTCGCTCTTCGGCAACTACGGCGGCTCATCCTCATCGGGCGGATATGGCGGATATTCCTCAGGCGGGAGCGGATATTCAATCGACGCTTCGCAGCTTATAGGACTTCTGTCGGGGCTCTCTTCATACGGCAACGGCAGGAGCATGCCGGACAACCTTATCTGGCTGGATACGGAAACAGCGGCCGCGTCTGCGGAGTATATAGCCGAAAACTTCCTCGATCCTTCGGAGATCAGGGTATCACAGAACGCCGGCGGAGAAAATGTCCTTGCCCTCAGCGACGCGCAGTGGGATCAGATCGATACCGCGGAGCTCAACCTGTATGTTGACGACGGAGAAGGCTTTATCGATATGGGCTGTGATCCGCTCGCCGTATACTTCGACGATGACGGCAACATGTATACGGACTGGGACCGCATGTGGATAGCAGTGAATGACATACCCGTCTCGTATTGTATGCTTTCGGACGTGACGGATAACGACGGCACCAGGACTGTTACCGGGAAGATCCCCGCACTGTTGAACGGAGAAGCGGTGTATCTCATGACTGTCACGGACGACGGGTATAACGGGGAGATTACCGGCGCTTATCCGGTCGAGACCTATAACGGCGAACAGGGAAAAGGCAATATAGAGATAAAGCAGGGAGACAAACTGGAATTCCTGTGCGACTACTATTCATACGACGGAAGGTATGAAGCATCATACACTTTGGAAAACAGCTCGCTCACAGTAGGACCTGAAGGGCTTTACATCTCTATTATGGAACTCGATAATGAAGATGTGAGCGTTATGTACCGGCTTACGAATATCTACGGTTACCATTATTGGCTCAAAGCCGAATAAAATAAGAAAAGGAGACTGAAAATGAAGAAATTTATGAAGGAATTTAAAGAATTCATATCCCGCGGCAATGTCATGGATATGGCTGTCGGCATCATAATCGGCGGCGCGTTCACGACGATCGTGAATTCTCTTGTCAATGACGTAGTCATGCCCGCGATAGGCATCCTTCTTGCAGGAGTGAATTTTACCGACCTCAAATGGGTCATAACGCCCGCCAGCGGCGATATTCCTGAAGCGGCCATATACTACGGCAATTTCATTCAGAATATCGTGAACTTCCTGATTGTCGCGCTGGTGGTATTCAGCATCGTAAAAGCCATCAACAAGATGCACAAGAAAAAAGAAGAGGCACCTCCTGCGCCTCCCAAACCCAGCGATGAAGCGGTCCTGTTGGGTGAAATAAAGGAACTGCTCGAGAAAAAGCAGTAATTATCAGCAATAAAAAACACAGCCCCGCATATCTGCGGGGCTGTATTTTTATTAATAATGACAGACGGATTATCCGAAAATGCTGAGGAGGAATCCTGCCGCGATGGCAGAGCCTATAACACCTGCAACATTCGGGCCCATGGCGTGCATCAGAAGGAAGTTGGTCTTGTTGTATCTTCTGCCTACATCCTGTGAAACTCTTGCGGCCATAGGAACAGCACTGACTCCGGCGGAGCCGATGAGCGGATTGATCTTTTTCCCGGAGGCATAGTACATGATAACACCGCCAATGAGGCCTCCTATAGTGGAGATAGAGAAAGCGATGAGTCCGAGAACTATGATATAGATGGTTTTTATGTTCAGGAAAGACTCTGCTGTCATAGTTGCTCCCACTGAGGTCGCAAGGAAGATCGTGACTATATTCATAAGAGCGTTCTGTGCGGTATCGGAAAGACGGTCCGTAACTCCGGTCTCACGGAAAAGGTTACCGAGCATAAGGCAGCCCACCAGGGGAGCGGTCGAAGGGAGAAGCAGTATAACAAAGGTAGAGACAACGATGGGGAAAAGAATCTTCTCTGTCTTGGAAACATCCCGGGTCTGCTCCATCCTGACTTTTCTCATCTCTTCCGTCGTAAAGAGCTTCATCAGCGGCGGCTGGATAAGCGGTATCAGGGCCATATATGAATATGCTGCTATGGCTATCGGCCCCAGAAGCTCCGGAGCAAGTTTTGTGGTGAGATAGATAGCGGTGGGTCCGTCTGCTCCTCCGATTATTCCTATTGATGCAGCCTGAGGTCCTGTAAAGCCTAAGAGTATGGCTCCGAAGAATGCGACAAAAACGCCAAGCTGGGCTGAAGCACCGAGGATCAGGCTCTTGGGATTTGAAAGAAGAGGACCAAAATCCGTCATGGCACCGACGCCCATGAATATCAGAGAGGGATATATGCCCGCTTTCACTCCGATATAGAGGAAGTCAAGCAAACCGCAATGAGCCATAATATGTCCGTAGCTGTGATAATAGGGGGAAGCGGTATCAAGAAATTCAGCCCAGAGCTCCGGATGATAGAGAGCATTGGTGTCTCCAAGAGAGACAAAATAGCTGAGGTTTGAGAGAAGGCACCCGAAAGCTATTCCACAGAGCAGGAGCGGCTCGAACTTTTTTACGATCCCAAGATAAAGCAGGACAAAAGCTATCAGGATCATAACCAGGTTCTTCCAGCCTCCGGCCATGAAGAAAGCGGCGAAGCCGGACTCAAGCCACAGGGTTTGGAGAGTACCGAGTATATCCATACAACTCTCCTTTATGCGATAACGATCAGCGGACTGCCCGTTTCCACAACGGAGCCTTTACTGACCAAAACCTGGGCAACAGTTCCGGATTTTGAAGCTACGATCTCGTTTTCCATTTTCATGGCTTCAAGAATGATCACGACGTCACCCTCGTTTACATGCTGGCCCTGGGAGACTTTAATCTGCAATATATTGCCCGGCATTGGGCTCTTTATTGCCTCACCTGCGGCAACAGCCTGGGCAGGGGCGGCAGGAGCGGGAGCTGCAGCTGCTACCTGAACAGGAGCGGCCGGAGCCGGGGCAGCGGCGGCGGGAGCATAGGCTTCATACTCGTCGACGAGCATAGCCTCGCCCTCTTCTACCTCAACCTCATATGTGCGGTTATTTAAAGTTACTTTGTATTTCATTCCTTGATCTCCTTTATGGACTTGAAGCGAAGCTCATTGATTGGCTTGCCCAGTTTGTTCGCGACTATTGCCATGATCATTGCGGCATCTTTCGGGTCTGTGTCATAGAGCTTGATCTCACCGGCAGAACCTTCGGCATAAGCTTTCGGCGTTTCTGCGGGAACCTCTTTAACCGGGGCTGCGACAGCAGCTGCAGTCTCAGCCTTTTTGCGAGAGGCGATCATAACCTTGCCGAGGATCATGATTACGATCATAAGCATCAGTAGCCCGAGGAAGACCACTCCGTAACCGAGAAGGGCTATACGGACAGCCTGGCCGACCTGGAGGTTAACTAGATCCATATATTTCCTCCTTTAAGCCTCGGTGATCGTATATTTGACGATCTTTTCTTCTTTGGCTTTGCGCTCCTCAAAGAACTTCTCGGCGACCGGCGGAAAAGAAATGTAGCTTAAGACGTCCTCTTCGCATCTTGCTGTATCGCCAAGTTTTTCAGCGGCTTTTTCAAAGGTATCCGTCGGAAGAGTATCGGCATATCTTCCCTCAACTATTTTATCTCCGGCAAGTATTTTTTCGCGGATCATCGGATCTATCGGAGCCGGAGTCCTTCCGTATTCTCCGCGGCAGTACGCTTTGAGTTCGGCTCCGACATTCTTGTATCTCTCACCCGCAAGCACGTTCTGCACGGCCTGAGTACCTATAAGCTGGGATGTGGGGGTTACAAGCGGGGGATAGCCCATGTCTTTTCTGACCTTCGGTGTCTCGGCGAGGGCCTCATCAAACTTGTCCAGAGAATTGAGGGATTTGAGCTGGCTGAGAAGATTTGAAAGCATTCCTCCAGGTATCTGGTAGTTCAGGCATTGTGTATCTGTACCCATAGAGATGGGATTCAGCTTGCCGGAATCGAGGAATTTTGCCCTTACCGGCTTAAAGAAGTCTGCAATCTCATAGAGCTTGTCCTCTTTGAGATCCGTATCATAACCCAGCTCTCTCAGAGCATGGTTCAGGGTTTCGGTCGCAGGCTGGGAAGTACCGCCGCTGAACGGGGAAATGGCAGTATCGATTACATCCGCTCCTGCCTCTATGCTCTTAAGGATGGTCATATAGGCAAGGCCTGTAGTGCAGTGAGTATGAATAACGATCGGAAGATCAACAGCGTCTTTGATGGCCGAGACGAGGTCATATGCAGCGGCAGGGGTCATAATGCCTGCCATGTCTTTAATGCAGACAGTATCCACCCCCATTTCCTTCAGCTCCTTTACTATCTCCACATATTTTGCATTTGTGTGGACGGGCGAGGTGGTATAGGAAATGGCACCGGATGCAACAGCACCGCATTTTTTCGTCTCATCTATTGCTACCTTCAGGTTATCGGTATCGTTGAGGGCATCAAAAATACGGATTATATCGATTCCGTTTTTTACCGCACATCTGACAAATCTTCTGACTATATCATCGGGGTAGTGCTTGTATCCCAATATGTTCTGCCCTCGCAGCAGCATCTGAAGCTTAGTGTTGGGGACTTTTTCACGTATCTTTCTGAGCCTTTCCCAGGGATCCTCGCCTAGAAAGCGCAGGCATACATCGAATGTTGCACCACCCCAGCATTCGATAGAATAAAACCCGGCGCTGTCTATTGTTTCAAGTATCGGCTCAAAATCGGAGTAGGGAAGCCTTGTTGCAATCAGAGACTGATTTGCGTCTCTGAGAACTGTCTCCGTGAACTGAACTTTCTTCATGAAATCCTCCTTGATATAATTGTTAATTTCCAAACAGGATTATAATGTAAAACAGATAAAAAAGCAACTTGGCTCTTGTAGATTTGTTCATATTTCGGATGTATAATTATCAAATCTTGTTTTTCACACGGGAGCTTTAACTTGAAACGGCAGAACCTATCAAAAAGTTCATTTGTGTTTGTCAGGTTTGTATGTATCGTAATGATGATTGCAGGCCTTGCAGGCATCATATCTGCTGTCGTGGAGAGAAACACCTTTCTTTCTGAGCTAAGTATCCTTTCTGACAGAAATACACACGCAAAGGAGCTGGAAACTCACCTCGAAAATGACGGAAGGAAGTATAAAAGAGCTTCACTTACTCTGGAAATAAAGGAAGAGCTTTACGAGAAGAAAATGAGCAGCCATAAGGTCGAACTCGCGTCCTACAGCGCTGAATCCGGCGGCATTGAGCTTGGAGAAAAACAGATAACCGACGGTTACTACCAGACGGATATGGCTTACGAAAAATTCGATGCAGCCAGGGATTTTTTTGAGGATCTGGGAGAAGCACTGTATACGCTCAAGCTTATAACGGACGACGCTTCATACGTTGCCTCCAATTCTGCTGCAGCCGTATCGCAAAACGCTGAAGAGATAAAGGCTGCATTGATCTCCCTGGCTGCAAGTGAGGAGATAATGACGGCAGATGAACTCAGAGCAGCATTTGCAGCCGTTGAAGGGATGGATGAGGAACTGAAATCACGTATCGGAACGTATCTGGATACAGTCACGGATGAAGATATACAAGCAGCGAGGGATACGCTTTTAGCCTATGCACATTCAATGACGGACGAAGAAGCTGCAAATGCAGCATATACGGCAGCTTACTATGCTTCTGTAGCAGCAGACCCGAGACTTCCGACCGCACTCTCAGAGGCAGAAAAAGCGTCAGAAGAAAGAAGCGCGCTCGACGGACTTCAGGCTATGGCGGAGGGGATGGGGATGTCAGGATACGGGGATCTCTCCGGGATGAGTTCCGTTCCGGACGTTGAGGATATCATGAGCATGACACCTGCGGAGCAGAGAGAACTTATCGCGTCCGGAGTCTCCGGAGTGAGCTATGTGCTTTCCGAGATGAGTAAAGTACAGGACCTTTTCACGGAAGCTTATACAAAGCTTTATCTCGCCAGAACAGAACTTGAATCAAAAAAGGAAGAGCTGACCCTTAAGCAGGAGAAACTCGAAGAGGAGAAGAATGAGCTTGAAAAGCTTGGAAAAGAAATAGCGGATATGAGAAGCTTTACGGACGAATATGAATCAAAGAACAGCGAGTACAATACGTTACTGCTTCGGCTCCGTGGTAACTCAAAAGTCCGCGAACGATTCGAAGAGAGCGGGGACGTTCTTACAGCTTCAGAAGAGATCATCTCCGAAATGCAGGAAAAAATCCCGAAGTCTTTTGCATATAAGACATCGGGATACGGAGCTTTGACAGTATCGGGAGCAATTATATTTATAATAGCAGGAAAAAGGCGCAAAAAAGATCCCGCGAATGCCGTGCCGGCTTAAAGTTAACCTGCACAGTCGGCAGGTGGGTCGCCTAAGTTCTGTTTCGCTGCTTCCAACGTCCGGTATAGACCGGGAGGCCTGCAATCCGCAGACTCAAATCAGCGTCCCTTCAGAATGATGTGGGTTTATTAAGCCGTTGTTCCCAAAATGGAAAACACAAACACCGCAGGACCTGTTTAATTATCAGTCTTCTTCGTCAGGGTCGAAGAGGATACGCATAAAGGCTTCATAGACTGCCTGTTCTTCGGATTCGTCCTCGACAGATTCATACATTTCTTCTCCATTTTCTTCCACTACACGCAGAATTATCATACCGTAGTCCGGATCATCCTCGTCAAGGTCTGTCGGGAGAAAAGCCATATACGTTTTATCTTTGTAATCTATTGTATCAAGTATCTCAAGGTTGTATTCAACACCTTCATCATCGACTATCTGAAGATACTCGGGGCTGTATTCTTCACTCATTTTTCTGCCTCCGTTTCTTTATATTTAAATATAAACCAATACAAACAAATATGCAAGTGCTATCCAAAATCGGATTTGTATGATATAATACTAAAATCGCAGTAATTCAAGCTGGTTTTTACAGACAGGAGGTGTTCGGGATCAGCGGAGATTTGCAGAAAAAAGAAGATCTAACTCCGGTGGAAAAAGCCGAGCGCAAGATCCGACGCGCAAAAAAAGCAAAGGCTGTAAAACATGTTGCCGGAAAAGCAGCAACAGCTGCTGTGAATACTGCTGAGAGCGTTGTCCTGGGCATTTTGAAAGCCGTGGGGACACTGCTCCTCATAATACTTGCGACGTCGATCCTGTTTGTAGGTATCTTCTCCGTCTATGTAAAGACCTGCCTTACTCCGACTTTCGATCTGACTCTTGAGGAACAGAAGCTGAATGAGTCGAGTACCATCTGGTATGAAGACCCCACGGGTCAGTGGAAGGAACTCGTGAATCTTAAAGGCTCGGAGAACAGGATCTGGGTCCCATATGAAGATATACCTAAATATATGGAGCAGGCGCTGGTGGCCATAGAGGACAAAAGATTCTATGAGCATAAAGGCGTGGACTGGTACAGGACTGCCGGAGCTTTTGTGGAGATGTTTCTCACGATGGAGAACAGCTTTGGGGGGTCTACAATAACCCAGCAGCTTATCAAGAACATCACCGGAAAAGATGACATTACGGTCAGAAGAAAGCTGATGGAAATCTTCGGCGCACTCGAGCTGGAGAAACTGTATGATAAGCAGGAGATCATAGAGTGGTATTTAAATGCTGTATACTTTGGTGAAGGATGCTATGGCGTTCAGACAGCTGCCAAGACATATTTTGGTAAAGATGTGCAGGATCTGTCTCTCGCCGAGTGTGCGGCCATTGTCGGAATAACCAACAAACCGACTTATTATGATCCCTTCTACTCGCTGGAAAACAACAAGAACCGTCAGGAAACGATCCTTCATGAAATGTATGAACAGGGCTATATCACGGCAGAAGAGTACAGAAATGCATGTGATGAAGAACTTGTGTTTGTACGTACTCCTGAAGAGGATTATTCACAGGAAATATATTCGTATTATGTTGAAGTCGTTATTAGTGATGTTATAAACGACCTGGTGGACATAAAGGGAATAAACAGGACTTCAGCAAGAAATCTCCTCTACAACGCCGGATATCAGATTTACAGCTGTTATGATGAGACCATACAGGCTGCTATAGATGCTGTGTATAATGATATAAGTTCGGTTCCCGGTGCAGACAGGAAAGATGCACAGGATATGCAGAGCGGAATCGTTATCATGGATCCGTATACAGGAGAAATAAAAGGCCTCTCCGGCGGCCTCGGAGAGAAAGACGCGAATTTTATCTTAAATCGCGCAGTGGATACAAAAAGACCGCCCGGTTCTGCGATCAAGCCCATATCGGTATACGGGCCTGCTACGGAATACGGCATAATCACACCGTATACATATGTAAATGACGCTGCAAATATCCACCTCTCCGGAACTACATGGTACCCGCATAACGACGACTATTCCAATTCGGGCGTCATTATGGTACAGGATGCGCTGAAATGGTCTCTTAATACTGTTTCTGCCCAGATCCTCGATAAGCTGACGCCTGAGGTCTCATATAACTTCCTGATAAACAAACTCGGCGTAACCAGTCTTGTGCCTGATGACTGCTCGTATGCGCCGCTCTCTGTCGGGCAGCTTACGAACGGCATTACTGTTAGAGAGATGGCAGCGGCTTTTTCCTCTTTTGTAAATGACGGTACTTTTACATACTCCAGAGCTTACACAAGAGTTACCGATTCTGCCGGTAATGTGATTATAGACAATGAGCCCAGGACCATAAAAGCATTCAGTGACAATACGGCGCATGTCATGACATACATGCTGGAGAGAGTTGTAAATTCCGGAACCGGTACGGAGGCTTATCTCGGAAGTGTGCCTGTCGCGGGCAAAACCGGTACATCCGGAGATAATCAGGACCGTTGGTTCGTCGGAGTCACACCATATTACTCATGCGCGGTTTGGACGGGTTACGATATACCGGAGCATATGTATTTTTCAGGAAATCCTGCGGCATACATCTTTAACAGAGTAATGGCTCCCATTCACAAAGGGCTTGAGTACCGGAGCTTTACATATCCGCTTCTCGAGCCTGATACAAAAGTGTTCGGAAACTGGGCAGAAGAATGGGCGGAAGCTGCAAGGCAAGAACAGGAAGCGCTGCAAAACCAGGCAAATAACAGTAATTATTATCCGGTACAGGATGACTACAGCCAGTACTACGGATAGATCGGAGGAAAATGTGGGAAAAACATTGATGTACAAGGGTCGTCCTCTTATGAGGAAGGATAATATCATCTATTACGGCAGTATGCAGGACCCGTATATTATCTTTATTCAGATAAGCGAGACAAAGAAAGTCGGCGATCTGGATGTGGCGTCAAAGGTATCTGTCCAGCTTCAGCGCACAGATCCGAACGTCAGGTCAAGGGACAGAATAGTAAAGTCCAGTGAGAAAAACGGCCTTTACCAGGCAATGGATGTCGGAGCTATCTGGCTGGAGCGAGCCTTGGCGGACAGATAAGAGCAATGTCAAAGCGACTGGCAGCTGCATTACTTGCTGTATTGCTTGCTGTTTCAACTTTCTCAACAATTTCAAGTGCCGATACTAAAGGTTTTATATCTGGTTCTGATGTTCAGTTCAGGAATGCTCCCGGTACAGATAGTGATGTAATCCGTTTTCTTTCAAAAGGAACTGAGGTCACCATCTTGAACATGTCTGACAGCGACTGGTATCAGATCTCACAGGGTGGGAATACCGGATATGTATATTCACAGTTTGTCAAGATCAGTTCAGCCGGAGAAGGCGATCTTCAGAATACCAGGAGGGGAGTAATCGACGGCCTCTACATCCGCCTGAGGAATGGCCCTACAGTTCAGAGTGACATTATTGCCGAATATAATACAGGGACGGAGCTTACGATACTTGACGAGTTGGACGGCTGGTACCGGGTAAAGATAGGAAATATGACGGGGTGGATCCTGGCCCAATACATAGTCCCCGATGAAAAGCAGGCTGAACCGGACCGGATGTCTTCCAAGTCTCCACAGTCCGGGACGTCCTCTGCTACCGGGCAGAATACTGTTTCTGAAGAAATAAATGTTGTTTCCGGAGTTAATGGTAAAACCGCTTATATAAAAGGCACTTCTGTAAGATTCAGAAAAGGGCCTTCCACTGTTGAAGGAATAATCGCCGAATACAACACCGGCAAAGAGATAGTTGTTACAGGGACAGCTGCCAATTGGACAAAATGTCTCATAGACGGAGCAGAAGGTTTTGTTTTCAGCGATTTCGTAACTTCGGATAATCCCGTATATGTCAGTGGCACAGGAAGCGCGAAAGGCAGAGAAATTGCAGATTTTGCTCTTTCCTTAAACGGTTCCAAATACTGTTGGGGCGGTGAGGATCCGTCCACGGGTTTTGACTGCAGCGGTTTTGTGTATTACTGCTTTAATCATTTCGGGTACGGGATATACAGAACTGCGAATGATATGGCAAAAAACGGGACAGGAATTATATTTGAAGACATCGAGCCGGGAGACATTCTGCTTTTCACAACTACCGCCGGAGGTTCATACATCAGTCATACGGGTATATATATAGGTGATGGAAAGTTCATACATTCTTCCTCTTCGACAACGGGAGTCATTATCACCGAACTGTCCGGTTCATATAAGGATCGCTTATATGGCGCAAGAAGAGTAACTTCAGAATAATAAGACATTGAAAGAAGAATAAAAATGCTAGAGTACAGGTATGATACGCAGCTGCTTATCGAGGGAGAAAACCTCGATGAAGATGAAATCAACGATTATTTTGTTGAAAACTTTAAAGGGGACTGCCTTTTGGCGGTCGGAGATGAAGAACTGATCAAGATCCATTATCACACGAATGAACCGTGGAAAGTTCTTGAGTACTGCAGATCCCTCGGAGAAATATATGATATTGTCGTAGAGGATATGGACAGGCAGGAGCGGGGCCTTAAGGGCTGATAACTCTGCTCATTGTATAAAGAAAGCACTCCGGTCAATCCAGAGTGCTTTCTTCTATTATGTATCGCGGCCTTCGTTTTGTCTCAAGATAGATCTTTCCGATATATTCGCCTATAACGCCAAGGCTCAAGAGTATTATTCCGCAAAAGAAACAGATAATACATGTCATGCTGGCCCAACCGGCTACCGTGTGCCCGGTAAGAGCACGGATAACAGCCCAAATGATCGCTATGAAACTTAAGATGGAAACCGCAAAGCCGAAACCGGTGATGATCCTTATTGGTTTAACCGTCAGTGAAGTTATTCCGTTAAAAGCTAAAGCCAGCATTTTACCGAGAGGGTAGTGACTTTCACCGGCAATACGTTCATGCCTCTCATAGAATACATCTTTTGATTTGAACCCGAGCATCGGAACAAGTCCTCTTAAATATAGGTTGACTTCCCCATATTTTTCAAGTTCATCCAAAGCTCTGCTGCTGATAAGGCGGTAATCTGCGTGGTTGAATTTGACCTCGGCACCCATTGAATTCAAAAGCCTGTAGAAGCTCTCAGCGCTGAATCTTTTGAAAAAAGAGTCGCTCTTACGGCTCCCGCGTATGCCATAAACTATCTCACAGCCTTCATCATTGTATGCGGCAACCATTTCATCAACTGCGCCGATATCATCCTGCCCGTCACAGTCTAAACTGACTGTAATATCGCATCTGTCTTTAACAGTCATCAGCCCGGCCAACAAAGCATTTTGGTGACCGCGGTTTCTTGAAAGTGAAATACCTTCAAAGATCTCGTCGTTCTTGGAGAGATCTCTGATTATAGTCCAGGTGCTGTCCGAGGAGCCGTCGTTAATAAACACGGCACGACTTTTTTCGGATATTGATCCTGTTTGGATCAATGATAAGAGCTTCTCACGAAAAATACCTGCGGTGACCGGGAGAACGGCTTCCTCGTTATAACAGGGAATAACAAGATACAAAACGGGAGACATTATTTTGTTCCGAAAATACGGTCTCCTGCATCTCCGAGTCCGGGAACTATATATCCGATTTCATTCAGATGGTCGTCCTCAGCAGCAACATAGATATCAACATCCGGGTGATCCTTCTGCATTCTGGCGATACCTTCAGGAGCTCCTATAATGCTCATAAGCTTAATGCGTTTTACACCGGCGTCTTTGAGAAAGCTTATGGCTGCGCTGGCGCTTCCGCCTGTTGCCAGCATGGGGTCAACAACGATGGCATCTCTCTCGGAGACATCAGGAGGCATTTTAAAATAGTACTTGACCGGCTCAAGCGTAGCAGGATCTCTGTAAAGTCCGATGTGGCCGACTTTTGCACTCGGAATCATATTGACCATACCGTCTACCATACCGAGCCCCGCTCTTAATATCGGAACAATAACTATTTTTTTACCCGCAATTCTGTTGCAGTGTGCAGTCCCGCACGGAGTTTCCACATCAACAGGCTCGGTCACAAGGTCGCGGGTCGCTTCATAGCACATCAGCATAGCAACTTCTGAGACCAGTTCTCTGAATTCTTTGACGCTGGTGTTTTTGTCTCTCATAATTGACAGTTTGTGCTGGATAAGGGGATGATCGAATACACATACTCTGCTCATTTTGTTTTCTCCTTTTTATTGGTGGCGGCCTGCCTTTCTCTTTCGGCCTGTGAAAGTCTGAGATAGACAGGCAGCAATTCCTGACTGGTTCCGAATTTCGCATCCTGCGAAGCCATTGCAACGCCCCAGGCGCTTTGCATCCTTAGATTGTACGGGGCCATAATATATGAAATTCCGTTTATATCAAAATACTCTGCAGTGATCTCGGCTCCGTCTCCGACGATAAAAACCGGAGCACTGAGCGCTTTAACATCTGAAGCGAGCTCTTCAAGAGAGACAGCTCTGTCTTTACAGATTCTAATAGGCTTTCCGCAATCTGTACGGAACAGCGCATTGTAAACCTGATTCCGTCTGGCGTCCATGACAGGACAAATAAAACTGCTGGCACTGACTCCATGCCAAGCCATGGCTTCTAATGTGGAAACTCCGGCACAGGGCTTATTGGCCGCCAAAGCGAGACCTTTGACTGTAGATATGCCTATTCGTATACCGGTAAAAGAGCCCGGACCGCAGGCGACAGCAAAAGCGTCAACGTCTGAAATGGAAACACCGGCATCGGAAAGAAGCGTTTTTGCCATGGGAAGCAATGTCGTGCTGTGAGTAAGTCCGCCGGATTGAGTATATTGGGCTATGAGCCTGTAACCGTCTGTCAGTGCGACAGAAGCAGTTTTAGCGGATGATTCAAACGATAAAAGCCTCATATATCAGCCTCGTATATGCGTATAATTCTTTCATTTTCACTCAGGCGTTCTATCTCAACCTTGATCTCATTTCCACAAAATGCACCTTCTACGTTTTCACTCCATTCTACAGCACATACCGCACCGCTTGCAAGATAATCCTCCCAGCCGATGTCAAAAAGCTCGTCGGCAGAACTGAGCCGGTACATATCAAAATGGGCAAGCTCTCGCTCGCCTTTGTACTCATTGACTATAGTGAATGTGGGGCTGCTGACGCGGCAGGAAATCCCGAGCCCTCTTGCCATTCCTCTGACAAAAGCGGTTTTCCCTGCTCCGAGTCCGCCATAAAGAGCAACAACAGCACCGGGGCTCAAACTTCTTGCAAAGCTCTCTCCAAGCGCTTCTGTTTCCTCTGTGTTTCTGCTTTTGTATTCCTTAAACATGAGCATATTATAAACCAATTATTGCGTTGCGTAAAGAGCGGAAATGTGCTAAAATCAGCTCTGTATGTATATAGGATTTTTGTGAAAGGTAACACATGCTCAAGAAAATACGGCCATATATAAGAAAATATTTTGAGCGGGCAGATGTATTTCTGCTTGTTGTTTGTCTTATATCTTCCATTTTGGGTACGGTCATGATTTCCAGTGCTGTTTCAGCTTATACAAGCCCGGGAAGATATATTTTTATACAGGTTTTCTCAATATTCCTCGGAGTTGCTGCCTTTGTACTTTTTACAGTTATAGATTCCGATATCCTTGGAGAAAACTGGCAGTGGCTTTGCGTGATAAATGTCGGCCTCCTCATATTGCTTGTTTTTTTCGGACAGGACGACGGAACAGGAAACAAAGCTTGGATCAGATTTGCCGGAATAGGTATCCAGCCGTCTGAAGTTATAAAGGTGCTCTATATCATAATATCTGCATATCAAATGACTTTTATCAAGGAGCACGGCGACATAAACAGTTTCCGGTCTGTAGTTATGATGGCTGGACATTTTATTGTTGTTTTCGGACTCATCGTTTTTGTATCTGCAGATCTCGGATCTGCGTCTATCCTTCTTTTTATATTCCTGGTTATGCTGTTTATGCTGGGAGTCAAACTATATTGGTTTGGTATAGCAGGAGCAGCGGTAGCAGCAGTGATACCTCTTCTCTGGAGTTTCTTTCTTAAGCCGTATCAGCAGCAAAGACTTCTTGCCCCTTATGACAAGACTATAGATCCTGACGGGTATGGCATCACATGGCAGACATCTCAGAGCAGATTGGCACTTGCATCTGGAAGACTTACGGGTATTTTTGCTGAGCACGGCTTACGCACACAAGAGTCGACAGCTTTTACAGGAAAGCATACAGACTTTATCTTCTCTGTATTCGGAGAAGAATTCGGAATGATAGGCTGTCTTGTGGTTATTCTGCTTCTGGCAATAATCGTTATTCACTGCGTCAAGGTAGGGCTTCAGGCTACGAGAACCTTTGATATGCTTATATGTTTTGGCGTGGCAGCATCTTTCTGCTTCCAGTCGTTTATTAATATCGGCATGTGTATTGGAATAACACCTGTTATAGGGATTACGCTTCCGTTTTTCTCATATGGAGGATCGTCAATGGTTACATCATTTGCAGCAGCGGGACTGATATCAGGCATAAAATTCAAGCCCAAGCCCGAGCTGTTCAGGATAGTGTATTGATTATAATCCTTTAAGCGCATACAGGTGATTCTGAATCTATAGGAAAACTCGGCAGAGAATAATCTTACGAGATCATAATTGGAAAGGAGGAAAAGAGATGAGTCTGTTTACCGATAAAACTCTTCTCATTACAGGCGGCACCGGGAGTTTCGGGAATGCAGTATTAAGGCGTTTTCTGACCACAGATATTGGTCAGATCCGAATATTCTCCAGAGACGAGAAAAAACAGGATGATATGCGGCATGAGTATCAGCTTAAGTATCCGGAATACGCGGAAAAAATAAAATTCTATATAGGCGATGTCAGAGACTTGAGCTCTATCAAAGGAGCAATATACGGGGTCGACTATATATTTCATGCTGCAGCATTAAAACAGGTCCCGTCATGCGAATTTTTCCCGATGGAAGCCGTTAGGACCAATGTCATAGGGACAGATAATCTACTCTCAGCTGCTATAGAGGCCGGAGTAAGAGCAGTGATCTGTCTCTCTACGGACAAAGCCGCTTATCCTGTCAACGCTATGGGAACTTCAAAGGCTATGATGGAAAAGGTGGTAGTAGCCAAATCAAGAACTGTAGACCCTGAACGAACAAAGATATGCTGTACGCGTTACGGCAATGTAATGTGTTCAAGAGGAAGCGTTATTCCGTTGTGGATAGATCAGATAAAAAAGGGTGAACCGATAACCGTTACTGACCCGAATATGACAAGATTCATAATGTCTCTGGATGAAGCTGTTGATCTTGTCCTATTCGCTTTTGAGCACGGAACTTCAGGAGATATTCTCGTTCAGAAATCTCCGGCATGTACTATCGGTACCCAGGCCAAAGCTGTTGCACAGCTCTTTGGCGGAAGTGAAGATAATATTAAAGTTATCGGTGTCCGTCACGGTGAAAAAATGTATGAAACTCTTCTCACCAATGAAGAATGCTCAAGAGCCGTGGATATGGGAAGATTTTACAGAGTTCCGTGTGATAAGCGGGATCTGAATTACGATAATTATTTTACTGTTGGAAATACGGAACGTACAAAGCTATCGGAGTTTAATTCAAACAACACAGAAATGCTTGATGTTGAGCAGGTGAAGGCCAAACTTATGGAGCTTGAATATATCAGGGAGCAGCTTTGAATATACTTGTTACCGGGGCAAACGGATTTTTGGGCAAGAATCTCTGCTGTGCCCTTGAAAATTTAAAAAACGGAAATGACAGAACAAGGCCGGATCTACATATTTCGGAAATATACAGATATGGAAGGAATACCGGAGCCGATAAGCTTTGGGATTTTTGCAGCAAAGCAGATTTTGTATTCAATCTTGCGGGAGTCAACCGGCCGAAAGAGAATGCTGAATTTATGCAAGGAAACTTTGGCTTTGCAGAGACGCTTCTCGGTGTACTGAAGGAATGCGGAAATAAATGCCCTGTCATGCTCTCAAGCAGTATTCAGGCATCACTTGAAGGAAGATTTGCTGATTCGGAATACGGGAAATCGAAACTTGCAGGGGAGAAGCTGTTTTTTTCTTATGAAAAAGAGACCGGTGCAAAGGTTTTTGTATACAGATTCCCAAATCTCTTCGGCAAATGGTGTAAACCAAATTATAACAGTGCAGTAGCAACATTCTGCCATAATAAGGCAAACGGTCATCCTATAACAGTGAACGATCCGGAGACAGAGCTCGAGCTTGCCTATATCGATGATGTGGTTACAGAACTCCTTGATATACTTGAAGACCCGACTAAGGGACACAGGACAGGAGAGTATTATTCAATTCCGATAGTATACAGGGTGAAACTTGGGGAAATAGCAGATCTTCTTGACAGCTTTGTAGCCGTTCCACAGACGGGAATCATACCTGAACTGCCTTTCGGATCGTTTGAAAAGAAACTCTATTCCGCCTATCTCTCGTACCTTCCGGAGAGTAAAGTGAAATATCCGCTTAAAATGAAAGAGGATTCCAGAGGAAGTTTTACGGAAATATTGAAGACAGTCTCCTCCGGACAGTTTTCTGTAAATATTACAAGGCCCGGGGTTACAAAAGGGCAGCATTGGCATAATTCCAAATGGGAACTGTTTATAGTAGTATCTGGCAAAGCCCTTATCCGCGAGCGAAGGATAGGCTCGGATGAAATAATGGAGTTTGAGGTTTCAGGGGATAGAATTGAAGCGGTTCATATGATTCCGGGATATACACATGAACTGATCAATCTGAGTGACAGTGAAGATCTTGTTACGCTGATGTGGGCAAATGAGATATTCGATCCCTCACATCCGGACACATTTCATGAGGAGGTATGAGCAGATGAAAACCGACTATTCGGACATATCATTTAAGAATAACGGTGCACTGAAGCTTCTCATTATAATTGGTACAAGGCCGGAAATTATTCGTCTCTCAGCAGTTATCTCAAAGTGCAGGAAATACTTTGATTGCCTGCTTGCACATACCGGACAAAATTACGACTACAACTTAAACGGTGTGTTTTTTAAAGATCTTATGCTCGATCCGCCGGATGTGAACATGGATGCAGTTGGAGAGGATCTGGGAGAGACGATAGGCAATATTATTTCATGTTCATATAAGCTTATGCGCGAAGTGAAGCCGGATGCTTTGCTTATTCTCGGCGATACCAATTCCTGCCTGTCTGCAATCCCCGCAAAAAGACTGCATATTCCCATTTTTCATATGGAAGCTGGGAACAGATGTAAAGATGAATGCCTGCCGGAAGAAACCAACAGGAGAATAGTTGACATAATTTCAGATGTCAATATGGCATATTCAGAACATGCGAGGAAATATCTCCACGAATGCGGACTGCCAAAAGAACGATGCTATGTGACGGGTTCTCCTATGGCTGAAGTGCTGGAATCAAGCAGAGAGGCGGTATTATCAAGCAGAATACTTGAAAAGCTCGGGCTCGAGAGAGAGAAATACATTCTTCTTTCTGCACACAGAGAGGAAAATATAGACACTGATGAGAACTTTTTCTCGCTTTTTAATGCTGTAAACGCTCTTGCTCAAAAATATGATATGCCCGTTTTGTATTCTTGCCATCCGAGAAGCCGCAAGCGGTTGGAAAACAGCGGCTTTAAACTGGATGAAAGAGTTGTTATGCATGAGCCGATGGGATTTCTGGATTACAATTTCCTTCAGATGAATGCATTTTGTGTTGTTTCGGACAGCGGGACACTTCCGGAGGAAAGCAGTTATTGGACCTCTGCAGGAAAACCGTTCCCTGCAGTTTGCATCAGGACGTCCACAGAACGCCCGGAGGCGTTGGATAAGGGCTGTTTCATAATAGCCGGAATATCGGAAAAATCGCTCCTGCAGGCTGTAGAAACTGCGACAGAAATGCATAATAATGAAGATTTCGGGATACCTGTTCCCGATTATACCGATATAAATGTCAGCTCAAAAGTTGTAAAGATCATCCAGTCGTATGTCTATGTAGTTAATAAGTTTGTTTGGAGGAAGACTCAGTAATACATGTGGTTCTGGTTTTCGGTATTAGCACTGCTGGCTTGGAGCGGGAGCGATCTCTTTTCAAAGATCGGCTGCGTGGATGCAAAGGATAAATACAGCCATCTGAAAATGGCTATGGCTGTCGGTATCGTTATGGGCATTCATGCTGCATATGAGATTTATTTCGGCGGTGTAGAAGTTACTGCAGAAGTATTTATAAAATATCTTCCGGTCTCGGCTCTTTATATACTCTCAATGACTATTGGCTATCTGGGCCTTCGCTATATAGAGCTTTCCGTTTCATCTCCTATATGCAACAGCAGCGGGGCAATCGTTGCCATTCTTACTATCATTCTCTGCGGAGGTTTTTCAGAGATCCATCCGGTCGCGCTAATTGCTGTAGCGCTTGTGAGCATTGGCGTAATTGCCTTGGGTTTTGTTGAATCCAACGAAGATGAAGAACTCAGAGCCGAACGCCAGAGCGAATCCGGACACAAATATGCAAAAAGTGCTCTGGCTCTCATAATTCCCATAATTTACTGCCTTCTGGACGCTCTCGGTACATTCGCAGACAGCAGGGTCCTTGAGGTGCTTGATGAAGATGCAGCAAACACAGCTTATGAGCTTACATTCTTTCTCGTCGGTATAGTATGTTTTGCATTTCTGCTGGTTAAGAAGCAAAGATTTACATTCAAAGCTGAACTTCCGAAATACACAGGAGCGGTATTTGAAACGATCGGACAGTTTTTCTATATCTATGCTCTTGCCGATTCAAGGCATGTAGCATTCGCCGCACCGATTATATCCTCTTACTGTGCAGCATCGGTGGTCTGGAGCCGCTTGTTCCTCAAGGAAAAGCTGTCAAAGAAGCATTATGCGGCAATCGTTGTGGTAATAGCGGGAGTTATCATTCTTGGAATTCTGGATATATAAACTGTAAACCGGAAGGAGATACTTTATGAATTATAAAAGAGTATTATTAAAAGTAAGCGGGGAGGCTCTTGCCGGAGCTAAAAGGAAGGGCTTTGATTTCAGCTTTGTAAAGGATGTCTGCAGGGTAATAAAAGAATGTACCGAAGAGGGAGTTCAGATCGGTATAGTCATCGGAGGCGGGAATTTCTGGCGCGGTGTAAAAGACGGGGGCGGAAACGTGGAAAGAGTCAGCGCGGACCGAATGGGAATGCTCGCAACCTGCATGAACTGCCTCGCGGTAGCCGATGTTTTCAGGCAAATCGGATGCAAGGCGAAGGTCCAGACATCTGTGGATATCCAGGGAGTAGGTGAGCGTTACTCTACTGAAAAAACAATACAGTATATGGAAGAAGGAAATGTTGTCCTCTTTGCGGGAGGTACCGGCATGCCTTTCTTTTCGACGGATACCGCTGCCACTCTGAGAGCAGCAGAAATACATGCAGATGCCATTTTACTTGCCAAAAATGTTGATGGTGTCTACAACGATGATCCGGTAAAAAATCCTAATGCTGTAAGGTATGATGATATCAGCTATGACGAAGTGTTGGCACAGAGACTTGCAGTCATGGATTCAACAGCTACCTCGATGGCAATGGACAACGATATACCTGTTATAGTTTTTGCACTGGCTGATCCCCGGAATATTAAGAGGGTACTTGCAGGTGAGAAGACAGGCACCTGTGTTCATGCGTGAAAAGAAGATAATATATAAAAAAGATATATAGGAGGAAAATTCAATGTCTGATTATCCTGAATTCGAAAACAAAATGAAGAAGACCTGTGACGCACTGACATCCCAACTGGCCACGATTAGGGCAGGACGTGCCAATGCATCTGTTCTGGATCAAATCCAGGTGGATTATTATGGCGTTCCGACTCCCATCAACCAGATGGCCTCGATTGCTACTCCGGATCCCAGATCACTTCTTATTCAGCCTTGGGACGCGTCTGCACTCAAGAGTATCGAAAAAGCTATACTGACATCTGAGTTGGGAATCAATCCCCAGAATGACGGAAGAATGATCCGTCTGGTATTTCCTCCTCTTACGGAAGAGAGAAGAAAAGATCTTGTTAAACAGACAAAAAAATACGGAGAAGAGTCCAAAGTCGCTATCAGAAATATCCGCAGAGATGCGATGGAAAAAATGAAAAAACAGCAGAAAGCTTCGGAAATAACCGAGGATGACTACAAGATCGCAGATAAGGATATTCAAAAGCTGACGGATGACTATATCAAGGAAATAGATAAGATAATAGCGTCCAAGGAAAAAGAACTCACAGATATTTGATTTAAGAAATAATCATATTGCGGAGAAATAATTAATGACAGAATCCAATATTGCCAGAACGAGCGGAATAAGGCTTAAAGATAAGATCGGTTATGCATTCGGGGATCTCGCATCGTGCCTTGTTTTCGGTTTGACGCAGAGCGTTCTGAACAAATACTACACTGATGTACTTGAGATAAGTGTCCTTCATGTAATGATTATGACTATCATTGCGCGTATTTGGGACGCGATCAATGATCCGATCTGGGGCCGAATAATTGACAGAGCCAAAGTCGGCAAAGACGGGCGCTATCGCAGATGGATAAAGGTATTCTCATTGCCTGTTGCTTTGGCCGCGGTACTGATGTTCCTGGATGTCAGGGGAATGGTTCCTGCAGGAAGACTCGCGTGGATATATATCACTTATATTCTGTTCGGAATGCTGTATACCTGTATCAATATCCCATACGGCTCACTTGCTCAGGTAATTACGTCGGATGACAAAGAGAGATCCTCGCTTTCGGTTTTCCGCTCAATAGGATCAACTTTCGGCGCAATGCCCGCCATGGTGCTGGCTTCTGTCTGCTATGTTACTCTGGCTGACGGAACGAAGCAGATGGACTATAAAAAGGTGTTTATCGGCGTCTGTTTCATAGCGGCACTTTCTGTCATTTTTTACCTGCTCTGCTACAGACTTTCCAAAGAGCGCGTTGAATCAAAGCCTGAACCAGCAAAAAAAGGCGCTTCTTCAGAAGTAATTAAAGCTCTCCTGAAAAGCCGCCCATTTATGGCTGTATGCCTTGCCAGTATGCTCTATCTTGCAGCGCAGATGTTCGGTCAGGGGTACAATACGTATCTTTTCCATTATTATTTTGAAAAACCGGGACTTACGATGCTGCCGACAGTCTTCCAGTATTTGCCTGTTGCAGTTGTCATGTTTTTCGCCACAAAACTCGGCAATAAGTTTGGACGCAAAGAGGTGTGCTCATTTGGCATGCTGATAGCTGCAGTCTTCTATATCATCCTTTTCCTCCTCTCACTGATGGGAGTAACAAGTGTTTGGCTTTACCTGCTTGCGAATCTCATGGCAGGTATCGGAACTGCATTCCTTTTCCTTTTAGTTTGGGTCCTGGCGACAGATGCCATAGATTATAACCGTGTAACATACGGACTCAAGGATGAAGCTACAAGCTACGCTTTTTACTCGTTCATGAGAAAGCTCGGACAGACAGTAGCAACTGTGCTGATAAATGTGCCTCTGCTAAGGATCGGCTACAACGGAAGCGAATTAAAAACAGAGGGCCTCAGTGCTTCGGCCCTCAAGACAATGTATAATTATTCTGTTATGATCCCGGCTGTGTTGTTCCTGCTTGTATTTATACTCTTAAAGTTTGTGTATCCTCTTGATAAAAAGCGTATAGATAAACTCCAGGAAGAAAAAGAGGCCAGCCTTGCAAATTAAAGGCCGCCCTCATCTATAAATTTCTGAATAACCAGAAGTCCCGCCGCTGCATCTTCGAGTTTGAGGTTGCAGCGGCTCTTTTCTACACTTACATCATGACCGCTGTCGACGCCTTCCCGCATTTCAGCTATAAAATGATCCAGGAAATAAGCATTCTCGAACAAATGACCATAGAGCACTATCTTTTCCGGGTCAATAATATATATTACGGATTTCAGTGCCTGGGCAAGCGCTGTAATGGATCTTCCTACGATTGAAGCTGTCGCTCTTTCTCCTCCAGCTGCGGAATCTAGAACATCCTGAAGAGACATATCATCAATTTCTCGGCCTGCCATACGTTTATACAGCAGCGGAGTATTATCCTCGGAAAATGCTGCTTTGGCGTCGTCCAGGATAGCACTTGGAGAGGCTATGGTTTCAAGGCATCCGCTTTTGCCGCAGGAACATGGCTTTCCGCCTTTTCTTATTATTGGGATATGCCCTATCTCACTGCATTGGGCGCTTCCGCCGTGCCATATTCTGGAGTCTACCGAAAGAGCGGCACCTATGCCGTATTCACATCTGAGAAAAAACTGAGAACTGATCTCTTTATCCTTGGAGAAAAACAAGTGGGCAGAGAAAAGAGACCTGACATTATTATCTGATACTACTTTGATGCCCGTCAGCTTTTCTGCTTCATCCGCTATCGGGTAATCATACTCTTTAAGCGCTCCGAAGCTGTTTTTGAGTATTCTTCCGTTTTCGGATACCTGACCTCTCAAAGCAAGACCTGTGCCTATGATCTTATCCCGTGGGATACCGCTTCGGTCGCTGAGTTCAAGAAGGCGTTTGCAGAGCGCAGACATGGTCTCGTTTGCTGGAGCATTGGAGGGCAGAACCGCGTTTTCGGAAAATATAACGGTTCCTTCCAGGTTTACAGCAGAAAGGACGGCGAGCTCCTTATTTAAGAAAATACCGAGTGCAAAACGGGAAAAAGGGTCGGTCTTCAGGAGTATCTCACGCCTGCCGGCACCCCCGCTGAAAACAGCTTCTCCCTCACGCAGAAGACCTTCTTCTATCATCTCACCGGTTATTTTTGTGATAGCTGCCGGAGTGAGACCAATGGAAGCAGCCAGCTTTTTGCGTGAAATCGCGCCGTTTTCATGCAGAACACGCAAAACCGCACTTCGGTTGGTGCGTTTCACATCTGTCATATTGTCGCCCTGTTTAGCCATTTGGCAGCACCTCCGGTGAAAAGATTTTTCAGGTTATTTGTTGATTCTGTCTCTGAGTACTATAACGGAAGCGCCGAGGAGCACTGTTGCAATACCAGCAATTTTGAGGTGCGTCATCTCTTCTCCAAGGAAAAAGATGCCTATAAAAAGACTTACAACAGGCATCAGCAGCAGATAAAGCTTGACCTGCCATACTTCATGTATTTTCAGATTCCTATAGTAGAAGAAATATATTCCGGTCTGGCCGAGACCGCCGAGAATGACAAGGGGCCAGAAATAAGGGATATTTATAGTTTTCAGGGCTTCAAAATCACCCAGTACTGCTGAAGCAATGCAAAACAGCACCAGCACGGTGAAATTGTTATAGTAAGAGATCATGTCTGTACTTGCGCCGTATTTTTCCTGTGCGGACTTGATTATGAATGCGTTGGCAGAAACACAGACTGCACTTAAGATGAAAAACAGATCGGTAATGTTGAACGTAATACTGCCGAAGCTGATCCCGAGTACAAGCAGGACTCCGAACAGCATAATAAATGTGCCGATCCAGTCGCTCAAATAGAGCTTTTTTTTGTATATGATGACACTTGCAAGGTTGACCATAAGGACATCTGTTTTCAGCAGCGCGGTTCCGGTACTGAGAGAGCCTTTTGCATATCCAAGGTTTGCAAACATATCGAGGAGGAAACCGAATACGCCTATAATCAGAAGAATATATGCTGTTTTGCCCTGTCTGAATACTTCCTTCAGATTTTTATCTGCAGCAAGCTGCAGAGTCAGAAAGACCAAAGCCGCTGACCGGAGCAGGAAGCCTGCCAGAAAAGCAGAACCTGTTGCCCCGACCACTACTTTAGAAACAGCGTAGTATATTGACCATGAGATCACCATCCCGGCAATCATCATGGTATTTTTAGTATTTGCACTCATCTGAGCGCGTCAAACATCTCTTTCAGTTCTGCAACAGACAATTTAACGGGATTGTTGTTCATCAGAGGATGAACAGAGCAAGCCTCGGCAAGAAGTCCGGTGTCGACATTTTCTCCGAGATCGGAAATCCTGGATCTGAGCCCTGCGAGAGCTTTAAGTTCTCTAATCTTCGCGGCAAGCTCTTCGGTATCTCTGAGCCCGACTGCATGGGCAAGTTCCTCAAGGCGATCATCAGCATTGATCTTGACAAAGCTGTCGAGAGTAAAAGCACATGCCTCACCGTGGGGCAGATGATACACCTCGGAGAGAGGATAACTGCAGGCATGGCAGGCGGCAGTCTTCGGCAGCGCGAAAGACATGCCTCCGAGAAGAGCGGCATAAGCCATTGCAGATCTGGCCTCCATATCGCTTCCGTCTTTATATGCCTTTTCAAGATTTTCAAGAACGAGTTTGACTGCAGCCTTTGCTATGATATCCGTAATCGGCTGGTGATTTATGCTCCAATACCCTTCAAGGGCGTGCGCCATGGCGTCAAGGCCAGTGTTCATTGTTGTGCGGGGAGGAACAGTAGATGAGAGAACCGGGTCTACAATAGCAGCTCTCGGCATAAAAGCCGGATTGTTGATGGTTTTCTTCTCAGTCTCGTGGCTTACGACAGATACCTGCGTGACCTCGCTTCCGGTCCCAGCAGTTGTCGGGACCGCGATTACCGCAAGACGGCTGTGGGCGTTAAATGCTCTGTCGCCTCTGTAATAATCAATGGCTTTTCCCTCATTTGGAGCTACAGCTGCCGCGAATTTCGCCGTATCAAGCGAACTGCCGCCGCCTATTCCGACAATGCAGTCAGCACCCGTTTCGCGTGCAAGCGCGGTTACCGTTTCAACTCCGGACAGCCTGGGATTTTGCTCAACACCCGAGAAAACTCCAACAAATCGGGGATCCGAATCTTTCATCGCTTCCGCTTCAGGTCCGAAATGGCGTCCGCATACGAGTACCGCCCTCTGCAGACCCTGCTCTTCGAGAATCACTCCAAGATTTTTAAAGCTTTCCGCTCCGAAGTAGATTTTGACTGGCTGGGAATAGACAAATGAATCAACCATAGATCTTTTCCTCTATTGCATCGACCTGAGCAGCGAACTTATGCATGTTCTCCGCTCTCCAATCCTCCAGATCCTGACACCAGTCGGTAGTCAGGAAGGTCTTGACCATCTCTATCGCCATCTCAGGGCCGACTATCCAGCCGCCCATGCATAGGATATTAGCGTTATTTATAGCTCTGGCCATCTTTGCGGAATATACACCTTCACATGCGACTGCATAGACACCTTTATACTTATTTGAAACAACGCTCATTCCGGCGCCTGTTCCACAGATCAGAACAGCCTTTTCATATGTGCCGTCCTGAACCTTGGGTGCCACTTCTGACGCAACTCTGTAGTAGGGATGTACGTCATTGAGATCGGTTGTTCCGAGATCATCGAATTCGATACCCGCCTCTGTAAGATATGCTTTTATGGCTTCCTTGGCAGCGAAGCCTGATTTGTCGCTTCCTATTGCTATTTTCATATATAATTCCTTTCTTATCTGAATCTGCCTTCTCACAGAATTGGGGAAGGCAGATAATATATTTGTATTTTGTATAAGGTGTTTACTTTAGCGATACTGCTTTTTTTGCCGTCTCTATGACGTTTTCTTTGGTAAGCCCCAATGCCTTGGTGAGATAGGGGAGTTTCCCGACTTCACCGAACCTGTCCTGAATGCCTACCGCGAGAGCAGGTATTTTTTCAGCTTCGAGAGCCTCAAGAACTGCGCTGTGAAGTCCTCCTATAACATTGTGGTTTTCAACTGTAAGTACAGCTCCGGTCTTTCTTGCGGAGGCTGTTACCGTCTCTCTGTCAATCGGCTTGATGGTGTGGATATTTATAACTTCAGCGTCGATGCCTTCCGCAAGAAGCTCGTTTTTTGCAGCTTCCAGAACTTCCGCTGTCTGAAGACCGGAGACAAAGATCGAAAGATCTTTGCCCTCTTTAAGCAAGTCAGCCTTAAAGAGGTCGAACTTATAGCCATCCTCAAAGACCTGAGGACGCTCTTTGCGGAAAAGACGTATATAGACAACGCCGTTGTAATCGTTGATAACGGGCAAAGCTGCTCTGAGCTGTACCTCGTCGACCGGTTCAAAAATAACCATGCCGGGAATCGAACGCATGACGCCGATATCTTCCATGCTCATATGGGTGGCTCCGTTGAGCTCTGCAGAGATGCCGGGGTCTGTTCCGACTATCTTGACATTGTTTTTCGCATAGGTGATAGAGATGGCGACCTGATCGCAGATGCGTCTGGTAGCAAAAGGAGTGAAGCTCTCTATGTACGGTTTGAAGCCGTAGCTTGCAAGCCCTGCAGCGATCGAGGCCATATTCTGTTCCGCGACTCCGCAGTCGAACATCTGGTTCGGGAAGCTCTCATACAGATTCCGTGTGCCGCTTGCTTTCGCAAGGTCTGCGTCAAGGATAACTACATGACTGTCTTTTGTCATAAGCTCGGACATGACTTCGGCATATGCTTTTCTCATTTCCATATATCAGTTCCCCCTTATCTCTGCTATAGCAGCTGCAGCTTGTTCTTCAGTAACATTCGTGTTGTGGTTGCCGGTTCCCAAGTCTTCGATCCATTTGACGCCGCAGCCTTTCTTTGTATTCAGAATGATCATTGTAGGCTTTCCGCTGCCCCGATTTGATTTTGCCTTGTCAACTGCAGCCTTTACCTGATAAACATCATTGCCGTTTTCAACATTTATGACATTCCAGCCGAACGCTTCCCACTTTTTGTCGAGAGGCGCGATCCCGTTGACCTCTTCAACTGTTCCGTCTATCTGGAGCTTATTGTAGTCGGTGGCAGCGATAAGATTATCGAGTTTCTTGGACGCGGCAAACATTGCAGCTTCCCAGACCTGCCCCTCCTGGCTCTCGCCGTCTCCGACGATGGCATATATTGTTGCGCCGTCATTTTCTATCTTGGAGCCGAGGGCGGCGCCTACTGCGCAGGAAATGCCCTGGCCGAGTGAACCTGCCGTCATATCTATTCCGGTCGTAAGATTCATATCACAGTGGCTGGGAAGATGGGTTCCGCCTTGGTTTAAAGTCAGGAGATCCTCCTTGGGGAAATAGCCGCGCTCCGCAAGAGTTGCGTAAACGGCGGGGCCGGCATGACCTTTGGAGCAGACGAACCTGTCCCTGCCCTGCATTCTGGGATTTTCAGGGTCAATGTTCATCTCGTCGAAATAGAGAACGGCGAGGTACTCTACTATTGAGAGGCAGCCGCCTATGTGGCCTACTCCTAGATGTCCGATCGCGGTCAGGATTCCGCAGCGGATATCTTTGCATACTTCTTTGAGATCAGTATTCAAGGTTATAAATTCCTCCTTTAATTAAAAGGTTTAATCAAATGCATATTAGTCTTTTGCAAAGCTGTTGTCAAGTGCCTGAAGCAAGAAAAATAAGGATTTTTTCTGAATGAGAAATAAATATACAGTTGACAGTTTGAATGCAAAAGACTATTATGAAGCCTGTATTGGTTAAATCCATTAAATAATTAAAAAAGAGGCAAAGAGATGAACGGATTTCAGTGTATTTATATTCCTGTGGGTGTCGGTACATACCATATGGAGACTGCGCAGGATCAGTTTGAAAGAAGCATAAAAGCATTAATGTCGGCAGATGAAAGCATTATCTGTCCTGAGAAGATACTGCTCTCCGTTGATGAGCTGAGAGAATATGTCAAAGACAAGACCCCTGACCATATTATATTCCAGAACATAACGTTTGCCAATGGAGCGTACATGTCCGAGGTTCTCAGGACCTTCGATGCTCCTATGCTGCTCTGGACGCTCAGAGAGCCGGTGATCGATGGCGGCAGGCTCAGATCGAACTCGCTTACAGGCGCATACAGTGCGGCAAATGCCCTGAGAGCCTTCAATGACAGGCCTTTTATGTGGTGCTTCGGAGCGCCCGAGGAAGACAGCGTTATTTCAGCAATCAGGGCGTACCTTTCGGCAGCAAAGCTCAAGAAGGCTATGAAATCGCTCAGAATGGCAGCAATAGGCCTTACTCCCCAGGGCTTCGGATTCGGCAGAGCGCTTGACAGCGAACTTATGAATACTTTCGGTGTAGAACTCGAGTCTGTTGAGGCAAGAGAACTTATTGATATGGCAAAATCCTATACAGACGAAGAATGCAAAGAATTCACTGATATGACGGCATCGGTTACCTGCGGACTGGAAAAGACACCGGTGAAGAACGTGGCGGATCACTCGAGACTCCTGAAGGCATATACCGAATTCGTGAAAAGCCATAATATAGGGGCGCTTGCATCCCGTTGCTGGCCGGACTTTTTCACTGCCTACGGAACGCCTGTCTGTACGGTTCTGAGCATGCTTAATGACGAAGGGATCGCTTCGGCCTGTGAGGCGGATATATACGGAGCTCTCTCCATGTGGATAGGAATGCAGCTGTCCGGAGAACCGGTATTCTTCGGAGATCCGGTCTCCCTCGACGAGAAAGAAAGCAGCATAACGTATTGGCATTGCGGAGCCGGAGCCTGCAGTCTTGCAAGAAAAGATACCGGAGCCGTTGTAGGAGTTCATCCGAACCGTAAAATAGGCCCGGCCATGGACTTCGGCTGCGAGGCCTTCCCTGAGGCTACGATCTTCCGCATCGGCAGACAGCCCGACGGGACATTCCGCTTCTTCATTGCTGAGGGTGAAGCTCTCGACAAACCAAAGCAGTTTATCGGAACATCAATCGTTGTGAAAACGGAAAATCCGAGCCGCGATATAGTTGAAGACAGCATACTGAACGGGTTTGAGCCCCACTTCGTCGTAATGAAAGGGCATTTTGCGAAAGAACTTGAGGCCCTGGCTCTTATGATGGGGTTTGAAGTATACGGTTATTGATGATCGATGAAGGGAAAAGGCCTGAAAATATATGAAGCCGCGACCAGAGTGATCGATCTGCTCTGGGCGGGGATTCTCTGGATCCTCCTCTGCCTGCCTGTTATAACGGCGGGGGCTTCGTGCTGTGCCTTTTACTACACCGTCGTCAAATGCATAAGGCACGAAAGGGGAAGAACAACAAAGAGCTTCTTCTCCTCTTTTGCTTCCAATTTTAAGCAGGCGACGGCATGTCATTTGTGTATTCTTTTATATGTCGCGTTAGGAATCGCCAATGCTTTTACCCTTGGCCAGATGCGGGGAAGCAGCGAACCATCTGCTGCGGTGGCGATAATATTTGCTATTCCCGCTCTTTTCCTTTTGCCCTGGCTGTTTCCTTTAATCTCGAGAATTGCGCTGAGGTTTGGGCAGATATGGAAAACAGCTCTGTATATGAGCATAAGACATATAGGTCAGACAATAGTCTGTATTCTTTTGGCAGTTCTTACGGCGTCTACCGCATTTCTTGTGCCATATCTGCTGCCGATACTGCCGGGACCTGTCTGCATTATCATCAGCTTCCTAATAGAGCCCGGGCTTAAGGAACTAACGGATATCATTGATGATACAAATGACGACAAATGGTATAACGAATAAGGAAGAAAAATAATTATGGACATATCTGAAATCAGATATTACATCGGAAGAGGAGAAGAAAACATTTCAATGTATCGGGGAAATTTCAATATCTCCGATAAAATACTGTTTCGCAAAGAAGCCGGTAATGAGGATATAAGTGTTACTGTATCAGAAGATAAAGAAATCACAAGAATCAGTCTTTCATGCAGGGATAATAGCATAAGCAGAATATGGATACGGATACCGGCAGAACCTTCAGAACATGTTACCGGAGGCGGGGAGCAGTTTTCCTGCCTCGATCTCAGAGGAAGGCTCTTTCCGATATGGACCCGCGAGCAGGGTGTCGGACGCAATCCCTTAACCGAGATCACACGCCTTGCAAATGAATCCGACGGAGGGGGAGGGGATTACCACACCACGTTCTTCCCCCAGCCAACCTTTGTCTCTTCAGGGAAATACTTCTTCCACCTGATGAACTCCGAATACTCCGAGCTCGACTTCAAAAGCAGCGATCACCATGAGATATGTGTTTGGGCAAACAGAGCCGAGTTCGTCTTCGGCTTTGCAGATTCGTACAGGGAGCTGCTTATTTCTCTCACCGGGCTTCTCGGACGACAGCCCCGGCTTCCCGATTGGGCAATGGAAGGCGTCTGGCTCGGAGTTCAGGGGGGAACGGAAAGAGTAACAAAACTCCTTCAAAAATGCAGGAGCAAAGGAATGGACGTTTCGGCCGTGTGGATCCAGGACTGGGAGGGTAAACGGGTCACTTCCTTCGGAAAACGTCTCCAGTGGGACTGGAAATGGAACAAAGAAATGTACCCCGGCCTTGATATTCTTATAGCCTCAGATCCCGCCACAAGATGGCTCGGCTATATAAATCCCTATCTTGTCGAAGGTGGAGTGCTCTTCAATGAGGCAAAGGAAAACGGATATTTTGTAAAAAACGCCGCCGGGGAAGACTATCTTTTTGATTTCGGCGAGTTTAACTGCGGGGTGGTCGACCTCTGCTCTAAGGAAGCATTCAGCTGGTACAAAAATGTCATAAAAGAAAACCTGATAGCCATGGGATTTAAAGGATGGATGGCGGATTTCGGCGAGTATCTGCCTGCGGATGCAGTCTGTGCCGGAGGAAAGAGCGGACTTGAAGTTCACAACCTGTGGCCGGTTCTCTGGGCAAGATGCAACAGGGAAGCGGTAGAGGAAGCCGGGCTCCTGGGGGATTGCGTGTTCTTTATGCGCTCAGGATTTTCGGGCAGCGGGAAATACTCAACTTTTCTCTGGGCCGGAGACCAGTGTGTGGACTGGACTGAAGATGACGGCCTGCCATCTGTCATAACTGCCGCCTTGACGGCAGGGATGAGCGGATTCGGTCTTCACGGCTCCGACGCGGGCGGCTATACCTCGCTTTTCAGTCTTCGACGCTCGAAAGAACTCCTTCTGAGGTGGCTCGAGTTCGCAGCCTTTACCCCTATCGTGCGTACCCATGAAGGCAACCGTCCCGAGAGCAATTTCCAGGTCTAC
Organism: Oscillospiraceae bacterium; assembly: GCA_017430455.1. Classification (GTDB taxonomy): domain Bacteria; phylum Bacillota; class Clostridia; order Oscillospirales; family Oscillospiraceae; genus Limivicinus. The sequence continues at coordinate 61,561 of JAFRMX010000002.1, forward strand.
AGCGATGAAGATACGATGAAAAAGGCAGGCAGGCTTTCAAAGCTTCATACCGCACTGCTGCCATACATTCGGAAATGCGTTATGATAAACTCCGAACTGGGGATCCCCGTCATGCGTCCGCTCTTCTTCGCTTCGGAGAATAGCAGAGCCTGGGAGAGGGACAATTACTCCTATCTGCTCGGGGATGATATGCTTGTCGCACCTGTCGTAAGGGAGGGGGCGGAGGAGAGAACACTATGGCTCCCAGAAGGGGAATGGGTGTATCTCTGGAGCGGAGAAAGCTTCGCTTCGGGAAATCTCAGAATCGAGGCTCCCCTGGGCAAAACACCGGTTTTTTATAGAAAAGAATCAGAATTCAAAGAACTGTTTGAACAAATAGCAGCCGATTTCAATTGACAGAAGAATTGCATAATTGTGCAAAATATCCAAAAATCCGGGTAAATTTTTGTAAGTTATCAACAATTGTTTTCCTCAAGGTTTTTATTTATAATAACAGCCAAGGGATTTGGCCCGTTCTTTTATGGCGAATTGATTAACTCTTTTAATTAACCCTTTTAAATATTCAAAGCATTTAAGGGCTAATGCCATTAAATATAATAAAAAGGAGAAAACAAAATGAAGAAATTCCTCGCACTTATTCTCGCTCTTGCGATGATCTTCGCTCTGGCAGCCTGCGGCCAGTCCGCAGCAGCTCCTGCGGCACAGGAAGCAGCTCCCGCGGCGCAGGAAGCAGCTCCCGCTGAGGCAGCAAAAGAGATAACGATCAACTTCCCCTGCATCTGGGTCGGCACAGACTCGAAAGCTGCATATTTTGCAGAGATGGTAGATTCCTTCAACAAGGAAAATGAAGGACAGATCAAAGTCGTTATTGAAGAGCAGACAGACTACCAGGCATACCGCGACAAGATAAGAACTCTTGTAACGGCAGGCGAAGTTCCCGATATCTGCACGATGGATACCGCTGCAGACGTAGAGCTCTATACCGCGTCCGGCAAGTTCATGGACTTTACGCCTTACCTTGACGAAGGCTGGAGAGATACTTTCGCGACCGGCACATTCGACAGCTATACCTATGATGGTGTTACCGCTGTTATCCCCTTTGAAAGCGCGATCTTCCCGATCGTATACAATGTTGAGATCCTCAAGGAAGCAGGATGGGAGACCTTCCCCGCGAACTGGGACGAGATGTTTGAGATGTTCGACGACATCAAAGCGGCGGGCTACAACGCAGTCGGCCAGATGGCAGGAGAGAATGCCTGGACCTCAATGCTGTGGTACTCGGCTCTTGTTCAGGCTATCGGCGGCAAGGAAGCTTTTGAAAACGGCCTCTCCGATCCCGCTTTCGTTGAAGCGGCAGACGTTCTCAAGAGAATGTATGAATACACCTTTGACGGAGCAATCTCTGCAGGCGCAGGCGATGTAAACGGCCATTGGATTGCCCAGGATACTGCACTTTACCTCAACGGCCCCTGGTGGATCGGCAACCTCTATAAAGAGGACAACGCAAAGGACGGAGTCCTTCTCGCTGATGTATGTGACGTGGCTGCGAACCCCGAATGGGTCGGCGGCAAGGGTCAGGGCGGACTTGTAACCAAAGTTCAGAGCTTCATCCTCGCTGCCAAGCAGGACGATCCCGCTAAGGAAGCCGCGGTTGTTAAATTCCTCCAGTACATCACGGATCCTGACCGTATGCAGGTTTGGTCCGCTTCCGCAGGCTCGATGTTCTTTGTAAACTACGAGCCGTCTGAGGATACGACCGTTATTGCCCAGAAATTCGCGGAAATTAAGAAGGACGCGGCTTTCACAGTTCTGGCTGTAGACGCGAACTTCGGCCCCGCTTATGAGAGCGCATTCCCCGCAGCAGTCTCTGCTTTGGTACTCGGCCAGGTCGACGCACAAGGCTTTGTGGACCAGCTCCAGACTGCAATAGACAACGCAGCATAACCGACCGCATTTTCTCACAGGGAGCGGAATAATTCCGCTCCCTCATTTCAGATTTTGACGCTTCTTTTGAGTTTCCAACAACGGAGGTGATATCTTGAGGCTTACACGAAACGATAAAGGTCCTCTGATAGCCTTTATGGCTCCAGCCCTTATCATGATGCTTCTGTTCTTCGTTATACCGGTCATATATGTCGTCGTCGTTTCCTTCTTCAAATGGAACGGAATAACGGACCCGGAGTTCAGGGGAATCAGAAATTTCGCTCTTTTGTTCAAAGACAAGGCCTTTTTAAGATCCGTATTGAATAACATTATCTGGGCACTGGTCGCGGGTTTTATACAGGTGCCCATCGCCATGGTCATGGCTATTATCCTCTCTCGCAAGCCGAAAGGCTGGAAGTTTTTCAGAACGGTGTATTTCCTTCCGCAGGTCATATCCGGTATTGCTCTTGCCATGCTGTGGAGAGCCATCTACAACGCAAATACCGGTCTGCTGAACGGGCTCCTTAAGCTTTTCGGAAGGGGAGACCTTGCCAGAGACTGGCTCGGTACAATAGAGACAGCCTTTCCCGCGGTGCTTATCTATTGGGTCTTCTATATCGGTTATTATATGGTCATCATGATGGCTGACATTACGACTATAGACGAATCATACTATGAAGCCGCGACGATAGACGGCGCGACCGACTTCCAGCAGGCAATCCATATCACTATACCGCTGATAAGAAAGACCTCGCTCGCGACCTGCGTAACTCTCGCCTCGGTCATGGGCTTAAGACAGTTTGAGCAGGTGTATATGCTTACAAACGGCCAGCCTGCGAATACGACGTCCACCATTGTCCTGTATATGTATAAAAAACTGCAGGAACCGAACTACGGCATGGCCTCGGCATCGGCCGTAATTCTGATCGTTGTCGGAATCATCTTTATCGTCTCGCTGAGACTCCTCTTTAACGGAAGGCAGGAGAACCGGCAGGTGAAGAAGAGAAAGGGGGCATGAAATGAACACGAATAAAGTTCATGCGAAGCTCACCGGAAAGGAGCTCTTCCTCCAGATAATCCGCTGGATACTTATAGTATTCTTTACGGTGTACGCCCTTTTCCCGCTTTTCTGGCTGTTCATGTCATCGCTGAAGACAAACGGTGAATTCCTGGCGGGAAATCCTTTCTCGCTTCCAAAGGTCCCGCAGTGGCAGAACTATACAAATGCCCTCACCGTCGCCGGGCTCGGCAGAATGCTTTTAAACTCGGTGTTCGTGGGCATTGCCGCGACGCTGTTTAATGTCCTAGTCGCGTCACTCAGCGCGTACTGCATGTCAAGATTCCGCTTTAGAGGAAGAGACAACTACTATACGCTCTTTACCACAGGCATTCTCATACCCTTGAACGCACTGATGGTTCCGTACTTCGTAATCATCAACAGGCTCGGTCTTTACAACACTTACGGAGGGCTGATCCTTCTGTACTCGGCAATAGGCATACCCATGTCTACGTTTCTGATAAAAGGCCTTATGGACTCTATTCCAATGGAGATCGAAGAGGCCGCTTATATAGACGGGGCCGGTTTTATGGGCAGATTCTTCCATGTGATACTGCCTCTGTCCCGTACGGGAATAGTTACCGCAGCGACGTTTGAGTTCCTGACCTGCTGGAACGAATTCGTTTTCGCGAATCTGATTGTCTCTTCAGAGAAGCTCCGCACCATCCAGGTCGGCATACGTTACTTCACAAATCAGTTTTCAACAGACTATGTCTCCATGTACGCCGCGATCGTTGTTTCAATAGTGCCTTCGATCCTCGGATATATTATATTCCAGGAGCAGGTAATCTCCGGTATGACCTCGGGCGCCGTCAAAGGCTGAGATTGGACCTGTTCCCGACCGTTCTTGCAATCGAATATATCTTCACATCATGAAATAACGAAACATGCCGTCTCCGGCATGTTTCGTTATTTCCGTTATTATGTATGTCAGGACTGCAAGGAAATTGTTATTTTCGGAAAAAGAGATCAAGCGCCCATGATGACCTGCACGTCGGCGATTTCACCTGAGGGAAGGACCGGTAAAAGATCGCCATGGCAGATATCGCCGTTTAAGCGGATTTCCTTTATGCCATGCTCAACTGAAGCCGGGTTTTTAACAGTTATATTGTATACTGCTCCTCTGTATCTGCGCGACACGCTGTATCCTTTGCAATCCGCGGGAATGCAGGGATCGATCAGGAGTCCGTCCAATGTAGGCTTAATTCCGAGAATTGCCTGGCTGATACTGACAAAAGTCCAGGCGGCAGTTCCTGTAAGCCAGCTGTTTTTTGCTTCTCCGAAACCTGCAGCGTCCTTACCGGCAATCATCTGACTGTATACATACGGTTCGGTACGATGGATTTCACTGATATCTTCAGTGTAAGAAGGGCAAATACGGGAATATGTTTCAAATGCCCTGTTGCCGTGCCCCAGAACTGTTTCGGCGCATGTGATCCAAGGGTTGTTATGGCAGAAAATTCCGGCATTTTCCTTATATCCGGGAGGATAGCTGCTTATCTCACCAAGCTCCAGACGATAACGTGTATAAGCAGGAGTGAGGAGAACGACTCCGTATTCTGTATCAAGATATTTTTGAACGCTTTCCAAAGCTTTTTCCGCTTCTCCGCTGTCTTTTCCTATCCCTGCCATTACGCACATTCCCTGAGGCTCCAGGAAGATCTCGCCCTCGTCGCATTCACGGCCTCCAACAACATGTCCGAAAGCGTCATAGGCTCTTCTGAACCATTCTCCGTCCCAACCGTGCTCAAGCACGGTTTTTTTCATGCTTAAGACAGCAGCGTCAGCTTCTGCTGCTTCTGAATCCAGTTTCATATGACTCAGAATATCAGCCCATGCTTTACCGTATTTTACAAACATTCCGGCAATAAAAATACTTTCAGCTACAGGCCCTTCACTTGCTCCCGTAATCTGGAAGCTTTCGCCGGGATGTGCGGAAAAACAGTTCAAATTAAGGCAGTCGTTCCAGTCCGCTCTCCCTATCAAAGGAAGGCCGTGAGGGCCGAGATGCGATGCAGTAAAGGAAAAACTGCGGCGCAAGTGCTCAAGCAGAGGCTCTGCGAGCGTCGGGTCGTTGTCAAAATCGACGGATTCGCTGAGAATGCTCCAGTCACCGGTCTCGCGGAGATACGCGTCTGTCCCTGCTATGAGCCACAGCGGATCATCATTGAAGCCGCTCCCCACACCCAGATTTCCTTTCTTGGTGAGCGGCTGGTACTGATGGTAGGCACTCCCGTCCGGAAGTTGGGTGGATGCTATATCCAGTATACGCTCTCTGGCGCGCTCAGGTATCATATGAACAAAACCGAAAAGATCCTGGCAGGAGTCGCGGAATCCCATTCCGCGCCCCATTCCGCTCTCAAAATAACTGGCGGACCGGCTCATATTGAAAGTTACCATACACTGGTACTGATTCCATATGTTTACCATACGGTCCAGCTTCTCATCCGAAGAAAAGAGCCGGTAATTAGAAAGCAGTCTTTCCCAATAATCCCGAAGGACCGAGAGAGCCATGTCGAAAGATTCGTCTGAGGAGTATTCGGACATCATGCGCAGGGCTCTTGCTTTATTGATTATTCCGGGCTCTTCCCATTTGTCGTCTGCGGGGTTTTCTATGTACCCGAGACCGAATATGAGGCTGTCTTTATCACCAGGCTCAAGCACGATATCAAACTGCTGGGCAGCTACCGGCTGCCAGCCGTGCGCCACGGAATTTCTGCAGCCTCCGGATATGACAGCTTCAGGAGACGCGGGGCTTCCGTAGGTGCCTATAAAAGAATCTCTTGAGGTGTCAAAGCCTACCGGATCACGGTTGGCCCAAAAAACGGCATAGTGATTGCGCCTCTCTCTATATTCAGTCTTATGATAAATGGCGTTGCCGGAGACTTCAACTTCACCGGTTGAATAATTTCTCTGGAAATTTGAGGAGTCGTCCAAAGCATCCCAAAGACAAAACTCCAAATAAGGAAAAAGAGAAAAGCTTTTGTAAGCACCGCTCTTATTCTCGCATGTTACACGCATCAGTAGGCAGTTATTGCCCATAGGAACGATAAACTCCTGTTTTGCAGAAAGGCCGTTCTTTTCACCGGAGATGACCGAATATCCGAGACCGTGGCGGCAACAGTAAGAATCAAGCGGAGTCTTAACAGGCTGCCAGCCGGGATTCCAGATCAAATCTCCGTCCTTAATATAGATATGGAAGCCTTCGGAATCCAAAGGGCAATTGTTGTAGCGGTAACGGGTCAGACGGCGCAGACGTGCGTCACGATAGAAGCTGTAACCTCCGCATGTGTTGGACAAAATGGTAAAGAAATCCTCATTTCCGAGGTAATTGATCCAGGGAAGAGGTGTATCCGGGGCAGTTATAACGTATTCTTTGTTTAAATCATCAAAATGGCCGAATTTCATTATCATTCTCCCTGCAGCTTAAACGATTAAGGACATAACTTGTCAAAAGATTAAACTATTATTCCGAAAAAAGCAATAGGATTTTGGATCAATTCCGAAAAAAATATACTTATTAAACGGTAATAATTAGACATCGGTTTAAGAATTGTCTATTTTGCATAAAAATATCATCCACAATTTGTGCAAATTCACTAAAAATATAAAATAATTGTATTTTCCAATATAAAATACTTGAAAAAAATTGAGGAATAAGCTAAATTAGAGTTGCGTAAACGTTTAAGTGAGGAGGCTGGCTGAAGTGATATCCATGAAAGACATTGCACTCGAGTGCGGTGTTTCGGTCGCAACAGTCAGTAAAGCGCTGAACGGTCAGCAGGATATAGGTGAGGAAACCAGACAGAAGATCACTGAAACTGCAGAGAGGCTTGGTTATACTGCCAATTCCGCAGCGAGAGCTCTTAAGACAAACAGGACATTCAATATAGGTGTTTTATTTCTTGATCCGATGCATGGCGGGCTCGCACATGAGTTTTTCTCTACGGTTCTTGATGCCATCAGAAGTGAGGCAGAGAGTAACGGATATGATATTACATTCATAAACCGGGGAATCGGTAATCGCGAGACATCTTATCTTCAGCATTGCCGTTACCGCGGCGTGGACGGGGTGATAATCGCCTCTGCAGATTTTGTTGATCCTCAGATTATAGAGCTTGTTAATTCAGAGATCCCGGTTGTAACGATAGATCATATATTCAATGGCAATATTTCAATTATTTCGGACAATACGGGCGGTATGGAGTCCCTTACCGATTACATTATCAGCAAGGGGCATAAAAAAATAGCCTTCATCCACGGCGAAAAAACAAGCGTCACGGTCAACAGGCTTTCGGGGTTCTACCGCTCCTGCGAAAAACACGGGATTAAGATCCCGGACGAATATGTCAGGGAAGGAGTCTTCCATGATCCCAAGACCTGCTATTCGATAACCAAAGAGCTGCTTGGATTAAAAGACAGACCGACTTGCATAGTATTCCCGGATGACTACTCCTGTATAGGAGGCATTAATGCTGTATGGGAGTCGGGCCTCAGAATTCCGGATGATATTTCGGCTGCAGGATATGACGGTATTCCGCTCTCGCGAATCATTTCACCCGAATTGACGACATGGGTGCAGAATACTACAGAACTCGGCAGAAGATCGGCTGCAAGACTTATTGAACAGATACAGAAACCGAAAAGCGTTATACTTGACAGGGAAATAGTCAGGGGACATATCCAGGAAGGTGCTTCCGTAAAGGATATCTCACAGCTCGGGTGATAAGCGGCATTGCCGCAAATATATATTTATCTTTATCACAGAAAGAAAACAGGAGGAATTACAATGAAAAAACTCATCGCATTGCTCACAGCTCTCATAATGGTATTTGCGCTGTGCGCCTGCGGACAGGCTGCAGCACCGGCTCCGGCCGCTGCTCCGGCAGCAGAACCCGCAGCAGAACCCGCTGCAGAGCCTGCAGCAGAACCCGCTGCAGATCAGACTGTTCTGACCTTGTGGTGCATCGCAACGGAAAGCGACGCAAACCGTCCCGCTTATGAACAGGCTATAGCAGAATTTGAAGCAAATCACCCCGATATCAAGATCGAGTGGGAAGCATTTGAGAACAACTCTTACAAGACAAAGATCAAAGCTGCCATGAGCGATCCTGAGACTCTGCCTGACATTTTCTTCACCTGGTCCGGTGCGTTCCTTGGCGACTTCGTTGAAGCTGGTAACATCTACTGCCTTGACGACGCCTATAAGGCGTTTGCAGCTGATCTGCCTGAAGTCATGCTCCAGAACTCCACATATGACGGCGGACACTATGCTGTTCCTCTGACATACAACATAGTCACACTCTTTGCCAATATGGATATGCTTGCTGAAGTCGGTTGGGATCATGTTCCCGAGACATACGAAGATCTCACTGCCTGCTGCGATGCACTCGTTGCCGCAGGAAAGATCCCCTTCGGATGCGCAGCTACTTCTGCAGACACATGGTGTGTCACCGAGTATCTTGAGCCCATTATTGAAAAAACCATTGGTTTTGAAGACATGAACGCGATCTTCAAAGGCGAGGCAACATGGAATGATCCCGATATCGCTGTTGCAGTCAACAATTTCCAGGATATGGTCAATAAGGGATACTTTGATCCCAACGGCACTGCTATCGGAAATGACCAGGTCAAAGCAAACTTCATAGCCGGCCAGTATGCTTTCTATCAGAACGGCTCCTGGAACTGCGGTGAGATCAATGACCAGGAACTCTTCCAGCCTCAGGCTGCCCTCTTCCCCGTAATGAATGCTGACCGCGCTACCTACGGCCAGGTTATTGGCGGCCCGTCTGACTCTCTCACGGTCTCCGCATATTCCAAGAATGTCGAGCTCGCCGCATCTGCAGCATTCGAACTCGGTAAAGCTATCTGCCACTACGGCTACCTCGCAGGTTCCGGTCTGCCTGCATGGACTCCTGATTACGACACCAGCGCTGTAAAGCCTCTTGTTGCTGCTGTTGCCGATATCGTTTCTGCATCCGACGGCATGGTCCTCTTCGGTGACACTGCCATGAGTGCAGATCCTGCAAACACCTATCTTGAATATGTTTCCCAGGTTTATGGCGGTGCCATTAACGGCGAGGACTTTGTCTCCGGCCTGACCAATGACCTCGGATAAGTTTTGAGACCCGCAGGTTTATCCTTTTCAGGATAAAACCGAAAGGCGGCTTTCCTCAGAATGTTCATACATCTGGGAGAGCCGCCTTATTCAACAGGTAAAGGATCTTAAAATGAAAAAACAATACAGCAATAAACTGCATATCATTCTCTTCCTGCTGCCGGCACTGCTCCTCTTCTGCGGCGTACTGATCGCCCCTATAGGTGCCTCTGCCTATTTCAGCCTTTTTGACTGGAAAGGGATCGGACCAAAGACATTCATAGGTCTGGCTAACTATAAGGAGCTGTTCACCAGCAACTCCATAGGCTTTCTGAAGGCGCTTCGCAATTCTCTGCTGCTCGCAGCGCTTTCCGTGGGTCTGCAGCTTCCGCTTGCTCTTGCGCTCGCACTGACTCTGGGCAAAAACATAAAGGGAGAGAGAATGTTCCTCTCGGTCTATTTTATGCCGGTTCTGATCTCGACGGTCGTTATCGGCCAGCTCTGGCTGAAGATCTACAATCCGGACTACGGTATTCTAAACGTGTTCCTGCGGAGTATCGGACTTGAAAAATGGACGAGGATCTGGCTCGGCAAAAAAGAGACCGCACTTGGAGCGGTGCTCGTACCTACACTGTGGCAGTACGTAGGATATCATATGCTGCTGCTTTACGCGGGAGTCAAGAGCGTTCCCGGCGAATTGCGCGAGGCAGCTATGCTGGACGGAGCGACGGACGGGCAGATCAACCGATTCATTGTCCTGCCATATATCAAGCCCATTCTCCGCATCAGCGTAATCTTTGCTGTCACAGGGTCGCTGAAATCATTTGACCTTATCTATGTTCTTACCAATGGCGGTCCCTTACATGCGACCGAAGTTCCAAGTACGTTGATGATAAGTATGCTTTTCCTTCGTAACCGATATGGAATGGGCAGTACGATCGCAGTGATGCTGATCATTCTCTGTTTCGGATTTGCGTTGCTGATCAACGCAATATTCAAGGAGGAAGCCTGATATGCTGAACACTAATAAGAGTACTAAAATAATAAGCTATGTAGGACTGATACTGTGGATGTTGGTAAACCTTTTTCCGGTCTACTGGATGTTCACTTTCTCTTTGAAGAACAACGAAGAGATATTCGGCAAAAATGTTGCGGGTCTTCCACAGCATTGGCTCTGGTCAAACTACACCGAGGCGATGAAAACCGGACATATGGGGCGTTACTTTTTAAACAGCGGAATAGTTGCTGTTGCGACTATTCTGATCACTCTGGCTGTAGCGCTTCTGGCAACCTTTGCGCTGACGCGTATGATATGGAAACGCAGAAAAACTATGAACAAGTTTTTCATGCTTGGTCTGACTATACCTATTCATGCCTCGATAGTTCCGATCTATGTCACGTTATCCAGATTGCATCTTCTGAATACGCGCTGGGCGCTGATAATACCTTATGCTGCGTTTTCTCTGGCAATGGCAATACTTGTCTGTACGGGATTTATGAATGAGATCCCGCGTGAACTGGATGAGTCTGCATGTATTGACGGATGCAATGTGTGGGGCATATTCTTCAGAATAATAGTTCCGCTGATGAAACCTGCAGTCGCGACAGTCGGCATATATACTTTCCTTCAGTGCTGGAACGAACTTATGTTCGCAAATATCTTCATCAGCAAATCCGCGCTGAAAACTCTGCCGGTCGGTATTCAGGCACTGTCCGGACAGTATACGACTGCATGGGGGCCAATTGGCGCAGCTCTTGTTATTGCTACTTTCCCGACGCTGTTCATGTATATTTTCCTGAGCAGGCGCATTCAGGAGAGCTTCATTGCAGGGGCTATAAAAGGCTGATTTCAGTATAGTTAAATTTTCCGATAAAGGGGATCCTATGGAACTCTGTGATCCATGCGGGTTCCCTTTTATTTCAATTTGGAGGTCAGGTATGGACAGAAAAAAGGCTGAAAAGAAAGCAAGAGATCTTGTCGGACAAATGACTCTGGAAGAAAAAACGAGCCAGCTGCGATACAATTCTCCTGCTGTAGAACGGCTCGGCATCCCTGCATACAACTGGTGGAATGAAGCGCTGCACGGTGTCGCCAGAGGCGGCACTGCGACAAGTTTCCCTCAGGCCATAGGACTGGCGGCTATGTTCGATGATACTCTTGTTGAAAAACTGGGTGATGTGGCTGCCACTGAGGGGAGAGCAAAATATAACGCAGTTTCTGTACGGGGAGACAGGGATATCTATCACGGGCTGACTTTCTGGTCGCCGAACATCAATATTTTCCGCGATCCCAGATGGGGGCGTGGTCACGAGACATACGGCGAAGATCCGTACCTGACATCCAGAACCGGACAGGCATATGTCCGCGGACTTCAAGGTAAAGGGGAAACCCTTAAAAGTGCAGCATGTGCCAAGCATTTTGCTGTTCACAGCGGACCGGAGAACATAAGACACAGTTTCAATGCCGTGGCGACTCCCAAAGATATGGAGGAGACTTACCTGCCTGCATTTGAAGATCTTGTAACCAAAGCAGAAGTAGAGGCCGTAATGGGCGCTTATAACCGTACAAACGGAGAGCCGTGCTGCGGAAGCAAAGCATTGCTTTCAGATACGCTGCGCGGGAAATGGAAATTCAAAGGCCATATCGTATCCGACTGCTGGGCAATAAGAGATTTTCATACAGGCCATATGGTTACAACCCGGCCTGAAGAATCTGTCTCACTGGCGCTGAAGATGGGCTGTGACCTGAATTGCGGTGAGAGCTACCAGTATCTCCTGGAATCCTTAAAGGAGGGCCTGATCACAGAGGAGCAGATTACTGAAGCTGCAGTTCATCTGTTTACAACCCGCTATCTGCTCGGAATTATGGGAGATGGAACGGAGTATGATGATATTCCGTACACAGTGATCGAGGACAAAAAGCACATTTCTCTCGCACATGAAGCTTCCCTGAAATCATGCGTTCTTTTGAAAAACAACGGGATCCTGCCTTTGAAAGCCGCCGGAACGATAGGCGTTATCGGCCCAAATGCGAACAGCAGAAGGGCATTGAAAGGCAATTATTACGGGACGTCTTCACGTTATATAACAGTACTTGAAGGTATTCAGGACATTATGGAAGGCAATGGCAGAGTTCTTTATTCGGAAGGCTGTCATTTGGTTTATGACCGTGTCGAACCTCTTGCAAAAGCGGATGACAGGCTGGCAGAAGCTTTAGCCGTAGCAGAGAACAGCGATACTGTTATTCTGGTATTGGGATATGATGAAAGGATTGAAGGGGAAGAGCCGGATGACGGTAATGCGTACGGATCCGGAGATAAAGAAGATCTGCTTCTGCCCCCGCCCCAGCGGAAACTTCTGGATACAGTATTGGCATTGAACAAGCCTACAGTTGTTCTTCTGATGGCAGGCAGCAGTGTCGATGTTTCCTCTGCTCAGAAAAAAGCAGACGCTGTAATGCTTACATGGTACCCGGGTGCCCGGGGAGGAAAGGCAGTTGCTGAGCTCCTGTTTGGAAATGCATCTCCTTCAGGCAAGCTTCCGGTTACTTTCTATCACAATGAAGCTCTTAAGGAAATGCCTGATTTTACAGACTATTCAATGACCAACCGTACTTATCGGTATTACAGAGGAACGCCGCTTTACCCGTTCGGCTTCGGACTGAGTTATGCAGATATGAGATTGTCTGATCTGTCTGCAGATTACCGGACTGCATCCGTGACAGTTACAAACTTAAGCAATTTTGCCGCAGAAGAAGTAGTAGAGCTGTATATAAAAGACGAGCTTTCCTCCGATGTACCCGTGAACCCGGTCCTGTGCGGATTCAGCCGTGTCAGCCTCGAAGCGAAGGAGAGCAGGAGAATTGATCTTGCTATCGACCCCAGGGCATTTACAGCTGTTAAGGAAAACGGTGAACGTATACCGGGCAGCGGCAGATGGACACTGTATGCCGGTTTTGGACAGCCTGATGAAAGAACAGAAGAACTTACAGGAAAAGAATGCCTTGCAATAATAATCCAAGATTAAGATCAGCAAGAACAGGAGAGTATCCTTTCTTTCATATATGGAATCGGTGGGCGGAGGCTATGAAAAAATGAATGGCATTCTGAAATGCCCGGTGTGCTCAAAGGCTCTTGATAGAAAAGAGAGAGAATACAAATGTCCGGATGGGCATAGTTTTGATATAGCTAAAGAAGATTATGTCAACCTTCTTGTGAGCTCAAAAAATGGTGATCTGAAAGGTGACGATAAATACTCCGCCAGAAGCAGGAGAGATTTTTTAAACCGGGGTTATTATTCACCGCTTCGTGATGCACTGAATGCTGTTTTCAGCGATAAACATGGGATTCTTCTCGATATATGTTGCGGAGAAGGCTATTATACTTCCGCTCTCGGGAACAACAGTGGTCTGGAGATATACGGATTTGATATCTCAAAAGAGATGGTGCGTCTTGCAGCAAAAAGGGGAGGCGCGTGCTATTTCGTAGCCAATATGGCAAATATCCCGGTTTTTGATGAAAGCATCGATTATGCCATACATCTCTTTGCTCCATTTAATGAAGAGGAGTTCTTCAGGATCTTAAAACCCGGAGGTGTTATTTTTACCGTTATCCCCGGTAAGAGGCATCTGTACGGTCTCAAGGAGCTGCTTTACGATACACCTTATGAAAATGACGAAAAGTTTCCGGAGACATGCGTTCTTGAGCAGATATCAAAGAAAACAATAACCTCAAAAGCAATTCTTGAGGGGGAAGATGTAATTGCAGAGCTTTTCCGTATGACCCCGTATTATTTCCATACATCGGAAAAAGACAGGGATAAATTGGAAGGCATAAAAAGGCTTGAAACAGAAACAGAATTTGTTATCGGTGAATTCAGAAAGCCTGTTTAAGATGAAAAGGTCAGAGCAGATAAATCTGCCCTGACCTTTTCCATGTTTTGGATTTACACTTTTGATTCATCTGCAGAGCAGGCTCTGCAATGAATCAGAAGCTTCCTCAAGAGCCGAATTGACTTCAGATCTCAAACAAGTTATAAAAACAGAACCCATCATAAGATGGATTCTGTTTGGTGCGAGAGAGGAGACTTGAACTCCCACGTCGGTTGACACACGCCCCTCAAACGTGCCTGTCTACCTGTTCCAGCACTCTCGCATATCACGCCGATGCCGTTTCCGCATTTAAGGTATCTCTGGCATCTCCTGGCGCTCGCCGCATTTAAGGCAGAAGTAATTATAACAAAAATAATATGTATGTCAAGCATTTATTTTCAAATACTTCGCTTCCGCCAAAAGTATATGGATGCAGGGATTTGGCTTGATATCGCATCTTCTTTCTGTTAAAATTACAACACAGAACAAAATAAACCTTGTTTAAATTTAGATTTAAGGAGATTTTAAAAAATGAAAAAATGGGTTTGCCAGGTTTGCGGTTATGTTCATGAGGGGGATGCCCCTCCCGAGAAGTGCCCCATATGCAAGGCGCCAGCCTCCAGATTTACAGAGCAGGCTGCAGATATGGTATGGGCAGCCGAGCATGTTGTTGGTGTAGGCAAGGTCTTCGGCGATGATGTCCCGCAGGAAGTTCGTGATGAGATAATCGAAGGGCTCAGGTCCAATTTCCAGGGCGAGTGTTCTGAGGTCGGCATGTATCTTGCCATGAGCAGAGTCGCTTACCGCGAGGGTTATCCTGAGATAGGCCTTTACTGGGAAAAGGCCGGGCTTGAGGAAGCCGAACATGCTGCCAAGTTTGCCGAACTTCTGGGCGAGGTAGTGACCGACTCCACGAAGAAGAATCTGCAGATGAGAGTAGACGCCGAGAACGGCGCTACCCAGGGAAAGACCGATCTTGCAAAGCTTGCCAAGAAGTACAATCTGGATGCCATCCACGATACGGTCCATGAAATGGCTCGTGATGAGGCCAGACATGGGAAGGCCTTAAAAGGACTTCTGGAGAGGTACTTCAAATAATGCATTGCACGAGAAAAGTAACATCCGATCTGACATGGGTTGGAGCAGACGACAGAAGGCTCTCGTGCTTTGAAGGAGTATACGGGGTTCCCGACGGCGTATCCTACAACAGTTATCTTCTTCAGGATGAGAAGACGGTTCTTTTCGATACCTGCGACAAAGCGGTCTTTGAGGTGTTTCTCGAGAATGTGGACTACGCTCTCGAAGGAAGAAAACTCGACTACCTGGTCATAGACCATATGGAGCCTGATCACGCGGCGACTGTTGAACTTCTGGTCAGATGCCACCCGGGAGTAAAGATCGTATGCAATGCTAAGATCCAAAAGATACTTACGCAATTCTTCAATTACGATTTTTCTTCCGATATTCTGCTGGTTAAGGAAGGGGATACTCTTTCAACGGGCAGACATGAGCTCACATTTGTCATGGCGCCGATGGTCCACTGGCCGGAGGTCATGTTCACATTTGATAAAACTGATGGGATACTCTTCTCGGCAGACGCATTCGGCACATTCGGAGCCTTAAACGGCAGGCTCTTTGCTGACGAGACGGATTTCTTCAACGATGACCTGAACGAGGCCAGAAGATATTACACGAATATAGTCGGCAAATACGGCCAGCAGGTCCAGATGGCTCTGAAAAAAGCGGCAGGTCTTGATATAAAGCTTGTCTGCCCGCTTCACGGATATGTCTGGAGAAAAGATTTCGGCAGATACCTTGAAAAATACCAGCACTGGAGCACATATGAGCCTGAAGAAAAAGGCGTTCTGATAGCCTATGCCAGTGTATACGGGCACACTGCCAATGCTGCGAATATTCTTGCCTGCAAGCTGTGCGACAGAGGTATTAAGGTAAAGATGTATGACACCTCGGTCACTCCTGCAAGCTATATACTTTCCGACGCATTCAAATACAGCCACCTGGTGTTTGCCTCGACGACATACAACAACGGCATATTCGTCAATATGGAAGATCTTCTTCATGACATCGTGAACCACAACCTGCAGAACAGGAAAGTCGCCATTATCGAAAACGGCTCCTGGGCTCCGGTGAGCGGAAAACTCATGAGGGAAGAGATCTCCAAGATGAAGAATATGGAGATCATCGGAGACGGAATCAAGCTTCTGAGCGCTCTTAAGGAAGACCAGCTCTCACAGATAGACGCTCTGGCTGATGCAATTGCAGAAAGCATTAGAGGCATATAAAGACATAAAAAAGCGTTCAGGGACTTTCCTGAACGCTTTTTTTATCGGATTGTTTATAAAGCCATATCATACACAGCGTGATTGAGGCAATAAGGGCGAAAGCTCCGTATCTCATCGGCATCAGATAGCGCATCTTGAGGTAGGCGTGATAGCCCAGAAGTGAAGCAAACTGTGTTAAAACAGCAACAGGCGCAAGCTCCGGAATGACTACCGCAAGTATCAGGGCTGAGATATCGGCTGCAAAGAAATAACGGTCATGCATGTGCGGCAGAAAGAAGGGGATGCCTGCAGCAAGCAGGTACAGAATAACAAGCATGTCCTTTCTTCCAAGCTCTTTTCTCGAGAAAAAGGCAGGCACGAGGACAGAGAACATATAGATGAAAGCTAGAATTATAAATACAGCAGATACGTTGTCATCAGGCGTGAGTTTATCGAGTATTGCAAATACGGAAGAGGAATTGTAGTTAAGCCCGTTACCGATAGAACCGGTCTGTTTGAAGTACAGCGTGAGAGTGTCGATAAACGGACGGCCGGCAATCACCGCAGGAGTGACCGAAACGGCATAAGTCAGAGGAAACAGCATGATATGCTGAGGCTTTATGTTTTTTTTCATGAGCAGGACAGCATAGAAGGGGAGAATGAACACCGCCTGAAGTTTTACGGCAAATGAGAGCGTTATCAGTATCACACTGAGCGCGCTTTTCCTTTTTAAGCCGTAATAGACGCCCAGCATACCGAGAGCGGTATAAACGCTGTCACACTGTCCCCAGAGGGAGCCGTTGAGAAAAACGGTCGGAAGAAAAAGTGTCAGGAAAAAAGCCGTCAGTTTTCTGGTGGGTGAATCATAGAACAGGCCGGTGATCCCTGCTGCGGAAAAGGCCAGCAGTACATCGAAAAATATACTGAAAAGCTTAATTAGAAACAGATCATAAATACCGGAATACGATATTGCAGAGAGAAAATAAAGATAAGGGATGTTGTAGTTCCCGACAGAAAACCTGAGTCCTTTGAATCCGTCCCAGTCCCGGAAATACTGAACCCAGACTTTCAGAAAATCCTGATAATCCAGCGTTTCATACGGAAGTGCGAGCGCTCTGGCATAAAAAGCAGCCGCGAGAAGCAGAACTGCCGCAGCCGTGTGATGTATATCCTTTAATGTATTGAGCCGTGCAAGCAGGAAGAGTGCGAAAAGTGCTTCCGCCGCAAGCAGTATAATAACTCTTGGATCCATTGATATAAAATATAGAAATTAACAAATTTTCCTTGACATTGATGAGCCGCCGAGGTATCATAACTTGCTATGTGCAAAAAATAATGAGGCAATACTGCCCCACCTTCAACAGAAGCATTATAGCAGTTGATAAAATCAAAATCAATATATCTTCGCAAATTTAAACAACGCCATCAGGCGTCCAATTCATTTCAAGGAGAGTGTTCAGATGCCAAAAGATGTCCTTTACGGCAAGACCCTTCGCAAGAGTTTTGCCCGCACGGAAGAGATCATCGAAATGCCTGATCTTCTGGAGATCCAGAAAAAATCCTACCAGTGGTTTCTGAAAGAAGGACTTAAGGAAGTCTTTACTGAAGCGGAGCCTATCACGGATTTTTCCGGCAATCTGGTGCTGAGCTTTGTCGGTTATCACATCGACGAGGAGCACAAGAAGTATTCCGTTGAGGAATGCAAAGCGAGAAAGGCCTCATACTCCGCACCTCTGAAGGTCACTGTCCGTCTTGAGAACAAGGAGACGGAAGAGATCAAGGAGCAGGAGATATACATGGGCGATTTCCAGCTCATGACAGACAGCGGTACCTTTGTTATCAACGGCGCAGAGAGAGTTGTTGTCAGCCAGATAGTCAGGTCGCCGAGTGTATATTATGAGATAACGAATGACAAGTCCTTTATCAGGATCTACAACACGACTATAATCCCGTATCATGGCGCATGGCTCGAGTACAGAACGGATGCGCAGGATGCTATGTATGTCGAGATAGACAAGAACCGCAAGATCCCGATGACATGGTTCTTAAAGGCCATGGGTGCATACAAAGAGGACAATCCCTGTACCTGGCTCAGCTGTGTAGATAACAGAGTTGTCGGCTGCACAAATAACGAGAAGCTGACCGAGATCTTCGGAGAGAATCCGTATCTAACCGCTACGCTTGAAAAAGACACTACCACATCGCGTGACGAGTGCCTCCTTGAAATATTCAGAAAGCTTCGCCCGGGCGATCCTCCCGATGTCGAAATGGCGGAGAGCAGTCTGGAAGGCCTTTTCTATGACAATCACCGTTACAGCCTCACCAATGTAGGGCGTTACAAATATAACAAGAAGCTGGCACTCTTCCCGAGAGTGGCAGGCTTCAGACTTGCCGAGCCCGTTGCTGACCCTGCTACAGGCGAAGTCATCTTCGAAGAGGGCAGAGTCCTCTCGAGAGAAGACGCCCTCAAGATGGATGAGTGCGGAGTTATCTCTGTAGTGCTTGAAGTCGGAGAGAGCAAAGTAAGGATCTTCTCAAATGGCACTGTAAATATGGCTCACTTCGTCGATTTCGACCCGGCAGAGTGCGGTATCAAAGAAAAAGTCAGATGGATCGTTTTAAAGGATCTTCTCGAGAACAACAGCGGCGAAGAGCTGAAAAAGGCTATAATCGCCAATAAGGACATTCTCGTTCCGAAGACCATAATAGCAGACGATATCTTTTCATCGGTCAACTACCTTATAGGTCTCACATACGGAATAGGCACAGCAGACGATATTGACCATCTGGGAAACAGAAGAGTCAAGTGTGTCGGCGAGCTTCTGCAGAACGAGTTCCGCAAGGGATATGCAAGACTCGAGCGCAATATCAAAGACAGAATGACTCAGCAGGATATGGAGATCGTAACCCCCCAGAGCCTTATCAATATCAGACTCATTTCCGCACCTGTCAAAGAGTTCTTCGGATCTTCGCCTCTGAGCCAGTTTATGGATCAGACCAACCCGCTCTCCGAGCTCACGCACAAAAGACGTATGTCCGCTCTCGGCCCCGGCGGTCTCTCCAGAGAGCGTGCCTCATTCGACGTCCGTGACGTTCACTACAGCCACTACGGCCGTCTGTGCCCGATAGAGACTCCTGAAGGACCCAACATCGGTCTTATCAGCTATCTCGCATCATTTGCCAGAGTCAACGAGTACGGCTTCCTCATCACCCCGTACAGGAAGATTGAAAAAGGCACATGCAGGGTTACTGACGAAGTCAAATACATGTCCGCTGACATGGAAGACGATTTCATAGTGGCCCAGGCAAACGAGCCTCTGGATGAAAACGGCTGCCTTGCCAATAAGAGAATCACCTGCCGCCACAGAAACGATATCGTCAGTGTCAATAGGGAAGAAGTCGACTACATGGACGTCAGCCCGAGAATGATGGTCTCCGTCGCTACTTCTATGATCCCGTTCCTTGAAAACGATGACGCAAACCGTGCTCTCATGGGTGCAAACATGCAGAGACAGGCTGTTCCGCTTCTCACAACGGAAGCTCCCATCGTTGCCACAGGCATAGAGCACAAGAACGCAGTCGACTCCGGCATATGCATCCTCGCTGAAGGCGACGGAAAAGTTACATATGTCGACGCCAGATCTATCAAAGTCAAATATACAAGAAAAGAAGAGAAAGAGTATAAGCTCAGCAAGTATGCCCGTTCGAACCAGGGCACTTGCATCAACCAGCGCCCGGCTGTAAAGGTCGGAGACAAGGTCAAAAAAGGCGACGTTCTGGCAGACGGTCCTTCCACAAAGGACGGAGAGCTTGCACTCGGCAAGAATATCCTTGTCGGATATATGAACTGGGAAGGCTACAACTACGAAGATGCAGTCCTTCTGAATGAGCGCCTTGTAATGGACGATGTGTTCACATCGATCCACGTTGAGGAATACGAGTGCGACAGCCGTGATACAAAGCTCGGACCCGAGGAGATCACGAGAGATATTCCGGGCGTAGGTGACGATGCTCTCAAGTATCTCGATGAGCGCGGCATTATCGCAATCGGCGCCGAGGTCACTGCCGGCGACATCCTCGTCGGTAAGGTCACTCCTAAGGGCGAGACGGATCTCACAGCGGAGGAGAGACTCCTCAGAGCCATTTTCGGCGAGAAAGCAAGAGAAGTAAGAGACACCTCCCTCAAGGTCCCGCACGGACAGAGCGGAATAGTTGTCGATGTAAAGGTCTTCACTCGCCGCAACGGAGATGAGATGAGCCCCGGCGTAAACCAGGTAGTCAGAGTATATGTCGCACAGAAGAGAAAGATCTCCGTCGGCGACAAGATGGCCGGTCGTCACGGGAACAAGGGCGTTGTCTCGAGAATACTCCCGAGAGAAGACATGCCATACATGCCGGATGGCACGCCTCTTGACATAGTACTGAATCCTCTTGGTGTTCCTTCACGTATGAATATCGGTCAGATCCTTGAGGTCCACCTCGGCTACGCTGCCCAGGCACTAGGCTGGAAGGTCGCGACTCCGGTATTCAACGGCGCAAATGAGCTCACGATCAGAAATACCCTTAAAGAAGCAGGACTTCGCGAGGACGGAAAGAGCGTCATGTACGACGGACGCACCGGCGAGAAGTTCGACAATGACGTCACGGTCGGCTGGGTTTACTTCCTGAAACTCCACCATCTTGTTGATGACAAGATACACGCAAGGTCCACAGGCCCCTACAGTCTTGTTACCCAGCAGCCTCTCGGAGGCAAAGCCCAGTTCGGCGGCCAGAGATTCGGTGAGATGGAAGTCTGGGCACTGGAGGCTTACGGTGCTGCCTATACGCTTCAGGAGATACTGACCGTCAAGTCCGACGATGTTGTCGGAAGAGTCAAGACATATGAATCCATAGTCAAAGGCAATAATGTACCTGAACCGGGTATACCCGAATCCTTCAAGGTCCTTGTCAAAGAACTTCAGGCTCTCTGCCTGAATATAAAGATCCTCGATGATCAGGGCAACGAAGTCATACTTAAAGACGACGATGACGACGATGTTTATCCCATCTACCAGGAGGAGTACAGAGCTGACGACCAGGAGTTCCTTGATTCCGGAAATTCTATTGAGGATATCCCGGAGGACGATTACTTCCCGTCTGAAGACAGTCTCCTTGACGATTACAATGATTATGCAGAGGAGGAGAATTGATAAATGAGCTACACAACATTTGATGCCATTCAAATAGGTCTTGCTTCTCCAGAGATGATCAGGTCCTGGTCCCACGGCGAGGTCAAAAAGCCTGAGACCATCAACTACCGCACATTGAAACCGGAACGCGACGGACTTTTCTGCGAGCGTATTTTCGGACCGACGAAGGACTGGGAATGCCATTGCGGAAAGTATAAGAAGATCCGCTACAAGGGCAAGATCTGCGAGAGGTGCGGAGTCGAAGTCACGAAATCCAAGGTAAGACGCGAGCGCATGGGTCACATCGATCTCGCGGCTCCCGTAAGCCATATCTGGTATTTCAAGGGTGTTCCCTCACGTATCGGACTCATGCTCGATATGACTCCGAGAATGCTCGAAAAGGTCCTCTACTTTGCAAATTATATAGTTACAGATCCCGGCTATACTCCGCTTGAGAAGTGCCAGATCCTCACAGAGCAGGAATACCGCGACATGCGTGAGAGATATGAGGACGACTTCGATGCCGGAATGGGCGCCGAGGCGATCAAAAAACTCCTCGAGCAGATAGACATAGAAAAGCTTTCAGAAGAGCTAAAAGAAGAACTTGAGACAGCTTCCGGCCAGAAGAAGGCCAAGCTGGTTAAGAGACTTGAGGTCGTAGAAGCTTTCCGTCTGAGCGGAAACCGCCCCGAGTGGATGATAATAGATGTTCTGCCCGTAATTCCGCCTGAGATACGGCCAATGGTACAGCTCGACGGCGGCAGATTTGCAACATCCGACTTAAACGATCTCTACAGAAGAGTCATCAACCGCAATAACCGCCTCAAGAAGCTCATCGAGCTGCACGCCCCCGACATCATTGTCCGCAATGAGAAGAGAATGCTCCAGGAAGCTGTCGACGCTCTCATTGACAACGGCAGGAGAGGCAGAGCAGTTACGGGAGCCAACAGCAGAGCGCTTAAATCTCTCTCCGACATGCTCAAGGGCAAACAGGGAAGATTCAGACAGAACCTGCTCGGCAAGAGAGTCGACTACTCAGGAAGATCCGTTATCGTCGTCGGCCCGGATCTCAAGATCTACCAGTGCGGCGTTCCTAAGGAGATGGCTATAGAGCTTTTCAGACCTTTTGTCATGAAAAAGCTCGTCGAGGACGGAGTAGCAAACAATATCAAATCCGCGAAGAAGATGGTCGACAAGCAGAAGACCGAAGTCTTCGATGCTCTCGATTATGTCATCAAAGAGCACCCTGTGCTGTTAAACCGCGCGCCTACGCTCCACCGTCTCGGTATCCAGGCATTCGAGCCGGTTCTCGTTGAAGGCAGAGCTTTGAGGCTCCACCCGCTGGTCTGTACTGCATACAACGCCGACTTCGACGGAGACCAGATGGCCATACATCTTCCTCTCTCCGCAGAGGCACAGGCTGAGGCGAAAATACTGATGCTCTCGGCGAATAACCTGTTAAGACCGCAGGACGGAAAACCTGTCACCATTCCTACACAGGATATGATCCTCGGATCCTATTACCTCACAATGGTCAGAGAGAATCCTGAGCACGAAGGAAGGCTCATGGCCTACCGCGACAGCGATGAAGCCATTATGGCCTACCAGGACGGCACTTTGAGTCTGCATGAGCCGATAAAACTGCGCGTCACAAAGACTGTAGACGGCACACCCGTGTCCAGAGTTATCGATACGACTGTCGGAAAGATCATATTCAATGAGCCTATTCCCCAGGATCTCGGTTATGTGGACCGGACCAATCCCGAAACAGCTTTCAATTTCGAGATAGATTTTCAGGTCGGCAAAAAGCAGCTGGGCGATATCATCGACAGATGCATAAAGAAATACGGCTTCACGATCTCCGCCGAAATGCTCGACTCCATAAAGGCTCTCGGCTACAAGTATTCCACTAAGGGCGCTATAACGATCTCTGTTGCAGATATGACAGTGCCTTCCGCCAAGAATGAATACATCCGTGAGACCGAGCAGAAGGTCGTCGGGATAGAGCGCCAGTATAAGCGCGGTTACATCACGGATGATGAGCGTTACAGACTCGTCGTTTCCGAGTGGGAGAAGACCACAAAAGAAGTAACGGACGCGCTTTCGGGCTCACTCGACAAGTTCAATCCTATCTTCATGATGGCAGACTCCGGCGCCCGCGGATCCATGAACCAGATCAGACAGCTCGCCGGTATGCGCGGACTTATGGCCAACACCTCCGGTAAGACTATCGAGATTCCTATCAAATCGAACTTCCGTGAAGGCCTCTCTGTTCTCGAATACTTCATCTCCACCAGAGGCGCGAGAAAAGGTATGGCTGATACGGCTCTGAGAACTGCCGACTCAGGATATCTGACAAGAAGAATGGTCGATGTCTGCCAGGATGTCATTATTCGCGAAGAAGACTGCGGTACGAAAGAGGGCGTATGGGCCAGTGCCATATACGACAGAGGCCAGCAGGTCAAATCTCTTGCGGCTGCTATTTCCGGAAGATTCCCTGCAAAGCCGGTCACTGATCCTGAGACCGGAGAAGTGGTTTTCGATACAGATCACATGCTGCTTGATGACGATGCCAAGATTCTGGAAGCACATCACATCGACAAGGTCTATGTCAGATCTGTTCTGACTTGCGAAGCAGCAACCGGTATCTGTGCAAAGTGCTATGGCATCAACCTGGCTATCAGACGCCCCGTACACAAGGGCGAAGCTGTCGGAATCATCGCCGCCCAGTCCATCGGCGAACCGGGCACACAGCTTACGATGCGTACCTTCCACACCGGCGGCGTAGCAGGTGACGATATCACACAGGGTCTTCCCAGAGTTGAAGAGCTTTTCGAAGCCAGAAACCCGAAGAAGAAAGCCCATCTTGCAGCCTGCTCCGGAACGATAAAGATAGAAGACGCCAAGAAAGGCGCTATGTATGACGTAACAGTCGTTCCCGATGAGGGCGGAGATCTTGACGTACACCATGTGCCGCACTCTGCAGGTATCCTCGTACATGAGGGCGACCACGTCGACAAGGGCCAGGAGCTCACCTCCGGTGCTCTGAATCCGCACGAGATACTCGAGATCCGCGGAGTTAACGACGACGAGTTCGGGCGTCAGGGCGTAAGATCCTACATCACATCTGAAGTCCGCAAGGTCTACCAGCAGCAGGGCGTTGATATCAATGAGAAACACATTGAGGTTATCGTACGCCAGATGATGAGAAAGTGCCGTGTCGAAGATGCAGGCTCGACCAGATTCCTGAGCGGAGCAATGGCTGACGTGGCAGCAGTAAAGCACGCTAACGAAGAGATCGACAGACGTATCGCCGATGGAGAGGAAGGACTCACCAAGGCGAGCTACAAGCAGCTCCTTATGGGTATCACTAAGGCCTCTCTCGCTACGGACAGCTTCCTTTCCGCAGCATCATTCCAGGAGACCACAAGAGTCCTTACTGATGCCGCGGTCAAAGGCAAGATAGATCACCTCGTCGGACTCAAGGAGAACGTTATTATCGGTAAGCTTATTCCCGCGGGAACCGGTCTTGCCGACTACAGAAACTTCGAAGAGGAGACGGATGAAAGCCTCACGGCCGAGGCTGAGTACCTGGATCTCTCTGCCCTTAAGGCAAAGACGAACGCACTCTGATCCGAAATACTGTTATTATGCGGGGGCGCTGAAGCGCTCCCGCATTTTTTTGCTCTGCAGTACCTGTATTATGGAAAGATAATGTCCCGACAAGCGCACAGAACCGCTGCGCTTATCTTGTTAATTTACACAAATTGTGCTATTATCATATCGAAAAAGAATAAGCGGAGAGGCAGCATATGATAGATCCTTCAGAAGTTGACAGGGTACCCGATGAGGAATGGGACGAGTTTCGCGACAGGGCAGTAAAAGACGAGCTTTTCTACAACGGTCCGGGCGATCTGCTCGACACGCCTGAGGGCAGGGAAAAATTCTGCCGTCTCAATGTTTCGGGAGCTTTCAGAAAACCCGACCCCGCCTTTCCCGGATATCATATCTGGGTCTTCAACAACCAGGGACAGGGACTCGTCATAAAAAAGAGAAGCAAGGCAGATCCTGCTCTGATGGTCAATACCGAATATGACGCCGCGGGAATCGAAATGAGCAAATCATACGAACCGGCTTAAAGGCGGGAAACGGTTAATTTGATATTTATTTGTATTTGGAGGAAATATGGAGAACTACAGAGTACTCGAGATCAAAAAAAGTGTTTTTGAAAACAACGACAGGGAAGCCGATGAACTCAGAAGAGAGCTGAAAGAAAAGAAAGTCTTTCTCCTGAATCTGATGTCTTCTCCCGGAAGCGGCAAGACAACCACTCTGAAACGCACCATAGAGGCCCTTAAAGATGAAATGCGCATCGGAGTCATGGAAGCCGATATAGATTCTGATGTTGATGCTGCAGCTATAGCCGAGACCGGAGCCAAAGCCATACAGCTCCATACAGGCGGAATGTGCCACCTCGATGCCGCAATGACGAGACAGGGGCTTGAAGGGATAGATACAGGCGATCTTGATCTCTGCATTCTCGAAAACGTGGGCAATCTGGTGTGCCCGGCAGAGTTCGATACAGGCTCTTCCAAAAACGCCATGATCCTTTCCGTTCCTGAGGGCGATGACAAGCCTCTCAAGTATCCGCTGATGTTCACGATCTGTGATGTACTCCTGATCAACAAGATCGATGTGCTGCCTTATTTCGATTTCAGCATTGAAAACTGCACAAAGTACGCAAAGAGACTGAATCCCGATATACAAATAATTCCGATCTGCGCACGCACCGGTGAAGGAATAGACGCCTGGGCAGACTGGCTCAGAGAACAGATAAATGCTTGGAGGGCTTAAAATAATGGCAGATTATGCAGAAATGAAGAGCAGGTTTGACGGACTTAAAGCAGAAGGACTGAAGCTCAATATGATGAGAGGCAAGCCTGAGACAAAACAGGTCGCGCTTTCTATTCCCATGCTTTCACTCATTACGCAGCGAGAGGACATGGTCAGAAACGGGGTCGATGCTGCCAACTACGGCGAGCTTGCCGGCATGCCTGAGGCAAGAAGATTCTTTGCCGATATTCTGGGATGCAGAGAGGAGCAGGTGTTCGTCGGCGGCAACGCGAGTCTCACTCTCATGTATGATACAGTGGCAAAAGCTTTCACACACGGGCTTCTGCACAGCTCTTCGCCTTGGGCAAAACAGGAAGGACTCAAATTCCTCTGCCCGGTCCCGGGGTATGACAGACATTTCCGTATAACCGAGAGCTTCGGATTCGAGCTCATATCGGTTCCGATGGATGAAATAGGGCCCGACATGGACATGGTAGAGGAGCTCATAAAAGACCCGAAGGTCAAGGGAATGTGGAATGTCCCTAAGTATTCCAATCCCGCTGGAATAATATATTCCGAAGAAACGGTCAGGCGCATTGCCTCCATGAAGCCTGCAGCTGAGGACTTCCTGCTGATGTGGGACAATGCCTACTGTGTCCACGAATTTGACGGAGACTATGTTGAGATGCCGGATATCCTCTCGCTCTGCGAGAAATACGGCAATGCCGATATGGTGTTCGAGTTTGCTTCTACTTCAAAAGTGACCTTCCCGGGCGCCGGAATAAGCTGCTTTGCCTGCAGTGAAGCGAACATGGCATATATGAAGAAGCTTCTCGGCGTTCAGATGATAAGCGCAGACAAGATGAACCAGCTGAGACATGTGCTCTTCCTCAAAGATAAAGAGAACACGATCGCCCATATGAAAAAGCATGCAGTGATCATGAAGCCCAAATTCGACATGGTCTGTGATATGCTGGACAGGGAAATAGCGCCCGAGGGGATCGCCACATGGACAAGGCCGAAGGGAGGCTACTTTGTTTGCGTCAGAACGAAGCCCGGCCTTGCGAAGAGAACCGTGGAGCTCTGTAAGGAGGCGGGCGTGGCCGTAACTCCGGCAGGCGCTACACATCCCTACGGCATCGATCCCGATGACAGCGTTATCAGGATCGCCCCGTCCTTCCCGCCGATAGACGAGCTTGAAAAAGCCATGGAAGTATTCTGCGTCTGTCTGAAGCTTGCAGCTGCAGAAAAAAACGTATAAAAACGACATAAGATAAGATCCCGTGCTTTATTGCGCGGGATCTTGTGCTATAATATGGAGTATGTATTCCTTTATCTGCAATGACTGCCCGCGAAACTGCGGAGCGTTCAGAGATGAAAATATCGGAGAAGGCTTTTGCGGATGTCCGGCACTGCCGCTCGTCGCAAGAGCGGCTCCGCATTTCGGCGAGGAGCCCTGCATAAGCGGTGAGAGAGGCTCGGGGACCGTATTCTTTTCAGGCTGCAATTTAAGTTGCGTCTTCTGCCAGAATATCAGTATAAGCAGTGAACCTGTCGGAAAAATGATGAGTGCTTCCGAGCTTGCGGAGTGTTTTCTGAGGCTCCGGGACAAGAACGTTCATAATTTAAATCTCGTCACCGGCACGCCTTATGCAAGGGTCATCGCGGAGGCGCTCGATATGGCTTCCCTGGATATACCTGTGATCTGGAATAGCTCCGGATACGAGAGTATTGAAACTCTTGAGATTTTAGATCCCTATGTCTCAGTCTACATGCCCGATCTCAAGTATCTGAAGCCGGAGATGGCTAAGAGATACTCAGCAGCGCCCGACTATCCGGAAATTGCGACAGCTGCCATAAAGAAGATGTATGAGCATAAGGGGAACTATGTGCTGGATAAAAACGGCATGCTGCTCTCCGGGGTGCTTATTCGGCATCTTATCATGCCCGGCTGGGAAATGAATACAATGGACTGTATAGACTGGGTGGCTGAGAACTTTGAGGAGGATGCCGTTTTGTTCTCGCTCATGAGCCAGTATACGCCGATGGGGAAGTTTGAAAAATATCCCGAATTAAATGAAAGAATAGACGCGGAGACGAACCTAAATATGCGCATCTACATGGAAAAGCGGGGGATATCCGGCGGCTTCTGGCAGGAGGTCAGCTCGGGCACGGATGAGATGATACCGGACTTCGATCTGACAGGAACAAACTGATATAAAAGAAAAAAATCTGTTGACTTTTGAATCCCCCTTTGCTATTATATCAAGGCTGGTCGCGCTGGTGTAGCTCAGCCGGTAGAGCAGCTGATTTGTAATCAGCAGGTCGGGGGTTCGAATCCGTCCACCAGCTCCACAGCGAACCGAATATGGGGGAATTCCCGAGTGGCCAAAGGGGACAGACTGTAAATCTGCTGGCAATGCCTTCGGTGGTTCGAATCCACCTTCCCCCACCAAAAACCTGATTTCCGAAGAAATCAGGTTTTTCTTTTGTACTGATTTGTAAGCCTTGATCAGGGTTGATCCGCGAAAAGCGCCGTTGAGAGATATCTGTCGCCGGTATCCGGAAGCAGGACCGCAATAGTCTTTCCCTCAAACTCGGGGCGTTTGGCAAGCTCGATGGCTGCCCAGGTCGCGGCTCCGGAAGATATTCCGACTAAAACGCCTTCCTTTTTGCCTATGAGCTTCCCGGTCGCAAAGGCATCTTCATTCTGAACGGTTATGATCTCGTCGTAGATCTTCGTGTTGAGCACATCGGGCACAAATCCTGCGCCTATGCCCTGGATCTTATGCGAGCCTCCGACGCCCGTCGAGAGCACGGGAGAAGTCGCAGGCTCCACGGCGACCACCTTAATAGAGGGATCCTTTGATTTCAGATACTCACCAACGCCGGTGAGGGTACCGCCTGTTCCCACGCCGGCTACAAAAGCTGCTATGTCTCCGTCCGTGTCTTCATAGATCTCCGGGCCGGTAGTGGCTTTGTGTATCGCGGGGTTCGCGGGGTTAACGAACTGCCCGGGTATGAACGAATCGGGGAGTTCTTTTGCAAGCTCGTCCGCTTTGGCTATAGCGCCCTTCATTCCTTTTGAGCCTTCGGTCAGGACTATCTCCGCGCCATAGGCTTTCATTATCTGGCGCCTCTCGACGGACATGGTCTCGGGCATGACGATTATAATGCGGTAGCCTCTCGCCGCCGCCACGGAAGCGAGACCTATGCCTGTATTTCCGGAGGTTGGCTCTATGATAACGGAGCCGGGCTTAAGCAAGCCTTTTTCCTCCGCGTCGTCGATCATGGCCTTGGCTATTCTGTCCTTTACGGAGCCTGCCGGATTGAAATACTCGAGTTTCGCTGCAATCTTTGCTTTCAGGCCGAGTTCTTTTTCAATATTGGTGAGTTCAAGAAGCGGTGTGTTGCCGATAAGCTGATCGGCTGCTGTAAATATTTTTGACATGATAGTTTCTCCTTTTATTTAGAATTAATTATTATTATTATTATTTCAGATCCCGCTGCCGTCGGATTCTCTCTGCCCGGAGATCTCCGCTATCTGCGCTCTGAGCGCAGCAAGCTCCATCTCGACCGGGTCGGTGACGTTTATCTGATCCACATCGGAAACATAATTGACTTTTTCTCCGTTGACTTTAACGATCCTCGCGGGGCTTCCGACAGCCGTGCAGTTCGGTGGTATATCCTTCAGGACCGCGGAATTTGCCGCCACTCTGCTCCCGTCTCCGATCACCACAGGTCCGAGAACCTTTGCTCCGGCGCCTATGAGTACATTGTTTCCTATCGTCGGGTGACGTTTCCCCGATTCCTTGCCTGTACCGCCGAGCGTAACGCCGTGGAACAGGAGGCAATCGTCGCCTATCTCGGCGGTTTCGCCGATGACCACTCCCATTCCGTGGTCTATGACAAGCCTCTTCCCGATCTTTGCACCCGGGTGTATCTCTATTCCGGTGTGATGACGGCTCCGTTGTGAGATGAATCTGGCAAGGAATTTGAGATCGTGCTCATAGCACCAGTGTGCAGCCTTGTGGCTCTGTGTAGCTTTGAGACCCGGATACAGAAGAAGTATCTCCATGGTCGAACGGGCTGCGGGGTCTCTGTCTTTGTATGCCTGGACGGTTTCGCGCAAATCATTAAACATCAGACGGTTTTCCTCATTACATTCTATCATTTCGGGTCCGAACACAAAAAAACCGGGGGCTCATTCAAGCTCCCGGACAATGGTCGTGAAAATCTGTTATTCAGAAAGAGCAGAACACGCACGCCGAATGCCCCGACCATCATTGAAAGTCCGGGAGCTGATCCGACAACATGCAGCTTTTTTCATACTGTTGCGGCTTGGCATTGCATCATATTCCTTTCTGAAAAATATGCTCAGATCCGATGGAGAGAATTTAGCACCTATTACCCAGCTTGTCAATAGGAAATTGAAAAATATTGAAAACCCATTAACAAACGGGTATAATATCTTTAGATATAGATTCCGGAATTTCCCAAGGGAGAAAATGAGATGCTGATTTCAACGAGAGGGCGCTATGCTCTGAGAATGCTGGCAGATCTTGCCGAACACCCGGATGACGGGAATATACGTCTGATCGATATCGCCGGAAGACAGGAGATCTCGGAAAAGTATCTGGAGCTGATCGCAAAGGATCTGGTGAAAGCAGGCTTCCTGGAAGGACTTCGCGGAAAAGGCGGCGGATACCGTCTTACAAGGAACGCGGATCAGATCAGCGTATACGATGTTCTCAAGGTAATGGAAGGGGAACTGGCCCCTGTCGCCTGTCTGGCTGAGGACAGCAGGCCTTGCAGCAGGGCAGGGATATGCCGTACACTTCCGCTCTGGAGCGGACTGAATGGAGTCGTCAGCGGTTATCTGAAGAAATACACCCTTCAGGACCTTGTCCGCTGCGAAGAGGACTGCTGACAGCACATCATCTGACCGAAAGAGCGGCCGATATCGATTCGGCCACCTTTTTTGATGTATAAACATATTTAAACAGTATTTAAATATATTTACCTGCCTGAAACGGCACAACGAATCACCGAAAGAAGAAAAAAAAGATACATTCAGGAGGAATCGAACATGGAAACGCTGCACGGTAAAATTAAGGCGGTCTGTATCAGCGGGAAAAAGGGCGAACAGAAACACGCGGTAGAAAGCATAAGGCTTGTGCCGCACCTCGGGATCCCCGGCGACGCGCACGCGGGGGACTGGCACAGAATGGTAAGCCTCCTCGGGCAGGAGAGCGTTGACAATCTTCAGGAAAAGATCAGTGTAAGGCTCTACCCGGGGGCATTTGCGGAGAATATCCTGTGCGAGGGGATATGCCTGTACAAACTGCCCGTCGGGACGAAACTGAAGATCGGGACGGCTGTCTGCGAGGTGACCCAGATCGGGAAAGAATGCCATCAGGACTGCGCGATCCGCAAACAGGCGGGAGACTGTGTGATGCCCAGAGAAGGCATTTTCGTAAGCGTATCGGAAGAAGGAGAAGCAAAAGCGGGCGATACGGTGGAAGTAATCCTGTAATTTGGGGGCCAGAAGAAAATGAATGTATACAGGGAATTAAAAATCGCTCTTGCCGAAGGCAGAAACATGTCTGTTGTCACTGAATTCAAAGACAGCGGGGGAAGGATCGGGACCGATCTGACCAGAACCGTTCAGGAAGGCATCGGCGCAATCGCTCCGGATTCAAAGCAGGGCATCAGGCCTCTTTTCGAGAAAAAAGAAAACGGTTTTGTCTTTACTGAGCCGGTGCTTCCCAAAGGCAGGCTCATAGTGCTCGGCGCGGGGCATATAGCGGTCCCCGTGTGCTCGTTTGCCGCGGACTGCGGCTTCGACGTATATGTGGCGGACGACAGGCCGGCGTTTGCGAATGAGACCCGCTTTCCGAAGGCAAAGCAGGTCATCTGCGATACTTTTCCGGAAGCGATAAAGAGCCTCGGGATCAACTCATACGATTATGTGGTAATAATCACAAGAGGCCACGTCCACGACGCGGACTGCCTGAGAGCGATACTTCCGGGAGTCCAGCCCGCGTATCTGGGACAGATAGGGTCGAGGAGACGCGTGAGGGGACTTCTCGAGATGCTGGTAAAAGAGGGCTACAGCGAAGAATACATAAAAAGGATAAGCACGCCGATCGGGCTCGACATAGGCGCGCTGACTCCTGAGGAGATCGCAATCGCTATCGTAGCCGAGGTGATCGCTTACAGGAGAAAGCCCGAGTACAACTCAAATCCGGAGAGGTTCCTGAATGCGTCGGACCTCGATACGGACATAATAGATCATCTCGCGGAAAACGACGAGCCTAAAGCCGTAGCTACAGTTCTGGAAACAAAGGGCTCGACTCCGAGGGAGGCTGGAGCAAAGATGTCCGTGGACAGGAGCGGAAGAGTGACCGGAAGCATCGGCGGAGGCTGCAGCGAGGGAGAAGTGATCAGGGAAGCCGTAGATATCATAGGAACCGGCAGATACAAAACGATATTCATAGATCTTCGCGGGGAAGTCGCTGAGAGCGAGGGAATGGTGTGCGGAGGGACCATGCTGGTCCTGCTTGAGGACGGAAGCGGGAGCCGAATATGACGGATTATATCTATGCGGATAATGCCGCGACTACAAGGCTCGCGCCTGAAGTCCTCGAAGCCATGAAGCCCTGGCTCACCGACTGCTACGGCAACGCGTCGGGGCTTTACAGAGCCGGCCGTGAAGCGAGAAGGGCGATAGAAAAGAGCAGGAGCACAATCGCGGAGCTGATAGACTGCGAGCCCGGGGAGATATATTTTACTTCGGGCGGAACCGAGAGCGACAACTGGGCGTTGGCCGGAACGCTGAAAAGGGCAGCCCCGGAGGGAAAAACTCATCTCATAACGGACGGCATCGAACACCACGCGGTCCTTCACACGGCGGAAGCTCTTGAAAAAGAGGGCTTTTCCGTAAGCTACGCGTCCGCTGACAGAAAAGGGAGGATCAGCCCCGAATCGGTCAGAGCGCTTATGAGGCCGGAGACAGCGCTTGTCTCCGTGATGTTTGCAAACAATGAGATCGGAACTATACAGCCGGTAAAGGAGATAGGGGAGATCTGCCGTGAGTACGGAGTTGCTTTCCACACGGACGCGGTCCAGGCCGCAGGCATTCTCCCGATCGATGTCGATGCCCTGAATATAGACCTGCTCTCGATGTCTGCACATAAATTTTACGGCCCTAAGGGCATAGGCCTGCTGTATTGCAGAAGGGGGAAAGCGCCCCTCAATCTGATGCACGGGGGGAAACAGGAAAAGACCAGAAGGCCGGGCACCGAGAACACCGCGCTCATCGTCGGAATGGCGGAGGCTTACCGGATAGCGTGTGAAGAGAGAGAAACAAAAGCGCAGCAGCTCCAGGAAATGAAGGATATCCTGATCTGCGGCCTTTCCCACATACGGGGATCGAAGATAAACGGAGATATTGTCAGCAGTCTTCCGGGAACAGTCAATTTCTCGTTTGAGGGAACTGACGGGCAGTCCCTCGTGATGGAGCTCGATTCGCTGGGAGTTGCCGCGTCCTCGGGTTCCGCCTGCACCTCGGGCAATACGGAGCCAAGCCATGTCCTGCGCGCCATCGGCCTGCCTCACGCTCTTGCACAGGGCGCGCTCCGCATTTCGCTCGGCAGATACAATACTGAGGAAGAGGCGCGGGAGCTTGTGGCAAGGATAAAAAAAGCAGTGGATACGGTAAGGCTATGAAAGCCCTGATCGCGATGAGCGGCGGGGTCGACAGCAGCGTCGCCGCATGGCTTACCCGGCAGGCGGGATACGAATGTATCGGTGTAACGATGAAACTGTTTGACAATGCCGATGCCGGCATCTCATCCGCGAAGACCTGCTGCTCACTGACGGATATTCAGGATGCCTACAGTGTAGCGCTGCATCTCGGGATAACACATCATGTATGCAATTTTACGCAACAGTTCCGGGAGCAGGTCATCGTCCCTTTCGCGGAGAGCTATGCCCGCGGGCTGACGCCGAATCCCTGTATCGCGTGCAACCGGTACATGAAATTCGAACTGCTCCAGGAATACGCCTGGCAGCTCGGTTGCGAGGCGGTCGTTACCGGGCATTACGCGCGCATAATACACGACGAAAAAGGCTGGCACCTGTATAAAGCCCTCGATCCCGAAAAGGACCAGAGCTATGTGCTCTATAACCTTACTCAGGAGACGCTGCCCCACACCATGTTTCCGCTCGGCGGCATGAACAAGTCTCAGACGCGGGAGACAGCCCGACAGCTCGGACTTGCCACGGCGCGGAAACATGACAGCCAGGACATATGTTTCGCGCCTGACGGGGACTATGCCCGCGTGGCCGCGCTGTACGGTTCTCAGAACAGCCGGCCGGGGAATTTCACGGATGAAGAGGGGAATGTGCTGGGCACACACAAGGGGATCATACATTATACGATCGGGCAGCGCCGGGGGCTCGGAATATCCTCGAAAGAGAGGCTTTATGTCCGTTCAATTGATCCCGATAACAACACGGTCGTTCTCGGCGACAACAGATCACTCTTTTCAAAAGAACTGACAGCATGGGATTTCAACTGGATCTCAGGCTCGCCTCCTGAAGGGGAGCTCAGATGTTCGGCTAAGATCCGTTACAGGCATAGAGAACAGAGCGCGACGGCCGAGGTCCTCGCTGACGGGCTCGTTCACATCGTCTTCGACGATCTTCAGAGGGCGATCACTCCCGGCCAGTCCGTTGTCCTCTATAACGGGGACGAGGTGCTCGGCGGAGGCATCATACAGAGACGCTAAGATCGATATAACACTTTTCCATATCCCGGACAGGCAGCAGAATAATGTTGCATTATCCGGGACTTTATGTTATATATAATTCATACTAAATAAGTAGGGATTAAGCAAGGAGGACAATGTATGGCGGCAGATATGCTGACAGTTAAAGATCTGCGTGTCTCGGTTGAAGATTCAGAGATACTTCACGGCGTGGATATAAGCATAGGTCCCGGCGAAACACACGTTTTGATGGGGCCTAACGGAGCGGGCAAGTCCACTCTCGGCAACGCTCTGATGGGAAATCCGCAATATACGGTCACAGGCGGAGAGGTAAGGTTTCACGGCGAGGATCTTCTGGAGAAGAGCGTAAATGAAAGGGCTGCAAGCGGGCTTTTCATGTCTTTCCAGAATCCGATAGAGATACCCGGGATCTCCCTTGAGAATTTTATGCGGAGCGCGATCGAACAGCGCAGCGGGACAAAGCTCCGTCTCTGGGATTTCCGCAAGCAGGTCCGCGCGACGCTGGATACGCTCCAGATGGAGCACAGCTACGCGGAGCGCGACCTGAACGTCGGATTCTCCGGCGGCGAGAAAAAGAAGGCTGAGATACTCCAGCTTTTACTGCTCAAACCGTCGCTGGCAATTCTTGACGAGACGGACTCGGGCCTCGATGTCGACGCCGTAAAGACCGTCTCCCGAGGAATAAAAGAGTTTCAGAAGGACCAGGAGGCGTCTCTTCTTGTGATCACGCACAACGCGGCGATCCTGGACGCTCTTCATGTCGATAAGGTGCATGTGCTCGTCAACGGCAGGATTGTGAAAGAAGGCGGTGCGGAGCTCATAAAGGAGATAGAGGAGAACGGTTTTTCCGCATTTGAGGGGGCGATCGCTTGAGTGAGACCAAGACTCATATAGAGGACGTAAACCGTGCCTTTTACGATTTCCGTTTCGAGGAAAAAGACGCGTACAGGGTGAGAAGCGGCCTGACTCCGGAGATCATAAAAGAGATCTCAGCCGAGAAGAAAGACCCGGACTGGATGCGCGATTTCCGCCTCAATTCACTTGAGATATTCGAGCGCACCCCGATGCCTGACTGGGGGCCATCGATAGAAGGCCTCGACATTGACAACATCGTGACCTATGTCCGCCCCAACGCCGAGCGCATGAACACCCGCTGGGAGGATGTCCCCGACGACATAAAGGACACCTTCGAGCGCCTCGGGATCCCTCAGGCGGAACGCACTTCGCTTGCGGGCGTCGGAGCGCAGTACGACAGCGAGCTCGTGTATCACAATGTCCGTAAGGAGGTTGCGGCCCTGGGCGTGGTGTATACGGATATCGAGAGCGCGCTTCACGGCGAATACGCGGATATGATACGTGAAAGATTCATGCATCTCGTTCCCCCGACGGACCACAAATTCGCCGCCCTCCACGGAGCAGTCTGGTCCGGAGGTTCCTTTGTCTATGTGCCGCCCGGGATCTCGGTGGAGATACCGCTCCAGTCCTATTTCAGACTGAACGCGCCGGGAGCGGGGCAATTCGAACACACGCTGATAATCGTCGACGAGGGCGCGGACCTTCACTTCATAGAGGGCTGCTCGGCCCCCAAATACAACGTCGCTAACCTGCATGCGGGCTGTGTGGAGCTCTATGTGGGGAAAAACGCCAAACTCAGATATTCGACCATCGAAAACTGGTCGAAGAACATGTATAACCTGAACACCAAACGGGCAAGAGTTGAGGAAGGCGGCAAGATCGAGTGGATAAGCGGCTCCTTCGGCTCTCACGTGAGCTACCTGTACCCCATGAGCGTTCTGAAGGGTGCCGGAGCAAGAAGCGAATTCACGGGCGTCACCTTCGCGGGTGCGGGCCAGAATCTGGATACCGGATGCAAGGTAGTGCATGGCGCGCCTGACACGACGAGCTATGTCAACACGCGCTCCATTTCCAAGGACGGCGGCATAAGCACATTCCGCAGCGCCATAGTCGTGGAGCCAAAGGCCGTAAACAGCAGATCCTCCGTCTCTTGCCAGTCGCTTATGGTGGACGATATCTCGCGCTCGGATACGATCCCCGCGATGGACATAAGAACGGCAAAAGCGGACATAGGCCATGAGGCTAGGATAGGCCGTATCTCGGATGACGCCGTATTCTATCTGATGAGCCGCGGCCTGAGCGAGGACGAGGCCAGAGCGCTGATAGTCAGCGGCTTTGCGGACAATGTCAGCAAGGAGCTGCCGCTGGAGTACGCCGTTGAGATGAACAATCTTATAAGAATAGAGATGAAGGGGGCGATCGGCTGATGACGGAAAAGACTGTAACGGTTAATACGCCGCTCGCGAAGACCTTCGGCTGGCTTCATGTAAACGGCACGCATCTCCCGGCCGGGGAGAGCGCTCCGGAGAAGCGGCTCGCTATCGCCTGCGGTGACGAAAAGATCCTGATCCTGAACGAAGCGGTAAGGCTGAAAGCGGAGCTTGAGGACAACGCCGTATTCCGCCTCATCCAGGTCCGTTACGCGGAGGAGGAAAGCCGCGCGGTGAACGACATACAGGTCACCTGCGGCAAAGACGCCGTTTTCGAGTGGTACCGCGTGATCTTGGGCGGCAGGGCCACATACGACAATTGCAGCGTGACGCTCGCGGGAGCGGGCAGCCGCTTCGAAGCGAACATCGGCTACCGTCTGGAAGGCGAGGAGCTCATGGATATGAACTGCGAGGCCATACATACGGGGAAGAAGACCGAGAGTCTGATCCGCGCCTCTGGCGTCCTCTTCGACAGGGCATCCAAGCTTCTGCGCGGAACCATAGATCTGCGCCGCGGCTGTGCCGGAGCCGTCGGAAATGAGACTGAGGACGTGCTCCTCATAGACGATACCGTCCGCAACAGAAGCGTACCCGTGATCCTGTGCTCCGAGGAAGATGTGGTCGGAAACCACGGGGCGAGCATAGGCCGGCTCGACGAGGATCTGTTGTTTTACCTGCAGTCGCGCGGAATAGACAACGCTTCTGCCACGGAGCTCATGGCCAAGGCCAGAGTCGACGCGATAATCCGGAGAATACCCGACGGGCAGCTGAGAGCCGCCCTTCTGAAAGAGGACTGACATGAACTGGAATGACGTAAGAAAAGAGTTCCCCCTGCTCGTAAGCGACCCGTCGCTGTGTTATCTGGACCGCTCCGCGACCGCACAGAAGCCCTCGTGCGTTCTGGACGCGATGCGGAAATATTACGAGGAATCGAACGCCAATCCTCTGAGAGGTCTCTACGACCTCTCCCAGGCGGCGACGGATGCCTATGAGGATTCGAGAGAAGCGGTAAGAAGCTTTATAAACGCTAAAAGCACAAAAGAGATCATATTCACCAGAAACGCCTCCGAGAGCCTTAACCTGGCCGCTTACTGTCTGACGGAGCGCCTGTGCCCCGGAGATGAGATAGCCATAACGATAATGGAACACCACAGCAATCTGATCCCATGGCAGATTGCTGCGAAACGCTCCGGAGCGCTGCTCAGGTTCATAGAATGTGACGAAGAGGGTCTTATCACCGACGAGGCATTCGACGCTGCAGTCGGCGAAAAGACGAAGATCGTCGCGATGACCCAGGTATCCAATGTCCTGGGAGTCCGAAACGAGATAAAGAAGTTCGCGGAAAAAGCACATAAGCTCGGCGCTCTGTTCGCCTGCGACGGAGCCCAGAGCGTCCCGCATTTCAGGGTAGACGTGCAGGCGCTCGGTGTCGATTTTCTGGCGTTTTCCGGGCACAAAATGTGCGGGCCGATGGGTATAGGCGTCCTGTACGGCAGAGAGAAACTGCTCGAAGAGATGCCTCCGTTCCTGACGGGCGGAGAGATGATCGAGTACGTGACGAGGGAAGGCGCCACATGGGCGGAGCTTCCGCACAAATTTGAAGCGGGGACCGTAAACGCCGGCGGAGCCGTCGGCCTCGCGGCTGCGATAGACTACTACAACAAAATAGGCCGGGAAAACATCGAGGCCAGAGAGCAGTATCTCGGGAATATCGCCTTTGAAGCCTTAAAGTCCGTGCCGCATTTAAATCTCCTCGGTCCGCGGGAGGCCTCCCTTCACAACGGGATCTTCACCTTCACCATAGACGGCGTCCATCCGCACGACATCGCCGAGATCATGAATGCCGACAGGATATGCATCCGCGCCGGGCATCACTGCGCCCAGCCTCTCATGAAGTTCCTGAACACGCCATCCACTGCCAGGGTAAGCCTTATGTTCTACAACACGGAAGAGGAGATCCTGCGTCTTGAGGAGAGCCTTAAAACGGTAAGGGGGAGAATGGGTTATGCAGAATAGCTTCTACAGGGAGATCGTAAACGACCACAACCTGCGCCCCGTGCACAAGCATGAGCTTCCGGACGCGAACATGGAGCTTCGCGGGGTAAACCCGAGCTGCGGCGACGACATCACACTTTATTTATACGTTGAAGATGGTATAATAAAAGACGGGGCTTTCACGGGCGACGGCTGCGCGATCTCGCAGGCCTCGGCGGATATGATGCTGGATCTAATCATCGGAAAAAAGAAGGAGGAGGCCCTGCATCTGTCGGAGCTCTTTCTCCGCATGATCAAAGGCTACGTCAGCGAGAGCGAGCTCGATGAGCTGGAGGAGGCCGGAGCGCTCATAGACATCTCGCACATGCCTGCGAGGGTGAAATGCGCAGTACTCGGCTGGCATACGATGGAGAGCCTGATAGACCCGAAGCTTTTTGAATCGGAGGCTTAAATAATACCATGGTCATTTCTACACGCGGCAGATACGCGCTGAGACTGCTTCTGGACCTTGCGGAGCATGCGGATGAGGGCTTCGTTTCTTTGAAGGATATAGCCGGGAGGCAGGATATCTCGCTTAAATATGTCGAGCAGCTGATGCCTCAGCTCATAGCGGCGGGGATGCTTGATACGGCCCGCGGCAAGAGCGGCGGCTACAGGCTCTCGAGACCTGTCGGAGAATACTCTCTCGGAGAGATCCTCCGCGCTACGGAGGGAAGCCTTGCCCCGGTAAAGTGCCTCTCCACGGACGAGAACCTCTGCCCGCGCAAAGAAAAATGCGAGACGCTTCCGGTCTGGACGGAGCTCGACAGGATCATCAGCGATTACCTGGACAGCGTCACTCTCAAGGACGTAATAGAGCAGAAAAATCAGTAAAATATTTGTCTGTTACGATCCGCTGACGTCACTCCCGGTCGAAAGGGGGGAGTCAAACATATTCTGAAGAATGCAGAGCGCCTTTATGAAGAATACAAAATACGCGTCACGAGCAATAGAAATCATGACGGAAGAACTCTAGTGGTTTCAATGCCTGTGACACGTGTGACACGTGTGACGGGAAAATTGATATATGCCATAAATGCACTTTTGAGGTGTATTCAGATACGCGTCACTCGCGTCACACGTGTCACGAATCCAGTTAAATCAATACTTTCTGATTTTCAGCTCTCCTGTCATGCGTGACGTGTAAAAAAAGCACTTCGTATTATACGAGGTGCCTGTCTGATGTATATATCTCAGAATTCGGATCCCTTCTTCTCCGCCGTATCGTTGAATAACAATTATTAAGAGCACATTCATTACCTGAATAATAGGGAAACGGATTCTTCGCTTCGCTCAGAATGACAAAATAATAAGGCCACCCGGAAGGGTGGCTTTTTTTGGGGGAAAACGGATCCTTCGCGAACTCAGCCCAAAAGGTTCACAATCAGTTCTGCACAATTCTCAAGGCCGAGCGCCGATGTGCACAGCATGAGAGAATAGTTATGCCGGTCAGCCCATTTCCGGCCGGTGACATACTCGTAGCTGGTCCTTCTGCGCTTATCCGTGTCCGCGATCTTCTTTGCGGCCTCTTCTTCGCTGCAACCTTCCATACGGCAGATTCGTTCAACCTTGAAGTCCTGATCGGCGTAGAAAAACACATGCAGCGCGTTCGGATTATCCTTCAGATAAAAGTCCGCCCGCCGCCCGGCGATCACACAGTTTCCTTTCTCGACAAGCTGAACGATGAACCTGCCCTGCTCCCGAAAGATATAGTCGGCGTCTTCGTTATCCGATCTGGCGAGAACAGGGAAGACCTCATGAAAGATGTTCCTTTTCAGGGAGATCTCCTTGTCCTCGGTCGAGGCGACAAAGGATTTCGAGATCATGAACTTGTCTGCAATATGCGCGATCAGTTCCTTGTCATAGAAATCGTAATGCATCTTTTCCGCGACCATACGGCCAATTTCATAGCCTCCGCTCCCGTATTCCCGGCTGACAGTCACGATGTTTTTCATTTAACAGTATCTCCTTTTTTTCGCATCGGTCCGCTTTTTGTCTGAATTTCTATCCGGAAAAAGTATATCATGTGAAATATTACAAAACAAGTACAACGGACGAGCTTTCAGGGCCGATGCCTTGCGGTGATCCTGGCCGGAGTTGTGCCCGGAGAGATTCGCATTGCGGTCAAAACGAAGGACTACGGAGAAGCAGCCGTCTGCTTGAACGTACAATAAGCATACAGGCCAGGATTGTGCAGATCTGCATCGGTCCGGTCCTGTATTTTTCATTTTTCTGCGCTAATGCTGCCTTTCACGGTACTCATTCGGCGTAAGGCCGACATATTTCTTGAACACTCTCGAAAAATGAGCGGGAGAAGAAAAAGCAAGATAGTCCCCGATGGCGGCGGCGCTGCGGTCGGTATAGCGGAGGAGGCGCTTGGCTTCCTCCGTTTTCTGCTGGAGGATAAAGTCGTTGAGTTTGATCCCTGTTTCCCGGTGAAACTTGGTAGACAGATACGAACGACCCATAAACAGGGACTGAGCCAGCGCCTCCGTGGAGATGTTCTCGGATAAATGGTGCTGCACATAATTGGCCACCGCAACAGCCAGCTTTCCAGGGTGCTCACCCAGGTGCAGACGCTCTACATGCTCTGTGAACTCCAGCACCATGTGGTATTGAAGGTTGGTGATTTTCTCCGGCGTGTCCAGCCGCTCGCAGTTTTGAATATAGGAATCGCTGAGAGAAAAGGCGTCGTCCACATCCAGCCCGCCTCGTATGGCGGCCCGGCTGCAGAGCGTTGCCGTGACGATAAAGAGGTTTTTCATCTGTCGCAGATGCTCGGGCGCAAGGATGCCGCCCCGGATCGCGGGCGCACGCTCCATCCAGGTGTGGAGGGCGGCGGTGTCTCCCTTGCGCACAATGCGCAGGATCGCCTGCTCCTGGCTGTAGCTGTTGTGGGGCGTCGTAGGAGGCTGATGCGGCCCGTCCTTTTGCATGACCTGGGAAGCACGGATCGTCCGGAGCGTATCCTGCTCGTCGGTGGCAATAGTCAAGTCCTTCAGCTCCAGCTTCTCGCCGTTAACCATGTAGTTGATGGAACATAACATCAGAAGAAGGCTTTCCACCGGCATATTCACGATTGCCTTCATACTGTGGCCAAAGTCCTCGGCCTCCTCCTTGTTCAGTCCAATATGAAATGCAATTTCCCGCAGTTCCTGGCCGGAGACGGGAAGCTGCCGGGTAGGCCCCACGATGAAGCGGATCTCACCGGAGATAAGGATACCGTAGTAGTAGAAATGCTCCGTCAGGCAGTAGCCGACATGCTCCTGCGTGCTCCAAAGCTGCTCCCTGCAGAGCAGCATGGGGTCACGGATCAGCGTGACCGGGGAGTGGAAGGAAAGCAGTTCCTCTCCTTTGTAGACGCGGACCGGGATTCCCGACAGGTTTGCGGTGATGCGGCACAGATAATCAAAGTCGGTATGCATCCGTCAGCCTCCCTTCATCTTCAAACAAATTATAATAGAAATCAAACAAATCTGCAAGGACAATCGAAGTCAGATTTGCTATACTGATCTCGACAATACGATAAGGGGTAGTGACATGAAAAAACTCAAAAATCAATTCGGAAAACTGGCCCAGCGTATCATCGACACGGCCATGGGCAACGGCCTGATGCAGGAGGAAACTACCGCGGATGGCGATCGCTACGTCACTCCCGGGATCGGGGCGCTGATCCGTCAGGCGGGCGCCGAGGGCTGCGTGCTGTTGAAAAACGACAGTGCACTGCCGCTGAGCAGGGAAAATGAAGTCGCGGTATTCGGGCGCTGCCAGCTGGATTGGTTCTACGTGGGCTATGGCAGCGGCGGAGATGTGAACGCACCCTATCATGTGAACCTGGTCGAGGGCCTGCGCAATGCCGGCTTGAGGCTCAACGCCGAGGTGCTGCAAACTTATGAAACCTGGACGCAGCAGGAGAACAACATGGCCGACCACGGCTGGTGGGGCCATTGGCCGATGAACTACCCCGAGATGCCGCTGGACACCGCGCTTGTGCAAAAAGCCGCGCAGACCGCCGAGACCGCGCTGGTAGTGATTGGCCGCGCCGCCGGGGAGGATCGGGAGAACACGCTTACCAAGGGCAGCTTTTATCTGACCGATGAGGAGCTGGCCATGCTGGATGCAGTAACGGCGGCATTTTCCAGGGTCGTGGTGTTGCTAAACATCGGCAACATCATGGATCTCGCCTGGGCGGAGGAATACGGGGACAAGCTCTCCGCTCTGATGATCGTTTGGCAGAGCGGTATGGAAAGCGGCAACGCCGTGGCGGACGTTCTCGCCGGGGCGGTCACGCCCTGTGGAAAGCTCAGCGACA
The DNA here is from genome assembly GCA_017430455.1 of Oscillospiraceae bacterium. Taxonomy (GTDB): domain Bacteria; phylum Bacillota; class Clostridia; order Oscillospirales; family Oscillospiraceae; genus Limivicinus. The sequence continues at coordinate 105,217 of JAFRMX010000002.1, forward strand.
CGATCGCTCGCCGCTATGAGGACTACCCCAGCAGCGCGAACTTCGGCGGCAAGTCATATAACGACTACGCCGAAGGCATTTACGTGGGCTATCGGTATTTCGATCAGCAGCCCGACAAGGTGCTCTATCCCTTCGGCTTCGGCCTGAGCTACACGAGCTTTGCTTTTAATGCCGAAAGCCTGCGCCATACTTCTGACGGAACGGAGGCGGTGGTCACTGTTACAAACACCGGAATGATCTCCGGCAAGGAAATAGTGCAGCTCTGGTGCCAGGCGCCCAAGGGACGCCTGGACAAGCCGGAACGCGTTCTCGTTGCATTCGCCAAGACAAAAACACTTGCTCCCGGCGAGAGCGAGACCCTGCGGCTCTGCTGTGACGACAAGTGCCTGGCCTCCTATGACGAGGACAGCAGCCGCTTCGTGCTGGAGTGCGGCGAATACCGCTTCACCGCGAACGAGACAGAGGCGGGCAGATTTTCTCTGGAGCAGGAGATTACGGTGGAGCAGTGCGAAGCTCTATGCAAAACCAGCGCTGATCTGCGCGACCGGATACTGAGCAGCCTGCCGAAAGCCATTCCTGTCACCGGGATCGGGAGATGCAAGCTGGATGACGTGAAGAGCGGAGAGATCACGCTGGGCGACTTTATTGCCCACCTGAACGACGAAGAGCTGGAGGCCCTAAGCCGCGGCCACGGCATGATGGGCAGCAGCCTCGGCGTGGCGGGCAACGCGGGCGCCTTCGGCGGTGTGATCGAAAGCCTGCGCCAAAAAGGTGTGCCGCCGATCGTCACTTCCGACGGCCCTGCCGGTCTGCGGCTGAAGAAATACTGTGCTTTGCAGCCCTGCGGCACCGCTCTGGCCTGTACCTGGAACACGGAGCTGATCGAGGCCCTCTCCGCCAAGGTGGGTGAGGAGATGATCCACTACGGCGTGGATGTGCAGCTGGCCCCGGGCATGAACATCCACCGCAATCCCCTCTGCGGCCGCAACTTCGAGTATTTCTCCGAGGACCCGCTGCTCTCCGGCAGGATGGCGGCGGCCACGGTGCGTGGCGTGCAGAGCAAGGGCAAGGCCGCCTGTCCCAAGCATTTCACCTGCAACAATCAGGAGACGAACCGCAACCGAAACGATTCCCGCGTCTCCGAGCGGGCACTTCGGGAGATCTATCTGCGTAACTTCGAGATCGTGGTCAAGGAGGCAAAGCCGCTCACCATAATGACCAGTTATAACAAAGTCAATGGCGTATGGAGCCACTATAATTACGATCTGGTCACCACGGTCCTGCGCGGCGAGTGGGGCTACACCGGCTGCGTCATTACCGACTGGTGGATGCGGAAAGCGAAGAGCCCGGAGTTTCCAAAACTCAAAAACAACGCCTATCGCGTCCGCGCCCAGGTGGACGTGCTCATGCCGGGAGACATCGGGCATCTGGCGAAGCAGTACAAGTCCGACGGCAGCCTGCTTCAGACGCTTGGGCAGCCGGAGGGCATCACCCTCGCCGAACTCCAGCGCACGGCGAAGAACGTACTGACACTGGCCATGCGGCTGGACAAGAGATAAATGAGAGGAAGATAAGATGGAAAAGCTGTTTGAAAGACTTCCCGCCAGCAGGATCCGCTCCGAGAGTGTGACCGGCAAAGAAAAATGGCTGGGCTATCTGCTGGGCCCGGCAGGCGCGCTGCTCTTAAACGCGGTGCTGGCCACCTATCTGAACGTCTACTATACGGACGTTCTGAATCTTACGCCTATGTGGGGCGGCATGTTCCTGACGATCTTCCCCATCGTCTCCAAGGTCATCGATGCCGTGACCAATGTCGTCATGGGACAGATCATCGACCGCACTCGGACGAAGGAGGGCAAGGCCCGCCCCTGGCTGCTCATTTCGGCACCGCTGATTACGATCACTGCGATCCTGCTTTTCACCGTGCCGGAAGCCAACCCGACGGTCAAGGCGATCTGGATCATGGTATCCTACAACCTGTTCTATTCCTTTGCCTATACGATCTTCAACATGAGCCACAACCTGATGGTGCCGCTCAGTACCCGCGACACCACCGCCCGCGGCGGTCTGTCGGTCTTTAACCAAATCACCACCATCATGATGAGCGGCATCCTGGTGGCGCTGGTGTTCCCCATGGTCATC
>JAFRMX010000014.1 GCA_017430455.1 Oscillospiraceae bacterium
CCGTACTCGATCCCGTTGTGGACCATCTTTACAAAGTGGCCTGCGCCGTTCTCGCCCACCCAGTCGCAACAGGGGGAGCCGTCTTCGACTTTGGCGCAGATCGCCTGGAATATCGGCTTTACATGCTCCCAAGCCGCGGGAGATCCGCCCGGCATCATGCTGGGGCCTTTAAGGGCGCCTTCCTCGCCGCCGGACACTCCGCATCCGACATAGAGAAGGCCCTTGCTCTCGGCCAGTTCGCAGCGGCGCATCGTGTCGGGGAAGTGGCTGTTGCCGCCGTCTATCATGATGTCGCCCTCTTCAAGGACGGGGATGAGCTGTTCTATAAGAGCGTCAACCGGAGCGCCGGCTTTGACCATCATGAAGACTTTTCTGGGCTTTTCGAGGTTTGCAGCGAGCTCTTCGATGCTGTGGCAGCCGATGAAGTTTTTCCCAGCCGCTCTTCCGGCTATGAAATCATCGACCTTCTCGGTGTGCCTGTTATAAACGGCGACCGTGAAGCCCCTGGACTCCATGTTCATCGCCAGATTCTCGCCCATTACTGCGAGGCCAATCACTGCTATATCGGCTTTTTTCATCTCTGGACCCTCGCGTTTCCTTTGTAAACGTCCAGGACCTGCTTTTCGTCTGCAGGTTCCGCGTAGTCGTTCAGGCTGGAGGCTGCCAGGACTCCTGTCGCCCAGCCGAACTGCATGCACTGCTCGGGAGCAAAGCCCTTAAGTACGCCGTAAAGAAGGCCGCCGGAGAATCCGTCCCCGCCGCCTATGCGGTCCATGACCTGGATGGGTCTGGGCTCTTCAACGTGCCAGCCGTCTTCCGCGAGAAGGATCGCACCCCAGAGGTGCTCATTGGCCGAGATGACCTGGCGGAGAGTCGTGGCAAACATCTTTGCATTGGAATATTTCTCTTTGACTTCGGTGATCATGACCTTGAAGCTCTCTATCTTGGAATTGAGATCCTTTCCACCTGCCTCGGGGCCTTTGAAGCCGAGGCAAAGCTGGAAGTCTTCTTCATTGCCGATCAGAATGTCCGCAACGGAGGCGAGCTCTGCAAATGCTTTGCTGAGCTCCTCTTCACGACCTTTCCAGAAGGTCGCGCGGTAGTTGAGGTCGAAGCTGACCAGTGTCCCGTATTTCTTCGCGGCTCTTGCCACGTCGAGGCAGCACTTTGTCGTGTCTTCGCTCATCGCCGCGATAAGTCCGGAGATGTGCAGGATACCGACGCCTTCCTCGCCGAAGATGCGGTCAAGGTCGAAATCGGATGCATTTAAAGTCCTCCCGACTTCGCCTGCTCTGTCGTTCCATACGCGCGGCGCTCTGAGACCGAAGCCCGAGTCCGCTATGTTGAACTGGTGCCTGTAGCCCCAGGGGCCTCCCTGAGGGACATCAATGCCTTCATACGAGATCCCGCGGCCTTTGAGTTCGGATTTTATAAACTTTGCAACCGGGCTGCCTTCGACGAATTTCGTGAGCGCGAGGCAGGGCAGTCCGAGAGAAGATGACACATTCAGAACGTTTGTTTCCGCGGAAGTCGCCTGCATGTAGAACATGTTGCTGTTGTGGACGGCCATGCGGTTCTCCGGCGTGATGCGGACACCCATCGAGGTTACACAGGCGGCTGCATATTTGCAGTTGCTCTTTACTTCAAGACTCATTACACGATCTCCTTTTATATATATTATATTCTTTTGCTTATGATATGAAGCGTATCGCCGAAAGACTCGCTCTCTACGGCTGACGGATCATATTTGAAGACCTGGAATACCATCTGCAGTATCGGGCCTCCAAGAAATACCGAAACTACCGTTCCTACACCGACCTCTCCTCCGAGAAGCCATCCGCTTAAGCCCGCAATAAACTCGAGCCCGAGTCTGCAGTAACCCGAAGGGACATGGAGCTTTCTGGAGAGATGCACCATTAATGTATCCCTGGGGCCTGCTCCCATCTGCGCAGACATGTACAGATATATGCCCAGACCGTTAAAAAACAGGGAGACGATGCAGAAGAGTATCTGCAGCGGCACGTTTTCGATGCGCGGAAGAATCATCAGATGCCTGTTTATCTCAAGAAACATATCTGTAAACAGGCCCAACAGGAACACGTTCAGCAGGCTTCCAAACCCGAGTTTCTCACGCGAGACCACATCTATGGTGATTATCATCACACTGATGATGATGCTCGCTGTTCCGATGCTTATTCCCAGGACCGAGGACACACCGTCGCTGAGCACGTTCCAGGGAGCAAGGCAAAAGCACTGCTTCGAGATGAAAACGCCGAATGAGATGAGCAGGAATCCCGCAATAATTCTGATGAATTTGATAAAGTAATTGTGAAAAAGCAAGCGGCTCACTTCCGATTACCAAAACAATATCAGTATCTGCCCGCAGAGAGCAGAATCTTTTCCATCTTATCAATAATCCGCTCTTTCACTCTCTCCCTGCCTGCTCCTATATATTTTCTCGTATCTATGACTCCGGGCTCTTTGCAGAGAACTTCTCTGACCGCGCCTGTCATCGCAAGACGAAGATCTGTGTCCACATTTACCTTGCAGACGGCTTTCTTTGCCGCCTCTCTGAGCATTTCAGGCGGGATCCCGATTGCGGAATCAATCTTTCCGCCGTATGTGTTGATTATTTCAACATCCCGCTGATCGACCGAAGAGGCTCCGTGAAGAACGATGGGCAACCCCGGAAGAAGACTCTCTATGCGGTCGAGAAGGTCCAGTCTCAGCTTCGGATCCTGACCGGGTTTGAATTTATAAGCGCCGTGGCTCGTTCCTATCGCAACGGCGAGTGAGTCGACGCCCGTTCTGGCAACGAAATCCGCCGCCTGCTCAGGGTCAGTATAGAGGCCAATTTCGGAGCCGATACTGTCTTCAATGCCGGATATGGTTCCGAGCTCGCCTTCCACGACAACGCCGCGCTCGTGCGAGTAGTCGCAGACCTCTTTTGTTACCGCTATATTTTCATCATAAGGCAGATGCGAGCCGTCTATCATAACAGAAGTAAAACCGGCAGAGATGAATTTTTTTACGGTCTCAAGGTCCTCTCCGTGGTCAAGATGCAGCGCGACCGGAACTTTTGCCTTTTCGGCCGCATATTCAGCAATAGCGACAAAATAACCGAGATCTGAATATTTCGCCGTAAACGAGGACGCCTGAAGAATGACCGGGGATCGTGTTTCGGCAGCGGCTCCCACAATAGCCTGTATCAATTCCATATGGTTGAAATTAAAAGCACCGACGGCAAAATGCTCTCTGTATGCTCTTTCGAACATCTCCTTTGTCGTTACAAGACTGTTCATTTGCTACTCCTCTGTTTTATATATCTGCAAATCTTGCGAAGTACCGTTAACGATAACGGCACTATCGTTTAAAGCAAACATAGCACACATATTCTTCCGTGTCAACCATATAAAATAATATAGTTTTTTATAAATTATGGTATGGACAAATCGTGAAATTTAACTATAATATGAATGTGGGTTTTAACGGTAAACCGCTTTTTGACGGAGATACGATATGGCCAAGAGAGTTACAATGGAGATGATTGCCAGGGCATGCGACACGTCCATAGGAACTGTGGACCGCGCCCTGAACAACCGCAAGGGCATCAACGCCGAAACCCGTCAGCGCATAATGGGCAAGGCAGAGGAACTCGGCTACAGGCCGAATATCATGGCCTCTGCGCTCAGCCGGAACACCGATGCGCGTATCGCCTTCATTTACCCGACAAACGCCCACGCGTTTTTCTCTTGCATCACGAAAGGTATACAGAAGGCCGAAGCGGAACTCTCGCGCTACGGCATAGAGATAGACTATATCAATACAGACCCCCATGATCCTGCTTCACAGCTGAAGTTGTTGGAAGAACTTGATTTCGACGGTTATGACGCGTTTGCCATCAACCCCCTGAGCAGCAAATGCTCCGCTTTTGTCGACGCGATCGCCGATTCGGGCAAGCCTGTTGCCCTGTTCAACAACGATCTGCCTGCCAGCAGGAGACTTTTTTATTTGGGCACCGACAACTCGCAGTGCGGAAGGATTGCCGGCGAGATCATGGGGCTCATCATGCAGGGTGAAGGAGCCGTCACAGTCCTCGGAAACTTTGTGCACATCATGCCGTTTTACGAGCGCTATGAGGGCTTTTGTGAAGTGATCCATGACTACTACCCCAACATTGACATCTTCCCCTCCTCCGACTGCCGCTATGAGCAGGATCTGGTGGAAAAGAACATAGACAAGCTTTTGGCATCGGACGCCAAAAAGTTCGGCATCTTCAGCACGGGCTATTCATGCACCGAGATGGCCTGCCGCTCTGTAGAGGCCAGAGGCAGAAAAGACATCACTCTCGTCGGCTGCGATGTGAGCGACGAGATCGCCGAAGCCGTGAAGAAGGGCTGGTGCAAGGCGCTTTTATATCAGGATCCGTTCCAGCAGGGCTATCAGACGGCGCAGCTGCTTGCAAGAAATCTGCTGGAAGGCTGGGTCCCTGAGCACAGCACGCTCTCCATAGAGACAAGAACGGTCCTGAGACAAAACACTGTAAATTACTCCGGAGGGATACTCCGCAGAGAACTATTTATATAACAGAAAGGGGGGTGTTTCCCAATGGAAACAGGTATCAGAACGAAGAAGAAGTATCCGTACCTCTTGATCGCGCCGGCGTTAATCATAATAATTTTTATTGTGTTTGTCCCGCTGGTCAATGCACTGATTATGTCTTTCAAGTTCTACGATCTCCGTTATCCAAAGAAAGAAGCATTCATCGGTCTCAAGAACTACATAGACCTGTTCACTAAAGACTCTGAGTTCTGGCCGAGCCTCGGGAGAACAGCAATCTGGGTCATTTTCGGCGTCACATTCCAGTTCCTTGGCGGCTTTGCCCTGGCTCTTCTCTTAAACCGCAATTTCAAGGGAAAGGGCATTGCGAGGTCTCTGTCCATGATCCCGTGGGTCGTATCCGGCGTGCTTATAGGCCTTATATGGAGATGGCTGTATGACGGCAACTATGGAGTCGTAAACGATCTTTTGATGAGATTGGGGATAATTGACAAGGCCATACCGTTTTTATCGCAGAAAAAATGGGCTTTCCCTGCAGTCATAGTCTCAGTTGTCTGGCAGGGCATACCGTTTTTCTGCCTGATGCTGCTGGCGGCAATGCAGGGCGTATCATCCGACATGTACGAGGCCGCTGACATTGACGGCGCAAACGCTTGGCAGAAACTCTTCAGAATAACCATCCCTTCGATCAAAAACACGATATATGTCACACTGCTGCTCAGAATAATCTGGGTCGCGAACTCCGTGGATATCATCCAGAATATGACTGCTGGCGGTCCCGCTTATGCCACGCAGACGATAGCCGTATACACATACCAGAAGACGCAGGTGCTGAATCTCGGATATGCTTCCGCCATAGCCTTTGTCATGATGGCGATCATGCTTATAGCTGCGGTTCCCTATCTGAAGTCCACGTTCAAGAACGACTGAGGAGGGCTGGTGTGATGGATAATATTCAGAGACTCCGCCGCAGAAGGGCAAAAAAAGTACTGCTGACATTCCTGACTTTAGTGCTTCCCCTCTGCCTGTTCCTTCTGTTTCTGCTGTTCCCGTTCTATTGGATGCTGGTGACTTCCATAAAGACGAACGCCGAGATCTATTCCGTACCGCTTATCTACTGGCCAAAAGAACTGACTTGGGCGACCTATGTGAATCTTTTCGGCTACTTCAACTTCCTGAAATACATGAAGAACAGCCTTATCGTAGCTCTCGGCACAACTGTGCTCTCGCTTGTCGTCTCTACGCTCGCCGCTTACTCCTTTGCCCGCTTTTCGTTCAAAGGCAGAAAAGCGCTTATGGCGATGTTCCTCACAAACAATATGTTTCCGACAGTCCTGTTGATGATCCCTCTCTATTCCATAATGAGAAAGCTTCATCTGCTGTATACGCCATATGGCTTGATCCTGGCCTACACGACCTTCACTATTCCGTTTTCGGTCTGGCTTATCCAAGGCTTCATCCGCGATATGCCCTTTTCTCTTGAGGAGGCTGCGCTTATCGACGGTTGCAACAGAGCCGGAGCCTTTATAAGGATCTTTATTCCTGTCCTCACGCCCGCGCTGCTCTCCGCCGGTGTCTACATGTTCATGCAGGCTTGGAACGAATATACAATGGCCTCGCTGTTCACAAACCCGGGGTCGAGAACGATCCCTGTCGCACTCAGCAGCCTTATCGGTCAGCTTGGCGTACAGTGGGATATGTTATGCGCCGGAGGTACCATCGCTGTACTTCCCGTCTGCATAATGTTCTTCTTTGCGCAGAAGCACCTGGTCGCAGGACTTACGGCCGGCGCGGTCAAAGGATAAGGCCGCAATCAATTTCGAATTCAAATCAAAGATTTGAAAAAATATTTTGTTTCACTTGAAAGGAGAAACAACATGAAAAAAATTCTTGCACTGGCCCTCGCACTTTGCATGATCTTCGCACTTGCAGCATGCGGTCAGTCAGCAGCCCCGGCGCCTGTCGCCGAGCCCGCAGCGGAGCCTGCAGCCGAACCGGCCGCAGAAGCGGCTGAAGAGCCCGCAGCAGAGCCTGTCGACCTGCTCTTCTGGTATTGGGCAGACACTCCCGAGCAGAGCGCCCTCATCCAGGATTGCGTAAAGCAGTTCAATGAGAGCAACGGCAAGGGCATCACAGTCACCGCTGAAGAGTACCCCTGGGAAAGCGGCGGATTCGTCCAGACTGTTATGACTGCGGTTATGGGCGGCGGCGGCCCGGACATCTCCACAATGAAGCTCTCCGGCGGCAAGACCTTTGCAGCAAACGAGCTCCTTGCTGATTCCGCAGCACTGGTCGACGCATGGGAAGACAAGGGCCAGATCGGCGACAACATCTGGACTATGATGACAGATGCGACCGGCGACGGCAAAGTCTCCATGCTCCCCTGGACCATTGAAGGACTTTACTGCTACTACCGTCCCTCCTACTTCGAGGCAGCCGGCGTAGAAGTTCCCACGACCTTCGATGAGTGGCTCAACTGCATTGAGAAGTGCACCATGGTAATCGACGGCAAACAGGTCTACGGCTACGGCATGCGCGGAGCAGGCGGCGGCCACGAGCACCTCGGCAACTTCCTCTACCCTTACGGCGCAACATGGGATGATCTGACGACTCCCGAAGCAGTCGAAGCTTACAAAGCATACCTCAGCATCTACTGGAACGGCTACACCCCCGAGGATGCAAACGTTGCGGCATTTGCTGAGCTCACTGACGGATTTGAGACCGGAACCACAGCTATGATCATCCACCACATCGGCTCCTACCAGAGATGGATCGATGCATTCGGCGATGACGTCGACGCATTCGTAGTTCCCGGCAGCGACAAAGGTCAGTGGACCTGCGCAGGCGACACCGAGATGACCATCTACGAGAAATGCGAAAACAAGGAAGCAGCATTCGAGTTCTATAAATTCATGGTCACCGGCGAAGGCGGCACGACCTGGTTCAAGGGCACCGGCAAGGGCCTCGGCACTGACAACGTCAGAGCTACCGAGGAGTTCCAGTCCAACAGATTCCAGGCTGTCGCAGCTGAAGCTGTAAAGGTCGCAGGCGTTCTGCCTCCGACAGACACACTCTCCGAGTTCACAGGCAATGTCTGGGCACCCACGAACCAGAAGGCCCTGGCCAAGGAGATAAGCCCCGAAGACGCTCTTGCAGAGATGCAGGCAGCACTTCACGGCTGATAAAAGCAAAACCTTATAATACTATAGCGGAGATGCCCGGCATCTCCGCTACAGTATGAATAATTTATGATTTAAGGAGATAACATGAAAATCACTTGTGCTGAGTATACCGGAAGAGGAATGCAGAGGGTATACGAAAACGATCAATGGACGGTCGGCATAAAGAACTGGAAACCGGAAAATGACATTACCGGGATCAGCAACATCGAGCGCCACAACCTCACCGATGAACTTTTTGTCCTGGTTTCCGGCAGCTGCACGCTCGTTTCCGCAGAGGAAACAGAAGGCGGTCTGGTCTTTTCGGCCACCAAAATGGAAAAGGGCAAGCTCTATACCATTCCGGCAACTCTGTGGCACAACACAGTGACCGTACCTGACACAAAAATGATCCTTATTGAGGACCCGACCACGTCCAATGCCAACAGTGACGTATACGAGCTCAGTGAGGAACAGATAGCAAAGCTCAAAGAAGCGGTTGCACAGTAAATCGTAAAGGACGGTATATTCAAATGTATGATGTCAAGTTAATTGAAAAACAGGCAAAGGAAATACGCAGACTCATCGTCAAGATGATAGGCCGCGCTCAGTCCGGTCATCCCGGCGGATCCCTCAGCTGCGCAGACCTCGTCTCTGCTCTTTATTTCGGCGTAATGAATGTGGATCCGAAGGATCCCGCAAAACCCGACAGAGACAGATTTGTCATGAGCAAAGGCCACGCCTGCCCCGCACTGTATGCAGCTCTTGCGCTAAAAGGATACTTCCCGATGGAAGAGCTGGACACGCTCAGAGATCTGGGTTCCATCCTTCAGGGCCACCCTTCTGCACTCAAGACTCCCGGTGTTGATGTTTCGACAGGTTCCCTCGGTCAGGGACTTTCCGTCGCAAACGGCATTGCTCTCGGAGCAAAGCTGGACGGAGACGATTACTACGTATATTGCCTCATGGGCGACGGAGAAATAGAAGAAGGCCAGATCTGGGAAGCTGCAATGAGCGCAGCCCATTACAAGCTTGACCATGTTATCGGATTTGTGGATTACAACCACCTTCAGATAGACGGCGCCATCGAGGATGTTATAGGCAACGGCAAGATCAGAGAAAAGTTTGAAGCCTTCGGATGGAATGTCATCACGGTCGACGGTCACGATGTCTCCCAGATACTTGCTGCAATTGAAATTGCCAAGCGTTCAAAAGGCCTTCCCTCCCTTATAATTCTCAACACGATCAAGGGCAAGGGCGTTTCGTTCATGGAAAACCAGGCCGGCTGGCACGGCAAGGCTCCTTCTGCCGAACAGGTGGAGCAGGCATTAAAAGAACTGGAGGACTGAAAAAATGATCGGTGAATTGATAGCTACAAGAGATGCTTTCGGCACAGCGCTGAACGAATTCGCCAAGGATAACAAAGATGTTGTCGTTCTTGACGCGGATCTCGCTAAGGCGACCATGAGCTGCCGTTTCAAAGACGCATATCCCGAAAGATTCTTTGATATGGGAATCTCCGAGGGAGACCTCGTCGGCACGGCTGCAGGTCTGGCCACAACAGGAAAGATCCCCTTTGCCTGCACATTTGCAATGTTCGCTGCGGGACGCGCGTTTGAGCAAATCCGCAACACGGTGGCCTATTCCCGTCTGAATGTCAAGATCTGCGGAAGCCACGGAGGAGTTGCTGTCGGCAAGGACGGCGCGTCACACCAGTGCATTGAAGACCTCGCCATTATGGCTGCTATCCCCGGTATGGTCGTTATCAACCCGGGCGATGCGGTAGAGATGAGAGGCGCGGTTAGGGCAGCTATGGACTATAACGGTCCCGTATACATACGTCTCGGAAGGAATCCCGTTCCCGTCGTATTCGATGAAAACAGCTATACCTTTGAGATCGGCAAGGGCATAAAGGTCCGTGAAGGCAGCGACATAACATTTGTAGCAAACGGCAGTCTTCTGGATGTCGCTATGAAGGGTGCGGATATTCTGGCCAAAGAAGGTATTTCCGCAGAAATCATCGACATCGCGACCATCAAGCCTCTCGACAAAGACCTGATCATTGAATCTGCAAAGAAGACCGGAAAAGTGCTGACCCTTGAAGAGGGAGTCATCCAAGGCGGTCTCGGCAGTGCTGTCGCTCAGGCTCTCAGCGTAAGCTGCCCGGTTCCTATGCGCTATATAGGCATGGACAACTGTTTCGGCCAGTCCGGCGATGCCGCGGATCTTATGAAATACTACGGCATGTCCCCGGAGAATGTAGTCGCAAAAGCAAAAGAGCTTATCTGAGGAGGATTGCCCTGAAATGAACATATCTTTCGGTTGCCAAACCTATACCTGGAAACTCAACAAGGAGAGATTCGCAGGAGACCTTCCCCATATTGCGGAAGTAACGGCAAAAGCAGGATATACCGGACTTGAATCCGAAATCGATATGCTCGGAGACTATTTCAACAGGGCAGAGCTCACAAAAGAGATCATGGACGGCTGCGGCATTTCGCTTGCAGCCATAGTCCTGCACCAGGACTGGGCAGGATATGAGGAAAGCGCTCAGGAAAAGGAACTGTCCGATAAGGCTATTGACTTTATCAGACAGTTCCCCGGCGCAAAAATAGTACTGTCACATCATGCGCTTCCCGGTGACAGAAAAGAAGGAGATGCTCTCAGCGAAAGAAGAGAGCGTCTTTTTGCCTGTATGGCGCAAGTCACCGGAAGGGCCATGGAGAGTGGCGTTGTGACCGCTTTCCACCCGAATTCCTCGGCTAATTCTCTGTTTCGCACGGCAGAAGATTACGGAAATTTATTCGATATGCTCGACAAAACAGATATCGGTCTTGCTCCCGATATAGGCCATATAGCAAACGGCGGGATGGAACCTCTGGATGTGTTGGTGCGTTTTCGCAGCAAGGTGAGGCACATCCATTTCAAAGACCGCTTGGGCCATAATACCTGGGCTTTAATGGGCAAAGGTAGCATTGATTATTCATCCATCGTCTCTTATCTGGAAAGCACCGGCTACAGGGGCTGGATCATGGTGGAAGATGAGTCTCATGAGGCGGAACTGGATTCCGATAAGGCCGTCTTTTACAACGGCGAATATATTAAAAGGTTTATTCACTGATATATTTATTGGTTTGAGGTAATAAAAAGATGACAGAACATACTGTTGCAGTAATGGGCCTCGGAGTAAGAGGCAAGATCCACGTCAATGGGATCGCTGAAAACAAGGGGCGCTACAAAATAGTCGGCCTTTGCGATAACCATAAGGAAAACATGGATCTGATGAAAGAGAAGTATTCTCTCGATGATGTCCCCTGCTTTGCAGACGTAGAGGAGATGCTGAAGACCACCCGCCCGGAGGTCTTTGTATTTGCAACTTATCCCGACCTGCGGCTGAGCATGATAGAACTCGCGATCAGATACGGCGTCAGGGCGATCTCGCTTGAAAAGCCGATGGCCGAATCACTACAGGAAGCCAAGACCATGAAGGATCTCTGTGCAAAAAACGGTATCAAGGCAGTTGTCTGTCACCAGCAGAAATATCTCTCGCAGATGCAGGCTTTGAAAAAGCGCATTGAAGACGGAGAAATTGGCGAGATAACCAAGATACATGTCGAGACTCAGGCCTGGTTTTCCCAGCTCGGGACCCATTACGTGGACTATATGCTTTGGGCAAACGGCGGATATAAAGCCAAATGGGTCTGCGGCCATGTCCACGGCCCGATATGCCTCGACGACACACATCCTGCTCCGGACTATCTGCTCGGGACCTGCGAGATGGAAAACGGAGTCCACGGCTATGTCGAATGCGGATATCTCTCCGAAGCTCACAATCCCCCCGAGTACGGCAGCAGCGACAACCGCCTCACTGTTTACGGAACGGACGGCTATGTTTATGCTGAGACCGACGGCTTCTGGGGTGCTTGCACAAAGGCGACAAACGGGCGGCTTATAAAAGGGAAGGATCCCGGCTGGAGAAATCACCAGCAGGTTCCTATACAGACAGACTACTACCGCGATTTTGCAGACTGGCTGGACGATGACAGCAAAGTCCACAGCTGTAATATAGACACGGCCTATCACGGCTATGAGATCCTGGAGGGCATGTGCCTTTCTGCGCTGAGAAATGTGCGTATCGATCTGCCTATAACTGACCTGGACTATGAGCCGGTCGTTGAGCAGATGCACAGAGAGCTTCCTCCCTGTAATTCGAAGAAAATGTTCGTGTATCTGGGGAAAACGCCCCACGTCGAAAGAGACTGAAGATGGAAGGCGCGATCCAGAGGGATATTCCGACCGGCGGGATCAGCATACACGTTCAGATAACAGGACAGGGAGAGCCTCTGCTGCTTCTGATGGGACTCGGTGCTTCCGGAGACAAGTGGCAGCGGAATGCTGAAGAGTACAAAAAGCATTACACTTGTATAATTCCCGATAACCGCGGAGCGGGGAGATCCGACAAGCCCGAATGCGATTCATATTCTGTCATTGATATGGCAGAAGACACTGTTGCAATTCTCGATGCGCTGGGCTATAATTCCGCTTTTGTAAACGGCATCTCCATGGGCGGAGCTATAGCGATGGAGGTCGCCATCAGGTATCCCGAAAGAGTACGCGGTCTTATCCTGACAAGCACCTTCCCGTATGCTTGCAACACCTTCAAAGCAGCCATAAACTTTCTGAGAGACAACCGGGATACTGTGGACAAAAGGGCCTTGAAGAGGCTGAACCAGTGGATGACCTTCTCTTCAAAGACCCAGAACGAAAGGCCTGAATTTCTGGAAGAGATGGCCGCAGAAGATGCTTTGATCCCCTATCCGATGCCAGATTACGCGTATAAGGCGCAGTGCAATGCATGTCTTGCGCATAACGCTGCAGACAGATTGAATCTGATCAAAGCTCCGACTCTGATAGCCGCCGGAGAATGCGACATGTTCGCTCCTCTGCCGTTGGCCATTGAGATGAACAACGCCATTTCAGGCAGTGAACTTTATGTCTGCAAAGATGGCGGGCATGTTCACGAGTGGGAATATCTCGAGCAATATAACAGGGTAACTTTGGATTTTTTAAACAAGCATAGCGGCGTATAGGAGAATACTTTTGAAAAAAGCGACCGTAATGGGCTCGCTGGTACTCGATATCACCATGCAGCCCGAGTCTAAAGAAAAGAAAACGCTCGCGGAGTTTATCGGGCAAGGAAAAGTGACAAACCTTTCAGGCGTTTCCTTCTATCCGGGTGGATGTGTCGGCAATACCGGCATGGCTTTGAAAAAGCTCGGCGTTCCCGTCACGCTGTGCGGAAATACAGGGGATGACTTCCCGGGCAGAGTTTTAAAAACGCTGATCTCAGAGTCCGGAGCGCTGCCCGACATAAATGTATACGCTTCTTTTCCGACCAGCATCGGTATCGCGATGACTCCTGCAGGAATGGACAAGATCTCATTTTTCCTGAAGGGCGCCTCCCAGCAGTACACGTCTGCCGACGCCTCGCGCATGCCTGACGATGCGGATCTGTTCCACTTCGGATATCCTCCGACTATGGAAAGCCTGTACTCTAACGGCGGGGAAGAGCTTGAAAAGCTTTTCAGATCAGTAAAATCCCTTGGCGTGACAACAAGTCTTGATACTGCTTTGCCTGCAGCAGGAAGCGCTCATTCACGCGTCGACTGGAAGCCGATACTCAATAAAGTGCTCAAATATGTCGATATCTTTGTCCCAAGCATAGAAGAATGCCTCTTCATGTTGGACAAAGAGGCTTACACAAAACGCGTTTCGCAGCACTTGGGAGAAGATATAGCGCTGATTGTAAGCGACGATGAGATCCGAAGCATTGCGGATACATTTCTCGAAATGGGTGCAAAGATCGTTCTGCTGAAGCTGGGCATGAAAGGCCTGTACCTTAAAACAGCCACAGTTCTGAAAAACTTGGGTAGGGCTTTCGGTGAAACGGCAGAGCCTTGGGAAGAAAAGGAGCTTAGGATATTTCCTGTTCCGGTTTCCGAGGTGGTCTCTACCACAGGCGCAGGAGATACCGCGATCGCGGGCTTTCTTGCAGCCGTGCTGCACGGAGATATGCCTGAAACCGCACTCTCCGCCGCTGTTTACACTGCTTCGCGCTGCGTGATGTCCAAGGATACGATAAGCCTTATCGAAGGCTATGAAACGCTAAGAGAAAAAGCGTTCAAGACAAAACACATCTTATCAGAAACTCCCGATCAGACGCTTTGGCATTATAGGGCGGATGCTGATCTTTATGAAAGAAACAGATAATGGCAGATTATTATTATAATGACGCCCAACGGCTCGGGCAAAAGAGCAGCAAACTGTATACATCCCAGAGTCTCGATCCGAAGCTTCCGGCTCTGGATGAACTCGTCTCCTCGGACAGACTATCCTCCGGTAAAAATATCGGTCTTATTCTTATTCCCTCAGAGCTCATCATCGGGACAAAAACCGCATCCAGAGCTGATGTGTTTGCCCCGAATTTCATGCCGCTCCCCGAATTCAACACTGAATTTGCCATCAAGTGGGAAGCCCTGTGCAACGCCCATCTGACCGAAGGGATACGCGACCCTGTAAAGGCATACGAGTTCAAAAACCGCTACTATATAGAGGAAGGAAACAAGCGGGTCAGCGTTCTCAAGTTTTTCGGAGCCGTGAATATTCCCGGAAATGTGATAAAAATCGCAGCTCAAAGAGACGATTATCCCGATGAAAAAAGCTTTCTGCTGTATAAAGAACTGCAGGAATTCATAAGCTTAAGCAAGATCCGCTATCTTGAATTCAGCGAGCCGGGAAGCTATCTGTCCCTTCAGTCTGCGGTGGGAAAACGCCCTGCAGAAAGCTGGACCGAGGATGAGCGCAGACACTTTAATTCTGTATGGCATTTTTTCTGCAAAACATATGCTTCCGTCGGCGGAACAAAGCTCAATTCTTCTGCTGCAGATGCTCTGTTGAGCTATATTCAAATCTACGGCTATGCCGCTCTCGAAAAAGCGACAGAGAGCGAAATAAAGAAAAACCTCGCCGGAATGTGGGAAGAGGTCGAGATAAAGGGAGAATCGAATCCTGTAGAACTGAATCTCAGGCCTTCCGACGAAAAGAAAAAGAGTCTGCTCGCTTCAGTGTTCCACGCAGCTTCCGCTCCCGAAAAAGCGGCATTCGTTTATGATAAAAATCCTGAAACCTCCGGATGGACGCTCGGCCATGAACTGGGCCGCAAATATGTCCAGGAAGTTTTGGGAAAAGAGATAGAGACCTGCGCCTATCCGGATGCGATGCGTTCAAACCCTGACGAGGTTCTGGAAAAAGCGATTGCAGACGGAAACAAGATCATCTTTACCGCATCTCCCAGACTGTTAAATTCCAGCCTGCGCATTGCGGTAAGACATCCTGAAGTAACTATCCTGAACTGCTCCTTAAACCAGTCCCACAGGTATGTCAGGTCCTACTACGCCCGCATGTATGAGGCTAAATTTATTATCGGGGCTGTTGCAGGATCTCTTTCGGAAAGCGGAAGACTCGGCTATGTCTGTGACTACCCCATATACGGGCAGATCGCGGGAATAAACGCATTTACTCTAGGCGCCCAAATGACGAACCCGAGAGCAAAGGTCTATCTGGAATGGACTTCTGTCAAAGGAGCGACTTCCGAATCTGCCGCCGAAAAGCTTGCTGCCATGGGGATACACTACATCTCCACTCACGACATTGCAAAGCTTGCAAATGGAGAGCGCTCCAGCTTCGGTCTCTCCCTGTTCAGCGAAAACGGCAGTGAGCTCCTGGCGATGCCCGTATGGAACTGGGGAGTTTATTATGAGCGGATTCTGCGCGAGATGAAGAACCGCTCCGCACAGACGGAATATGAAGAAAGCGGCAAGGCATTGAATTACTACTGGGGAATGTCGGCAGGCGTAATAGATCTTGTCTATCCGGGCACTCTGCACGGAGGAACTAGACGGCTCGCCGATTTTCTGAAAAAAAGCTTTGCCCGGGGAGTTGCGAACCCCTTTATCACTCCTCTTCATCCCAAAGCCGGAGGCCTTATAGGCGAAGGTCAGGAGGAGCTCAGTATAGAACAGATCGTCTCAATGGATTATCTTGTTGAAGGTGTCATAGGAGAGATCCCTAATTATATGGATCTCAACACGCTCGGCAAAGCTACAGTCGGGATATCCGGAGTGGACACGGCAGCATCCGCCGGCCGCTTGTAATTCTACTGCTGTATTTTCTTATTTGGAGGTACATATATGAAACCCTTTATGGATGAAGACTTTATTCTTGAAAATGATACCGCGAAAAGGCTGTTTCACGAGTATGCCGAAAACATGCCTATAATAGACTATCACTGTCATATTTCCCCGAAAGAGATATATGAGGACCGCCGCTTCGACAATCTGGCGCAGGTCTGGCTGGGCGGGAAGAATCCGGACGGCACTTATTTCGGTGATCACTACAAATGGCGTGTCATGCGCTCTGCAGGAATCAGTGAAGACTATGTGACCGGAGACCGTGACGGCGAGGACAGAGTCGAAAAGTTTGCAGAAGCTCTGGAGCTGGCCATTGGTAATCCAATGGTCCACTGGTGCAACCTTGAGTTAAAACGCTATTTTGGAGTAACCGATCCGCTCACATCGAAAAACGCTCGCCAGATTTACCGCAAGTGCACGAAGATGCTGAGGGAAAATCCGGATACCACTGTCAGAGGAATAATCCGCAGATCAAATGTCAAATTCGTCGGCACGACTGACGATCCGATCGATTCTCTCGAGTGGCACGAAAGGCTGTCCAAGGAGAAAGACTTGGGCTTCATGGTCTGCCCTTCATTCAGACCTGACAAAGCACTGAATATCGGAAAACCCGGTTTCCGGGAATACATGTCAAAGCTTGCGGAAAGCGTCGGCAAAGAGAAGCTTGAAAGCGCCAATGACGTATGCGATGCCTTGCTTGAAAGACTGCATTTCTTCAAAAAGTACGGGTGCAGAGCCAGCGATCACGGCCTTGATTATATACCTTACCGCCCTTGCGATCCTGAGGAAGCCGACCGGATATTTGCAAAGAAGATGTCCGGCGAAGATCTGTCGGTCGAAGAAGCTGAAAAATATCAGACAACAGTTTTGCTGTGTCTTGCCGAAGCATACAGCAAACTGGATATCGTCATGGAGATACATTATTCCTGCCTGAGAAGCGTCAACGAAAGAAGACTGGCCGAGATGGGGCCTGATACCGGTTTCGATATGATCGGCAGCTTCCCTGCAGTTGACCGGCTCGCAGCGTTTCTTTCCGCTCTCGACAAAAACGGCTGCTGTCCCAAGACTGTGCTATTCTCTCTCAATTCCTCCGACAACAGTCCTATAGGCACTTTGCTCGGATGCTTCCAGACAGATGAGATCCCGGGAAAAATCCAACAGGGTACAGCCTGGTGGTTCAACGATACCAAGAGCGGCATGGAGGAACAGATGCGTTCGCTGATGAATCTCGGAGTTTTCGGGACATTTATCGGCATGCTTACGGATTCCAGATCTTTCCTTTCTTACACAAGACATGAATACTTCCGCAGGATCATGTGCAATATGCTCGGTAAGCTTGTCGAAAACGGAGAGTATCCTGCCAATGAAGAAACTCTCAGAAAGATCGTCGAGGGAGTCTGCTGCAGAAATGCCGAACGGTATTTCAGTATAGCCTGAAAAAACTCATTAAAGGAGAATTAATTAATATGACAGAACAGATTCGCGCATTTATTGAAGGCGGCTGCAAAGATTATGTCGGATGCAGTGTATATCCGAGATCTCTCCATGAAAACGGAGACTGTGTATGCTTTGCTGCAGATTTCGGAGATAAGGATGTAATCATTGGCAGCAATAACTGCGGCTTCAAGGGTGAAGAACTCACAGCAGGCGGAAAATCCTGGGTTATCGGAGAGCAGACTCATGCAAACGCTGTCGTGCTGAGAGCGCTGTTCCCGTTTACGGCCCCATGCTCCGTTCTTAAGAAAGACCGCACCGCAGGTGTCGGTGACAGGCTCGGTATAGCTACGACAGGTCACATAAGGGTATTCGAGGATTATGACGCTTATCCCATCCTCGCCCAGCAGTCCATAAGAGAACTCAATCTCACAGGTCGCACCTTTGACGATGTCCTCGACTGTGTCACCTTCGCGGTATTCCGTGAGAACTTCACCCGCGGCTTCGGAGCCGACGGTGACCATGTAAAGACCCCGGAGGAAGTCGAATACGCGATCAAGAGCGGATATACCATGATTACTCTCGACTGCAGCGAGCACATCAGAAACGATGTCCTCTCACTGTCTTTTGAAGAAGTCAAAGCCCAGTACAAACCGAATAAGGAACTTGAAGAGAAATACCTTGGCAAAACCTTTGAGGTGGAAGGCCACAAGATCACATTCGATGAGGATTCCTTTATGAGGATGTCTCTTA
This sequence comes from Oscillospiraceae bacterium, assembly GCA_017430455.1. GTDB lineage: Bacteria > Bacillota > Clostridia > Oscillospirales > Oscillospiraceae > Limivicinus. The sequence continues at coordinate 18,155 of JAFRMX010000014.1, forward strand.
TATATAACGAAGCGATTGAATTCGCGGTCTCGATATACAACCGGTTTTTTGCAGGCAAAGAAGACGCGCTCGATTTCGAGATATCTATAGATGAAACCGCTACTCCGACTGAGCCTGCCCAGCATTTCTATGTCGCAAGCGAGCTGATCGCCCGCGGTGTTGTCCCCGCCACCGTAGCCCCCCGTTTCTGCGGAGAATTCCAGAAGGGTATCGATTATATAGGTGATCTTTCACAGTTTGCAGAGGAATTCAGTGTACATGCGGCAATTGCCAGAAAATTCGGTTATAAGATAAGCGTTCACTCCGGTTCGGATAAATTCTCTGTTTTCGAGACAGTGGGAAAGTATTCCCAGGGACGCTTTCACCTCAAAACTGCGGGTACCAACTGGCTCGAGGCCATGAAGATCGTTGCGATACACAATCCGGATCTGTACAGAAGAGTACACAAGTACGCTCTCAATACTGCATTTGCAGAGGCGAGAAAGTATTATCACGTGACTACTGATCTCACGAAGATACCGGATGTCGACACTCTCAGCGATGCAGAGCTCCCTGATCTGTTCAAAAACAACGATTCCCGCCAGCTCATCCATATAACATACGGTCTCATTCTGACCAACCCAGAATTCCGCAGTGAGCTCTTCAATACTTGGAGAGAATACCGCGAGGAATACGCTGAGGCGGTCCATCAGCACATCGGCAGACATCTTCAGATGATATACAACGGTTTCCAAGCCTGATCCGCAGCTTATTATACAGAATTCATAAAATGACCCGGAAGTCCGATAAAAGGACTTCCGGGTCATTTATACCTGGATCTTCATTGCTCATTCACTGGCTCTGCCATCCGGATCTTCTCCTCACTCTTTCGGAAACAGTGATAGATGTACCAGGATGCAGCTGCGACAATTGAATCACCTGCGGCCTGTGCCCAGGCAAGGCCCTTTTCAGCAAAGAGGGCATTAAGCAGGAAGAGCATAGGAATGTTTATGATAAGCCAGCGCAACACCACCAGAAGCAAAGAGCGGTCTCCTCTCCCGACTGCCTGGAAGAAATGAACATAGATGAAGCTCAAAAACATCATAACAGTCGCTAGCGCCCGGATACGCAGGAACTGCACGCCGTATTCAACGGTCGCGGTATCGGAAATGAATACATGTATGAGCTGAGGCGCGAATATCTCATACAGCAAAATACTGATCAGACTGATTATAACGCCTGCTTTCCTTGTAAATTGCAAAATATCTTCCATACGTCTGCGGTTGCCTGAGGAATAATTGTATGCAGCCAAAGGTGTCATACCAAGGCATAGTCCGATACCTATGTTCAGCGGAAATCTCTCCACCTTCAGGACTATACCTATTGCGGCAAGCGCCGTATCTCCGTGACCTGCCATCAGCCTGTCAAGCACGATGTAGCCCAAGTCGAAGAGAAAGGGTCCTGCCGCCGCAGGCAGACCTACGGCAAAGAAAGATCTTATCTGTTCTTTTTCCGGCACAGGATTACGCGGTGAGAAATTCAGGATCTCACTTTTCATTCTGACAATGACCGTTAAGAAAAAAATGCAGATAATGAAGTTCGAGAGCGCTGTTGCTATGCCCGCTCCGAGGATCTCATTACCTTTCGGAAGAAGTACGAACATAAAAAGCGGATCGAGTATAATGTTGATTATGCCGCCCATGGAGACTCCTAAGCCGGCTTCCTTGGCTTTTCCGGAGTTCCTGAGAAGATTGCCCATGGTCATGGAGAGCACTGTCGGGATCGCACCGCATACTATCACACAGGTCGCGTAGGTCTTCGCATATGCGAATGTCCTGTCGCTGGCTCCGAGAAGACCAAGGAGCGGATGCATGAACAGAGCGGTTCCCAATGCGAAGACCGCAGCTGCTGCAAGAGAAAAGCGGAAACTAAAGGATGCCACATTTCGGGCATCTTTTATGCGCCCCTGCCCCAGAAGTCTTGCAATCAGTGTTCCTCCGCCGGTCCCGGCGATATTGGCAAAAGCGATGGATACATTAAAGATCGGCAGGATCAGTGATGCTCCCGCCACCATGTACGGGTTATTGGTCCTGCCGATAAAAAAGGTATCCGCCATATTATAGACCAATATGATCAGCTGGCTGACGATCATCGGTACTGCCATTTCAGCTACTGCTTTCGGAACGGGCAACTCCTCAAAGATGCGTATATTTCGCTGTCTTTCTGTCTCCATCATCCTCACTTTTTCAGTTTCAGTTCGTATACATCCTCTCTTCTTGCCGAGAGCAGCGGGAGCTGGGCACGGATATCATCGGCATAGTCGAAATCAATATCACAGTAAAGGACAGTTTCGCAGATCCCTGCATCACAAAGCACCTCGCCCCATGGAGAAGCGACAAGAGAATGGCCGAAAGCAATATATGAACTGCCCTCCATTCTCGCGGGGCTGCAGGCGGCAAAGTATGCCTGATCTTCGACAGCCCTTGCTCTGAAAGTAAGTTCCCAGTGGGCTGGGCCGGTGGTCATATTGAATGCTGCAGGGCAGAAAATAAGCTTTGCCCCGCGCATTGCCTCTAGTCTTGCAAGCTCCGGGAAGCGGATATCAAAGCATATCACGACTCCGATCCTCCCGAATTCCGTATCGAAAACCGTTATATCGTCGCCGGCAGTAAAGGTGTCGGATTCTTTGAATCTCTGTCCGCCTTTAACATCTATGTCGAAGAGGTGCATCTTTCTGTGCCGGGCGACCTGCTCACCTTTTCTGTTGAATACGAAGCAGGTATTGTATATCTTTCCGCCTTCTTCCTCCGGAACGGAGCCGCCGATGACCCAGATGTTGTTTTCTGCAGCTGCAGCAGAGAGCGCCTGCCACGCTTCTCCGCCTTTAGATTCTTTATTCGCAACAAATGACCTGTTTCTGTATTCACAGCAGAACATCTCGGGAAGAACAGCAATATCGGCGCCCTGACCGGCTGCTTCTTTTATCCTGAGGCCGGCGTTTTCGAGGTTCCGTCTCTTTTCCGGGTACGTGTTCATCTGGATAAGTGCTGTTTTCATATCATTTCACCCTTTTACCTTATCTGCCAGTCTATCGGCTTTTCTCCCGAGAGTTTCAGGAATCCGTTCGTTTTTGCAAAGTGACCGCAGCCGAAAAACCCGTTATACGCTGAGAGGGGACTCGGATGCGCGCATTTCAGAACCATATGCATGGGGTTAGTTACCAATGAAGATTTTGCTCCGGCGTTTGCGCCCCAAAGCAGAAATACGACCGGTGTTTTCTTTTCGTTCACAAGCGAAATAACTCTGTCCGTGAATGTCTCCCAGCCGAGACCCTTATGGCTGTTTGCTTCACCCGATCTCACCGTCAGCACGGCGTTTAAGAGCAGCACTCCCTGCTCTGCCCAGTAACTGAGATTTCCGTGATCCGGTATTCTGCAGCCGAGCTCGGAATTGATCTCTTTGTATATATTGACAAGCGAGGGCGGGATCTTTACTCCCTTTTTTACAGAAAAACAGAGCCCGTGAGCCTGGCCGGGTTCATGATACGGGTCCTGCCCTATTATTACTGCTTTTACGTTTTCATAAGGAGTATATTTGAGCGCATTGAAGACATCGTCCTCAGGCGGAAAAACTTCGCTGTTTTTTCGCTCAAGCGAGATCCTTTCAATAAGAGCCGCAAAATAAGGCTTTTGGAACTCCTCGGAGAGAAGCACGTCCCAAGAATTCCCGATCACAGGTCTATCAGCCATGTTCAACTCTTTTCCTCATAGTCGACCAGTACCCATGATGTGTTGTCCGGCAGATAGTTTAAAACGACTGGAACGAATCGGTCTTTTACGTCTCCGACATCAAGATACTTCTGGGCATACTCCACATTGAACTGATAAGCGTACATATCGGTCATATAATAGACTCTGTCGAAGAGCTTGAAAAAGAGCTCGAGATCCTGCCCGTTCGTGTTGTCAAAGCCGTTGACGAGGGCTGTACTGCTGTCAAGATAGACTGAGAGAAGTCCGCTTCTTTTGTCGAGCTGCGACGTAATGTATGATACAAGCGAGCTCACCCCGTAACGGGCGTTCTGCGTCGTCATCATAGTTCTCGTATAAAGGAAAGGCTCAGCCCCCTCAGCATTCATATCCACTGCGGGCTGTCTCACATTCGCGAGCACGACTTCATCAAAGCCGAGAGCATACAGCTCATTGCAGCAATCGACTATGAATTTCCTGAGATCCATATTGTACGGGCAGAGCCAGCTGCCTATCTCATCCGTATAAGGATAGCCTACCGAGTTGCAGAGCTGGACGCTCGTACAGCTCTTGTTCAGAAGATCGTCTATGCATACGTTTATCTGCGCCACCAGATATATGCCGTTTTCTTCCTTGAGATATGTCATATAGTCCGGCATGACTGAAGGGATATCGCCGGAATAGTCTGAAAGGCCGTATTTTGTGCCGAGCTCAGAGTTCGTCTGCCACATCAGAAGACCTTCCTTCGGCATCATCTCAAGCACCAGAGCATTTCCTTCTTTGAGTCTGTTGACATACTGGGGCAGCATTTCATCGTTTATATTGTTATATTCGACAAATATTGCTCTGATGGGTTCAACATTGTATCCCGCCTGAGGTACGACGGAGGAATAGTCCGGTTCGTCATAGGTGATCTCGGCCGTGACGTCTTCAAAGACATAAGCTCCGCTCTCGTCTTCCTGGACTGCCTCTTCTCCGTCCTCCAGAAATTTCAGCTTTATTTTTACATCGTCCTTTGTAATGACTGCATACTGCTGCATTCCGTAGAAGACGACCAGCACCAGAGCAAGGATACCGAGAAGTATCCCCACTATGACGACCGCAGTGTTACGCTGTTTGCGTCTGCCTTTGTAGAATTCTCCGACGACTTTTGCCATTTCTGTTTTTTTAGTCTTCCTCTATCATTGAGATACGCCTGATATGACGCTCCTCATTCGAAAACGGGGTGTCCAGAAACACATCCGCTATCTTGATTGCGTCCTCTATCGTTGTCACTCTGCCGCCCATGGCGAGGATGTTCGCGTTGTTGTGAAGGCGGGTCGCCTCAGCCATGAAAGTGTTTGTGCAGAGTGCTGCTCTTATGCCTTTGAATTTGTTCGCAGTAATGGATATTCCGATACCGGTTCCGCAGATTATAATACCCCTGTCGCATTCACCGCTCTGCACTGCTCTTGCCACTGCTTTGCCGTAGACCGGGTAGTCGCAGCTTTCGCTTGTATAGGTGCCGAAGTCCTTGTACTCAAGCCCTCTCTCTTCAAGATGTCTGATCAGTGCCTGCTTGATCTCAAATCCGCCGTGGTCGCAACCTAAAGCTATCATAATATGATCTCCTTTAAAAATTGTTTGCTGAATGTAAATTATATCATTAAAAGGGCCAGGTCTCAAGCCAGCCAAGGAAATAGCTGATCCTGCTTCCGTCTGTCCTAGCGCCGGAAAGAACGGGATAGAACAGTATAAACGCCGAGATGCACAGTGCCGTATATCCGTATACGGGTATTCTCCAGTTCTTTACCGAAAGGCGCATAGTGTTGAAGATATATCCGACTGATAGGCAGAGAAACACCATGCTCGGGAAATAGTGATAGGCGAAGGTCAGCCTGGTGATAAAGACCCAGGGCAGAAGCTGAGCCAGGTATCCGATGATGATGAATATCCCTTTGTTGTCCCTGTGAATGACCGAGATTACAAGAGTCATTATCATCGTTATTACACCGAGCCAGGTAAGAGCAGGATTTGTAAAAGCTCCGAAGACCGACCTTGTCCCGTCGTCATAGTACTCGAGATAATAGAGGATAGGCCTTATATCGAAGATCCACTGATACCACACCGAAGAATACGGATGCTCCGCAACGAGCCCCGAGTGGTAGTTGAACATGTATTTCTGATTGTCTGTGACAATATTAAAGTATTCCCTGCTGAAATACATACCCGGGAATTTCATTCCTCGGGCAAGGCCGTATGGAAAATAGCTCAGATAATAGATAAGCGCCGGTATTATTACAAAAAACAGAACGCACCAGAGGCAGTTTACGGCAAATGCCGTAAAGCCGTCTTTTCTCCGGCTTACGCGGAAGATCGCCCAGATGACGGCAAGACCCGCCCCGGCATACAGACAGGTCCATTTGCAGGCAGCTCCGATCCCGAAACAAAGCCCGGAAAGGAAGAGATACAGGAGTTTTTCTTCTCCGTCTCTGCTCTCGCTGATATAAAGGTACATGAACAGATACATGAGTATTATGAAAAACACTCCGTATGTATCTATCGTTGCGATCCTCGTCTGTACGAAATGCATGAAATCGAAAGCAAAAACTGCGGTCGTGCAAGCGGGAACGGCGATACCTCCGAACATTTTTTTGCATATCGCGTATAACGAAGGCAGCATGAGTATGCCGAAAAGTATTCCGGAAAATCTCCAGCCGAAAGGGGTCACTCCGAACAGGAGCATTCCGATCGATATTATTATCTTCCCTAGCGGAGGATGCGAGATCTCATATATGTTTTCACCGCTCAGCCCTTCAAGCGCTGTTCTGGCGTGGTAGATCTCATCAAAATACGTGCTGTTTAAAAATGTGGAATCTTCGGGGACCAGATCCTGTTCATCGCACAGCTCGGGCGCATCCTCAGAAGAAATCGGGATCATATTCCCGTTCCAGTCGAAGACCGCTATCTCGCCGAGCCAGAGATGCGAGTCTGCCTCTATCCGGAGATACTTTATATTTGTCGGATCTGCGCCTGAGTCCAGTTCCTTATCCTGCCAGAAAAGGAGTTTTGAATACTCCTGCTCCAACTTGTCAGCATAATAGAAGTTCTCCCCGTCATGAGAGAAATATATGCTGTAGTTTCCGGTGCATATGCCGCTGAAGCGGAAAATACGATCCAGGTTCGAACTTCTTTCGAGCTCTATAGTCGCAGTGTCACCGCTGCCGCTAAACTTTTTAAAGCTCTGAGGCGATTCCGTGTTGCCGGAGTTGTAAAAAGCGACAGCACCGTATATTGCACACAGCAAAAAAAGGACAAGGAAGTCTCTCCCGCCAAAGCGCCGGCGGGAGATATCTTTGTCATCTGTAAGGCAGGTCCTCACATCAGGTATGAAACCGTAGAAGACCGTAATGCATATAACGACTGTTATGGGTAAAATATAGAAATGTGCCATTAAAAATACATAAACAGATCACATTTGATCATGCCGTTGTATAATTTGCGTTTCTTTACCGCCTGTTTTCCGAATTTTCTCTCAAATTCGGTGTGGGAGGAGAGCAGATACAAATTCCAGTTTTCGCTCTGCAGGTATCTCTTTCCGAAGCCTTCATAAAGGGCTTCGGCCTCCTGCTTCTCCATAATCCTCTCACCGTAAGGAGGATTTGTGACTATGACACCGCGTTCAGTCTTTCTGTCGAAATCCATTGCGTCAGCGACTTCGAATCTGACAATATCGCCGACTCCTGCGCGTTTTGCGTTCTCCCTGGCCATCTCTATGGCCTTGGGATCAATGTCAGAGCCCGTTATACTGTAGCTGCCGCTGTATTCACGGCTTCTGGCATACTCGCGGGCACGTTCCCAGACACCTTTGTCCAGATTCTTCCAGTTTTGGGCAGAAAAGCTTCTGTTCAGGCCAGGGGCCATGTTCCTTGCGATCAGAGCCGCTTCTATGGGGATTGTCCCGCTTCCGCAGAAAGGATCACAGAAATCACCCTTTCCTTTGTAGCGTGAGAAATTCACCATAGCTGCAGCCATCGTCTCCTTTATGGGAGCCGCCATATGTGCAGGCCGGTAGCCTCTCTTATGCAGGCCTTCTCCGGAAGTATCGATGCACAGGGAGACCCTGTCTTTCATAATAGCAAACTGTATCTGGTAAAGAGCGCCTGTCTCATCAAACCAGGTTATGCCGTATACACTCTTCAGCCGTTCGACAACAGCTTTCTTGATAATGGACTGGCAGTCGGATACGGAGAAGAGCCTGGAGTTGAGGCTGTGCCCTTTTACCGGGAAGGCCCCGTCCTTCGGAATATAGTTTTCCCAGGGCAGAGCCTTGGTCTTTTCAAAGAGTTCCTCAAAACTCAGGGCATCAAAAGCCCCGACTTCGATCATGACCCTCTCGCCTATTCTAGAACAGATATTAGCTCTCGCTACAGTATCTGCACCGCCCTCGAAATACACACGCCCGTTCTCGGCCGCTACATTTTTGCACTCCATGCGCCTGAGTTCATCTGCTATGGGCGCTTCAAGTCCGAGCAGGCAGGGTACTGTCAGTCTGTATGTCATTCTATGTGGATGAGCGACTCTGTGAGTTCATCAGCGGAAACGTTCGGGTTTCTCCACTGTTCTCTGTTTTTGGTGATATTGCCGCAGGAAATGGCATTCTTCGGACAATACTGCAGACATCTTAAGCACTGCATGCAGCTCGGGCCCCACTGCGGTTTTCCGTCTTCAATTCTGATATTTTCCTGCGGGCAGAGTCTCGCGCAGAGACCGCAGCCTATGCACTCGTCGCTCACTTTGAATTCCTTGAGCTTTGCTTTTGCTATCATCGGCCAGCCTGCATTTTCAACGGCATTTAGCACGTTTAAAGCAGGGCTCTCTTTCTTCATGCGTTTGCCTGCCAGAACATCGGCTGCAATTGCCTTTGCCATTTTCTCCGAGTGCAGCTGGGCTGCTTCGGGAGACATGGGCGGAACCATTACGGTATGAGGCATGAGCCAGATGCACGCGCTCTGGTGAACTACGCTGTTCCAGTAGCAGAGAGGCACGTGTTTGCTGATCTGTTTCAGAGCATTGCCCTTATAACCGCAGTAGGAGACCACTCCGAAGGTGTAGGCCGTGGGGTTGACCGTAATCTGCCTGACAACGGACTCAAGTCCCAGAGGCAGTCCGCCGCCGTGGCAGGGCACTACGAAACCGACTCTGTGCGCATAACGCACATCGAGATTTTCGTTGTTCTTTTTCATCATAATGATGTCTGTATCACCAAGCTCTTTCGCGATGTTCTTGGCTATGTCCAGGCAGTTGCCGGTGCCTGAGAAGCAGAATATTACATTATATGCCATGATAACTCTCCCTTTATATTTTTAATTTGTATAATTGTCGAAATAGCCCTGAACAAGGATAACCGGGGTGCCCTTGTCTCCACTGCCGGAGGTAAGATCGCAGAGGCTCCCGATGAGGTCTGTCAGGTGGCGCGGAGTGGTTCCTTCGCTCACCATCTGTCCCTTGAGGTTGGAATCCTTTTCCCTTATCTTTTCGGATATCGCAGCTTTAAGCGCGTCTCCGCTCAGATCCGCGAAATCGTTGTCCGCAAGATATTTGAGTTTGAGTTCATTGGGGGTTCCCTCAAGCCCTGATGTGTAGAACGGAGAGACAACAGGATCCGCAAGTTCCCAGATCTTCCCGACGGGATCCTTAAATGCACCGTCTCCGTATATCATGACCTCTATGCTTTTCCCTGTAGCGGCATTAATACGCTTCTGTATGTCATAGACCAAAGCGCTTGCATCTCTCGGGAAAAGTTTCACTCTGTTTTCATCTGCCTTATTTGATCCCAAAAGCCCGTACTGCTCATTGTATCCGCTTCCGTTTACGGAGGAATTCATCAGTTCATCCAAAGAGCAAACCATTTCTGCGCCTGCATTGAGGAGCCTCCTCTTCGTGCGCTTTCTCGTGTGTATGTCGCAGTTGATCACTTTCTTCGTGTACTCAAGCACCGCTCTGGGGTCATTTGCCAGAATGACCTCGCACTCAGCACCGGCCTCTTTGACCGTATCCTGATAGTACCCTATGTAATCCATTCCGGTGAAGGGATGCCGGATATCTCCGAACAGCTCGCGGAATCTCTTTAAGGTGAGCACATCTCTGTAGGAATCTATGCCTGCCTCATCGAGCATCTCTATGGGAACGAGCTCATTGCCCACTTCGTCTGACGGATAGCTGAACTGAAGCACAACCTTGTCTGCTCCCTCAGCTATACCGCGGAGACAGACGGCAAAACGGTTTCTGGACAGTATCGGAAATATGACGCCTATTGTGCCTCTTCCGAACTTTGAGGCTGTATCTTCCGCTATGTCGCTGACAGTGCAATAGTTGCCCTGGGCTCTCGCTACGACGGATTCGGTTATCGCGACCACGTCCCTGTCACGGATCTCAAAGCCCTCGCAATCTGCCGCTTCAAGTACGCTGCGTGTGACGATCTCAGCCAGATCATCGCCTTCACGTATGATCGGGCAGCGGATCCCTCTTGATGTTGTTCCTGTTCTGCGTTCCATCTTTATATACGACCTTTCAAATAAAATTAATCCTGTTTCTGTTTTTTGTTTTCAGTCTTCTTTTGCTCTTTCTCAGGTACGAGCTCAGTCACCAGGACTCTGTCGACCCTTCTTCCTTCCATGGAAAGAACTGTGACCCGGAGATTTCTCCACTCAAAACTGTCGCCTTCTTTGGGGAATTCTCCCCCGAAGGATTCTATTGTCCAGCCTCCGACGGTTTCAGAATCAAAATCAAAGTCCTCTTCTCTGATATCCATCAGTTCAAGGAAATCCCATACGGACATATCGCCGTCCAGCTCATAGACACCCTCTGTTCTGACAACGGCTTCTTCTTCGACAGTATCGGTCTCATCCCAGATATCACCGACGATCTGTTCGAGAACATCCTCCATTGATATGACTCCGCATGTCCCACCGTATTCGTCCACAACGACTGCCAGATGCTGTTTTGCCTTTCTCAGATTCTCCATAACATCGGGCAGCTTCATCGTCTTGTACACATAGCAGGGCGGCATCAGAAGGCTTCTGATGTCGACCTCGCCTTCCGTATCAGTGACCGCTTTCAGAAAATGGTTCAGAAATAAAACTCCTATTATATTATCCCTGCTGTCCTGGTAGACTGGAAGTCTGGAGTAGCTTGAATTCTCGATCGTGTTGAGTATTTCGCTGTAGTCGTCATCGATATCTATCGCCAGAAGGTCTACTCTGGCTGTCATAGCCTCTGATGCAGAGATCTCAGAAAAGTCCAGAGCCGCTCTCATCAGTTCTGAGGCGTCTTCATCTATGACCTTCTCATCTTCTGCAGTCTCTATGATATTCTGAAGTTCCTCCACTGCCTCTTCGATGTCGTCTTCATCCTTCTCGCCCTTAAGCGGAAACGTAATCAGATGGATGGAGCCGACGACAAGCGCCACGACCGGGCTCAATACGATCTCCAAAATGCGGATCGGCCAGGCGTATCTCAGTGCTGTCTTATTGGCATTTTTTTTGGAACTGATCTTAGGGATCGTTTCTCCGAAGATTATTATCACGATCGTGAGAACAAGTGTAGAAAGCCAGGCATAGGATTCCGACAGCATCAGGGTGACCGCAACTGTTCCGAGCGATGAACACGCTATGTTCGCAAGGTTATTGCCAATCAGGATAGTGCTCAGTGTGTTGTCGAATTTATCCGTTATCTTCATGGCAAGAGCAGCAGTTCTGTTTCCGTTCTCTGCCATATTCTCGAGCCTTAATCTGTTGCAGGCCGAATATGCCATCTCTGTAGAGGAGAAGAATGCTGAGAAGCAAACACATATGATTATGCCAATCAGAAGCGGCACAATCTCGGGAATCGTAAAGCTCACCGTCATACGGCATCACCGCCTTCCGGCTCTGCTTCATCAGACTGCATCTCTTCAGGAGGGATCACATCGTCCTCATCCCAGATCTCGCCGACAAGTTCCTCCAGTATATCCTCTATTGTAACCAGACCCAGTATACCGCCGCGAGGATCTGTAACCATGGCTAGGCTCTGTTTAGCTCTGGACATAAGAGGGAGCAGGTCATGTATAGGAGTTGTACCCTTTATGAAATAGGCTTCTTCAAGAAGAGGGCGTATCTCTGCTGCGTTTCCCTTCATATATGCTTTGATAAATGAACGCACATGAAGTATGCCGATTATATTGTCAACGGTTTTTTCATATACCGGGATACGGCTGTGGCTTGACATTTTAATAAACCTGAGTGCTTCTTCCGGGCTTGAATCAATGTCCAATGCAACCATATCCACTCTCGGAGTCAGAATATCCTGGACTGTCACTTCCACAAACTGCAACGCCGAGGAAACCAGCTCGCCCTGATCCTCATCAAGGCTGCCCTCCTCGGTCATATCCTCTATAATATCCTGCAGTTCATCCTCTGTAACTGTTTTCTCGCCTTCGCCGCCCTTCTTTGCCGAGATGAAAGCGCTCAGAGCCGCCAAAGCTGCAGACAGAGGGCTCAGGATCTTCATAAAGAAGAGCAGTATTCCGGATGTTGCTTTGGCGAAATAAAAGCTGTATTTCTTAGCGACACTTTTCGGGAGCATTTCGCCCGCATAGAAAACTACAAAGGTAGTAATAATCGTCGAGAGCGAGACCGCGGAAAGACCCCATCTTCTTGTGACCGCTGTCGTTACGATCGACGCTATCGAAAGATGCACGATATTGGTGCATATAAGAATTGTCGTGATGGCTTTTTCGAAATGGTCCAATACGTACAGGACCTTCGCTGCCTTTCTGTCGCCTCTGTCGGAGGCTGTCTTGACTTTAACGCGGGAGACGGAGGCTATTGAAGTCTCCGTCACCGCGCATATCATTGCGAAGAATAAAAGAATTAAAGCTGCTAAAAAACCTGATCGACTTCCGTCGTCCATCTTGGGGGATACTCCTTATTTAAGTTCGCCGCGTTCCTTTAAGGCTTCCTTGCGGGAGATATTCCAGCGGCCCTTATCGTCTATTCCTATGAACTTGACCCAGGTCTTGTCACCGACATTCAGAACGTCTTCGACCTTCTCGGTACGTTTGAACTCAAGATCCTTAATGTGGCACATGGCGTCCTTGCCCGGAACGAGTTCAACAAATGCGCCGAGATTGGAGATAACGCGTTTCACTTCTCCGTAGTAGAGAGCGCCGACTTCAGGCTCGAATACGATCTCATCGATGGTCTTCTTTGCCGCTCTGCAGGCTTCGATATCGGAAGAAGCTATGAATATGGTTCCGTCGTCATTTATGTCTATCTTGCATCCCGTGTCGGCAGTGATCTTCTGAATGACCTTTCCGCCGGTTCCTATGACCTCGCGGATCTTGTCCGGATTGATGGTCATCTGGATCATCTTGGGAGCAGTCTTGGCAAGCTCGTGTCTGGGTTCGGGAATGGCCTTGAGCATGATCTCATCGAGGATCTGGAATCTTGCCTCTTTTGTCTTCTCAAAAGCCTCTTTAACTATCTCATGCTTGAGTCCGTCGTTCTTAAGGTCCATCTGGATCGCAGTGATTCCCTGTTTTGTTCCGGCCACCTTAAAGTCCATCTCGCCGTGGAAGTCTTCGACGCCCTGGATATCTATAAAAGTGGTAAAGTCGTCATTGTCCTGGATAAGTCCGCAGGAAATTCCGGCTACGGGAGCCTTGATGGGAACACCGGCATCCATAAGGGCAAGCGTAGTGCCGCAGATGGACCCCTGAGAAGTGGAACCGTTGGAAGAGAGGACTTCAGATACTACGCGGATCGCATAGGGGAAGTCTTCGACCTCGGGAATGACGCACTCCAGGGCTTTCTCAACAAGGGCTCCATGGCCGTACTCGCGTCTTCCGGTCGAGCGGGCAGCTCTTGCTTCGCCTGTCGAATAAGGAGGCATGTTGTAGTGATGCATAAAGCGCTTTTCTTCTTCTTCCCAGATCGTATCGAGTTTCTGGGCCTCGGAAAGAGTCGCGAGTGTCGCGATGGACAGGACCTGTGTCTGGCCTCTGGTAAAGAGACCTGAGCCGTGGACCTGAGGAAGCACTCCGACTTCTGCTGCCAGAGGTCTGATCTCATCCATTGAACGTCCGTCGACTCTCTTGCCGGCGAGCAGCCATTTCTTTACGACCTTCTTCTGGAGCTTATAGAGGATCTCCTCCATGTAGTCCATCATATCCGGATGCTCTTCGCCGTACTTCTCCTGGACCATTGTTATCCAGTCGTTTACTCTTGCTTCGCGGACATTCTTGTCATCGGTATCCATGCAGTATTCCATGGATTCAAACTCATTACTGACCAGAGCTTCGAAGAGCTCATCGTCAAAAGCGGCGTGCTCATACTCGAATTTGGGCTTGCCTATCTCCTCGACCATTTTGTCTATAAGGTCGAGTACGCTCTGCAGATGCTCATGAGCCTGTACTATGCCTTCATACATGATCTCATCGGGGATCTGATCCGCCTCGGACTCGATCATGACTATCTTCTTATGCGTGGCGGCGACCGTTGTCGTCATGCGGTTGGTCTTTCTCTCTTCCTTAGTCGGGTTGAAGAGATATTTCTCTCCGTCCCAGCCGAGAACTATACCGGCAATGGGGCCGTTAAACGGTACATCAGAGATCGAAACGGCAGCGCTGGCGCCGATCATGGCAGTGATCTCAGGGGAGCAGTCTCTGTCTACCGAGAGGACTTCACATGCAATGACGACATCATTTCTGAGGTCTGCCGGGAAGAGCGGTCTCATCGGGCGGTCTATAAGTCTGGAAGCCAGAACTGCGGGCAGGCTGGGCTTTCCTTCGCGGCGCATGAAGCTTCCGGGAATACGTCCGACTGCATAGAGCTTCTCGTTGAAATCAACAGAAAGCGGGAAATAATCGGTGCCGTCCTTCGGGCGTGCAGATGCGGTGCAGGTCACCAGGACTGTTGTCTCACCGTATTTTACCAGTACTGCTGCATTGCACAGCTCCGCGAGTTTTCCGACCTCCATGCTCAGAGGCCTTCCCTCATACATCATTTCATATTTGCGGTAGTTCGGGAATTCTTTGTGCGTAATTTTCATAATATATACCTTTCATTGTGATCTTGCGGTTTTGAAAAAGATGTCAGATCCGGTTCCGACAAAATGACCCGGTCTGAAAAAACAGAAGGACAATATTAAATTGTCCTTCCGTAAAAACCTTCATATCCTTCGGCTTTCGGAGATCCGTCTTACTTGCGGATCCCGAGTTTTGCAATGATTGCACGATAACGCTCGATGTCCTTCTTCATGAGGTAGTCGAGCAGGCGGCGGCGTTTACCGACCATCTTGTACATTCCGAGTCTGCTGTGTTTGTCAGCAGGATGGGATTTCAAATGCTCTGTGAGTTCTCTGATACGCTCTGTCAATATGGCGATCTGTACCTCAGGCGAGCCGGTGTCTCCGTCGTGAGTCTTGTTGGCCTCAATGACGGCTGTCTTTTTTTCTTTTGTGATCATTTTCTTTTTCCTTTCAGTATATTTCTTTCTCCAATGGCCAAGTATAAAGTATCGAAAGGCGCCCGAATGCAGGCATTCGCTTTACACCTCGCGCAAGGACTGTGGAATGATATCAAAAATAGCGCTGTATGTCAATAATTTTCATAGTTTTTTACATATTATTCTTGATTTTGCGATTGAAAAATAAGTTCCGCTGATACATAATCATTTCAGATGAAAAACAGAAGGTCTTCAAAAAAAGTATATCTGATCTCTCTTGCGGGCGCCTGTGTCGTCATGCTTGCTCTGGTGATCGCGCTGATAACGCAGCTCGCCGCTATCGCAGAGGAAAACCGTGTTCAAAGCCATGGCTCTGAAGCTCAGGCTCGGCCCTCTGCTACGGTGGCACCTTCTCCGGAGCCGACTCCGGAAAGAACGCCAACCCCTGAGCCAGTTTCATATGTGCATATCCCTCACGCTGTTGACCTGAGAGAATATCTTCCAGACGCGCGGTTTGATATCATCAACGCCACGGAAAACAATGTGACCGGGAGAATACTTTATCCCGCGGTTCCTCTGATGGAGGAGGAATCTGCAGCTCTGCTCAAGGAAGCGTATGATATATTCAAAGCCGACGGTTATACGATGGTCATATATGACGCCTACAGACCGAAATCCGCGCAGAAGGCTCTGTACGATATCGTTAAAGATCATCGTTTTATTGCGGACCCGTACAATTCCAGGTCCTGGCATAACCTGGGACGGGCTGTGGATATATCTCTCGCATATACCGAGACCGGAGAGCTTCTTGAAATGCCCTCTCCCATGCACACTTTTAACGAATCGGCCATGCGGCGCTTTCATGATTCCTGGAGTATGGAAGTCCGGCATAATGTGGATTATATGACAGATGTCATGACTTCCTGCGGATTCGGAACGATCACATCCGAGTGGTGGCATTTTGAATATACCGGTTCCGGATATTTTCTTGAAGACGATATGGATCTTGAGTTCCTGGCAAGCCGGGTTTCTTAAGCCCCGAAACGCAGAAAAGCCCCGGTCAACTGTGAATACTGAAGGCAGGCCTTTACAGGTCTGCCTTTTAAATAATTCATAAAAACTATTGTATTTTCAGCTCTCGTATTCGTAGAGCCTGCCTCCGAAAGATATGCAAGTGATCTTTTTTGCACCCTCATATTCGACAAAAGCTATGCGATGGGATCCGAAGGTTTCTCCAAACTCACTGTGGCCGTACTCCTCAAGCGGATCGTCTGAGACAAACCGCTGTAACTCTGCAATAGTTTCGGGATCAGCGGTATTGATACAAGTGAGAAACTCATTCCTGTCCATCAGTATCATCAGCGAACCTTCGGGGCTGAGAATATTCATGGGAAAGTATATCTTATCCGCGAGGGATTCAAAGTCAGAATCAGAAATATCCTTCTGAACATCTCTCGCAAATGCCAGTTCTTCGCTCCCTTCTTTGAACTGGACCGGTGCTTCTTTGAAGAACGGATTGTCCTCAACAGCCATGACATATCCGCCGTTCTCCGGCGCCGAGAAAAGGGATTGAAGGTCAATGTTTCCGTCTTCGGTGACATCGAACCGGCAATTATCCGCTTCTATCGGCTCGCCGTTCCAGGTCTTGTTCACGGATTCGGAAAAGCTGAGCATGGGACTCGGGATATCGTGGAAATCGCAATCTGAAAAAGCTATGCCGTCACATTTCCAGAATGTCGCTCCGCCCTGGCTGCAATCGTAGATCTCGCAGTCTCGCGCTTTAAAATCTGTGCAGTTTGAGCAGTTTACTCCCAAGATTCCGCAGCCGTAGAGCCTGCATTCCTCGAGACTGATCCCGCCGCAATTCTTAAAATCGAGAACACCGCCCGAGCAGGAGCCCGGCTCCTCGGTATGGCCGGCTGTAAAGCCGATAAGAGAGATGTTGCTGCAGGAGCGGAATTCCAGGACATTGGCGTATCTTGGGATAGCCGCTATTGTTGTGTCCTTGGGGTCATTTGATTTCGCCTTTATTGTCAGGCCTTCGATATTGTTAATGATGAGTCCGGGGCCGTCAAAGTTTTCCGCCCAGAAATAGTACTCTCCGCCGATAGAGCCGTAGTTTGAAGCTGCAGAAAGATCGAAAAGCTCTCCGTCAAGGATTATGGTCCTGTCAGGACCCAGGGCCGCGAGGAACTCGTCGGTATTCGTAACCGTTATCTCGCTGCCTGCAGCAGCTTCCGGTGCAGGCTCAGGGGCTTCTGCACTTTTTATATCCCCGATATTGATCTCACGCCATTTCATATTATTAAGGCTAGTTTTGTCGAGCTCTTTACCGTTTATATCAGTGGCGTATATTCCCTGTGAGTAGTACCAGACGAATCTCTCAGAATCGTTATTCCTGAAGCTGCATCCGTCCACTGTTATCGGGTACTGCTCAAGCGTAAAGACCGAAGTATATATAGTGTTGTCCTCGACCTTATTTGAAAGGAAGGCCGTGTTTTTGCTGTAGGCGGAGATGAAGAAGTTCTGAACGGAATTGTCGTGAATGCTGCAGTTCGTGATATATACGCCCTCGCACTGCCTTACGCTGAAGATGCTGACAGCGCTTGCCTGACCCTCTCTTGTTCCGTTGCCGTATACCTCGCATCGGTCGAAAGAGACATTCCGGCATGAATTGAGATTCATTGCACTGTCGCTGCACTCGTAGATCTTTGAGGAATCGACACTGAGGTCCGTACAGTCCTGAGCGATTACGCCTACAGTTCCGCAACCGAACATCCCGCAGTCCGAAACCGATGTGCCGTTACAGGCTTCAAATCTGAGAACTCCTCCGCTGCAAAAAGCGCGATCGGGAGTATGACCGGCAATAAAACCTTCAAGCTTTATCCCGCTGCAGTTGCTGAATCGGAGGACATTGGCATATCTGGGCGAGGCGGCAATGGTAGTCTTATCCGCTCCGGCTCCGGTTATTGTGAGATTATCCGCGTTTTCTATAACAAGCTCAAATCCGTCATATACTTTTTCCCAATGCCAGTGAGCTCCTCTTTCTTCGGTCCCATAGCTCGAGGCGCTGCTCAGATCGAATTGTCCTGCTTCAAGTCTGATTACCGAGTCGGAATCTATGGCCTCGAGAAAACGGTCGACAGTCGATACAGTTTCATTATTAACGGTATTGTCTTCCGTTGTTTCATTTTTCGGACCTGCCGCGACACCGCAGCCGGCCAATAATATGAGCGCCAGCAATGACGCCAGAATTCTGATTTTATTCTTTTTATAGCGCATTATCTGCTCCAATCGTTCTTTTAGATCTCTCTTCTCCGTACAGAAGGTGGTTGCCACTACTCCGGCGGGGAGAGCTGCTGAGGCAGCCATGCTCAGGAGCGTATTGCCGTAGGATCTTTTCTCGGCCTTTGTCATGTTTCGGAGAAGCGTTTCGTCACAGCTCAGCTCGCAGGCGCGGTTGATCTCATGCTTTGCCAGGTATGACAGCGGGTTGAACCACTGTGTCGAGAGCACAATGACAGTGAACCATTTATAGAGTGTATCCTGCCTGCGGTAGTGTGTCAGTTCATGACGGAAGATGTTTTTTAGCATTTCTTCATCGTATATCCGTTCGGGCAGGACGATTTTGGGCGAAAACACTCCATACATCAAAGGCGTTCTGCTTTTTTTGCTCACGAACAGCCTCGGCTTAGGCCCTTTTATTGAGGCGTATGTCATTCTCTGGAATATGTCCGGAGTCATAAAGCTCTTTTTCATCCTGAAGGAGAATGCCGTGAAGGATAAAAAATAAATAGAAAAGCTCACAATAGCGCCAGTAACCCATATGCCGAGCCAAAAACCGGAGGATCTCAAAACTGTTTTTACAGATCCGGTACGGGATACGTCATGATTCGGGATCTGACCCTCGTTAGCGGCTGAAGCAGGTTCTGTTTCCTTCGGTGTTATTTCTTCATGCGGAATAATGAGAGCCTGATGATCCGTTACCTGATAGTATTGAGCCTCTGTCCCGGATTCATTTGTCGAGGCTTCTGCCTGATATACAGGCGGCGTCCCTGCTTCCGCGCTTGTCGGAACAAGACCGGGGATTGGGAGTATAAAACGTAGAAGCACCAGAAGCCAGGCATAGTAATAGACTGTATTTGAGAGTCTGTTCCCCAAGATACGCTTAAGCACAAACAGGAGAAGAACCAGTACGGAGCCGCCCAGAGTCATATATATAAGCTGCGTCATTATCATTCATCCGTCCTCCGAGTTGAACATGGCTCGGAGCTCTTCTATATCGTCCCGGGTCAGGCCTTCCGAATGTACAAGAGCTGCGACAAGATCCCTGGCGCTCCCGTTGTACAGGCGGGAGATCAGATCGTTGGTTGCCCATCTGTTGTATTCCTTCTCTGAAATGGCCGGAGAATAATAGAAAACATTACGCTTTATCTGTATTACGGCGCCTTTGGAAACAAGTCTTGAGATCAGTGTTTTTATGGTAGCCGCCTCCCAGCCTTTCTTTGCCTGAAGCGACTGCCTTATTGCCGAAAGGGGCAGAGCGTCCTCTGCGGCCCACAACACCTTCATGACTTCAATTTCGGAATCGCTTATCCGATTTGCCAATGTGTCCATAAAGAACCTCCAAAACAGCTAAATAGATTACAAGTGTAGACTCTACGATCCTGTTATATCATAAGAGTCTACACTTGTCAACTGTAATATTTGCTTTTTTTATCCTACGCCGCCGTCCATAAAGACATATTTGTTTTCAAAATCCTCCTGTGTCAGGATCCTGCCTGTCTGCCGGATCTCCAGGTTCTCAGCAACTTTGACGATCGTATCCATATCCAGCATTCCGGCGACCGTAATTATCCAGCCTTCATCCGCGTTTGACAGCAGAACATAGTTATAATCAATGGAATACTCCTCCTGCCCGAATTCAGGACGTGCCCCGATCTGCTGGGACGCATGAAACTTCAATACGTCCAGGTCTCCCCACTGCTCCTCCGTTATATCGCCCGGGGTATGATAGAGCATCAGTATGGCCCCTCCGTCGTTGAACATGGACATGCTGTATCTCTCTATGAGGAGCGGCTGTCCTATATCCTGATAGAGCCTCATATCCTCCGGCGCCCAGCAGCCGAGCGTTTCCGCGGAAAAACGGGTAAACCATGTGTCTTTGTTTATATTTGACTCGGGAATGCTGAATCCAAGCGTTTCGGGGAGTTCAAACGGCAGGTATCCCGGCTTGAATTCTATTTCTTTGCTCTCTTCCTTCTCCGGAAATGTCAGAGCAAGCTTGGCATCGTGCCATTCAAGAAAACCTTCTTCATTTTCAGACCATTTTATCCTGAAAGTCTCATCGGGGTCAGGAACCCGTTCTGAGACCGAGAACAGCCTCGCGGCAAATACCGTGATGGTCAGAAAACAGGCTATGGCTGCGGCAATAAGAATTATTCTCCTGGTATCTCTGATCTGCTTCTTTGTACTTATTTTTGTTTCCGTTGTTTTATCCTCCCTGTAATATCCGAGGAGGTCAGCCGCAGATTCCAGATAGTCGGGGCGGATATCGCTCATGACATCAAGCAATTTATCCCGGTTCAGCATAGACCCTCCTCCTTAAATTCTGATTGCAGTTTTTTTCGTGTCCGATGAAGCATGCTCTTGATCTTTCCGATGGAAAACCCTGTCCTTTTGCTGATCTCATAAAGAGAAGCGGCATAAAAATATCTGGCTGTAAAAACATCTCTTATCTCGGGGCTGAGAGATGAAAGGACCCTGTTGACCGATTCGGCCAGTTCTCCTTTTTCGACTTCCTTCTGCGGATCGCTGTCTCCGGGAATACAATCGGCAAGCTCGTCGAACAAAAGCGGTATTTCGCCGCCTCCGCGTTTTTTTGCATGGTCGGATCGCCATCGGCTCAGAGCAATATTTCTGGCTGCTACGGCTAGCCAGGCGGATAATCTTTCCGGACTCTCGGGCGGGATCGCATTCCAAGCGTGAAGCAAAGTATCGTTTACGCATTCCAAGCTGTCATCTCTGTTACAGAGGATGTTTTCCGCAATTTGAAAGCACAGCTTTCCGTATTTGTTCTCCGTCTCGGCGATGGCAGAGCTGTTCCTCTCGTTGTAAAGCTCAAGTATTGCTTCGTCTTCCATTGAAAATCTCCGTGTTAAGAACGTTCTCACCTATAATGACGCAAATTCCCCGGAATAGTTTCGGTAAAATCAAAAAATCCCGTTTATCCGGTAAAATTCTGACAATTTTCTTGAAGTTGTACATTAATTGGATTAAAGTATTATCATAGGTATTTTATCAATGCTAAAAAAATATGAAAAGGAGGAAATGCATTATGCCAAAATATGATGCTGTGGTCATCGGTGCCGGCAACGGCGGCCTGGCTGCAGCTTGCAGGATGGCGCTCGCAGGCAAAAAGACATTGCTTATTGAACGTCACAATCTCCCGGGCGGCTGTGCTTCCAGCTTCAGGCGGGGGCGTTTCGAATTTGAGACTGCTCTCCATGAACTGTGTGAATGGGGCACGGCGGAGAAATTCGGCGCATGCCGTCAGACTGTCGTGGATGACTTCGGCGTAGATCTCAAGGGGCATATAGTTCCGGAGAACTTCCGCGTCATCACCACAGCCAGTGACGGAAAGACCAAGATCGACGCGACCCTTCCCTGCGGACAGCAGCCTTTCATCGACGCAATGGAAAAATATGTCCCCGGATGCCGCAAATCCATCGAGGATTTCTTTAAGATAGGCACCGAGTTCCATGAGGCGGGCGACTATTCGCTCTCCGTCAACGGAAAGACCGACCCGGCCTATATGCAGGAGCACTACCCGAATTTTCTGAGGCTCGGAAGCTATCCCATCGACAAGGTCTTTAATGCGATGAAGATGCCGAAGCTGGCCCAGGATATCATGGGAACATACTGGGGCTATCTCGATGTCGCTGCAGACAAGCTGAGCTTTCTGCAGTATACCAATATGGTCTGGCTCTACGTCACATACGGGGCATGGATCCCCGATAAAACAAGCCATGAGCTCACTACGGGTATGCTGGAAAGCTTCAGAAAACACGGCGGAGAGACCTGGTTCAACTGTTCGGCAACAAAGATCCTCTTCGATGACGAGAAGGCAGTCTGCGGCGTTGAGACGACCTGCGGCACTGTCGAGACAAAACACATACTCTGCAACGCAAACCCGACCATGGTCTACGCCAACATGTGCCCGCCCGAGGTCGTTCCCGAGAGAATGGTCAAGCTCCACAACGCCAGGGAATACTCGGCAAGAATGTTTGTTGTCTACATCGGTCTCGACAAGAGCGCGGAGGAACTGGGGCTCCATGACTACTCTGTCTTCATGCCCGAATCCGCCGACTCTGTCAGGGAATACCAGTCCGGCAAGACAATAAAGGACAACTACAACATGGTCTCCGTCTGCTACAATACGGTCAATCCGGATTTCTCGCCTCCCGGCACATGTGTTGTTTCGCTTACCACTACCTTCAGCGGAGACGACTGGGCAAATGTTGATGAAGAAGACTACTTCAAGACCAAAAACATGATGGCAAACCGCCTTATCGACCGCTTTGAGGAAAAACTCGGCGTGACCATAAGGCCTTATATCGAAGAGATAGAAGTCGCGACGCCGTGGACAATGTGCAACTTTGTCAACACCCCGCAGGGGTCGGCCTACGGCTATGAACTGAGCGGCTGGGACAGCATGATGCCGAGAATGATGATGATGGGTACGGAGTTCCCGGTCAAGGGACTCAAATTCGTGGGAGCATCCTCCATCAGAGGCGACGGTTACAACTCCGCGATCTTCTCCGGAAACACGCTTGCCCGGAAGACTCTTTCGGAAATGAAAGAAGAAGAGGAGGGTTAAGAGATGCCGGAAG
Source organism: Oscillospiraceae bacterium (assembly GCA_017430455.1). Classification (GTDB taxonomy): domain Bacteria; phylum Bacillota; class Clostridia; order Oscillospirales; family Oscillospiraceae; genus Limivicinus. The sequence continues at coordinate 41,237 of JAFRMX010000014.1, forward strand.
TAAATTACAAAGTAGGTCTGATCGGAAAACTTGACATGCTCAAATTCAAGAACATGCCCAAAGTCCGGAATGCAGCCATTGACGCCTCTCCCTCTACTCCTTTGAAGGGTATTGAACCGACCAATGAAAAAGCAAAAGCCCATCACCCTAAGCAGATAGAATTCGTCATAGACGATATTCTCCAGAACGGTCCCGACGCGAAAACCGTAATCCTGAAGAAAAAAGACGGGGAGAGACTCCCGCTTTTCAGGGCAGGCCAGTATATAAGCGTTGACGTGCCCATAGGAACGACTCACACCACAAGATCATATTCCATATGTTCTTCTCCCGCTCTGGCCAGGGAAGGGATATATCACATAACCGTCAAGCGCGATGACGCGGGGTTTGTAAGCCCGTATATCCAGGACAACTGGAAAAAGGGAGATACCGTCATTACCTCCGGCCCTCAGGGTCACCTGTACTACGAACCCATAAGAGATGCGAAGAAGGTTGTAGCTCTTGCGGGAGGCTCCGGTATCACGCCGTTTATGGGTATGGCTTATGCCATTCGGGACGGCTATGAAGATTTCGACCTGACTGTCATATTCGGATCCAGGACCGAGGACGCCATCGTCTACAGAAAGGAACTCGACGAAGTCTGTGCGGCATGCGATAAGGTACATGTTGTTCATGTGCTCTCCGATGAAGAAAAAGAGGGCTTTGAATACGGCTTCATAAGCGCGGATCTTATCAGAAAATATGCCGGAAACGGCGAGTTTTCAATCTTCATGTGCGGTCCGCAGGCTATGTACAACTACCTTGACGGCGAGATCGCAAAACTCGGCTTAAGGCAGAAGTTTGTCCGCCGTGAGCTGTTCGGAGCGATCAAAGATCCCTGGAACCAGCCGGGATATCCCGAGGAGATCCGCGGCAGGACCTTCAATCTCCATGTCGTACAATGCGGAAAAGAATATGACATTCCCGCGTCTGCCGACGAATCGCTTATGGTCGCATGTGAACGCGCCGGTCTTGTTGTACCCTCGAGGTGCAGAAGCGGCGAGTGCGGCTGGTGCCACAGCAAGCTGCTCTCCGGAGATGTCTTTATCCCGGAAAAGACGGACGGAAGAAGAGCTGCGGATCTTGATTACGGCTATATCCACATCTGCTCAAGTTTTCCCGCAAGCGACGTTGCGATAGACGTCCCTGCAAAACCTGTTGATACGCAATAACATGCAATAACAAATTGCCGGCAGCGGTGGCTTGCCGCTGCCGGCTTCTTTGAAAGTATGGGGCTTCAGACTGAAAGAACGGAAACAAAAAAAGAAGAACTGATCAATCAGCTTTCATCGGATATAATAAAGCTCTCAGTAAGCAGGCTTGCAGTAGACCTGAGGTTTATTCAGCGCGCCGTTTTAAGACTGAAGCCTTTAGCTGTAAAGGAAGTCTCTCTTGCGAGCGACGGCAGAGTATTGTATTACGATCCGATGCATATCCTGAACATGTACAGATATGACGAGAATGCCGTAAACCGGGATATTCTCCACACGGTCCTGCATCTGATCTTCCTTCACGGCTATGTCGGCAAAGATGTCAGTCGCGAGTACTGGGATCTTGCGACAGATATCTCCGTCGAAAACGTCATCAATTCTCTGGATATACCCTGCCTCAATTCCGGCAGGAAATATGCACAGCTCGCCTATATAAAGCTTCTGGAAACAGAAGTCGGGGAACTCACTGCTGAGAAGATCTGTGCTTTTTTCAGAAAAAGCGGTATGTCCGTGCAGGAAGCTGAAGAAATACGAAGAAGTTTTCAGGCGGACTCGCACGGTTTCTGGTGGGGAAAACATGATAAAAATGCCAGGAAGATCGAAGTCCCGGACAGCAAGGTCTGGGAAGAAGTATCCAGAAAAGTGCAGAAGGAGCTCGAATTTCTGAATAAAGACGAGGACAGCCCTCTTGTACAGAATCTCAGGGCGATCTCCCGCGCAAAATACAGCTATACCGATCTCTTAAGGCGTTTCAGCGTGTGGGGCGAGACCCTGCATATTTCTGACGAGGAGTTCGACAACAACTATTATATGTTCGGGCTCGATAAATACGGTAACATGCCTCTCATTGAGCCTCTGGAATACCGGGAACAGAAAAGGGTAAGAGACTTTGTCATAGCTGTAGATACCTCAGGTTCAGTCAGAGGCGATATGGTTCAGAAGTTCATTCAGCATACACACGATATACTGGTCAAACAGGAAAACTTCTTTACAAAAGTCAATATACATATTTTCCAGTGCGACGACCGCATCAGGGATGAAAGTGTCATCAAAACACGCGAGGATTTCAGAAAATACATGGAAACTCTGGAGATCAAAGGCTTGGGCAGGACTGATTTCAGGCCTGTTTTCAACAGAGTCGACGAGCTGGTTTCAGAACATGAGTTTTCAGATCTCAAAGGTATTATCTATTTTACGGACGGCCTCGGAACTTTTCCCTCCAAAAAACCGGCTTATGAGACGGCATTCATTATAAGCAGTGAGAGCTCCGAAGTGCCTGATCTTCCGCCGTGGGCGATACAAATGACGCTCAGCGAAAACCAGCTCGAACGGGAAATGAGAGCTGCTGTATGAAAAAGATTATTCCGTACGGCACCGAAGCCATTGAGGACGGAGCTTTCTCCGACGACTCCGAAATAACAGAGGTCGAGATCCCTGATACCGTTTTCTCAATAGGCGAGGAGGCTTTTTACGGCTGTACTGCTTTAAGATCGGTAATTCTCCCGCGGAGTCTTACCGAGATATCTGCGGCAGTTTTTGCCGGCTGTGAATCTCTCAAAGAAATAACGCTTCCTGAAGCTCTTGTCAGGATATGTGACGGAGCTTTTCTCGGGTGCAGTTCGCTCAGATCCGTTACTTTTCCTTCAGGCCTTAAGGAGCTCGGAGATATGGCATTCTGGGGTTCCGGGCTGATTTCTGCTGATCTGCCGGTAAATGTTTCATATATCGGTGAGCGCTGCTTCTGGGAGTGCAAGGATCTGAAAAGTATTTTTGTCCCAAATAAAGATACAATTATAGGCGATGCAGCCTTCGGTGAATGTGAGAGCCTTATGTCGGGCTTCATTGCCCCGGGGTACTGCGGCAAAACCGACAACGCCTCACTTCTGCAATATACTCTGCTCTGGTGCACGAGCACAGGGCAGCATGATGAAGCTGTATCCGTCAAAGCATCGGACTATATACGGGCCAATGAGCCGCTCGTTATGGAACATATTCTGAAAAGAAACATTATACCCGCTATGTCCGGCATCGCGAGACTCGGGCTGTTAAAGCCGGAGAATATCCGCAAATACGTCAGCGAGGCATCCGCAAAAAACGAGCGCGAGATCACCGCTCTGCTGCTCGGAATGCTTAAAGACGCGAAATATACAGATACGGAGTTTGATCTATGAATATCAGAGAAGCAAAGCAGCAGATAAAAAACACCATGCGCGCTTATTTTGCGAAGGATGAGTACGGCAATTTCCTTCTGCCGGTCGAGGAACAGCGCCCTATCTTTCTCATCGGGCCTCCGGGCATAGGCAAGACCGCAATTGTTGCCGAGGTCGCGTCCGAGCTCGGAGTGGGCATGCTCTCCTATTCCATGACCCATCATACGCGTCAGAGCGCGCTTGGCCTGCCCATGATCGAGACAAAGATATATGACGGGCGGGAGTACAAGGTTACGGAGTATACGATGTCCGAGATCATCGCGTCTATTTATGACCTGATGGAAGACAGCGGAGTCAAAGAGGGCATTCTCTTTCTGGATGAGATCAACTGTGTCTCGGAAACTCTGACCCCTGCCATGCTGCAGTTTTTACAGTTCAAGACTTTTGGGAAACACGCCGTACCGGGCGGATGGCTGGTCGTGACAGCCGGAAACCCGCCCGAGTACAACAGGAACGTGCGTGAATTCGATACCGTGACGTGGGACCGACTCAAGCGTGTTGACGTGGAACCCGATTTCGGCGTCTGGAAGGATTATGCGCTTGAGACTGGAGTTCATCCGGCTGTGCTCAGCTATCTTGAGATCAGAAAAGAAAACTTCTTTAAAGTGGAAAACACTCCGGACGGCAGAGCCTTTGTTACTGCCCGAGCCTGGAAGGATCTCAGCGATATCATCAAGCTGTACGAGAGCTGCTCTATTGAGACCGATCAGAATCTCTTCGGTCAATATCTGCAGGACGAGGAGATAGCCGAGGATTTCGGCGATTATTTCGAACTCTGGTGCAGATACAGATCCGATTACAAAATACCGGAGATTCTGGCGGGAAAAGCTTCTGAGGAGATAAAAAAACGGGCATCCGATGCACCGTTCGACGAGCAGCTGAGTCTGCTCGGGCTCTTGAAGGACAATGTCTTTTCCGATGTAAGGCAGGTAATTGAAACGGAGGATACTTTAAAAGAACTCCATGATATTCTTGCCGGCGTTCGTGACGGGGCGGCGCTGAGAGATGAATTGGGATCCGAAAAGGAAAGATTGTCAAAAGCTGAAAAACGCGGTGCGCTGCCTCCGAATCTGCACAGACGCTTTGATTTTATTATCGGCTTCTTAACCGAAAGCCTTGACCGGTGTTTTGAAGATACGCGTTCCTCATTCGGTAAACAGGTCTCCGCAATGAAAGAGCGTGCCGCTGATGCAGGTGAAAAGCTTTCAAACC
>JAFRMX010000015.1 GCA_017430455.1 Oscillospiraceae bacterium
AAAAATAGGTCAATGCCAACACTAAGCCTCCTTAGCTCAACAGGTAGAGCATGCGGCTGTTAACCGCAGGGTCGTAGGTTCGAATCCTACAGGGGGCGCCAGAAAGAGGCATCTGCTTCGGCAGATGCCTTTCTGTATATCCGGGTTTAACGGATTGTTTAATAATCCCGCGAAAGACGTGCTATAATAGTCCGGAAACAAAAAGGAGATGGACACAATGAACGAAGAGATCATTGAGGAAACCGGAAAGCCGAAAAAGCGTTTCAGATGGGGACTGTTCTTCTCGGTCCTGATCATCCTCGCGGTGATCGCCGCTTCCGGTGTTATATTCATATACCTGCCCTATACGGAGTCTATGGCCGAGTACGACGCCGCGCTCGACGCGGAGACCCGCGCGGAGATAAGCTTCGAAAAGGCCGCGGAGCAGGTCTCAGAGGCGAATGAGGAGCTCGAGGCCTCCATAGACCTCATAAACCGCGTGATAGGACTCGGAGGAGCGCCGCTGGATCCCGAAACTCTCGACGCCGCAAAGGCCGCCGTCGAAACGGCAGAGAGCGCGCTGGTCCCTGTTCCGACGCTCAGCGACGTGATAGGACAGACCGGTGATTTTACCCCGAGCATCAGGGACATCAAGGGCATAATAGCGGAGACCGCGCTTTTAAACAAATACACGGAGCTTCTGGGCAACGCCGCTTCCGCGCTCGGGACTCCGGACTACAGCGAAATGACGGAGCTTCTCGAGCAGGCCCAGAAGGCCCTCGAGGACAGCATAGACCTGAGAGTGAAGATCACGGACCCGACTGCGCAGAGCGTCATCTCCGCACTTAAATCTGTCAGCGGGATAACTTCAGCCGAGGCCGCGACAGAGGATAACGATCCCTTCGCGATGCTCGGCACGGAGGACGGCTATACTTCCTGCATATTCTTCGAAAGCAATCTGGTCCCGGCGGAGCTCCCTGAAGAGGAAGCGGCTGAGGAGCCTGACGAAAACGCGGAGGGCGAAGATGCTCCCGCGGAGGAAGAAGCGGCTGAGCCCGAAGCCAGTGCTCCGAAAGCTCTCACGACAGAGGCGGGAGGCGCCATAGAGGTCTATGAGACCGCGGAGCTTGCCCAAAGCAGGGACGAGGCCCTGACAAAGATCGCGAACGCGGACTTCCACACAGTCTACGGCTCAATGGTGATAAGGCTCTCCCCGAAGCTCGGCGCCGCGTCGCAGCAGGAGCTTCTCGAGGCGATCGAGGCCGCGCTCCTCAATTAATATACGAAGAATCAAAGATCCGGGGAAGGCGCTACGGCGCCTTCCTTCTTTTTATGACATTGAAAAAAGCACGGGCGTATGATTTAATAACCGCATGAAAAGACTGCTCAAAAAAACTCACGGCAGCGCTTGCCGCCGCCGTACTGATATTCTCTTTTCTTCCCCCGGCCTTTGCGGACGGAGAGGTCCTGGGCGGCAGCGCGAGCTTCGACTTTGTCAGCGGTATATACACGCTCTCCATCGGAACCGACGACGGCTGCTACATGCTCTCCGCGGAGAACACGGTCTGGCTCTTCCGGAGCAATAACGGCGGAACTGCCGTAGAGAGCATAGATCTGCTGACAGGGCAGAGGAGGGAAGCCTCTCTCTCATACAACGCGGCGGATTTCGCCTTCAAACTCTCGGTCCTGGACGGAGCCAGGCTCTGCGTCACTGCCTACGGCATGACGAGGGACGAGTTTTACATAGAGATCTATTCCCCCTCCTGCGAAAGAATGAGCTTCCTCAGATACGGCGCGGTCCCGACGGAGAGCGTTGTCCCGAACGACGGGAAGCAGGCCCTTCTGGTCCTCGGAAAGCACCGCCTTCTGATAGCGGATCTTGAAACTGGAGAACTCAAGACCCACTTTACCTTCAGAAACGCTTTCGACGTATCGGTAGAATACCTGGAGAAAAACGGCCTCAAAGTCGGCCGAGAGCAGGACTACATCTGGGAAAACTTACGCGTTTACAGCGCGAAAACGGACGCACTTATAAAGGACTACTCGGAGAGCCCTCTTGCCTCGGAGGGAATCATTTCCTGCATGACGGACAGCGGCAAAGTCGCTGCCTACAGCAGGGACGGGACCTTCTACCTGGCCGATCCCTTCGCGGAGGTCCTCGAGGGCGAAGCCGCTATCTACTACAGCGCCCTTCCGGACACGGAGACCGGGGCTGTCGCGAGAAGGCTGTTTCTGGAGCGCGGCGTCGAGATCTTCTGGGGCGCGATGCACTGCGACATAAGCCCCTTCTGCTCCTATGACTATGTCCCCGCGATTGACGGCGAGGGGACCCTGGGCGCCGTCCGGAAAATAGAGAGCTTCATAAACTCACTGCCCGAAGGTATGATAAGCGAGCTTCTGATGAACGACATGACGAGGCTCAGGTTCTATCTTCTCGACGAGCTTTCCTATGCCGGAGTCAGATACAGTGGATATACGGTCAAATACGGCAGCTTCATGAACATAACGGTAAACACCGGCTGGAACGCTTCGGTCGTCTCGGACACGATAGTCCACGAGTTCTTCCACGCCCTGCGCTACCGCCCCGAGGAGATAGAGCTGCTCTACGGGACTCCCGTGCTGAGCTCCTGGTTCTCTCTCATGCCCGAGCAGGTGAGAGGGCTCTACTACGCGGAGCTCTCCGCGGACCAGTGGTTTTCAATCTACGACAAGGCCTATACCGCCGAGGGCGGCGGGGAGGACGACAGCGTCTGGTTCGCGCGGGCCTATTCGAGGCTCGACTCCTCCGAGGACATGGCGACTCTCTTCGAGGCCATGTGCGGCGAAAACGGAGGGGAGGTCCTGAAATATACGCACCTAAACGAAAAAGCCAGATACCTCGCCGTTATTATCCGCCTCTGCTACCCCTCCTGCACGGACGCCCCTCCGCTGCCCTGGGAGAGGAACATCACAGTCGACCCGCACGAGTTCGACAGTTTGATATTTCAGTAAAGAACAAATGAAACTGCCCGGCCGGCCCTTAGTTATACCCTCCTGTATAACGGTTACTTACATTAAGGTTTTATTGTAATCCGGTTTTTGTAAGTGCGAAAATTCATTTTCGCACTTTTTAAAATTGGCTCTAACCCTTGCGCTGCAGTTTTTAGCACTTTTAGCACTTTTCGCACCCGACTGTACATTTTTATGTTTGGGATTCATACAGATCGCTATTGCCGGATTTTTTCCGAGTCTTTTTATTAAGTCTTATAATATTACAGAGGATGTATTCAGCATTTTTCATATCCTCATCCGTCTGTTCCCGAGAACACCCCGAAACCCGGTCCGTCTAATCTGTCCCTTACGGAGAGAGCCGTATCGTAATCCGGGAACGCAGAGATATCGTGGGACTTTTGAAAGACAAGACTTAAGGATCTGAAAGCAATATTCTGAAAAATAAATGGCTGAGTGCGAAAAGTGCTAAAAGTGTAAAAAGTCGCAAAACACTGCGCCGCAACCGTTCCAGAACTTTGTTCAAAAGTGCGGAAATTAATTTACGCACTTTTAGAAATCACTTGAACAGTTCTTTTTTATACCAGAAGGACCTTCAGCATCCCGTTTTCTCCGGCTTTGATCTCAATGCTTCTTCCCGTCTTTCCGGCCTCGCTGATGATCGCCAGGAATATACTGAACTGAAAAGTGCAAAAAATGATCGGCACAAAATCCGAAATGAAAACTGTACCGCTTCACTCGCAATGACGGAATACTTTGTTTCGTCAGAATAAACAAAAAAAGCCCGCCAAAATTGTTGAAAGTACACAATTTAAGGCGGACTTTTGGTTTGGTATAATATCAAAAACGGATTGCCGCGGAGCGAAGCTCCTCACAATGACAGGCAAAAAGAAAATACAGGAGGAAGCGCGATCGAAGAAGAAATCGATGCCGCGAACCGTGAGAGTGGCCTCCATATCCGGGTGCTCTGGGATAAACCTCAGGTGTTTGCCGGGAAGATCAAGGGCGCTGAAAACGGCGGAAAAATAACATCCCCCCAGGGGGCTTGCGGGCTTCTCCGATAAGCTCTATATTTTAGCAAATACTAAAAAAGAGGGGGAAAAACCTATGCATATGGCAGACGCTTTGCTTGCTCCCGCTGTAGCCGCGACAATGTACGTGGCGTCCGGCACGGTTGCAGGCGTATCCGTTCACAAACTGAAAAAAGATGACGAGCCGCAGAAGCTGCCGGTAATGGCCGTTACTGCCGCGCTGGTCTTCGCGGGGCAGATGATCAATTATACGATCCCCGGCACCGGCTCCTCCGGTCATATGTGCGGCGGCATGCTTCTTTCCGCGCTGCTCGGGCCCCAGGCCGGTTTCCTTTCCATGATCGTGATCTTAGCGATACAATGTCTCTTCTTTGCCGACGGCGGTCTGATGGCCCTTGGCGCCAACATCTGGAATATGGCCTTCTACGGCTGCTTTGTCGGCTATTATCTGATATGGCGCCCGATCATGCAGAGCCGCTGGTTCGGCGAAGGCAAGAGCGCGCAGCGCGCCAGGATAGTCGCCGCGTCGATCATCGGATGTGTTGTAACATTGCAGCTCGGCGCGTTCTCGGTCGTTCTGGAAACGAGCCTCTCCGGCATTACGGAACTGCCCTTCGGCGCCTTTGTCGCGCTGATGCAGCCCATCCATCTGGCCATAGGTCTCGTGGAAGGCCTGATCACCGCCGCGGTGCTGCTGTTCGTATACGAATCCAGGCCTGAGCTGCTGCAGTGCGTTGAACCTGCAGAGAGAGAGGGCTCCAAGCGTTCCCTGAAAGCGGTCGTCGCGATCCTCGCCGTTGTGGCGCTGGTCGTGGGCGGCGGGCTGAGCCTGCTTGCCAGTTCCAACCCCGACGGGCTGGAGTGGGCGCTCTTCGGCAACGCTGAGGAAGGCTATGCCGAGAACATGGGCCTCGATGAAGAAGATTTCGGCGTGTCCAGCAAGGCTGCCGATACCGCCGGAGCGATCCAGGAAAAGACTTCCTTCCTTCCGGACTACGCCTTTGCCAATAATGACACGGCTGCCGGGACCACGGTCTCCGGGATCGTAGGCTCCGCGCTGGTCGCGGGTGTTGCCGTTCTGATCTGTCTCACGGGCGGGTTCTTCCGCAAAAAGAAGAGCTCCTGAGCTGTTGCAGGCAGACGGTATAAGGGGCGTCACGCGATGCCCCTTATTCTTTTAACCTGAAAGAGAGTATTCCTATGAACAAGATGCAGAGAGCAATGCATGAGCTTTCGGAAATGGATGAGCTTGCCGCGGGCTCTTCGCCGGTCCATGCCCTGCACCCCGCGGCCAAGCTGATCACCACCGTCGTCTATATCCTTGTAACGCTTTCGTTCGACAAGTACGATCTGGGAGGCCTGGTCCCTATGGTGCTCTGGCCGGTCATGCTTTTCCAGATCAGCGGGACATCGGTGAAGACCTGCTTTTACAAGCTCCGTATCGTCCTGCCGCTGGTCATGGCTGTCGGGCTGTTTAATCCGTTCTTCGATAAGACCGTTCTGCTGCAGCTCGGCAGTCTGTCTGTTTCCGGCGGTGTCGTCTCCATGCTGACTCTGATGCTGAAGGGTGTCTTCTGCCTGATGGCTTCTTTCCTGCTGATGGCGACCACGCCGATAGACAGTCTTTGCGCCGCGCTTCGGAAGCTCCGCGTCCCGAAGCTGATCGTTACGCTCCTTCTGCTGACCTACCGGTACGTGGGGGTGATGACAGAGGAGCTTGCTGTCATGACGGAGGCTTACAGCCTGCGCGCGCCGGGGCAGAAAGGCATCCACATCTCGGCCTGGGGCTCCTTCCTCGGGCAGCTGCTGCTTCGCAGCATGGACCGGGCGCAGGAGCTGTATTCGAGCATGCTGCTGCGCGGTTACCGCCAGGAATTTTATTACGCGGATCACCGGGCCTTCCGCCGGGGCGACGCTTTATATATGCTTGCCTGCAGCTCGGTCTTTCTCCTTCTGCGGAATGTCAGGATCGCGGAGCTGTTGGGCAGCACGATCGTGAGGTGAAAACAGATGATCGAATTTCAGCATGTAAGCTTTGCATATGAAAAAGACCGTCCCGTTCTGAAGGACGTTTCCTTCCGCATAGAAAAGGGCGAGGCCGTCGGCCTGATCGGAGCCAACGGAGCGGGCAAATCCACCGTGATGAAGCTTCTGCTCGGTCTGGCGGAAGGAGAGGGAAGGATCCTGGTGGACGGAACCGAGGTCCGCCGTGATACTCTGCCGGAGATCAGAAGGAAGCTCGGCTTTGTTCTGCAGAACTCCGATAACCAGATGTTCATGCCGACCGTATACGAGGACATGGTATTCGCGCCTCTGAACTACGGGCTCAGCCGCGAAGAGGCCGACGCGCGCGCGGACGCGGTGCTTAAGCGTCTTCATCTGGAGGATCTCAAAAACCGCTATAACCATAAGATCTCCGGCGGCGAAAAGCGCATGGCGGCGATCGCCACCGTTCTGGCCATGGAACCGGAGGCGGTCCTGATGGATGAGCCCACTTCCGCGCTCGACCCGTACAACCGCCGTATCGTGATCAACACCGTCCGGGAGCTGGAGATGACCAAACTGATCACCTCGCACGATCTCGATATGATCCTCGATACCTGCGGCCGCGTGATCCTGCTCTCGGAAGGCCGCGTCGCGGCAGAAGGTCCCGCCGGGGAAATCCTCCGCGACAGGACGCTTCTTGAGAGCAACCGTATGGAGCTTCCGCTCTCTCTCGCGGGCAGGCCCTATTGAAGCAAAAGCGCCTCTTCCGCGTGAAGAGGCGCTTCGATCTCGCTGCGGCTCGGTCACCGGCGGGTCTGAAACATGTTTCATTCAATACCGACGGGTCGCAACAAGTTGCTCCGCCTCGCAATGACTCAACGTAATGACAATAAAAGAAAGCCGCCCGAAAGGGCGGCTTTGATATACCGGGTCCGCGGTCAGGGCCCGATCTTTCTGAGGTTGGCCATGATCTTCTCCAGGACACTCCAGAATGAAGAAGCTTCTTCCGGAGAGATGCCCGAGAATATCATTTTTTCATACTGCGCTTTGAGCCTTTCCGCGTCTTCGAGCACGGGCAGGGCTTTCTCCGTGATGGAAGCGTGAGAGTAGCGGTGATCCTTATTATCCTGTTCAAGGGCAATAAAGCCGCCGGAACTGAGACTGTCCATAGCGACGGAGACCTGCCCCTTGTTGAGCCCCATTTCTTTTATGAAGGTGCTGGCGGAGGACCCGGGGTTTCGTGACAGATATATCAGTATCTCGACCTCCAGCTGCTTAAGGCCGTATTTTCTTCTGAGTTCACCGAAGGCAAGGTCCGAGATCCGCTTCAGCATCCTTCCCCGGAGTACGATATCCAGATTGTCTGCCATTTCCTGTGATCCTTTCAAAAAGTTTAATAAAGAACTGTTGCCATTATAACAAGACCCGCGCCGCTTGTCCATAATTTAATTCAGATTCCGAAATCTTCTTGACTTCCGCAAACAAAAATGTATAATATCTAAGCCTGCAAATTTCAGGCAGGCAGAATCCTTGTTCCCGCGGTGACGCGGGGGCCATTTGACCAAAGGGAGGTGCAACCATGGCAAAAGCAAGCGAAAAGTACGAAGTAATGTATATCATCGATCCGACTCTCAGCGAGGAAGCCACAGCAGCAGTTGTTGAGAGATTCAAGGCTCTGGTCGAGCAGAACGGAACACTCGATGAGCTGGTCGAGATGGGCAAAAAGAAACTCGCATATGCTATCAACGATCAGAATGAAGGCTATTATGTCCTGATGAAGTTCACATCAGGTCCGGAGCTGCCCGCAGAGGTGGACCGTGTCCTCGGCATTACCGAAGGGATCATGCGCAGGCTTATAACCTTGCGCGCGGAGTAAGGAGAAGCGGATGCTGAACCACATAATTATTATGGGACGGCTGGTCCGCGATCCGGAGCTCAGATACACGCAGTCACAGGTTCCCGTTGCAAGCTTCACGATAGCGTGCGACAGAAACTTTACGAACCGCGATTCCGGAGAAAAGCAGACGGACTTCATCGACTGTGTCGCCTGGAGAAGCACTGCCGAGTTTATCAGCAAATACTTCTTCAAGGGTTCCATGGCGGTAGTCGAGGGAAGACTTCAGGTCCGCAACTGGGAAGATTCCAACGGACAGAAGCGCCGCAACAGCGAGATAGTTGTAGACAACATCTATTTCGGCGATTCCAAGAGGAAAGAAGACAGCGGCGACAGCTACCAGAGTTCTTACACGGGCAATTATTCACAGGCTCAGGATACCGGCGCTCAGAACAGCAATCCGTTTGGAGATCTGAGCGATGACGACGGCGAACTGCCGTTTTGATTAAAACAGGAGGAATATAATGGCTTTTGACAAAACAAATCCGAAGGCAAGACGCAAAAAAGTCTGCCAGTTCTGCGCGGACAAGGCTGCTTTCGTCGACTACAAAGATACCGACAAACTGAGACATTTCATCTCCGAGCACGGCAAGATACTTCCCCGCCGCACGACCGGGACTTGCGCGATGCATCAGCGTCAGGTACAGGAAGCTATCAAGAGAGCGCGCCAGGTGGCTCTGCTCCCGTACGTAGTTGACTGAGATCAGAGAATTTTTCGGAAAACATAAAAAACCGCTCGTTTGAGCGGTTTTTTTTGAAAGGAGACAAAAATGAAAAAAATATTCAGGCTTGTTTTCAGCTGGTTCTGGTCCTGCATCCTTACGCTGCTGCTCATCACAGCCGGCCAGATGCTCGGGTCTCTTGTCAATCTCATAAGCGGCCCTGAGGACAGCTTCGCTGCAGCGGTCTTTGAGACCGGGATGCTCTACGCTTCTTTTATAGGCATCTGGATAGTCTTCATCCTTTTCATGCTGGCGGTAAAAGCGGACAGGGAGACCCTGAGGCATATCGGAAAGGCATCCCGCGGCAACACGGTGGGATTCGCGCTCGCGGGGGCGGCGACGGGCTTTGCCATGAACGGGCTTTGCGCTCTCGCTGCCGGGCTTAACGGGGATATAGCTCTGCATTTCGACAATTTCAGCCTGCCCGCCTTTGTGATTCTGCTCATTGCCGTCTTCATCCAGTCGGGAGCGGAGGAGCTGGCCTGCAGGGTGTTTCTGTACAGGAGGATCCTCAGAGCATACAAAAGTCCTCTTCTTGCCGTTTTAGTCAATTCCGCGCTGTTCGGAGCCCTGCATCTGTTCAACAACGGGGTCAGCGCGGTCTCCATATACAATATAGTGATCATCGGCATTTTAATGTCGCTCGTCATATACTACTGGGACAGCTTCCGGTTCGTCGCCTGGCTGCATACGGCCTGGAACTTTACGCAGAATATCCTTCTCGGGCTTCCGAACAGCGGACATGTAGTACCGTATTCGATCTTCAAGCTGGACGCGGCAAACGCCAGGGATACCTTCTTCTACAACACGGCCTTCGGCCTTGAAGGAACCTTCTTCGCGGATATAGTTCTGACCGTCGCGGCGCTGGCCGTGTTCTTCATGGGAAGAAAGATGACGGGAAAGAAACTGGAAAGACCGGAGGCCGGGACCTCCGCCGGAGCCTGAACATACGATATTTAACCTCCCGGATATGATGCGCAAAAAATGATTCTGCCGTACACCGCAAAATCGCAATTTCTTCAAAGGCATAATACCGCAAAATCGCACTCTTTTCAAGGCGGAAAGTAATAATATGAAACGGCATAGCCTGCAGATCGTAAGCTATGCCGCTTCTTTTTTTGGGCCGCTTTCATATTTAAGCGGATGGGGACTTGAGCAGCTTTTTTATCTGAGTTTCAGAGGATCCAGGACGGATTCGTAGAGGGAAGCTTCTTTTTCTATCGCTTCCTTGCCGCCGACAGTGAAGAGCCTTCCGTTTTCCACCATCTTAGCGTAGAGGGAGGCGTATGAAGCCAGCTTTTCGCTGTCGAGGGACTTGAGCTCCTCCATACGGCGGACCCTGAGATCCTCAGGCTCGTTCCTGAGCCGTGAAAACACAGCCGAAACGGCGCCACTCAGCTCGCCCTCCGGGGCGGCGAATGATGAATAAGAGGACAGGATGTAGCCGTTGAGCGTCTCCTGATCGGCCTCGTACTCCGAAAGGAATTCCGGGATCTTCGAGTAGACATCGAAGGTCTCTTTTATATTCGGGTCGCTGTAGGTGATGAGGTATGCCCCGTTGTTCCCCGAGAAGGAGTGCATGGGAGTGTATACCCCGTATTCGTCCCTGAGCTTCGGTATGAGATACTCATCCAGAACGAGCGCGGAGACCGCGTCGAGATCGGCGCTGTAGGCATCGATGCCCAGAGTCTTGATATCCGCCACTATGCCGTTGTACTGGACGTTCGAATCGATCACAAGAGCCTCGCTCTTTGCCGGAACTTCAAAGGAATAGGTCCGGGACCGGATCGGAGCGTCCTCCAGCTTGCCGAAAAACGCGTCGGCCAGAGTCTCGTTTTCTTCAAACATCCCGCTGTCGCCGACAAAGACGGAGACCGCTCCGCTTCTGTTTCTCAGAAGCTCCTGAATATACTCGAGCTTTGAAACGACGGTTTCGGGGGAACTTTCCACAAGCTGTGCCGCTTCGTCGTAAAAGTCTATCGCGTCGAGACCCGTCAGATAGCTGTTGTAGGCGTAGTCCGGCGAGAAAGCGCCCAGCTCCCTGTAGAGCATGGTGCTGTAAGCTCCGTAGGCGAGAGAGTTTTTCATGATGCCCTGCCGGTTCGAGATCTTCTCGGCCAGAGCTGCGGTGTCTGTGAATTGCGTATCGAACATAAGCTCGTACATAAGATCGTAGCCCTCTTCGAGATCGCCGTCCCGGGCTATCCAGCCGGCGCTTATGTACGGGTCGTACTCTGTTGTGCCGAACTGTGTCATGAGCGAGTAATTTACGCTCCATCCGAAGCAGTAGCGCGACAGAAGCTCAGTCAGTTCGTCTTTGGTATGAACAGATGTGTCGAGCTCTCCGAGAAGGCTCAGATACAGGGAGTACCATTGCAGGTCCTCCTGCTCTATTCCCGAAGCGTCGAGAAGAAGGATGACTTCGCCGAGAGAGTCGGTCCCGGTCTCCGCGCTGATACGCCTGATACCGTATTTTCCGGTCGTATCGGAGATCTCATACTGGCGCGTCTCCTCGGGAAGAGAGGCTATGGATACAGCCTGGAGCTGCTTTACGTATTCCGAGGAGTCCTCATTTTCTTTGTTCTCCGGGGACGATGCAGTCAGAGCGAGGAGCTCTTCCTCGGACATGGACTCTTTAATTTCGGAAAGGCGGAGCGCTTCTTTCGCGCTGAGCTCCTCTTTGAGCCCCGGCTCCGGATATGTCGTGACCAGGACCGTGTTCGGATTGCTTAAAAGATTGTTCTCGACTGCGGTCTTATATACGCCTTTGCTGTTGAGCTCGGGAATGAGAGAGAGCGCCTTTATATACTCTCCGTAGTAGAAAGGGTCTCTCGTCTCGGCGTAGGAGGGCGCGAATTCCCCGGTGATCAGTGCCGTGCCGAGGTTCGGGTCCTCACAGACGAGAGAGTCGCGAAGCGCAAGGGAGGCGCTCAGATCCTCGGCGAGCTTATCCGAAAAGCCTTCTTCGGCGGCCTTCTTAAGAGACTCGTCCACGATCTCCTGAAATCTGCCGGCGTCGTCAGCGTTTACATACATCGCGCAGAAAACTATCATGTCCTCCGGGCCCGAGAGGTCTATAAAGGACCCGAAATATCCGTAAGGCAGCTCTTCATTGAGTCTGCGCTTGAGATAAGAAGCGTCTGCCGACAGAAGGTCCGTAAGGGTGTTCATCGCCATCTCTTCATCGGGGTCATCCTTGAGTCCCGGGCAGATGAAAGCGTAATAGATTACGGAGGCGTTTTCGGTATCGGCAGAGCTCTCCGCGGGGAAAGGAACGCTCTGTACCAGAGGCGCGCCCGAGGGCTCGTAAACGCTCTCGTCGAAGGAGATGTCACGCCTGTCGAAAGCGCTGAATTCAGCGTCGAGAAGCTTTAAAAATGCCGTATAGTCCTCAAATTTCCCGTAGAGGTAGGCCATGCAGTTTGAGGGGTGGTAATATTTTTCGTGAAATGTCTTGAGGTCTTCCCAGCTCATGTTCGGGATCTCGGCCGGGTCTCCTCCCGCGATGTTTCCGACGCCCGCTCCGGGAAAAGCCGCCCTCATAAGATTGTAATGGGCCATGCTGGTCAGATCCAGAGAAGAGAGCATCTCGGAGTATACGGTCCCCTCTATGCTGAGCTCGTCGTCCGCGCTCGCGAGCCTGTAGCGCCAGGCCTCCTCGCGGAATATGCTCTCGTCCTCGAGCACGCGGGGATACAGGCAGCTGTCGGTATAGAAATCGGCGTATTTCAGAAGCTGGGCTTCGGAGAGGCTGGCCATCGGGTAAGTCGTGTAGAGCTGGCCGGTCTCCGCGTTGAGGTATGTGTTGTATGTCTGGTATTTGAGATTGAAAAATATGTTCTGGGAGGGATATTTTCTCGAACCGCTCAGAGTCGCGTGCTCAAACACATGAGGAAGGCCCGTGTTGTCGACGGCCTCTGTAAAGAAGGTCAGGTCGAAAGCGCGGTTGATGTCCTCGTTGGCGATGTACAGAAGGCCAGCTCCGGTCTTTTTGTGCTCAAGAGTACTCCCGTCGAGCCGATCGAAGGGATCTCCCTTATCTCTTTGACCTCAAAGCCCTCTACGAGATCCCCGACGGAGGGCAATGCTCTGCTCCTGTGAGCCCTTGTGAAGGCCGCGAGAGGCAGAAGCATACATATTATTAAAAATATTATAATTATTTTTTTCATTTTTCTCCTCAGAGCATCGCGCGCGGGTATATGGTAAGCTTCTGGCCGTCTTTCAGGATGCTGTGCGCCTTGAGCCCGTTCCACTCTTCTATTTCTTCAACGGTGACTCCGAAACGCGGGGCGATGCTGCTCAGCTTGTCGCCGTGGTAAACGGTATAGACTATGTGGGATCCGCAATTGACGTAATTGCCCGCCGGTCCTGACCAGCCGGCCACTCCGCCGGAAACGGCTTTGAGTTCTTCTTCATTTATCGTGTTTTTATTCATTATATATACTCCTTTTCTTTTCTGCTGCGCCCGGATGATAACATTTTGACTGTCACAGCAATGTCACACATAATTGTTCTTGTCATTTCGCCGTTGGGGCATTAAAATATGATCGGACAGAAATGTGACTCCGGAGGGACTGTAATGGCAGACAAGATCATAGACCGCGCTTTCTACGATTCCATCGTGCATTTCGACGAATCAGACGAGGCCAAGGATTATTATTATTCGGTCATGAACACCGTGACGGAAATTGGCGGAACGAAGGATACGGTGAGAAACCGGATACTCCGCGACTATTCCATGCTCTTTTGCGAAGAGCTCGGGTCTGTGCCCGGGCAGATGGCTATCGAGGAGGACGTCGAAAAGACCGCCGACAGGCTGTACCTCGGGAGTACGGGCTTCGATCCCCGGCACTGGTACAGAATGCATCACCGTTTTCCCGTGATAGACGAGGACAATTACGACAGATTCGCGGCGCTTGTGATCGCGGACCTCAGCGCGGGCCCTCTGAAAGACGCTGCCGTTAACGGGGAAGAGGTCCTTCTTGTCGGAGAAGCGGATCCTTTTTCCATGACCGAGGAAGAGAGGGCAAGGCAGCGCTTTCGCAGAGTGGAGATCGGAGGCGAAGAGAATTGACGGTCCTTATCGCCGAGGAGAATGACGAAGCGCGGAAAAAGATCTCGGATGCCGTCTCGAAGCTTCGGCCGGAAGCTGAGATCCTGTGCTTCGGAAGCAGCCTGGCCGCTCTTGCCATGGCCAGAAAGAGGGAGGTGGACACCGCCTTTCTGAGTACCGGTATGCGTGAGCTGAACGGACTCATTCTGGGGTCCTACCTCGCGGATCTGTATCCTTATATAAATCTGATATTTTTAAGTGACGGGCCGGAATGCGGGTATGAGGCAATATCCAGGCACGCCAGCGGCTATATAATAAATCCCCCGACGGAAGAAAGCGTCAGGAGAGAACTCGACGACCTGAGGCATCCCGAGATACAGAAAAGGGAGAAGAGAGTATTCGTGCAGACCTTCGGCAATTTCGATCTTTTCGCGGACGGCAGACCTGTCGCTTTCAA
This sequence comes from Oscillospiraceae bacterium, assembly GCA_017430455.1. Lineage (GTDB taxonomy): Bacteria > Bacillota > Clostridia > Oscillospirales > Oscillospiraceae > Limivicinus. The sequence continues at coordinate 14,111 of JAFRMX010000015.1, forward strand.
GTACTCGAAGACCAAGGAAATGGTCGCCCTGCTCGTGAACAACAGGGGAGCGCGCACCACCAACGGAGAGATAATAGCCGCGCTCTGGGAAGATGACGGCGATCCGGAAAAGAAAGGCTCCTATCTGAGCAACCTCCGCCAGGACCTGCAGAATACCCTCACGCGGCTGAAGCTCAACGGGATCGTCATTAAACAGCGTGGGAGCCTTGCCATTGTTCCGGACCGGATCGAGTGCGATCTGTACGACTGGCTCGAGAAGAAGCAGGATTCTGCCTACCGGTATATGGGGGACTATATGAACCAGTACAGCTGGAGCGAATATGTGCACGCGGAACTCGATGAGATCAGCTATGCAATGGAGGAGATATGAAGATAATAAGAGGCATTAAACTGGGAGGCATTCAGAACAAGCTGTTTAATCTGATACTTGTATTTATACTGATCCTGGTCGGAGCCTATATCGGCGTCTCCGCGTACCAGCAGAGCAACCTGAGCAGGATCGTCCAGGAGGCCGGCGCCGAGCAGCAGGAGGCGATCACCGGAGTCTCGGAAGAGACGATGTCGGCGGTTCTGGACAGTACCATGGCGAAAGAGACTGCCCTTCAGGCGTATATCGCCGACGAGCTGTTCGCGGAGGTCAGGACGGATGTTATGACGCTGCAGGCCTTCGCTTCCGGGCTGTTCGAGCACAAGGAGATGTTTTCCCCGCATCCGGTGCCGGCGCCCGACGCGGCCAGCGACGGGATCCCCATGGTCCAGATGCTTCATGAGGAGGGAGTCGATCCCGAAGCCTCCGAGCTTGCCGGTCTCGCGGGAAATATGGGCGATATAATGCTCGCCATGTATAATAACTCTGATAAGCTCTCCTCCTGCTTCGTGGCCACCGCCGACGGCGTGATCATATATACTGACGACAGGGAGGCCTCGTATGTGTCGGAGAGCGGGGAGGTCTATCCCTTCGATGTACGCAACAGGCCCTGGTATATCCAGGCCGTTTCAGAGGGAGAGCTGATCTTCACCGGAGTCGAGTCCGACGCCTATACGGATATTCCGGGCGTTGTCTGCGCCGCGCCCGTGTACTATGACGGAAACCTGGTGGCTGTCGTGGGAGCGGATATCTTCCTTTCCTCGGTACGCGATTACGTCGACGGTACGGCGACCGAAGGCGGATTTGTCTGTGTGATCAATGAGAACGGGCAGGTGATCTTCTCTCCGCAGAGCGAAGGGATCTTCAAGGCTGAACTCTCATCGAAGGCATCGGATCTGAGGAAGAATGAAAACGCCGAACTCGCCGCCTTCATATCAGCGGCGATGAGTGAGAACACGGGACTCAATGAGATATCCGCGGACGGCAGGGATTATTACATGGCCGGCTCGCCCATGGCGACGATCGGATGGACCGTAGTCTCGGTCGTATACAGGGAGATCGCCCACGCTCCGACGGACGCGATGCTTACCAGGTATGACGCCATCAAGGATGAAGCGCTCGGGAGCTACTCCGAGGGAGCCGCAAATTCCGCAAGGACTTTCCTCGTGCTGACGCTCGTCATACTTCTGCTGGCGATCACAGCCGCGCTGATCATGGCATCGAGGATAGTCAAACCTCTGGAGCGCATGACCGCGCGGATAAACGAGCTCTCGGGCAGCGACAACAGCTTTGAAATGGAGAATATCTACAGGACGGGCGATGAGATAGAGATCCTCGCCAAGTCCTTCGAGACTCTCTCAAAGCGGACCCGGGACTATATAACCCGGATCACCGAGATAACCGCCGAGAAGGAGAGAATAGGAACGGAGCTGGCTCTGGCCAACCGCATACAGGCAGACATGCTCCCAAGCCTTTTTCCGCCGTTCCCCGACCGTAAGGACTTTGATGTTTTCGCGAAAATGGTTCCTGCCAAGGAGGTAGGAGGAGATTTCTTCGATTTCTTCCTCACGGACGACGATCATCTCGGGCTGGTCATGGCTGACGTATCCGGAAAGGGAGTACCCGCGGCGCTCTTTATGATGGCCTCCAAGATCCTGGTCCAGAACTATACCATGATGGGCTATACCCCCAAGGAAGTTCTCAGAGCTGTCAACGATCAGATCTGCAGCGGCAATCATGAGGATATGTTCGTTACCGTCTGGCTCGGCATTCTGGATCTGAAGACCGGAAAACTTGTCGCGTCCAACGCCGGGCATGAATATCCGATGATCATGGCTCCGGGCGGAGAATTTGAGCTGATAAAAGACCCGCACAGTCTCATTGTGGGCGGGATCGAAGGGGTAAAATACAAGGAATACGAGCTGGAATTAAGTCCCGGGTCGAAACTCTTCCTTTATACGGACGGAGTACCCGAGGCCGCAGACGCGAACAATAACCTGTTCGGCAACGAAAGGCTCATAAGCGCTTTGAATTCCTTCAGAGAACAGGGACCGAAGGATATACTTGAGGGAGTTTATGGCGCTGTTACCGCTTTTTCGGGAGAGGCTCCCCAGTTCGACGATATAACCATGCTCTGCCTCGATTACCGGGGACAGGAGAACGCAGGAGGTACCGACGTGAAAGAGATACTGATCGACGCGAAACCGGAAAATCTTCCGGAACTTACGGACTTTGCGGAAAAGTTCCTCGATGAGATCGGCTGTCCGCTTAAGACGAAGCTGCAGATAGATGTCATGCTGGATGAGATATTTACGAACATTGTCAGCTATGCCTATGCCCCCGGAGAAGGGAAGGCAAGAATAAGCTTTAAATGTCTGGAAGGACCCAGACGCGCGGTCATTACTTTTGCCGACAGAGGGATCCCCTTTGACCCGACGAAAGCCGAGGAACCGGATATAAGTCTTCCCGCCGAGAAAAGAAAGATAGGCGGACTCGGCATTCTGATGGTCAGAAAATCTATGGATGATGTCAGGTATGAGCATAAAAACGGGCAGAATATCCTCACTGTGATCAAGAAGTTCTGATCCGGACATAAACAGACGGCAGAGAGTACTGTTTTACTCTCTGCCGTATTTTTTTATCCGGAAAAGCTGAACCGGTAAAACCGTTCAGCCTTTTTCCGCCTCGCTGAGCAGGTGTTCCAGCTTTTCGTAAGTAACCGAGCCCGCCATGTTATAGGTCACTTCGCCTTCCGCGTCGAGCACGATGGTCTGAGGCAGCACATCACCGCCGTTTACAAGAGGCCAGACTTCTCCGTTTTCATCCGCGGCAAAGCGTAAGTTATCCCAGGAAGCATTCTGAAGATAAGCGCTCACATCCTCGGTTATCTCCGGGCTGTGGATCGCAAGTATCGTGACCTCGGGATGCTCCTCCTGCAGCCGGTCGAAGTATGGAAGCTCCTTAACACAGGGCGCGCACCAGGTTGCCCACAGGTTGATGATGACTGCATGCCCGCGCTCAGCTTCAAGGTGAAACTCTTCCCCGTCTGTTGTCCGTATCGTGAAATCCTGAAGCTGCTGTCCGACTCCGGAGCCTGTCGGCGCGCTTTCTTCAATGCCTGTGCCGGGAGCCGTATCTGCTGAAGAGGCTTTATTCCGCGCAGGCTCAATGATGTTAAGATAAACAAGAACGCCGCAGAGCATGACGATAAGCAGCGCCCAGACGGTCCTTCCGGTTTGCCCGCGCTTCTTCTCCGACTCCTCAAAGACCGGATCTGCCGAAAGATCCGCGGAGGGCTTCGGAGCCTTTAAAGTGATGTTCCCAGCCTTTATCGAGATCGCGTTCGCGGGGCACTTATCCATGCACTCGCCGCAGTGTATACACTCGCGGTCACCGACATGGCGGATATCTGTCTTGCAGCTGCGAACACAGGCTCCGCAACGCGTACAGGCCCTCTCGTCGACCTTCACGCCGATGACGGCAAATCTGCAGAAGAAACTGTAGATCGCACCCAAGGGGCACAGGAAACGGCAGAAGGAACGGTAACAGAATATGCAGGCCAGAGCAATGACCAGCATGATCACGATCTTGCGGGTAAAGAGAATGCCGAGCATCGGGAGATAGCTGCTGTTGCGGGGATTGCCCAGGAGCGCGACAGCGCCTTCAAAAGTGCCTGCGGGGCATATGTATTTACAGAAGCCCGGAACTGCCGTATCGTATCTGAGACCGTACCACAACGGGATCGCGACAGAAAAAATCGCCAGGATCGCATATTTAAGATATGAGAGGATCCGCGTCACACTGCTCTTTCCGATCTTGGGCGTCGGTATTTTGTGCAGCAGCTCCTGGATCATCCCGAAAGGGCAGAGCCATCCGCAGATCGTGCGGCCAAGAATAAGGCCGTACAGCATCAGAATACCAAGCACGTATGTTCCCGCGCGAGTGCCCGAGGAAGCAAGGGCGTTCTGGAGAGCTCCCAAGGGACAGGCGGCGATCGCTCCGGGGCAGGAATAGCAGTTTAAGCCTGGCACACAGGCGGCTTTGGCCGGCCCCGTATATATCTTCCCACTGACGAAGCCTTTGAGGTTCGCGTTATACAACAGTGCACAGTAAAGCTGTACAAGACGGCGTTTTGCCGGACGGCGCGCCGTCCCCCGTTCCCGAATCTTAACCAAGGCCAATACACTCCGTACAGATCCTGACGGCTTTAAACAGAACATCACGCATGCTGCCGTTGAAAATGCCATGTATTATAAGAGTAATGGCCAATACCAGCAAACATATCCTGACTGCTTTCAGGGTGTTCTCTCTCATTGCAACAGCTCCTTTACACGGCACAGACCGGTATGATCTCTTTATCGATACAACTTATATAACACAATATCGTATGCCCGTCAAATCAAAAGGGACATATCATCGGCCGGCGGCGGATCATCCGTAAATCGATCAGGCGCTGTGCATTATTATATTATTGTGATATGATCCCGCTTAAGGCAAAAAACAAGATCCGGATCCCTGTGACAGTAGTGTGACAAAACTTGTGATATTATATGCACGCAATCAGGGAAAGCCACAAAAAATATGAAACGGAGGAGAGAAAAATGAGTTTGATCAAGGACGCGAAGAAACTGGCAGACAAAGAACTGGATAAAGTTTCCGGCGGCGTTACCGCTGCGTATTTCGCGGCTCAGGATGTGATCAGGGGCAAATACGGCGTCGGTGAAGAGAGAAGAAGAGCTCTCGAAGCAGCCGGCTACAATTACTATGAGGTCCAGCGCCTTGTCAACGGGATCATGAAAGGCTACGACAATGTGGCGAGAGACGTAATAAACGGCAAATACGGCAACGATCAGGCAAGGATCAACGCTCTCACAGCTGCCGGTTATGATGCTTACCTTGTACAGGACATCGTAAACGCAATGCTGCTGTAAGATCAGGGAAAAACAGAAGAAGGCCCCGGGTCAAAGCAGTATCGGACGGAATATTGTTATTGAAATCATGAAAGGATCGGATATAATGGAAACCGTGAACAAGATCTCCGATGACGAACTTGATTCTGTATCCGGAGGTACCAGAGTCCCCTATGTGGTAAAAGAGGGCGATTCACTGGAAGACCTCGCAGGAAAATTCCACTGCACGGTCGAACAGATTATGCGCTGGAACAATATAGCGGATCGCGATCAGATGCTGATCGGCCAGAAGCTTATAATAAAATTTTAATTCAAACACAAAAAGAATCATTCTTTTGTGAATAAAAATGGAGGAAAAACAAAATGGCAGATGAAGTAAAACTCAATGACAGCGAACTCAACGAAGTAGCAGGCGGCGCAGGCGAATGGCAGAAATACGCCAAGGGCAGTTTCGTAAACTACGGCAACTACATTGTCTACACAGTAGCAGCAGGTGACATCCTCAGCGGAATCGCAGTACGTTTCGGCGTAACAGTTGCAGAGATCTCCCTGTGGAACAACATCAAGAATCCTGATCTCATTTACGCAGGACAGAAGTTCACCATCTACGCACGTATCATTCGCTGATCCGAAAGAAAAAACTGTGCTCCGGAACTTGTTGAGGAGCACAGTTTTTTTATATAAATATGAGTATTTGTTTGATATAATATCTCCGAAGGTGTAAACTGTTATATCACATAATGGTTTAGTCTGTTCAGCGGTTCCCGATACAGTTTGAACCGCGGCGCGGTATTGGCCGCTGAAATCATTCTGAGTCGGAAAAAAGAACTATACACATTGAAAAGAGGAGAAAACAAAATGCTTAAAATTGAAAAGAAACAGGATGACAGGAAACTCGAAGTTGCACTTGAAGGCAGACTCGACACAACAAGCGCGCCCCAGCTCGAAACGGCGCTCAAAGACAGTTTCGACGCTGTCGATGAGCTGATTCTTGACTTCGCGGGTCTCGAATATATCTCTTCGGCCGGACTCCGTGTGCTTTTAAGCTCCCAGAAAATAATGTCAAAAAAAGGCGGCATGAAGGTCGTACATGTCAGCGATGTGATAATGGAGATCTTTGAGGTCACGGGATTCTCGGATATTCTTACGATCGAGTGATCAGATCTTCCAAGTATAGGCTAAGCTAACAGGAGAAAATATGGAAGAATCTCTGTTCAGAAAAGACAGCTTGGAACGCATTTCCTCTCCGGAACAGCTCAATGACTATCTTCATGTAACTAACCCTACGGTATGGGTCGTTCTGGCTGCCGTGATAATCCTTCTCGCGGGAATGCTTGTGTGGGGCTTCTTTGCGCGTATTGACAGCTTTGCGTCGGGAACTGCCAAGGTCGAAGGCGGGACCATGACGGTTTTATTCGACAACGAGCAGGCTGCGTCAAACGTGGAAGCAGGCATGAAGATCATAGTCGGGGAGTCCGAAAGCACCGTAACAAGTGTCGGGAAGAATGAAGAAGGCAAAATATTTGCTCTTGCGTCAACCTCCCTTTCGGACGGGATATACCCCGCACGGGCGGTCTACAGGCAGACGCAGGTGATCCGCCTGCTCTTCAACTGAGGCTGTATCGGGAAAATGCCAAAAAACAGTAATAATACAAAAATTAAACAGCCGGTGAGGAATGGACGCGCTAAGGTTCCGGTAGTCATGCAGATGGAGGCTCTCGAATGCGGAGCCGCCTGTCTTGCCATGGTCATGGCATACTACGGCAAATGGGTTCCTCTGGAACAGGTAAGATATGATTGCGGAGTTTCAAGAGACGGCTCGAACGCCAGAAATGTTCTTGTAGCAGCCAGAAACTACGGATTTGACGCGCAAGGCTTCAGGTGTGAGATAAGCTCTCTCAAGGAGAACATGGATCTCCCCTGCATAATCCACTGGAATTTCAACCATTTCGTTGTTCTGGACGGATTCCGCGGCAATTACGATTATTTAAACGACCCTGCCAGAGGCGAAGTAAAGGTAAGCATGGAGGAATTCGACCAGGCTTTTACCGGCATATGTCTCCAGATAAAGCCCGGTGAAGAGTTCGTACCGGGAGGCAAGCCGAAGAGCACACTGGAGTTTGCGAGAAAAAGACTTGCAGGTGCAGGGGTTGCCGTAGCGTTTGTACTGCTCTCCACAGTGATCGGATATCTATTCGGCATAGTGAACCCGATCTTTTCCAGGTTCTTTATGGACAGGCTTCTGACCGGGGAAAACAGGGAACTACTGATGCCGTTTATCGGGCTTCTGGCGCTTATGGGCACGGCTCAGGTAGTGGTTGCCTGGGTACAGGCGGTGTATTCCCTTAAGATAAACGGGAAAATGGCCATTGTCGGAAACAGCACCTATATGTGGAAGGTGCTTCGCATGCCTATGGAGTTTTTCTCCCAGAGAATGGCGGGAGATATACTGCAGCGTCAGGGGACAAACGCATCCATCGCAAGCGTTCTTATAAATACTCTTACACCTCTGGCCCTCAATACGATAATGATGATCTTCTATCTTGTCGTTATGATAAGATACAGCGCCATTCTTACGGCGGTGGGAATCATAACGATAATACTGAATCTTATCGTTTCACGGTTTATTTCCGCCAAGAGAGTCAATATAACGAGAGTTCAGATGCGTGACTCCGGGAAACTGGCGGCGGCAACGGTTTCGGGTATACAGATGGTTGAGACGATAAAGGCAAGCGGAGCCGAGAACGGTTATTTCCAAAAGTGGGCAGGATATCAGGCGTCTGTAAATGCCCAGAATGTTAAATACGCCAAACTGAACCAGTATCTTGGCGTTATCCCGACTTTACTGTCTGCAATAGCGGATTCCGCGGTTCTTGTCCTCGGCGTATGGCTTGCAATAAAGGGTGAGTTTACGCTGGGCATGATCATGACGTTCCAGGGCTTTCTGAGCGCATTCATGTCTCCTGCCATGACTCTTGTCTCGGCAAGTCAGACGATTCAGGAAATGCGGACCGAAATGGAGAGAGTCGAGGATGTCATGCAGTATCCGTCAGACAGCAATTTTTCCGATGAACCTCTCAGAGAGGATGCCGACTACTCGAAACTCTCGGGAGAAATAGAGCTGAAAAATGTCACTTTCGGATATTCAAGGCTCGGGGAGCCGCTTATAAAAGACTTCTCAATGAGCATGAAACCCGGAAGCAGGGTCGCCTTTGTCGGGACCTCCGGATGCGGAAAATCAACGCTTGCAAAGCTGATCTCAGGTCTGTATCAGCCATGGAGCGGTGAGATCCTCTATGACGGGAAACATATATCAGAAATTGACAGAAGCGTATTTAAAGGCTCTGTCGCGGTTGTTGACCAGGATATAACGCTTTTCAAAGATTCTATCGCGAACAATATAAAGATGTGGGACGACTCGATAGAAGATTTTGAGATGATACTCGCTGCAAGAGACGCTCAGATATATGACGATATCATGGCCAGAGATGGCGGTTTTTACGGGAAGCTTGCTGAGGGCGGGACGGACCTTTCCGGAGGACAGCGTCAAAGAGTAGAGATCGCCCGCGTGCTTGCGCAGGATCCCTCTATAATAATTATGGACGAGGCTACCTCAGCTCTGGATGCCAAGACGGAATATGAACTTGTAAAGGCAGTCAAAGACAGAGGGATAACATGTATTGTTATAGCCCACAGACTTTCTACAATACGCGATTGCGACGAGATCATAGTCCTGGACAAGGGTATGGTCGTTGAGCGCGGCACACATGATGAGCTGTACCGCAAAGGCGGTTATTATACCGAGCTCATCGCGAGCGACTGAGGAGGTGCCGTAAATGGGTTGGTTTGACGAACAGATACGTCAGAGAAAAGAGAATGACCAGGAGGTTTTTGAAGACTCCATTTTCCGTATGGCCTCTGTCGTGCTGGGAAAGCAGGGCACGGGGATACTGAATGATGAGAGGATAATAACCAAGGCTGCAATTGATGATATACTGAAATATTATCATTATAAGCCCGCAGAGATACCCGAATCCGTAAGTGATCCTGAAGAACAGCTTGAATACTGTCTGCGTCCCCGCGGACTTATGAGAAGGAACATAAAGCTGGAAGAGGGCTGGTATAAAGATGCCTACGGGCCCGTACTGGCATTCAGAAAAAGCGACGGAGTACCTGTGGCTCTTCTTCCGAAGCCGTTTGTAGGATACCGGTATAAGGATCCGGACAGCGGCGAGAAAAAGGATGTAAACAAAAAAACCGCGGCGCTTTTCGATGCCGAAGCAATATGCTTTTACAGGCCTTTGCCGCTAAAAAAACTCGGCATTTCCGATCTTATCGTATATTTGAAAAACTGCCTCAATACCGGGGATTATGTGCTGCTCATCCTTCTTACGTATCTCGTTACGCAGGTAGGCATGATCATGCCCAATGTAACAAAAGCCCTGACAGGCTTTGTGCTGGACAGCAAGAGCACATCGCTCCTGATAGGCACCGCGATATTCATGCTGAGTGCCCTGATCTCTTCACAGCTTATAAATACAGTCAGATCGCTCATGATGAACCGGATAGAGATAAAGACGTCTCTTTCAGTTGAAGCTGCTATGATGATGCGGATCATGAATCTGCCTGCGAATTTTTTCCGCGAGTATTCCTCCGGAGAGCTTTCCACCAGGTTCGAAGCGGTTAACAGTCTGTGCGAACTGCTGCTCGGGAATGTGTTTTCCACAGGTCTTACATCGATAGTTTCGCTGTTATATCTGACACAGATATTCAAATTTGCGCCATCGCTTTTGGTTCCGGCTTTATGCGTTATCCTTGCGTCCGTGGTTTTCAGCGTAGTCTCAGCCCTGACCCAGGTCAAGATCTCGAAAAAAGCAATGGAGAAAGGTGCTGAGGGGAACGGCATGAGCTTTGCCCTCATATCCGGTATACAGAAGATAAAACTGGCCGGGGCGGAAAAACGCGCTTTTGCCCGCTGGGCAGGCATATATTCTGAAGCCGCGGAGCTGAGCTATAATCCTCCTTTTTTCATTAAAGCCAACGGCGCGATCTCCTCGGCCATTTCTCTCGCAGGCACAGTCATTATTTATTATATGGCAATAAAGTCCAGGGTCAGCCCGTCGGATTATCTGGCTTTTAATTACGCGTTCGGTTCGGTGACCGGAGCTTTCGCTGCGCTGACCGGTATTGCGCTTTCAGTTGCCCAGATCAGGCCTATTCTGGAAATGGCGGAACCGATATTGAAGACAGAGCCCGAGTCTTCAGAAAACAAGAGAATGGTAACATCGCTCAAAGGGAATATAGAGCTTTCAAACGTATATTTCCGATATAATGAGCATATGCCGTATGTTGTTGACGGCATGAGCCTCAAAATTAAGGCCGGAGAATACATTGCAATAGTCGGCACTACAGGATGCGGAAAATCCACGCTTATGCGTCTGCTTCTCGGATTTGAGACTCCGGAAAAGGGAGCGATCTATTATGACGGCAAGGATCTTTCCAAGCTCGACCTGAGGTCGTTGAGACGCAGAATGGGAGTGGTAACCCAGAACGGGAATCTCTTCCAGGGAGATATATATTCGAATATAGTGATTTCCGCGCCGCAGCTTGGGATGGATGAAGCGTGGGAAGCAGCTGAAATGGCAGGAATTGCCGATGACATACGCGCAATGCCCATGGGAATGCAGACCATCATATCCGAAGGTCAGGGAGGTATCTCAGGCGGACAGAAGCAAAGGCTCATGATTGCAAGGGCGATCGCTCCGAAACCGAAGATACTCATGCTCGATGAAGCGACGTCAGCCCTGGACAATAAGACTCAGAAACAGGTATCTGATGCATTGGACAAACTGAAATGCACACGCATCGTCATAGCTCACAGACTCTCGACAATAAAGAACTGTGACAGGATACTGGTGCTCGACAAGGGACATATCATGGAAGACGGAACCTATGACGAACTCATAGCAAAGAACGGCTTCTTTGCGGAACTTGTCGCCAGACAAAGAGTCGATGTGCCATCATCGTAAGGAGGACAGAATCAGATGCCGTATAATAAAGACCTGATAAAAAACACGGACATGTATCTTCTGGATGATTCTGATCTTGAAGCCGTAGGTGGAGGCTATCGGGTGATGTTTGATGAAGAAGGTTTGAACAGAGATTCGTGGTTCGTATCCCTTCTGACCAGAAGACTTATAGAAAACAAAATACGCCGTGAGCTTGAAATGAGGCCGGGCAATATTCCTTCGGAGATCGAGATCGAGGGAAGAAGGTTCAGAGTCACACCCGTTGGCGAGGATTTTCATGTCGAGGAATTGTTATGATATGGGCAGGGGCCATATCGGCAGCCTGTTTCGGCGTGCTGGTCCTTCTGCTTACAATGGCATTTTTCAGGCAGATCAGGACGGATCTCTACTCATATAACACCATAATCTATGCGGGGTTTGCCGTTTTTACCCTTTCGCTTTTTGTGACCCATGTATACATAGCAGTCATGGGGTTTCTGCATCCGAGTGATTTTCACTTCATGCAGATACTCTATACTCTTGTACATTCGTCCAAGAACTATATGTTCATCACTTCTCCGGTGCTGATAGTGTTTTCTGCCGCGTTGTTTGTTTCCAATATTGCGCTCATCTGTCATGAAGGACTGAGGTTTGCAAATCTTCTGGGGATCATTCTTGCGGTAATGCTTGTCGCGGGAGAAGCTGTTGTTGCTGCGCTTGACTTCAGAAGCGCTTTCTCTTCCGATAATATTCTTGCAAGGAATCTTCTTGTGAATACTTCTGCTGTTTTTTATCTGTATTTTGAATGCATGATGGTCGGCGCCATAACAGCGGATATAATCGCAGCGAAAAGAACACCTGATAAAAACAAGGATTTTCTCATTGTGCTCGGCTGCGGTCTGAGAAAGGACGGGACTCCGACTCCGCTTCTCAAGGGAAGACTTGATCTTGCCGCAGATTTTTATAACAGTCAGACGGGAGAATACGGGAAACCCGCAAAGATCATAGTTTCCGGCGGACAGGGCAAAGATGAACCCGTATCCGAGGCTTCTTCCATGAGAGATTATCTCATAGGCAGAGGTATCCCGGACGATTGTATACTGATAGAGGGGAATTCCGCAGATACGGCAGAAAATATGCGCTTTTCGGCTGATATCGTAAAGGGAGAGAAACCGGAAGCGGAAACTGCATTTTTTACCACGAATTATCATGTTTTTCGCGCAGGCCTCATGGCAGACATGGCCGGGCTCAAATCGGAAGGAATGGGAGCGCCGACCAGGTGGTATTTCTGGCCTAACGCTGCCGTAAGGGAATTTATCGGACTGCTGACCGAACAAAAAGGGAAGCAGGCAGGAGTCCTGATAATGCTCCTGGCCTTGTATGCATACCTGACATTCCGGCTTTATTACTGAAAACAGAAGTTTCCGGGCAAAAGATGCATTGCCGGATAATTCGAGATCGGGGAAGACAAAATACGGGAATGAAAATACTTGCCATTTCGGATGTTGAATCCAAATATTTTTATGATTTCTACACTCCCGGAAAACTTAAAGAGTTTGATCTTATTATTTCCTGCGGAGATTTAAAGGCCAAGTATCTGGAATTTCTGGTTACCATGGCACGATGCCCGCTTCTGTATGTCCACGGGAACCATGATGAGGCATTTAAAAGCGAGCCGGAGGGCTGTACATGTATAGATGATACTCTGTACACATACGAGGGCCTCAGAATTATGGGGCTCGGAGGATCTTACCGGTACAGGAACGGACAATACATGTATACCGAGACCCAGATGAGAAGACGTATAGCCAGAATGCGGCACAAGGTCAGAAGAGCCGGGGGAACGGATATTCTGGTCACACATGCTCCGGCAAGGGGCATAAATGATTTTGACAATATCTCTCACAGAGGCTTTGAGTGTTTTACTGAGCTTCTGGACAAATATGAACCTTCCTTTTTCATTCACGGTCATGTCCATAAAACATACGGAAAAGATATCCCGCAGCGAAGCACATACGGAAAGACGACTGTCATAAACGCGTATGATTACTGTATAATTGAAATATAAGCAGGGCAAAACAGGAGCCGCTCACAGCAACGTGAGCGGCTCTTATTGTTACGGCCGGAAAAGCCTTATTCGACTTCGACGGTTCCGTCCTCAAAGACTTTGATCTTCATTCCTGTTTTGACATAGTCAAGGAACTCATCTCCGAGACGGTCTATTACAGGCATCTTCGCTTCGGTCCATACATCACCCAGGATTGCGCCCGAAGCCGCCAGCGGGTCTATCTGCTTTGAAAAAAGCATACAGGCGGGCTGCGTACCGGCCTGACATACCACATACAGAACCATGCCACCGGTTGTCGAACCTATGGTCTGCGGGAGACACAGGGCTACGCCTTTCATGGGCTTTTTGTACAGATCGGGATTGTTCTGATCTCCGCATTTTACTTCCTTGTCCCCGAACATCATGGCACTCTGATAGCTCGCGAGCGTATTGAAGCCTCCATGGCTGACAAGGGCTTCAGCCTCACAGGTGCCGGGAACTACAACACGTCCCTTGAAAGACCTCATAATCTCGCCTCCTTGTTCGTGATAATGCTCAGTATCTCCTCCTCGGAGTAGAATTTCGCACTGGTATATGTGCGGAGCTTGTTTGAGGAGGTGATTACATTTTTCTTTTTGCAGAGAGGATTGTTCATATACATCAGAGCGCAGATAGGGCTTGTGGTGACCCCGAAGCTTTTGAGTTTTTCTGCATACGGAGTTTTTTCAAATTCTTCCAGCACGCCGACACTTGCAGTAAATACGGTTGGCACGCTGACTCTTTTCAGCCCGTTTTTCTTAAGGCCCTTTTCAATGTTCTCTGTCCAGTCCTCAAGCTGCTTTAATGTCATGTGGGGGCAGCCGTTGAAACAGAGCTGGGGCTTGCCGTTTGGATTTTTCCAGATAACAGGGTAGGCGGCTTTGACTGTTTCAAGCTCGGCGTCTGTAATCACATATGTATTTGCGCCCTCTCTTATCAGAGATTCTCCGAGTTCCTTGGCCTCGGGAGTGAGGCCAGCGATATGGTAGAGGCCGACGGATCCGTTGGAAGCGGTTGCAGCGCCGAAGTCCTTGAGATATGTACAGGCATCCTCATTCAGCTCCGTGCCGATCCATTCGTTGAGGCCTTTGACATAGGGAACCTCATCCATTACCTTCATGCCTATCGCGGAGCCGAGAAGCTGGGCATCGGGCTTTTTGCTGCATCTGACCTCTATGACCCAGTCCGCTTTCCTTCCTTCATCTGTCAGAAAACCGAATTCCGGTACAAAGCCGGCGATAGAACCCATCAGCTCTATTATTCCGGAGTTGCGGTTGCATCTGGCGCCGAGGACAGAGTTCGCGTATACGACTGCGGAAGATTCTGCCCAGGAGAGCACATCTCCCTTTTTCGGCGTATTGCCGACCTGAGCCAGATAGCTTGTACAGGTGTAGGAATCGTCATCCTTCAGGCCCAGCTCTCTGAGCTGTTTTTCAAATCTGTCCTGCTCAGAGTACATAAATTTCTTGAAGATCAGGTCATCGATCAGAGTTTTGGGCACGGCTGGATCCATAGGTCTCGGGTCTGCCGTAAATTTCTGCTTGGATACAAGCCCCGCGTCAATGAGCTGCTGGAACAGATCCTGTACGGGTTTCATGATACCCAGCCCAAAACTGAGGACCGTATGGCCATATTCGCTGGTAACGGGAACCATTCTTTCTGCGCCGAAGGCCTCGCCGTACATGACAAGTGTCTTCACTACCTTGGCCATGGTTTCGCCTTCTTTGCCATCGAGCAGTGCCTGCTGCTCGGGTGTTAAGATCATTTTGCATCGCTCCTTTCTTTAATACATTTGACGGAAAATGAACAGTTATTATTTTAACATCACAGCTGTAAAAAAACAATCTGAGCCTTTTAAAAAGCTCAGATTGGAATTATCAGTTCTTTCTGTTATTTTTGTCAGGCTTCTCGCTGTCGATGAGTTCCTTCATGTCCGCGAGGAACTCATCCCAACCCCCGTGCTGCATGATCACGACATAGAAACCGAGCCCCAACAGTGAAATAAGAGCGATTATAACTATTGTTGCTGTGAGGGAGCTGTTTCTTTCTGACCGGATATTGTTATGTTCAGCCTTATCAGGAGATACCGTGATGACCACAGGACTTTCCATGACACTGTTTTCAGGTTCGTCAGTCGGGGCAGAACTTGCCGGTACCGCTTCGATTACGACCACATAAAAACTGCATTCAAATCCCCCATAGCTTACCTTTACTGCCTGCCTTGCAGAAGGTTCCGTAAAGAATTGCGGAGTGCACGTGTAACCGCTGTCTGCAGTCCTCTGGCCGAGATTGGTATAAACTGTAAGCGACAGACCGGAAGTATTAAGCTGTTCACCTGCTCTATATGTCAGTTTATACGGCTTGGAAGCGATCTGTATCGCGGAGATCTTTTCCTCTGCCTCATTTACGGAGACATTGAACGTGCAGGCCAGAGATTCATATGATACCGTTATGCTATGCGTTCCTGAAGAATCGAGAATCATGGGCGAGCATGTAAAACCTTCCGTAATGTCACGCTTTTCGCCGGTACTGTAGAACAGTCTTATCTCAAGTCCGGAAGTATCAAGCGCCTCACCAACAGTATAATCAAGCTTATAAGGCATTCGGTTTACGGCAACGGATACCAGGGAAACATCAGCAGAGTCGACCTTAACGATATCGGAATCCACAAAAGAAGAATAGCCGTTGTTGGTGCATGTCACTCTGCAGAAAAGAAATCCCTGGCCGCTCTCAGACGAAGTATAAGGCAGATTTGCATCTGTAGCTCCGTCTATCGGGAGGGCTCCGCTGCCGTCAAATGCACACGAAAACCATTGATAGCTCAAAATGTTGGATTCGGGAGAAGCCACCTCGGCACCGACGCTGAGAATAGCAGTTTCACCGACTCCTATCGATTGGGCAGCAGGCTGGCTGTAAATATAAGGGACAGCCGGAAGTACATTTAACGCACATGTTATATCCTCTGTTTCTCCCGAATCATAGGAAAGAGTAAGAATAAAAATGTACTCGTTCGCAATCAACGGTTTTCCGGATATAAATACTCTTCCGTCTTCTGTGAGAGAAGCGGTCGTACCTTCCGGCATGCCTGCTGACATCACGCCCGTAACAGTTTTCGGACTGCCCTCGGGTGTGGTTACCCCGACAGTAAAGGCGATTTCAGTACCCGACTGAACGTCGTTAAAAGAGTAATCTCCCCGGGCTGAGAATGAGAACAGTACTGTCAGAAGTACAAAAGAACCCAGAAAAACAAACAGTTTTCTTTTCATAACTTGAAATAAATACAAAAGAGACCCTTCGCTGCTTAAAAATATTCTGAATTATACATTCGCTTACCCTAAAAGTCAAATCAGGCACTAAGACCTTGAAACGCTTAAATTCAGGTGATATAATCTATCTATAAAAATGTCAGGAGCTCAATAATGAAACGAGTAACCGTATCCAACAATGTTATACGCCGCCTCCCAAGGTATCTGAGAAAACTCAGCGAGCTTGAAGAACAGGGAGTAGCGCGTATTTCATCCAAAGAGCTGGGAGAGTCGCTCGGGCTCACGCCGTCCCAGATTAGACAGGATTTTTCCTGTTTCGGGGAATTCGGCCAGCAAGGGTACGGATATAATGTCGCCGCTTTGAAGGGTGAGATAGAGTCTATCCTCGGAATGGACAGGGGGTATCATGCTATCCTTGTCGGAGCAGGCAATATAGGCAGGGCGCTGCTTGACAATTTCAGCTTTTCCGAGTGGGGCATAACCATGGACTGTGCATTCGATATAAAGGAAGCGCTTGTAGGGACCTCGTTCAAAGGCGTAGAGATCAAATCTGCCTCCGAGATGGCAGACTATATCGATAACAATAAAGTTGACCTGGCTGTGCTCTCGGTTCCTAAAGAGAAAGCAGTCGAAGTCGCGAAAGAGCTTACTGAAAGCGGAGTCAATGCTATCTGGAATTTTACAAATGTGGAGCTTACGGAGCCCAACAGCCCCGTACTTGTCGAGAATGTCCACTTCTCGGACAGCCTGCTGTCTCTGAGTTACTTCATCTCCGAGGCAAATGACGAGAAGGCGGCAAGAGAGCAGAGACTGAGAAACAGAAATGTCTGACACTATAGCAGCTGTCGCTACCGGAAATGC
Source organism: Oscillospiraceae bacterium (assembly GCA_017430455.1). Classification (GTDB taxonomy): domain Bacteria; phylum Bacillota; class Clostridia; order Oscillospirales; family Oscillospiraceae; genus Limivicinus. The sequence continues at coordinate 31,609 of JAFRMX010000015.1, forward strand.
AGTGACCGCTTTGGGGATCATCCGGATAAGCGGGGACAGAGCTGTTGAAATTACGGACAAAATATTCAAACCTGCCGGAGGAACGCCGTTGAAAGAGGCTCCTTCCGGTAAACTGGTGTACGGAAAGCTCTTCGGGGAAAACGGAGAGCTTCTTGATTTATGTCTGGCGCAGATCTGCAGAGCACCCGGGAGTGTTACCGGAGAAAACTATGCTGAGCTTCAGTGCCATGGATCACCGGTGGTTCTTAAAGCGGCAATTGAGACGCTGTGTGCCAACGGAGCCAGAATTGCGCTGCCCGGGGAGTACACGAAGAGGGCCTTTTTAAACGGCAAAATGAGCCTTACCGAGGCTGAAGCAGTTATTGATCTTATCGACTCTGAAACTTCCGACTGTGCTGCCAATGCCGCCGGACAGCTTGCCGGAGCAGTCAGCAGAAAAACTGAAGCTGTATATTCGGATCTGGCAAACATAAGCGCTCACTACCATGCTGTGCTGGATTATCCGGATGAAGATATAGAAGATTTTGTTCTTGACGAATACAGAGCTGTGATTTCCGGAAGTATTTCCGTGATCCGCGCTCTTCTGTCTACATTCGAGAGAGGCTGTCTTATGAAGAACGGGATCCCTGCTGTGATCATCGGCAAACCTAACGCGGGGAAGAGTTCGCTTCTGAATGCGCTGCTGGGCTATGACAGAGCTATAGTTACCGATATACCGGGGACGACAAGAGATACAATAGAGGAAAAAATAAAGATCGGAGCGGTGACACTGCTTCTGTCGGATACGGCCGGTATACGGGACACGCAGGACACTGTTGAGAAGCTTGGAATCGGAAGAAGCTTAAAGGCAGCCGAGAATGCAGAACTGATCATAGCTGTGATCGACGGAAACAGTTCTCTCACAGCAGAAGACAAGAAAGTGCTGGAGACCGCAGAAAGGGCTCCGAAGGCAATTATAGCAGTCAGCAAGACGGATCTCACAGATAAACCTGTGATGCCGGAAAGCCCTGTGCCTAAGGTATGCATAAGTTCTGTAACTGGTGAGGGCATTGAAGAGCTTTCAACTGAGATAGAGAAGCTCTTTCCGATGCCTCAGGTGCCGGCAGGAGAGATAATAACAAACCTGAGGCAGAAGGAAGCTCTTGCGAGGGCACTGTACAGTCTGGAAAATGCGCTTGAAGCTATGGAGACCGGGGTAACGCCCGATGCTGTTTTAACTGAAACAGAAAATGCAATGTATGCAATCGGAGAATTGAACGGAAAAACTGTCAGAGAAGATATTACCAACCGCATCTTCGAACGCTTCTGTGTAGGCAAATAAGAAATAACAGCGGAGTTTCATTCGAGAAACTCCGCTATTTTCTTTTTGTCCTCACACAGCCTGTCGGAGTGCTCTATGTATTCGAGCGGATATTTCGGTGCCATGAGCCTTATATTCCGCCCGTCACCGGGAGCGATAAGTTTGCTTGAGCCTCCTCCTCCGAGAGCCAGTATCGAGCACAGCTCTTCCATTATGCATATATTATACAGGTTGACATGTCCCGGTTTTGCCCAGCCGGTATTCTCAAATCCTCCAGACATGAACTTCTGTCTGTAAAGATAATACGGAGAGTATCCGGTTTTTCTCAGACTGCCATCTGCGTCATCAAGCATCTGTGATACTTCTTCTGCAGAGGGAAGCGCTGTCTTTCCAAGCGTTATTGCAGAGCCTTTCTTAAGAGAGAGCGTGTGAACGGTGACGTTTTCGGGTGAAAGAGAAATGACCTGATCCAGAGTTCTGCGAAAGCTCTCGGGATCGTCTCGTGGAAGACCGGCAATGAGATCCATATTTACATCAAAGCCTCCTGCCTCTCTGACGAGCGATAAGGCATTCAATATATCAGATGCCGTGTGCTTTCTTCCGATTGCTTCGAGAACACTGTCATTCATTGTCTGGGGGTTTACGCTTATTCTTGTAACCCCGTGTTTTTTCAGGACTTCAAGTTTCTCGGAAGTAATGGTATCCGGTCTTCCGGCCTCAACAGTGTTCTCACGCAGGCAGGAGAGATCGAAAAGACCTTCAAGGAGCGAAAAAAGCCTGTCGAACTGTGAGGCGCTTAAAGTGGTGGGGGTTCCGCCGCCAAAGTAGAGAGATATGACACGCAGACCGCACTTTTCCGTTTCAGCAGCAAGCGCCGCGGCCTCTTTTTCCAATGCATTCAGAAATGGAACGATAAGATGCGTGCTTTTTTCAACAGAAGAGCTTACGAAACTGCAGTATGAACACCTTGTAGGACAGAACGGAATGCCGACGTAAAGGCAGATATCTTTTGGAGCGAGTGATTCTTCTGCCTTTAAAGTCTCAAGTGATGTCTCACAGCAGAGTTCAGCTCTCACGTGATCCACCCCGTAATCAGTTTCAAATCTTCGTACAGCTTCATCGGGAGAAAGGCCGCTTCCAAGCAGGTTCCTGAAGACCTTCCCGGGCCTTACTCCTGTGAGAGAACCCCACACAGGCTTTTTGATCCCTGAAGAGAGAGCTGCTCTGTAAATCGAATCTTTAATGAGCCTCTGGCATACGCGGTCTGTGGTAATCTTGTCCGTAAGAGCGGAGGACAATACCCTTGCCGTGCCCCTGAATACTTTACCGTCCCTTTTGAGCATACAGACGGAGACGGAATACATCTCAGCCCTCGAGAGGGAGACAGTGAGACCGTCCTCTTGCGGCCTTTTCAGGACATATTCCGGCCTTTCATCGGGGAAAACCGTCAGAAGCATCTGCTCAACGGCATATTTGTATTCCGTGGCGTCGCCTTTTAGAAGTATTTTCATATTTTAAATTATACACCGAAAAACAATTTTTGTGCAACTTGAATAAAAATTTAAAAAAATTTTTGGTAAAAACGGAAAAAAGTGTGGAAATTTATTGACAAATAGTGTACTATGAATATAATGAGAATTTTTATATTGATAAAATTTTTTAACTAAAAATAAAAAATGGGAGGTATTTGTTGTACAAAGTCGGAGACAAGATAGTATACGGTGAAAACGGGGCCTGCAACGTTGAAGCTGTCGGCGAGCTTTCTTTTAGCGGCGCGCAGCCAGGAAGGAAGTATTATACTCTGCGTCCGCTCGCAGGGTCGGGAACATGTTTTGTCCCTGTAGATACTACGTTATTTATCCGCCCGGTAATCTCCAAAAAGGAGGCACTGAAATTCATAGATTCGATACCGTCTATAGAGCCCGCTGTCTGCTACGATAACCGCTTTAACCATGTGGACGCGTTTTACAGAGAGCTTTTCAAGCAGCATACGAACGAAGCGCTTGTTTCAATAATCAAGGGTCTGCGCCTCAGAATGACCGAGCGCAAGACAAAATCCGGCAGGATAGAGGCCACTGCCAAACGAGCTCAGGATATGCTCCACGGTGAGCTCAGCATTGCGCTAGGGATCGAAATGAAAGAAGTCGAGCAGTTTATTACGGAAAGGCTGAATGGGAGCCGGGGTTGAATAAATCTTTTGTATTGCGCAGCTTGACAGATGAATAATGTGCGTGCACTCTGCTGAAAGCAGAGTGCTTTTGATTTTTATTAAAAATAACACTTGAAGATATCTTCACTTAGTGCTATATTATCGGTTGTTAATAGTTTATTCATAAGTTTTAGTGGGAAAGTATCTTATATGAAATTCCAGCCTCTTTCAAAAGGGTATGAAATTCCGGACAATGCGGAAGAAGAGTTCAGATCCTCCAGGGCAATTGGCCCCGTCAGAGTCGGCGCGGAAACCTTCTATTTCAAAAAGGGCAGAACTGCTTATTTCATCCCCTACAAAAGCATCACCAGAGTTTTCAGAAGAGTGCTTCTTGTCCCTGCCAAGATAGGCTGCTGTGCTGGAGATCTTCCGGTCGAGCATATAGTGATCTGCGACGGATCCGGTGAGCTTGCCCAGATACAGCTTCCCGGCGAAAAGGCCGGCAAAGCGCTTCTGGAGGAACTGAAAAAACTTATTCCCGACGCGCAATTCGGGAAACCGGGCGCTCAGGCGCCGGAAGAAGCATGACGTCAAAAGATCTGCTCGAACGGGTACTTCTCTCCTATCACAGCTATTATGACATAAACAGAGATGATCCCGCGTCTCCTTTTGACGCCGAAGCGGTATTTCGCGTAAACGAGGAGCAGTATTTTCTCTTCAAGTCTGCCGTATACAACAAATGGAGTACGAGCGAAACAGTCTTTTTCGCGACATGTGCGGACTTGGACGAGGAAAAGCTCAGAGAGTTCGACAGGGCGGCCTGGGAAACAGGCGTGTCGAGGGTCGTTCCTGGGCCCGATCTCAAAAACGCGGATATCACTCTGATCGTTATTGCGGACAGGATCTCTGAAAATGCAATGCCGGTTTTCAGGGAGCTCAGGCACAGCAAGGGCTATATGTACGGTCTCCACGGCTATAGCAATTATAAGCTGTTTGGCATTGAGGCATCAACAGGTAAACTTTTCTTCAACAGAAGGGGAAAGGATCTCCAAAGGATCTTCAAACCTCTGCAGGAGAGTTTAAATAACAGTTAAAATTATTTTTTTAGAAAGGGAGAAACACAAATGGCACTAGTAATCTTATTAGTTGCAATCGTTCTGCTCGTCCTCGGCTACATTTATTACGGCCGCTGGGTAGCGGGACAGTGGGGCATCGACCCCTCAAGAGAGACCCCTGCAGTCACCATGGCGGACGGCGTCGACTATGTCGCTGCCAAGCCTGCGGTACTTATGGGGCACCACTTCTCCTCCATCGCAGGCGCAGGCCCGATCAACGGCCCTGTACAGGCTTCCATCTACGGCTGGATCCCCGTTTTCCTGTGGTGTGTCCTGGGTGGCATCTTCATCGGCGGCCTTCATGACTGGGGCTCACTCTTTGCCTCTGTACGTCATGGCGGCAAATCCATCGGCGATGTTATCGGCGACTCCATGGGCAAGAGAGCCCATAAGCTGTTCCTGATCTTCGCTCTGCTCGTTCTCGTCCTCGTCGTTGCGTCCTTCGTAAACGTCGTCGCCGGAACGTTCATGTCTGACCGTGCAGGCTTCGTATCACAGCCTACCGGAAATGAGACGACCGCAATTATATCCATGCTCTTCATAGTCCTGGCTATAGTATACGGTCTCCTCACGAACCGCGCCGGCCTCGGAATCGTACCGGGCACAATAATCGGTATCGTCTGCATCATTGCTTTCCTGTTCATCGGAATGAAAGTCGGTCTCGCAGCAAGCCGTACCTTCTGGATCGTATTCATCGGCGCTTACATCGCGATCGCATCTCTCGTCCCGGTCTGGATACTCCTCCAGCCGCGTGACTATCTCAGCTCCTACCTGCTCTACGGCATGATGATCCTCGCCATCATCGGCGTTCTGATCTCCAGCTTCAGCAGCAGAGTCAGCTTCAATCTTCCCGCGTTCCAGGCATTCGGCGGCAAAGAAGCAAACCTCCAGAACTTCATCGTTCCGACCCTGTTCATCACGGTCGCATGCGGCGCCTGCTCCGGATTCCACTCACTCGTTGCTTCCGGTACTTCTTCCAAGCAGATCGCTTCCGAGAAGGACCTCCAGCCCATCGGCTACGGCGCGATGCTCATTGAGTCTGCTCTCGGCATCATCTCGCTGCTTGCTGTCGGCATGGTATTCGAGAAATACACCTCCGGCGGATTCGGCTCCCCGGCTGCTGCTTTTGCAGGCGGTATTGCCACGATGTTCGGCGAAGAGGGCTCAGGTATCTATACAGTCATGTACGGCATGCTGACACTGGCTGTCTCCGTATTCGCTCTTACCTCTCTCGACACTGCAACACGTCTCTCCCGTTTCATGTTCTCCGAGCTCTTCCTTAAGGAAGGCGAGGCTTCCTGGAAAGACGCGACTGGCGTTCGCAAGGTCCTCTGCCACCCGCTGTTCGGTACTCTTCTGATGGTCGTCATCGGCTGCGTACTCGGCGGTCTCAAGCTCAGCGCTATCTGGGGTCTGTTCGGTTCTGCCAACCAGCTCCTCGCAGGTCTTGCTCTGATGGCTGTCGCCACATGGCTCGGCGAAGTCGGCAAGAACAACAAGATGCTCATTCCCGGCATGATCTTCATGCTCGTTATGACCATCTGGAAGCTCATCCTCACGGTCGTTGCCCTCTTCGGCAAAGTCGGTGCAGGCGCGGCTGCTTGGGGCGATTGGTTCCAGCTCGTATTTGCAGTTGCAATGCTTATCCTTGCTGTCATCCTCGTAATCGAAGGGATCCAGACACTCGGCAAGCAGAAGGCTGCAAAGAAGGCCTGATCGCTTTTAGCTTAATAATCAAAGGGCAGCTCTTCGGAGCTGTCCTTTTTTTTGTTTTATTTCCGGCGCCTTTGTGCTAAAATGGACCAAAACTGCAGTAAGGGGGTATCGCCATGAATTTTGAGTTTTCAGACGAGCTCAGGGAGCACCTGAAAAAGACAGGGAAAAAGGCCGTCGCCGTTGAACTCATCTCGACGACGACATCCGACATTGACATCACGGAGCTCTACCCGCGAATAGTTAACGCCAGAATGGCGGAGCAGCTCAAAAAAAGGGGCTATAAAGTCTTTGAAACGGAGACCGCGGAGGTTCTGCTTCCCAAGTATGTCCTGGAGTATTCCGACACTGTTTTCTTTTCTCTGAAGAAGACGCTTTTCGGTTACAGGCTCGAAATGGACGGGATAAAGCTCTGAGCGCCGCAAGGCACCAAAAAATATACCGTTTTCAATGAAATTGTATTGAAAAGTGCCCTCCCTTTGTGGTATATTCTCATGCGGCTAAAATATTGAAAGGATATATGTAAATGAGCAAAAAATACGTCTACCTGTTTTCCGAAGGAAACGCCGGTATGCGCGAACTCCTTGGCGGAAAAGGAGCGAACCTCGCAGAGATGACCAAGATAGGTCTTCCCGTCCCACAGGGCTTTACAATCACTACCGAAGCATGTACTCAGTATTATGAAGACGGACGCCAGATCAATGATGATATCATGGCTGAAGTCATGAAAAATGTTGAAGCGATCGAAAAACTGAACGGCAAGAAGTTCGGAGATCTCGAAAATCCGATGCTCGTATCCGTAAGGTCCGGCGCGCGCGCCTCCATGCCCGGCATGATGGACACAATCCTGAACCTCGGTCTCAATGACGACGTTGTCGCCGCTATGATCAAAGGAAATCCGGATCCGAATTTCGAGCGTTTCGTATACGACTCATACCGCCGTTTTATCCAGATGTTCTCCGATGTCGTCATGGAAGTCGGCAAGAGCTACTTCACAAAGCTTATAGACGACATGAAGGAAGAAAAGGGCGTCAAGCTGGATGTCGAGCTCGACGCGGCTGATCTCAAAAAGCTGGCGGAAGAGTTCAAGGCAGAATACAAAAAGCAGCTTGGCGTTGATTTCCCCTCCGATCCTATAGTTCAGCTCAAGGAAGCTATAAAGGCGGTCTTCAGATCTTGGGATAACCCCAGAGCGAACATCTACCGCCGCGACAACGATATCCCGTATTCCTGGGGCACCGCGGTCACTGTTATGCCGATGGTATTCGGCAATCTCAATGACAACTCCGGAACCGGCGTTGCCTTCACGAGAGATCCGGCAACAGGCGAGAAGAAGCTCATGGGCGAGTTCCTGAACAACGCACAGGGCGAGGATGTCGTCGCCGGTATCCGCACTCCGATGCCGATATCCGAAATGGCTCAGAAATTCCCGCAGGCATATGAGGACTTCACCAGAGTATGCGCTACTCTTGAAAAACATTATCATGACATGCAGGACATGGAGTTCACCGTCGAAAACGGCAAGCTCTATATGCTCCAGTGCCGCAACGGCAAGCGCACTGCACAGGCAGCTTTGAAGATCGCCTGCGATCTCGTTGACGAAGGCATGATCACTCCTGAGCAGGCAGTCCTGATGATAGATCCGAGAAACCTCGACACGCTTCTCCATCCGCAGTTTGACCAGAAGGCCCTCAAGGCGGCAACTCCTGTCGGCAGAGGCCTCGGAGCTTCTCCGGGAGCAGCCTGCGGAAAGATAGTCTTCACTGCCGAGGACGCCAAAGAGTGGGCTTCCAGAAAGGAAAAGGTCGTTTTGGTCCGTCTTGAGACCTCTCCCGAGGACATTGAAGGTATGAAGACTGCCCAGGGCATCCTGACTGTCCGCGGAGGCATGACCTCCCATGCGGCGGTCGTAGGCCGCGGAATGGGCGTCTGTGTCGTTTCCGGATGCGGTGCGATAGTCATGGACGAGGAGAACAAGCAGTTCACGCTCGCCGGCAAGACCTACCGCGAGGGCGACTGGATCTCCATCGACGGTTCGACCGGAAACGTATATGACGGGATCATCCCCACGGTCGATGCCACCATCGCGGGCGAATTCGGCCGCATCATGGCATGGGCAGACCAGTACAGGAGACTTAAGGTCCGCACCAACGCGGACACTCCGAGAGATGCCGCAAAGGCGATCGAACTCGGAGCCCAGGGTATCGGACTTACGAGAACAGAGCACATGTTCTTTGAGGCTGACAGGATAGAGGCCTTCCGCGAGATGATCTGCGCGGACAGCAAGGAAGACAGAGTCAAGGCTCTTGCAAAGATCGAGCCCATGCAGCAGAGCGACTTCGAAGGTATATACGAGGCTATGCAGGGCAACCCCGTAACGATCCGTTACCTCGATCCTCCTCTCCACGAGTTCGTTCCTAACACCGAAGACGATATCGAGCTTCTGGCAAAGAACGTCGGCAAGACTCCCGCGGACATAAAGAACATCATCACATCCCTTCACGAGTTCAACCCGATGATGGGCCACAGAGGCTGCCGCCTTGCGGTCACTTACCCCGAAATCGCCGAGATGCAGACAAGAGCAGTCATAAAGGCAGCTCTAGCGGTTCAGAAGAGACACCCCGAGTGGAACATGGTCCCCGAGATCATGATCCCGCTGGTCGGCGAGGTCAAGGAACTCAAATATGTCAAGGACGTTATTGTCAGAGTTGCAGATGAGCTCATAAAAGAGTCCGGCACTGATATGAAGTATCTTGTCGGAACGATGATCGAGATCCCGAGAGCTGCTCTCACAGCAGATGCAATTGCGACTGAGGCAGAGTTCTTCTCATTCGGCACGAATGACCTTACTCAGATGACATTCGGCTTCTCCAGAGATGACGCAGGCAAGTTCCTCAGTGCTTACTACGATGCAAAGATCTATGAGTCTGATCCGTTTGCAAGACTTGACCAGACAGGCGTAGGCAAGCTAGTAGAAATGGCTGCAAAGCTCGGCAGAGCGACCCGCCCCGACATTCATCTCGGAATCTGCGGTGAGCACGGCGGAGATCCTTCCTCTGTTGAGTTCTGCCACAAGGTAGGCCTCGACTACGTCTCCTGCAGTCCCTTCCGCGTTCCTATCGCAAGACTTGCTGCAGCTCAGGCAGCAATTAAAGAGAAAAATGCCTGAAAAGCAATAATATAAAAAATACATCTCCGGTGCCCGTTATGCGGTACCGGAGATGATCATTTTGAGGATGACAGCCGGTTTTCGACCTGTCATCAGCCTGAATGCTGTCACCGGACAGAACGGATTTAATACACGATTGATTTTCGGTGAATTTGATAATATAATATCAACGATATTATGTAAATTAAGGAGGCCTGAAGATGCTGTACTGCGAGAGTTGCGGAGCAGAAGTCAGCGAGAATGACCGCTTCTGTTATAAATGCGGATATCCGCTGCCAAAACTGCCCTTTGATACAAAGGCTTGCCCTGTCTGCAACAGAACAGTAAGAGGCGATGCATCTTACTGCCCCGGTTGCGGCATGCATTTTGCGCCGTTTGTAAAGCTTGCGGCAGATGACAGTTCGGATCCGGCAGAGGATCAGCAAAAACCGTCCGATATTGAACCTGCAGAGAAGGAGAGACTGCTCAAAGATCCGCCGAAACAAAAACAGTTAAAATCAGATGAAGAAAAGGCGCAAAAACAACTTACTTTGTCTGATGATGAGCGTGATAATTCCAAACCGGTGCAGAAGCACAGAAGAGTTCGCAGAAAAGTAAAAAAAGGGAAAAGGGACATAATAAAGCTCCTGAAAACGGTTATTCCGATAGTGATCGTTGCAGCACTGATGCTGTTTGCTCTCATTTACGCAAACAGGGCAGCCTGGAGTGTTGTCCATACTCCGACTCCAATTCCGCCGGCAACAGAAAACCCGTTCACTCCAAGTCCTGTTCCTTCAAAAAAACCGACTCCGTCCCCATCTCCAAGCCCTGAGCCTACCCCTGAGCCTGCTCCCGAGCCGACTCCTGAGCCTACCCCGGAACCCACCCCCGAGCCTGAACCTGTCCCGGAAGGAGTAGCTATCCGTTATGGCGGGGAAATAAAAACGGAGTTTACAATGTATGTTGGAGATCCGTATCTTCCGCTGACCGCTTATGTAGTGCCGGAGGATCTGAAAGATGTCCGTGAGAATACAAAATGGTATTCTGAAAATGAAAGTATAATAAAGCTGAATGAGACAGATGAGGGCTGTGTTATCAAAGCTGTCGCATCCGGTGAAACAAACATTGTCTGTGAAGTATACGGAGTTCAGGCCAAATGTACCGTACATGTATACAGGAAGTGAAAAATGAAATCAGACATAGAAATATCAAGGAGTTCCGCTCTCCTTACGATAGATGGACTGTCGAAACTCATTGGAGCAAAAGACGGTGATATAGAACCTTACGGAAAATATAAGGGTAAACTCAGTGAATCATTTCTGAGTTCTCTTGACGACAGGCCGTCTGGGAAGCTGATTCTTGTCACGGCGATAAACCCCACTCCTGCAGGTGAAGGAAAAACAACAACAAGTATAGGTCTCGCTGATGCAATGAGACTGTTGGGTAAGAATACAATGCTCGCTTTACGCGAACCGTCTCTCGGACCGTGCTTTGGGATAAAAGGCGGAGCAACGGGCGGAGGATATTCCCAGATCGCTCCAATGGATGAGATAAACCTTCATTTTACCGGAGATATCCATGCCGTCACAGCCGCGAATAATCTTTGTGCAGCTCTATTGGATAACCATCTGCATCAGGGCAACGAAAAGAAAATAGATATTCAGCGCATAGTATTGAAGCGCTGTCTGGATTTAAACGACAGAGCGCTGAGATGTATTACGGTCGGCAACGGCAAATCTGATGGCCCGATCCGGGAAGACGGCTTTTCAATTACGGTAGCAACCGAGCTTATGGCGATATTGTGTCTCAGCGAGGACCTAAGAGATCTCAAAGAGCGTCTTAAACGGATGATTGTTGCCTATGATATAAACGGTATGCCGGTAACTGCGGAGGACATCAAAGCATCCGGCGCGATGGCTGTATTACTTAAGGATGCACTTAAGCCTAATCTGGTCCAGACGCTCGGGCATACTCCTGCTCTTGTGCATGGCGGTCCTTTTGCCAATATAGCTCATGGGTGCAACAGTGTCAGGGCAACAAAGACAGCGCTTCGGCTGGCGGATTATGTAATAACAGAGGCAGGCTTCGGAGCGGATCTCGGAGCTGAAAAATTCTTTGATATAAAATGCAGGCAAGCCGGTATCAGGCCGGATGCATGTGTTCTGGTAGCAACAGTAAGAGCTCTCTGCTATAATGGCGGAGATGGAACAGACGCGCTGAAAAACGGGATATGCAATCTTGGGAAGCATATAGAAAATCTTAAAAAATATGGTCTTCCGGTTACTGTAGCCCTGAATCTTTTCGGAACGGAAAGAGAAGAGGATATAAGTTTTGTCAGGGATTATTGCATTGAAAGAAACTGCCGGTTCGCCGTTTCGGATGTATACAGGGAAGGGGGGAATGGCGGAATCCTTCTTGCGAAGGAAGTATTAAAATCGCTTGAGGAGTCTTCTGATTTCAGACTGTTGTACAGCGATGATCTTTCCGTTAAGGATAAAATCAAGACCATTGCAAAAGAAATATACGGGTCAGGAAATGTCATATTTTCGGATAATGCCAATTTGGAGGCAGAAATAATAGAGAACTCAGGATTTGGAAGACTTCCCGTATGCATAGCAAAGACCCAGTATTCTCTCTCGGATGACAAATCTATGCTCGGGAGGCCTGAAGGCTTTGATTTCCACATACGGGAAATGTATGTTTCCTCCGGGGCGGGCTTCATAGTAGCTTTGTCAGGGAATATACTCACAATGCCCGGACTGACATCGGTTCCTGCGGCATACGGTGTAGATGTGGACGATGAGGGGAATATTACCGGACTGTACTGACAGTAAAAACAAAAGGCACTCCATTTGGAGTGCCTTTTGTTTTTACTGAGCTATTTCTCAGTGTTTGTCCGGTTTATGAAAATCATAATAATAATGAAAAGAGTTACAAACATTCCCGCGAGGCAAAGGATCTTGAGCCACATGTAAGGGCTGACTCTGATTATAGGCATAATGCAGAGAAACGCCGAGCCCGAGCACAGGATACCTACGGCCTGCTTCGGACTGAATCCCGCATCCAGAAGCCTGTGGTGCAGATGCTTTCTGTCTGCATGGAAGGGGCTTTCACCATGGGAGATCCTGCGAAGGAAAGCAAAACCCGTATCCATAAGAGGATAGACCAGAGAAACAAGCGGTACAAAAATTGTGAATATCGCGTAGAATTTGAAAAGTCCGAGCATCGAAGCTGTCGCCAGGATATATCCAAGAAACTGTGAACCGGTATCACCCATAAATATTTTTGCGGGATTGATATTATAAGGAAGAAAGCCTATACATGCTCCGAAAACAGCAGCAAGTATTACGGCAACCTCAGGCTCCAGAAGAAAGTATGCCACCAGTAACATGGTCAGAGAACTTATTGAGGATATGCCTGCTGCCAGCCCGTCAAGTCCGTCTATGAGATTGATTGCGTTCGTACAGGCAACTATCCAGAAAATAGTCAGAGGATAGGCCAGAAGACCTGTAGATATGGTTCCTCCTCCGCTGGAGATATAATCCCAGACCACACCGTGCAGGATTGCAATAACAGCGGCAAAGATCTGAACCGCAAGCTTTATTAAAGGCTTCAGATTGTATCTGTCATCAAGGACGCCCATTATAACTATCACAACAGAGCCCAGAAGTATTCCGCGAACCTCTCTCGTCAGTTCTACGAACAGGACTAAGGATACGACAAAGCCAAAATAGATGGCCAGTCCTCCCATCCTGGGTGTAGCCTCTTTGTGTATATGCCTTTTGTGATCGGGTATATCCAAAGCTCCGATCCCGATTGCAAGTTTTCTGACGGGCGGAGTCAGAACCAGGGATACAATGAGAGATATAACAGCCGCAAGCGCAATTTTTGTCAGCGTACCAAGGCTTGAGAACATGTAACTCCTTAAAACGGTTTCTCAACGAGACCGATTTTTTTATATACTTTGCGGAGAGTCTTTCCTGCAATATACGAAGCCTTCTTCGCCCCGTCCGCGTAAATGCCCTGAATATATGCTTTGTCCGAGATAATACGGTTTGCTTCCTCACGGATCGGCCTGAGCGTTTCCACTACAGCCTCGCCGACAGCAGGCTTGAAAACGCCGTATCCCGAATGCACAAATTCAGCCTCTATTTCGGAATAGGTTCTGCCTGTGCAGGCAGAATAAATCTGCATCAGGTTTGCGACACCGGGCTTGTTCTCGGGATCATAGCGCACGCATCCGTCTCCGTTGTCGGAATCTGTTACGGCGCGCTTGAATTTCCTAAGAATATCTGCAGGATCATCCATAAGACAGATACGGCCGTTGCCGACCTCATCCGACTTAGACATTTTGCTCAAAGGATCAAGAAGATCCATCACCCTGGCACCGACCTTGGGAATCCATGGCTCGGGGACTTTGAACGTTTCTCCATAGAGATTGTTGAAACGCTGAGCTATGTCGCGGGTCAGTTCCACATGCTGTTTTTGGTCCTCTCCTACCGGCACGTAGTCGGGCTGATAAAGCAGAATGTCCGCAGCCATCAGAGCAGGGTAAGTGAACAGACCGCCGTTAATATTGTCAGCATTTTTAGAACTCTTGTCTTTGAACTGGGTCATACGGCTCAGTTCGCCGAACATGGTGTAACAGTTTAAGATCCAGCCGAGTTCAGCATGTTCATGCACGTCACTTTGCAAAAACAGAGTGTTCTTTTGAGGATCCAGTCCGCAGGCAATATATTGTGCGAGCTGTTCAAGAGTCCTTCGCCTGAGATCTGCAGGTTTGTTTCGTGTCGTAAGAGCGTGCAGATCGGCCATAAAATAGTAACAGTCAAATTGCTCGGCCCTCTCGGCCCAATTTTTTATTGCTCCAAGGTAGGAGCCTAATGTGAGGTCTCCGGTGGGTTTTATGCCGGAAAGCATTATTTTTTTCTGTTCAGTAACATTATCCATAAATATTCTTCTCCAATACGCCGATACAAATAATTATAATATCAAACGAACCCATAAAAAGCAATAAATTATTGAGTTTGCAGCATTTTTATGGTATAAAGTCAAGGAGTATTCAAACGGAGGAATTAAGATGAAAGATACAGTTTGGTATAACGAAATGGAAACGAGGATCCCACATGACGGCGTCAGGACCCGTTTTGCACCTTCACCAACAGGATATATGCATGTAGGAAATCTGCGCACAGCTTTGTATACATATCTGATAGCGCGACACAACAAAGGCACATTTATTCTGAGAATAGAGGACACAGATCAGGGAAGACTTGTCGAGGGGGCAACAGATGTTATATATAAGACTTTATGCGAATGCGGCCTTAAACATGACGAAGGCCCTGATATAGGTGGCCCGGTCGGACCGTATATACAGACAGAGCGGCGCAGCCTGTATAAGGAATATGCAGATCTTTTGGTCAGCCGCGGGCATGCTTACAGGTGTTTTTGCGAGAAGACGGAGAGCGAAGAGGAGAGCGGAATCTTCGAGATGAAAGAAGACCCGTGCAGATCATTAAGCCCTGAACAGGCTGAAGCTCTGGCAGAAGAGGGAAAACCTTTTGTCATACGCCAGAGAATCCCGCGGGAAGGTACAACTTCATTCAAAGATGAGATCTTCGGTGAAGTAACGGTTGAAAACAAGACCCTGGATGATCAGGTGCTCTTGAAGAGAGACGGCCTTCCCACATATAATTTCGCAAATGTTATAGATGATCATCTGATGGGAATAACACACGTAGTCAGGGGGACTGAATATCTCTCTTCGGCGCCGAAATACAATCTCCTCTATGAAGGCTTCGGATGGGAAATACCGAAATATGTCCATTGCAGTCCTGTCATGAGAGACGCTCACAATAAAATGAGCAAGCGTCATGGGGATCCGTCCTATGAAGACCTGAAAAACCAGGGCTTCCTGACTGATGCGATCTTGAATTATGTGGCTCTGCTCGGCTGGAGCCCGAGAGGTGAGGAAGAAATGTTCTCCCTTGCAGAACTTGAAGAAGTATTTGATCTCTCAGGGATGTCAAAGTCTCCTGCAATATTTGACATTGAAAAACTGAGGCACTTTAATGCGGAATATATAAGGGCTATGACTGCCGAACAATTTGCGGAAGCAGCAAAGCCATGGATAAGGATCTCGGTACAGAATGAATCCTACGACTTGTCAAAAATAGCCGCTCTTCTGCAGCAGCGCACGGAAATCCTTTCCGAAATACCGGAAAAGGTGGATTTCTTTGATGTGTTACCTGAATACGGCAAAGAGCTTTTTGTTCATAAAAAATCCAAATCGGATGAAAGCAGTTCTCTTGAGATCCTTCAGGAGATAAAGCCGGTGTTTGAGGCACTTTCAGATTGGAACAATGAGAGCCTTCTGAATGCGATGGTCAGAACTGCGGAAAAAATGGAATATAAAAATGCCAAAGTCATGTGGCCGGTCAGAATAGCTGTTGCGGGGAAGGCGGTCACCCCTGGCGGATCTTCGGAGATATGTGAGATACTTGGTAAAGAAGAAACTCTGAAGAGAATAGAAATAGCAATTAATCTATTAAAAAGCTGACGGTTTTATTTGACGAAAGAAATATTGCGTAGTAGAATAAAGAATACCTAAGAAGATCGTATTGAAGAAATATTAGAGCAGGGAGTGAATGACATGCCGATAGTACCTCAAGTAAAATGCCGCCGCTGCGGAGCAACATTTTCCAGCCTTTCCAGCCGTTGCCCGAATTGCGGAACAAGAAGAGTGAGCCAGAGTTCCAGGACTCCCGGAACCACACCCAGCACAGTCAAGGGAACTGCTGCATATGACAGAGCAGCTGCCAACACTAAATGGCAGATGATCTTCGGCCTTATTCTGGTCGTTGCGGTAATTTTGGCAGTCATAATAATGGTTTCCACCGGAATAGACGGATCAGGGTCTGCTGCCAAGACCCCGCGGGCAACAGTTCAAGTGTCAACAGAACCTGTTGTTGAGACGCCGGTCGTCACTCCTACCCAGATGCCGACAGTTGAAAGTGTCATTATCACGTATTACGGGACGCCGAAAGATGACGTAACCATGGAAGTCGGCACCGAACCGCTCGCATTTACAGCATCTGTTACCCCTAGAGACCTTCAGGATGTGGCTGCAAATACCGTCTGGTCTTCGAGTGATGAAACTGTCATTACGGTTTCCAGAACTGACGATGGCGGCTGTGAGGTCACCGCAGTCGGATCCGGAACTGCGACACTTACATGCACGGTTTTCGGAGTATCTGCTCAGTGCATATTCCGTACATGGAGCAAGTAAATCAACGATCCCATCCGCCCCTTTAAGGGGCGGATTTTTTATTTAAATTATCTGTTGCCATGTCGGCAGTTTTTGATATAATGTATATTCAGGTAAGAATGATAACAAGATTTAGTATTTGTACACTGAGAAAGGAATCCGTTTATGACAGAGGAAAGCATTTATATAGGGATTAATGATAAAGGTGAAAAAATAAACCTGGATCTGGCTCATGCAAACCGGCACGGGCTTATTGCAGGAGCGACCGGAACAGGCAAGACAGTTACCATGAAGGTCATGGCAGAGGCATTTTCGAGGGCGGGAGTTCCTGTGTTTCTGTGTGATGTTAAAGGTGATGTATCCGGAATTGCACAGGAAGGTGTGGACAGCGCCGGGATGCAAAAGAGAATAAACAAATTCCGGTTGAAAGATCCTGAGTTCAATAACGGACATGTGTTTGAATACAGAGCTTATCCGACGGTCTTTTGGGATGCTTTTGGTGAAAGAGGGAAGAATATAAACACAACCGTCAGCAACATGGGTCCGCTTCTCCTTTCAAGGCTCCTTGGACTTACGGAAGTTCAGGAGGGAATACTGAATATAGTATTTCGAGTCGCTGAAAAAGAAAATCTTCCGATGTCCTCATTTGAAGATCTTCGAAATGCCATCAGCTATGTATATGAAAACCGTCAGAATTATTCAGCCAGATACGGCAATATAGCTGCGGCCAGTATAACCTCTGTTCTAAGGACCTTAATTCCTCTTGAAAACCAGGGAGCCGGAAAATTCTTTTGTGAGCCTGCAATAGATATTACCGAATGGATAAAGTGCTCGGAAGAGGAAGGGGAGCAGCACGGCTGGGGCGTGATCAATGTTCTTGATTGTGTGGAGCTTGTAAAAAATCCCGATGTATACTCTACATTCATTTTCTGGCTTTTGACGGAACTGTATAATGTGCTTCCGGAGGTCGGGGATCCGAAAAAACCTAAAATAGTGTTTTTCTTCGATGAAGCACACTTCCTGTTCAAAGATGCCGAAAAAGCTTTGCTGAAAAAGATAGAGCAGACTGTAAAGCTTATAAGATCAAAAGGGGTAGGAATCTACTTCGTCACCCAGAGCCCTTCGGATATTTCTAATGAGGTCCTTGCCCAGCTCCAGAACAGAGTACAGCATGCCCTCAGAGCCTATACTCCCGCCGAGATAAAGGCTGTTAAAGTTGCAGCCGAAAGCTTCAGGGAAAACCCGGAACTAAATACTTCAGAATGTATTATGGCTTTGGGAACGGGGGAAGCGCTTGTGAGTTTTCTGGACGCAAAAGGCATTCCGCAAATTGTCCAGCAGACGTCGATTATCTGCCCGGAGAGCCTTATGGGCCCGTGCAGTGAAAAAATTAGAGAAGATATAACAGACAAATACAAGGAGGAATTAAAGATGGACGAAAACGTCAATGCAAATGCAGCTCTCTCTGCACAGGCACTTGAGAATGAGCGGCTCAAGCTCGAACTTGAGAAGATGAAAATGGAACTTGAGCTTGAAAAGACAAGGCTCGCCCAGGCAGAAGCAGAAGCAAAGAAAGCAGCAGCTGAGGCAGAGGCACAGGCCAAGATTCAGATAGCCAGAGAAGAAGCAGAGCGCAAAGCAAGAGAAAAGGAAGAGGAAGAGGCAAGGAAAGCGGCAGAGAAGGCTGCTGCCCTGGCTCAGAAAGAGGCGGAAAAAGCTGAAGCAGAGGCCAAGAAAGCCGAGGAAAAAGCAGCGGCAGAGGCCAAGAAAGCCGAGGAGAAAGCAGCTGCTGCTGAGCAGAAAAAGAATGCTGCCCGCCAGGCCAAGATCGAATCACAGGTGATACAGGCAGGCGGCCAGGTCCTTAAAAAGACGCTGCTCAGGCTGTTAAAGCTTTCAAGGTAAGTCGGGATCCACCATATCCCCCGCAAAAGCGGGGGATCTTTAAACATACAGAAAGGACTAAAATATGGCAAGCAAAAAAGTCGGAGTGTTGATAAAAGAAGCCAGAACAGCTGCAGGCCTTACTCAGGAGAAACTTGCGAGCAAGGTCGACAATTGCACAGCCGCTGATATTTCCAAGGCAGAACGCGGTGAAAAGGAACTCACATCCACACAGCTCCGCCAGATAGCAAAAGCAACCGGAGTGACACAGAGTTCTCTGCTTAATGCGCCTAAAGGAGGAACCGGTTCGGGGAAAACTTCTTCTTCCTCCTCCTCCTCCTCTTCGTCATCTTCTTCAACCGCCAAAAAGAAGACCGCGTCTTCCTCAAAAAAGACTATAACAGTCACTGCTACAGAGAAGAAGCTTGTTGAACTGTACCGGGAAGCTGATTCCGACACTAAAAAATCGGTCATGAATCTGCTTAAAGGTGTGGAAGACGAGAGCAGTGCCATCCTCAGCAACTTTTTAAGCGAAGCGATACAACTGTTTACGTCCAAAAAAGAACTTCCCTCCAAGGAGATCCTTTTGAAATAAATGAAAAGGCTGGCGGCACTTTTATTAGTTATTACGCTTCTTTTCACGACCGGTTGCGGTGAGGTTCTTTCAGATCCGTATCTGAGTGCAGATACGGAAGAGAGAAACAGCTCAGATCTTGTACCGGAAGCGACAGCCATTGATGAGGACGGAATCTATGACTCCAAGGATGAGGTCGCACTCTATATACATACTTACGGGCATCTGCCTTCAAATTATATAACTAAAAAAGAGGCAGAAGCCCTTGGCTGGCAGGGAGGCTCCCTGAATGATTATGCTCCGGGGAAATGTATAGGCGGCGGGCATTTCGGCAATTATGAAGGCATTTTGCCCGATGCGCCAGGAAGAGAGTGGACGGAGTGTGATATCGATACATTAAACTATAAGTCCAGGGGATCAAGAAGGATCGTTTTTTCAAATGACGGACTTATATACTATTCAGGTGATCATTACAAGACTTTTGAGCTCTTGTACGGAGAAGAATAAAAATGATTCTAAATATAGACGGAAACTGTATAAAAAACAGAGACGATCTCCACAGGGCTTTTTCCGAGGGACTGATTTTTCCGGACTGCTACGGGAATAACCTTGATGCACTGCACGACTGTCTCACTTCTCTTTTTGAAGAGACTGAAATCTGTATTTCAAACAGAGATATGCTGAAAGAAAACCTCGGGGACTATGCAATAAAATTTGAAAAGTGCATCGAAGAAAGCTCTGTAGAAAACCCCAGAATTAAAGTTGTGTATCTGAATAAGCCTGAAGGAAAAAAGGGAAGCGGAGAATTCTTGCGTTTTATAAAATTTGCACTTTTCTCAGTCTCGGCAGGGCTTATAGAGATCGGAGTTTTTACTCTTTTAAACGAGCTGGCGCATCTCCAGTATTGGGTGAGCTATCTGGTGGCACTTGTCTGTTCGGTCGTATGGAACTTTACGCTGAACCGCAGATTTACCTTCAGATCCGCTAATAACGTTCCTAAAGCAATGACTCTGGTCGCACTTTTCTATCTGGTCTTCACTCCTCTCTCAACATGGCTCGAGCATTTTCTTACGGGTATGCAATGGAATGAATATCTCGTCACTGCTATCAACATGGTTTTGAATTTCGTCACTGAGTTTCTCTATGACCGATTTGTAGTGTTTAGAGATTCAATCGATACAAATGATATAGCGAGAAAGAGCAAGTAAGTCTGATCAGGGAAAAATGAAATAACAGGAGCAGCCGTAATCTTCGGCTGCTCCTGTTATTAATGATTGTTTTATATATCAATATGCTCAGAGTTTCGGGCCTGCTTCAGCAAGCTCTTTTCCGCCCTCGATGCCTTCGTACTTTGTGAAGTTCTTTATGAAGCGGCCTGCAAGATCCTGAGCCTTTCTGTCCCATTCCGCCGGATCAGCATAGGTATCTCTCGGGTCGAGAATGCCTGTATCAACACCTTCAAGCTCGGTGGGTATTTCGAACCCGAAATAAGGAATCTTCTTCGTGGGAGCATTTAAGATAGCACCGTTCAGTATGGCATCTATGATCCCACGTGTATCTTTGATGGAGATACGTTTGCCTGTACCGTTCCAGCCGGTGTTGACAAGGTACGCTTTCGCTCCGCTCATCTTCATCTTGCGGACCAGTTCATAGGCGTATTTTGTAGGAGGAAGCGAAAGAAATGCCTGGCCGAAAGCAGCAGAGAAAGTCGGGGTAGGCTCAGTAATGCCGCGCTCCGTTCCGGCGAGTTTTGCCGTAAATCCGGAAAGGAAGTAATATTGGGTCTGCTCAGGGTCAAGTATTGAGACCGGGGGAAGAACTCCAAAGGCATCTGCAGACAGGAATATAACGTTCTTTGCAGCAGGGGCAGAAGAAACGGGACGGACGATATTCCTGATGTGATCGATCGGGTAAGAGACTCGCGTGTTTTCTGTTACGCTTTTATCTGCAAAGTCTATCTTTCCGTTCTCATCAAGCGTAACGTTCTCCAGAAGAGCATTTCTGCGGATAGCGTTATAGATATCGGGCTCCGAGTCTTTGTCGAGATTTATTACTTTTGCATAGCAGCCGCCTTCAAAGTTGAAGACACCGTTGTCATCCCAGCCGTGTTCGTCATCACCGATAAGGAGTCGTTTCGGATCGGTGGAAAGAGTTGTCTTGCCCGTGCCGGAAAGACCGAAGAAAATAGCGGTGTTCTCGCCATTCATATCAGTATTGGCAGAGCAGTGCATAGCGGCAATACCCTTTAAAGGCAGATAGTAGTTCATCATCGAGAACATGCCTTTTTTCATTTCTCCGCCATACCAGGTGTTCAAAATCACCTGTTCACGGGAGCTTATATTGAATACGACGGCGGTCTCACTGTTGAGACCAAGCTCTTTGTAGTTTTCTACTTTTGCTTTTGAAGCAGTATATACTGTGAAGTCGGGTTCGAAATCTTCAAGTTCTTCATCGGTCGGTTTGATAAACATATTGCGGACAAAATGCGCCTGCCATGCGACTTCCATGATAAACCTGACAGCCATTCTGGTGTCCTTGTTTGCTCCACAGAATGCGTCGACAACATAGAGCTTTTTGTCGCAAAGTTCTTTTACGGCAAGCTCCTTAACAGCCGCCCATGTTTCCTCGGAGCAGATATGGTTGTCGCTTCCGTTCTTTCCGTCTGCCCACCAGACCGTATCCTTGGAATTCTCATCCATAACGATAAACTTGTCCTTGGGAGAACGCCCGGTATAGATACCGGTCATTACATTGACAGCATCAAGCTCTGAAAGTCTGCCGACATCATAGCCAGTGAGAGACGGATCCAATTCGTCTTCAAACAGTTTTTCGTAGGAAGGGTTGTAGATTATCTCAGGAACGCCTGTTATCCCGTATTTGCTTAGATCAAGATTTGACATTTATACACCTCTTTCTTAATTAATTCTCATATTTTTTTGTCTGAGCCAGAATTGCACATGCAGCAAGTGAAAGGAAGGCCTGCTCTTTAGAATCGCTCCTGGAAGTGATCGCTATCGGGACTTTGGCGCCGGCAATGATCCCGCAGCTGTTTGCCCGGGCATTCATCTGAAGAACCTTAATAAGCAGGTTCCCGCTCATAAGATCAGGCATAACGATACCGTCAAATTCACCGCAATACTCACAGTCATAGTTCTTAAGCCTCGCTGCCTCTTTACTTACAATCAGATCCCAGGGGATTGGTCCTACAAGCTTGCACTCTGCAAACGGGTGCCTTTTCTGCTTGACTACAAGGTTTGCAGCATCCAATGTATCCTTCATATAGAAGTTCGGAGTCTCGATAAGCGAGAGAATAGCAATCTTCGGATCTTTAACATCCATGACCTTCATGACTCTGACCATGTTCTTTATGATCTCTTCCTTCTGATCCGCATTAGGCTTTACGAGAAGAGTGACATCGGAGATGAAAAGAACCTTAGGGTAGTCCGCTATTTTTATCATTGAGACGTGAGTCATAAGCCCGTCTTCAAGCAGGTGGTTGGATTTGTTGACTATAGGCAGCAGGAAATCTCTGGTCTGAGTATTGCCGCGCATAAGCACATCAGCCTTGCCTGCAGCGACCATATCTATTGCATATTGAACGACATTGACATCGTCGGCAACAGGCTGCAGATCAAAGGATCTGTTTTCCAACCCCAAGGCTTTCAATTTATCCATTATTCTCTGGTAATTGCCGATCAGGATCGGCTCGGCAAAACCTGCTTCCTGTGCATCAAAAAGACCCAGAAGAATGTTCTCCACATCTGCTCCGGCCAAAGCAACACGGGCAGGCCTTTGAAGAGAAGATGCGGCATTGACTATTTTGTCGAAGTCATGCGAGTACATATTATCCATAAAAAACCTCCACTTAAAAATTGCGTATATTATAAAAATTCATCAAAACATTATATCTTCAATGATTGAAAATTACAATAAAATTTGCTTTTCATTTCGCTGTATGCTACTATAAACCGCAATTTGAAATCAATACAGTTCGGGAAGTGAGAATATGAGAATAACTGTGGCAGGCGTGGGATATGTAGGGCTTTCGCTTGCGGTGCTGCTCGCCCGGAATAATGATGTGACAGCCGTAACCACGACTCCGTCCAAAGCGGAGCTTATAAACAGCAGAATATCTCCGATACAGGATGAGGAGATAGAAGAGTATCTTGCTGCCCGGGAACTTGATCTTAAGGCCACTACGGACAAGGAAGCTGCTTACGGAAACGCCGAAATGGTCATAATAGCTGCTCCTACAAATTATGATCCCTCACGCGGGTATTTCGATACTTCGGCCGTCGAGGACGTTATTAATATAACCATGCGCGTAAACCCTGATGCTTTGATGGTAATAAAAAGCACTGTTCCCGTAGGTTATACAGAATCGATAAGAGCAAAAACAGGTTCAGAGAATATCCTT
This sequence comes from Oscillospiraceae bacterium, assembly GCA_017430455.1. Taxonomy (GTDB): domain Bacteria; phylum Bacillota; class Clostridia; order Oscillospirales; family Oscillospiraceae; genus Limivicinus. The sequence goes on from JAFRMX010000015.1 coordinate 55,176, forward strand.
TTTTCTCCCGAGTTCCTGCGCGAATCCAGAGCTCTGTATGATAACCTTTATCCGAGCCGTATCATAGTAGGAACAGACCTTGAAAATGAGAAGCTGACTAATGCCGCACATACATTCGCTGATCTTCTTAAGGAAGCTGCCATTAAAGAAAACATTGACACTCTTTTCATGGGCTTCACGGAGGCCGAAGCTGTTAAGCTCTTTGCAAATACATATCTTGCTCTGAGGGTATCATATTTCAACGAACTGGATACATATGCAGAGCTCAAAGGATTGGATACCAGGTCTATTATTGAAGGAGTATGTCTGGATCCGAGGATAGGCTCCCATTACAACAATCCGTCTTTCGGCTACGGCGGATACTGCCTCCCGAAGGATACTAAACAGCTGCTTGCAAACTATGAGGATGTCCCGGAAAATCTCATAAAGGCTATAGTGGAATCAAACCGTACCCGGAAAGATTTTATAGCGGACAGAGTTCTTTCTCTTGCGGGAGGTTATGAAGCCAATGACATGTATGACTCCATAAAAGAGAAGAAAACGACAGTCGGAGTATACAGACTGACGATGAAATCCAACAGCGACAATTTCCGGCAGAGCTCAATTCAGGGAGTTATGAAGAGAATAAAAGCCAAAGGGGTCGAAGTCATAGTGTATGAACCGACTCTTGAAAACGGATCGACATTTTTCGGCAGCAGAGTTGTGAACGATCTGAATGAGTTTAAAGCTCAGAGCAACGCGATAATAGCAAATCGATATGATACGGTTCTCGACGATGTAAAAGAAAAAGTCTATACAAGAGATCTGTTCAGAAGAGACTGATTAAAAAAAGATTCCGGCTACCTGAAGGTTTCCGGAATCTTTTTTTATTTTCTTCAATTACTCGTCAACTTCTTCGAACGCCTCTTTGCCGGCTCCGCAGAGAGGGCAGGCAAAATCGTCGGAAAGCTCATCCCACTTTGTGCCGGGTTCGATTCCGTTTTCAGGGTCGCCGAGTTCCTCGTCATAGACATAGCCGCAGATGCTGCAAATGTATTTCATGTTATTTCCTCCGTGTTTTATAAATGGCGATGTCATTATATAACACGTTATTTCCGTTGGCAATATAAAAAATAAATGCTTGCATTTTCAGTATGCATATGTTAGACTCACCTCACCATAAAGAGAGGGCGAGAGACAAGCTCGATGACCCCTCCGCAACCTGCCGGGGATAGCCGGTAAGGTGCGAAAGCTTGACCGATGGGTCGGATATTGAGTTTAAAGGGCCTGTCAACGACAGGCCCTTTCTTTATGGAATGTAATTTTTGAAAGGGAATAATATGATCGAAAAAGTTAACCCGTGCCATCCCGATAAGGTGGCGGACAGAATAGCCGGAGCAGTTGTTGACCTCGCTTATGAAAAATCAAAATCGCCCAAAATAGCTGTTGAAGTACTTATTGGCCACGGCATATGTCATCTGATCTCAGAGACAAGCGTCGTAATGGATAATTCTGATATTGAAGCGGCAATTAAGCGTATAGCCGGTGATATAAAATGCGATATCGTGCAGGTGCCTCAGGATGTTCATCTTGCAGATAATCAGAAGGACGGCATCAGAGCGGGAGATAACGGGATATTCAAGGGCATGCCTTTGACCGACGAGCAGAAGAAACTGAGTAATATAGCAAGAGATATCTATGCCCGTTACGGCTGTGACGGTAAATATATCCTGTCAGGCGACAGGCTTATAATCTGCCAGAGCAATGCAAAGAGTTCCGAGCTGGCAGCGGTTTATCCGGATGCAGAGATCAACCCTCTTGGTGACTGGACGGGTGGCCCGGATGTAGATACCGGAGCGACAAATCGCAAGCTCGGTTCGGATATGGCAGACAGTGTCACAGGCGGAGGATTGCACGGAAAAGACCTGAGCAAAGCAGATGTGGCGATCAATATCCATGCGTTTTTAAAGGCACAGAGGACCGGCAGACCGGTCGAACTCTGCTGTGCCATCGGAGACGAAATGATAGACGGCCTTGCATACAGCGATATAGTTTCAGAGGCTGAGGAGTATATAAATAATCTCGGCGGCTTTGAAAAACTCGCCGAATGGGGACTATATTGAGACAGATATATAAATAAACAGACATCCCGTAACAATACGGGATGTCTGTTTTTATAATCAGATCAAGTTAAAGCCAGAAAACATTCGGATGATGTGATCTCTGAATACAGTACAGCATTAAGACCGTTCAGGTCATAGACCCTGATGACTTTATTCAGGTCATCAGCCGGCTTCCCTAAGATTATATCCGTGCACTCAGGGAGAGACCTGAGAAGGTCTTCATCAAAGACAGACCCTGCTTCGCCGGGGTAGATAACTGTATAATAATACTCCAATTATCTATTCAGCGGCAGCATATAAGATCAAAAAGTTCATCTGCAGAAGAAGCAAAATGACGGGCGCCGCAGTTCTCCAGATAATCTTTATTTCTGAAACCCCATGTGACACAGATACAGTCACAACCGGCATTCCGGGCTGTTTCAATATCGACTTCACTGTCACCTATGTATACGGTCCCGCTTATATCCGCGTTCAGAGCATCGGCTGCAAGAAGCGTGGTGTCCGGAGCAGGTTTTCTCCTTACACCCAGAGCTTCATTTTCACCGATGGCGGCATTAAAGAGACCGGGGAAATACTTTTCGCTCAGTATTTTAACTGCCTTGTCAGGCTTGTTGGAGACTACAGCACAGCCGACTCCTCCGGCTTTCAGTTTTTCTATAAGGCTCAGGATACCGGGATAGGGACAGGTGCTTTCAGCACAGTGCATATCATAGTATGGCCTGTATATCGCTTCAACTCCGGAAATATCAGTCTCAGAAGCAGCAATTTTTTTACTTGAAAAAGCTCTTTGTATCGCGACCCTTGCCCCGCTTCCAAAGAAGCTTTTAGTATCCTCACCGGTTATATGTGAAAGCTCCGGATATCCTGCTTTTAAAAATGCATATTCAAGAGAGAGTTTAAGATCTGTGACAGTATCAAGGATGGTCCCGTCCATATCGAATACAGCTGCTTTGTATTTCATGACAGTACTGCAGATCTCTTTCCCATAAGTCTCGGTTTCCAATACGGTTTCCAGTAGACAAGAAGTTCAGCCAAAAGCCCTAAGGGTAATGCCGCAACGACATCATAACATGAATGCTGCTTTACAAAAAGGACAGATACTGAAATCATAACGACCCAGATAAACAGTACAGCTTTCCATAACCTTGACGCATTTTTCTTTTTCCACCAGACTGACCACATTCCGAGAGAGTATGCCACATGAAGGGACGGACAGACGCCGGTCGGAGTATCAAAAGCATAGATAATTCCCATCATCCATGTGAAGATATTATGTCTTTCAAATATTTCAGGACGCAGATCCTGCCGGTTCGGCCAGATAATATAGACAGCCATGGCGACAAGCTGTGTGATTATTATAAATATCTGCAGTTTTGAAAAGCTGTCAACGTCGAAGAAGAAAAAATATGCCAGAGAAAATACAAGCAGTACATACCAGCTCACATAAAATACTGCAAAATATTCGCAAAACGGGATCATGTCATCCACGATACTGTGCACAACATGGCATTTTTCATACGGGATCAGATTTTCTGTAAGAAAATAAAGAGCAAAATAAGCTATCCATCCGGACAGAAGCTTTACGTGTTTAAAGCGGGGATCATTCAGCTTTCTGAGTGAGAAACCGCTGTAGTCCACAGGAATGCGTCTGTTTCTCGCCGCTGCGTCTCCGAGTTTTTCATCCGTGTTCTTCGGATATTCTGATTTTCTGATATTGCGATAAGGAACTACCGTGTGCTCCGGAAGCGACCTGGCAATACAGGTTATTGTATTATGAAGATAAGTGCAGATCCGTTCACGTTCATTTTTTGTTGACGCAGAAGGATCGAAACTGACAGGATCGCCAAAATAAAACTCCTTTCGCTTTGGCGCAATATACATGGGCACAAATTTGAGTATTGTGCCGGTCTTTTTGTAATACAGAGCGGCAATATCTATAAATTTATCCTGGAAGGCATAAAGGATATTGTTGCTTTCTTCGTTGAATTCCGGGAATATGACAATACTGTTCCCCTCGCTCAGGAGATCCACGGAAATGCGGAAAGTGTTCCTGAGCCTTATATCATGGTAGACAGGGACAGTGTGCGCGTTGTTGAAAAGAAGTATTGCAAGCGGAGTTATGATCTTAGCCAGAATTTTATAGAACCAGAGAGTCCATTTGGGCTTGAAAGACCAGAAGTCGGTAAAAGCGTAATCGGCGACTTCGCGCCTGTTCATCATTTCACCGGCACACCATATATAATGTTTCCCGGGAATATACAGTTCTCCGAGTATGGGTCCGTACATCTGACTGTGGTTTCCAACAATTATACACGGCTCATCCGGAAGTGCTTCCGGATTCTTGCATTTGAATTTAGGAGAAAAAAGCCAGACGAAAAATTCGACAATTTTGTATAATATGGACATTTTTTTGCCATAATCATTTTTATTTGGCATTGTATCATCCCTTTCAGACAAGAAACGAGTATACCAATTCGGGATAAACAAATCAAGTTAAATTAGCAAATGCTGTCTTTTAAGAGTGATGATGAAAATCCCCCGGAGTTTTTAATAAAATATAAATAAAGTATTTAAAAATAAAACAGTATTTGTTATAATAGCATAAAAATAAATGCCGAAAAAATACCATCAGGAGAGGTTGACAATGAAAAAGAACACAATATTTATGGTGCTTCTTGTTCTGGCACTGATTTTTGCATTTTCAGCTCCGGCAATTGCAACAGAAGCGTTTGCAGACGGTGAAGCGGCCGTGATTTCAAAGAATCCAGGCGGAGAGACGGTAAAGGAAGGCGGCAGTACCCTCTTTACTGCAGCTGCAAAAAATTATGCCGGCGTTTCGTGGAAGATAGTCAGCTTTGACGGACAGACCGTACTCAATGCCGAACAGGCGTCGGGAACATTTTCAGGGCTGAGCGTGAAGATGTATAAACAGACCAGCTGGCCTTATAACGAAGCTATAAAGCTTGAAAATATTCCCGCGTCAATGAACGGATGGAAAGTGGTAGCGGATTTTTTGGGCAATGACGGGAATACTGTTTCCACTACCGGTGCAACTGTTGCCATAGAAGGGCTTGCGCTCCCCACCCCGACACCTGCGCCTACTCCGGAGCCAACTCCTGTTCCGGAACCTTCAGAGATGCCGATCGCAACTGAAGAACCTGATTTTGCAACGGTTACGGTTATTGATACAGAGCCTGAAACCGACACCGGGAAAGCTGTATCTTCTTCGAAAAAAGGCGGGTATTCTCTGCTTACTCTGATTATTGTGGCACTTCTGGCTGCTGCAGTTTCTGCGCTGATCACATCATTTGTTTTAAACGGGAAAAAGAGCGGCACCGCGAAGAAAAAAGTTTCCAAGACTTCAAAGCCGAAGAAACAGACCTCATTTAAGCGCGGCAGCCATGACAAAAAAGACGCAGGATATGAATACGATGAGGAAGATCCGGACGATTACGATTCCGAGGAGCTCTATGGCAACGCGTATGAGGAGGATCTCCCGGAAGAAGATACGGATGATTACGGCGAATTTGCAGGATTCGATGACCTGACAGCGACTCCTGATGATTCTGCGGAACCGGAGGCTGAGGACATTGTCCCTGAAATATCCGCTGAAGATCTTGACAGCCTGTATGATCAGGATATCTTTGACGACAGATTCAACAGATACGACAGATAAATAAGAAAACCTGACGGCCGGGTGTTCCCGGCCGCCTTTTTTATTTAAAGTATTTTTTTACGAATTCAATGCCTGCCTCATCCACGCTAAAGATTTTTCCCTTGAGATAATTCAGAATGCCTGCATCTGTAGGGAATTCAAAGATCAGCTTATATGAATACAGCGCCTGTTGCTTTTCTCCGAACTGCCGGTTGAAACGTTCAGTCCCGTATTTTCCATCCCCAAGAAGAGGCCATCCGGCATGAGCCATCTGTGCCCTTATCTGGTGAGTTCTGCCGGTAAGAAGTCTGCATTCAACAAGGCTCAGTTCACCTCTCGTCCGGAGCACTTTGTATTCAGTCACTGCGGTTTTGGCACCGGGTTCCGGAGAGGACTTCACATATACTCTGTTTTTTGAAGCATCCTTGAAGATATAATCCTCAAGTCTTCCCCGGGCCGGATACGGGTTGCCTTTTACTGCACACAGATAATACTTTTCAATCTCGCGGAGCTTTATTTTTTCGTTAATAATACGAAGAGCTTCCGCATTTTTTGCAGCGATCACGATCCCGCCCGTGTTCCTGTCTATACGATTGCACAGAGCCGGAGCAAAAGCATTCTCGGATCCGGGATCCCATTCGCCATTCCTGAGCATATAGGCCTGTATATTTGCGACAACGGTATTCCAATCCCAGGCGCCTGCACTGTGACAAAGCACACCCGGCTTTTTGTTGATCAGGAGGATGTTCTCATCTTCATAAACAATATCAAGTTTCGGATTGCCTACTTTTAAGTATGCGTTGTTATCATTCGGCTTTTCAAAAAACTCGTCTCCGATATAAAGCTGTACCGTATCCCCCTGAGTGAGGCGCATAGCTCTGTCAGCCTTTTTACCGTTGACTTTTATGCGCTTAAGGCGTATATACTTTTGAAGCAGCGAATCCGGCAGCAAAGGTACAGCCTTGCCTACGAAGCGGTCAAGCCTCTGATTTTTATCGTTTTCTTTTACCTGTATTTCCTTCATATTTTGCGATTATACAGCACAAAATATTTATTGACAAGCCAATAAAAAGCTAATATAATAACTGAGCGATTTTGGCGGGGTGCTGTATATGCGTCTGAATTTAAAAGATATTATTGAAGTTCCGGGGAAGAGCGTCCCCTTTGAGTGCGTGATAGAGCCGGAGCTTATTTCTTTTGATTCCATAGCAGAATTTAAAAGTACTCCCAAGGCGTCAGGCAGGGTTTCAAATAAAGCCGGAGTCCTTGTCCTCGAAGGTGTAATGGATGCAGATACCTTGTGTATATGCGACAGATGCGGTGAAGAATTTGAAAGATCCATGCATCTGGATCTTGAAGCCGTTATCGGTGAGAATGCTGATGAGGACGATCCGGATATTTTTCCCATCTATGGCGATGAAGCGGATCTTGACGAAATAATATCCACTCTTTTTATTCTCGGTATGGATTCCAAAGTGCTTTGTCGCGAGGATTGCAAAGGTATTTGCCCGACGTGCGGGAAAAACTTAAACCACGGCCCCTGTGAGTGCCGAAAAGAAAAGGATCCAAGATTTGCTGTACTTGAGCAGCTTTTGGATAAAGAATAAATAGCTGCTCAGAACAGCTGAAAGATGGAGGTGCGAGATGGCCGTTCCAAAAGGTAAAGTTTCGAGACAAAGAAGAGACAAAAGGCGTTCTTCTGTATGGAAGCTGCAGGTTCCGGGGCTTGTAAAATGCCCGAACTGCGGGGCTTATGTAATGCCGCATCAGGCTTGCAAGGCCTGCGGGATGTACAACGGAAGACAAGTCTTAAAAGTCGAAGAGACTTAAAAAAGCCGCCGCTTCAGAGGCGGTTTTTTTATTGTTTTATATAAAGGAATGAAAAATATAATAAAATCAGTAGATCCGGACAGTCCGCTTCACGGGAAAACGAAAGCGGGGGATATGCTCGTTTCAATAAACGGCAATCCCATACAGGATGTTCTGGACTATAAGTTCTACGCGTATGATCCTTCACTGAAGATAGAATTCACAGACTGTGAAGGAAGACCATATCATGTAAATATAAAGCATCCGGAAGGTATGGAACTCGGGCTTGATTTTGAAACATATCTTATGGACAGCCCGCGTTCGTGCGCAAACAACTGCGTATTCTGCTTCGTTGATCAGCTTCCTCCCGGGATGCGCAAGACAATGTATTTTAAAGATGACGACGCGAGACTCAGTTTTCTGCTCGGAAACTATATAACGCTGACCAATCTAAGCGAACGCGAGATCAGGCGCATAATGGATCTGCATGTTTCGCCGATCAACATTTCGGTCCATACGACAGATAAAGCTTTGCGGATCAGGATGCTGAACAATCCGAGAGCAGGTGAGAGCATTGATGTGATGCACCGTTTCGCGGACGCCGGCATAACGATGAACTGCCAGATAGTATGCTGTCCCGGTCTGAATGACGGGGATGCCCTGATAAAAACCATGCATGATCTGGAGGAGATGTATCCTTCGCTTCACAGCGTTTCCATCGTTCCGGTCGGTTTGACAAAATATCGCCAGGGGCTCTACCCGCTGACGCCGTTTACCGGGGAACACGCCGGGGAGACCATAGATCTCGTCGAGGATTATGCGCAAAAATGTTTTGAAAAACACGGCACCCGGATCTTTTTCTGTTCAGATGAGCTGTATATCCAGGCCGGGAGAGAGCTTCCTGAGGATGAGTACTATGAAGAGCATACTCAGCTTGAAAACGGTGTAGGCATGATACGGCTGTTTGAGACAGAGTTTTTAAACGCGGCAGAGCTCTATCCTCCCGAGAGGAGTGCCTCGGTATCGATGGCTACCGGTACCGCATTCGCGCCTTATCTGCAAAATATGGTTTGCAGAGCCTGCGGTAAATATGATAAAATTAAAGCTAAAGTTTTTCCTGTAGAAAACAGATTTTTCGGGCCGTCTATCACGGTTTCGGGATTGATCACGGGCAGAGATCTTATAGACGCGCTGAAAGGGAAAGACCTGGGAGACAGACTTATCATTACAAGGAATATGATAAGACGGGATGAACTGGATTTTCTGGATGATGTTACACTGAAGCAGGCCTCTGAAGAACTCGGAGTTCCGATCGTTGCCACCGCTCAGGACGGTTTTGCAAGCTGGGACGCGATCCTGGGAGAACAGAACGATCAGAATGTATCCTCCGACGACATCGGGAGAACAGGGGAAGAAACGGAATACTACAGATATAATCAAAATGAATGACAGACCATTAATTGCAATAGTTGGCAGACCAAATGTGGGCAAGTCGATGCTCTTCAACAAGATCGTCGGCCAGAGACTCTCGATCGTCGAAGATACTCCGGGAGTCACAAGAGACAGACTGTATGCCGAGGGCGAATGGCTCGGAAGAAAATTCAATATTGTGGATACGGGCGGCATCGAGCCCTCAACGGACAGCGAGATACTTTCGTTTATGCGCGAACAGGCTCAGATAGCGATAGATTCAGCTACCGTCACGATTCTGGTAACTGACCTGCGGACAGGTGTAACGGCCTCTGATAAAGAGATCGCGAATATGCTGCTTAAATCACGCAAACCTGTTGTCCTGGCTGTAAACAAGGCGGACAGTGTCGGTCCTACAGACCCCGCTGTGTATGAGTTTTATGAGCTCGGACTTGGAGACCCTATAGATATTTCCGCTATCCACGGGCATAATGTGGATACATTGCTCGATGCCTGTTTTGAGTATTTCCCGCCGGAAACGGAAGACGGAGAGGATGAAGACAGGATCAAGGTTGCCGTGATAGGCAAACCCAATGTCGGAAAATCATCCTTGATAAACTGTATACTCGGAGAAAAGAGAGTGATCGTTTCCGATGTGGCAGGAACTACCAGAGATGCAGTGGATACGGAGTTTGATAACGACAGCGGCAAGTATGTCTTTATAGATACTGCGGGTATCAGAAGGCACTCAAAGGTCGAGGAGAGAATAGAAAAATTCTCGGTGATGAGAGCAAAACTGGCGGTAGAGAGAGCGGATGTCTGTCTCATTATGATCGATGCAAGAGACGGAGTCACTGAGCAGGATACAAAAATAGCGGGACTTGCGCATGAAGCCGGCAAGGCAAGCATTATTGTTGTCAATAAATGGGATCTGGTCGACAAAGAAACAGGGACCATGGAAAAAATGAGAAAAGAAATAATGCGCGACCTTTCATTCATGTCTTATGCTCCCATTATCTTTATCTCTGCTCTTACAGGCCAGAGAACAAACAGGCTGTTCGATCTTATCAACTTTGTAAATGATCAGAACAGTATGCGTATTACCACAGGCCTCCTGAACAATGTGCTTTCTGATGCTCAGGCGAGAGTCCAGCCTCCCACGGACAAGGGCAGAAGGCTTAAGATATACTATATGACTCAGACAGGGATCAAGCCCCCGAATTTCGTTATATTCTGCAACAGCAGGGAGCTTTTCCATTTTTCGTATCAGAGATATATAGAAAACCAGATAAGGAGTGTTTTCGGGCTCGAAGGAACACCTATAAGATTGGTCATAAGGCAGAAGGGGGACAGTGAATGAGTTTCCACAAACTGCTTCCTCTGCTGATAACGGCCCTGTTGGGCTATGTTCTCGGAAGCCTGAAGACAATGAATATAGCTTCGCATTATATATTCCATACGGATATTATGCGAATAGGCAAGAGAAACGCCTGGATCTCAAATTTCAGAAGGAGATACGGAATACCGGGATTTTTGAAGCTGCTCGCGGTCGAAGTCATCAAGAATGCTCTGCCGATCTTCCTCGGAGGGCTTTTGATGGGAAGCGAAAACAGGACGCTCGGTTACGCGTTTGCAGGTTTTTGTGTAACACTCGGAAGCTTGTTTCCTGTTTTCAACCGGTTCAGAGGAAATCATGCTGCAGTTCCGATCATACTGACGGCTATGTTTATGCGTTTTCCTCTGGGTCTTACTGCCTTGGCGCTTTCAGCCGTAATCGTATGGGTGAGCAGATACCTGGCGCTTTCGGCGATCGTATCGGCAGCGGTGCTGTTCATCGGAGCAGTCATGACTCTTGACGGCGCGATGATCACACCTGTATGTGCTTTTCTGGCGGGAATAGTTATCCTTAAACATATCCCTGCCATGATACGCATGTCGAAAGGCACGGAAACAAAACTCAGCTTTGAAGAGGATATATCGTATAAATTCGATGAAGATTTTTGACAGGCAGAGAGAAAAAATAACAGCGGCACTTCTTGCCGGAGCAATGTCTGTCCTGATGCTTATGTCAGGCTGCGGATCTGCGGAAAGCGGCACAGCCGTGACTCCTGAACCGGAGGCAGAGATACATTCGGAGTCTGAACCCGCGAAGAAACCCCGGGCTCCGGTGATGAAGCTGCGCCCGGCTGCTGTCCTGAGGGGTGAAAAGATAAAAGCGGAAGAACTGGTATTTAAATGTGAAAGCACAGGAAAAACGGAGTTTGCTTTCGCGGAAGAACCGGATACTTCCAAAACCGGAGAATACCCTGTTACTGTTACGGCAAAAGACAGCTACGGCAATGTATCCCGTGAAAACTCCACACTGCTGGTCGCGGACCTTATTATCGAGGCTGACAAGAAGACAAGCAGATATGAACTTGTCAACAGGATAGTCAAAGCGGACGCGGAGACTTTTGCAAAGACGGCGGTCGAAGACAAGGCATGGAAAGCGAAGAATATCGGAGCAAACGCATTTTATATGATCTATGGCAGTGAGCAGTACAATAATTTTGAACGGTATCTTGTTGCAGTCATGATCAAGGATACCGAAGCGCCTGTCATTCATGCTCCCGCAAAGAACTACTATGTCGGCGATGCCGTCTCATACTTGAAAAATGTCAGCGCTACAGACGACTATACAGAGAACCCTTCTGTTACAGTTGATAAGAGTGCGGTAGACCCGGAGAAAGCCGGAGAATACCCTGTCATATACTCAGCCGTTGACGACGACGGAAACGAGTCTTCTCTTGAAGTTACTTTTACATTTACGGATAAGACAATAACCGAGGAGCAGGTCTCTGAAGTCTGCAATCCGATCTTTGAGAAGATCTTCACCGATGATATGAATGAGGCCGAAAAGGTAAGGGCAATTTATGATTACTGTTACAATAATATTGCCTATTACGGCGGTTCCGATAAAACGGATTATCTCGCAGAAGCATACAGGGGGATGACTGAAGGTAAAGGTGACTGCTTTACTTTCTTCGCCACCGCGTATTATATGCTCAAGGCTATAGGAGTTGATGTACTGGAAGTTGAAAGATCCAGTCCCAATGTCTCCACTCCACATTACTGGTGTCTTGTAAACCTGGGAACAGGCTGGTACCATCTGGATGCATGCAATATGGGCCCTGACCACGGCAATGCCTTTATGGCAACGACCTATACCCTGTACAGGATAGATCCGGGCTACTGGGCGTTTAACGAAAACCTGTATCCCGAGGTAGCAACAGAGCGTTTTGTGATGCCTGAAAAATGAAGGAATTGTTTTGAATATAACCCTGAAAAAGACAATATGCGTGATACTTTCGCTGGTATCATTCTTTTTGCTTTGTGCCTGCGGGTCAAAAGAAGCCGAGCCGGCTCCGGCTCCTGAAGCCTCTGAAACTCCGACTGCCGAAACGACTCCCGCCCCGGATCCGCCGGTTATGAGATTGAGGCCTTTTGCCTGCCTTGCCGGAGAGGTTCCGAGGGCTGAAGACGCGGTATCTGATTATGAGGGAACGGGAACCGCAGTATTCGGGTTCAAAACAGTTCCCGATACATCGGAGACCGGAGAATACCCTGTAACGGTAACAGCGACAGATGAGACCGGACAGAGCGTATCTGCTGGTACCACACTCATAGTCGCTGACCTTATCGTAAGAGCACCCCTGGAGGCAAAACGCCGGGAAGTGACAGAGCTGATAATGGCGGCCGATTTTGAGACATTTGGAAGAACATCCTATGAAAATCCCAATTGGGAGCTTGAGCATCTCGGCGCAAATCCTGTTTACATGGTATTCGGCACATGGGAGAGATACCTTGTCGCAGTCATAGCAGAAGATACAGTACCGCCTGTCATCCATCTTCCGTCAAAGAATTACTATGTCGGAGATTCCATAGCTTACATGAAAGGCCTTAAGGTCTGGGATAATGCAGATACAGACGTCGAGGTGACTGTGGATCCGGGGGATCTGGATCCGCATAAAGCAGGCATCTATCCTGTCGTATATACTGCTACGGATGATGACGGTAATACGACAGAACTTACAGTTGAATTCACATTCTCTGAGATAACCGTTACAGAGGAGCAGGTCAGGGAAAAGTGCGATGAGATCTTCTCCAGAATACTCACGGATGACATGAGTATGGGAGAGAAGGCATATGAGATTTATAAATTCTGCAGGAATGAGATCACTTACGGCGGAGGAAGCGATAAGACAAATTATCTTGCAGAAGCGTACAGGGGCATGACGGAAGGTCTTGGAGACTGCTTCACCTTTTATTCCACTGCGACATTTATGCTCAGAGAGATAGGGGCAGAGGTAATACGCGTCGAGCGGCATGATGAAGAGTTTACGACTCCTCATTACTGGTGTCTTGTAAATCTCGGTACGGGCTGGTATCATCTCGACCCCTGTAATGCAGGTCCTGATTCCATACCGGTTGTTGCCCGTGACATGAACGGAGATCCGATCGTCAGTGAGGACGGAACACCCAGGCTCTATATACCGGGCGCGTTCATGGTCACGACTGATTATCTTCGCGGCATAAGCGTGGGATACTGGAACTTTGATGAGGAGTTTTATCCGGAAGTCTCCTCAACGCCGTATAGTGGGACGGAGGATTGAAATGAGCCTCAATTCCTTCAATTTCATACTTTTTCTGGCAGCGGTATATGTTCTGTATACTGTCTTTCAGCGTTTCGGCATCAAAGGAAGAAGGGTCCTTCTGCTGACCGCCGGTCTTGCCTTTTACTGGATGTGCTCAAAAGGCTTTGCGGCGCTTCTGATCGCGGAGACAGTCTGGAATTATTATTCAGCTCAGGTGCTTGACAACAAAAAGAGCGGGGGCATTCTTGCCTTCGCTCTCGCGCTGAATATCGGAGTACTGTTTTTTTTCAAATATCTCGGCTTCTTTACGGGAATAGAGACGAATATTGCCGTTCCCGCAGGCATATCATTCTTCACGCTCGCTGTCAGCGGATATCTGATCGATATTTATAAAGGGAAGTCGAAAGCCGAGAAAAACTTTATCGATTTTTCACTTTTTATGGTCTTTTTCCCGGCGCTCACATCCGGACCCATTGAGCGGGGAGATCACCTTATACCCCAGCTCAAAGAGGCTGATATTCGGAAAACAGCTGATGCCGGATCATTCAAAGTCGGACTGTTCAGAATATGCAGAGGATTCTTCCTGAAGCTTTGTGTTGCTGACAATATAAAAGTGCTTGTGGATACCGTTTATTCATCTCCCGACAAATTTGCAGGGGTCCCGGTAATAATAGCTGTTCTTGCATATTCCATGCAGATATACTGTGATTTCGCGGGCTATTCGGATATAGCAATAGGGAGTGCGAGGCTGTTCGGGATCAGATTGCTCGAAAACTTCGACGCTCCGTATCTGAGCCGGTCGATCAAGGATATATGGCGCAGATGGCACATGTCGCTTTCCTTCTGGTTCAGAGATTATCTGTATTTTCCGCTTGGCGGCAGCAGAAAGGGAACCCTGAGAGCGTATCTTAACATTATCGCGGTCTTCGCGGTCTCCGGCCTGTGGCACGGAGCGGACTGGAAGTTCATATTCTGGGGCGTTCTGAACGGAATGTATCAGGTCATTGAGAGCATCATTGAAAAAGGAACCGGTACCGGGAAAAACGGGAAGTCCGGGACATGGAGGATCGTTTTGAATTATATACTGATGTCTCTGGCCTGGATATTTTTCCGCGCGGATTCGATGGGAGAAGCGTTCAGGATCATCTCTTCGATCTTCGGTACCGGCTCGCAGGGTATCTTATCTGCCGGAGCGGGAGCGCCGGCTCTCATCATAACGGCGGTATTCGTTCTTGCCGCGGCAGCATACGATATACGGAACAGAAAGCAGGATGTTTCGGACACGATCTGTAAAACAGACGCCATATGGTTCGTATGCGCCGCTCTGATAATTCTCGTTTTAGTGTTTGGAGCTTACGGGCCGGGATACGATTCGGCGGATTTCATCTACAACAGATTCTGATTACGGATATGAAGAATAAACATATTATTTCGGCAATTCTTGCCATGACGATACTCGTCTTGAGCATATATCTTCTCGGGAAGCTCACCGCGCCCAAATATACCGGCGATATCCCGGAAGGCGCGATGATAAACGAGTACTATTCATCGGATAAGGACAATGACGTGATATTCCTGGGTGACTGTGAGGTGTTTGAAAACATATCGCCCATGGTTCTGGAAGAGTCATTCGGAATAAAGTCGTGGATAAGAGGCAGCGCGCAGCAGCTGGTCTGGCAGAGCTATTACCTTCTGGAGGAGACATTTAGGTATGAAAAGCCTGAAGCAGTAGTTTTCAATGTAAATGCGCTGCGCTACGGCAAACCGGTCAGTGAAGCATATAACAGGATGACCCTGGACGGAATGAGGTTTTCCGGATCAAAAATTAAAGCCGTCAATGCCTCGGTCATGGAAGAAGAGAGCGTTATAAGCTATTATATTCCTCTTTTGCGCTATCATTCGAGATGGAGTGAGCTCGGAGCAGACGATCTCAGATACATGTTCAGACCTTATAAGGTGACTTACAGAGGGTATCTCGAACACACCGGTATTGTGCCGCAGGATCAGCTTCCGACAGTACCGGTGATCCCTTATGATGAGCTGCCGGATATCTGCATGGATTATCTGGACAGAATGAGAATGCTGTGCGAGGAAAACGGGGCCGAGCTCGTACTTGTCAAATCGCCTGTTGAGTGGCCTCACTGGTATGACGAGTGGGACGCCCAGTTAAAAAGCTATGCAGAAGAAACAGGTTTGTGTTATATTAACTTTGTGCCGCTTGCCTCAGACATCGGTCTCGACATGAAGACAGACACATATGACGGCGGGCTTCATCTCAACAGGACAGGCGCGGAGAAATACACGAAATATCTTGGTGAATATCTGAAGGGAATTCTTGAGTAACATGAAAAAAACAGTCGCTTTGATAATTGCTTTAGGCCTGCTTTTCTGTCTCGCGGCATGCGGACAGACTCAGACGGTCCAGGCCGAAGAGCCGGAAACTGCTGCCGTGACTGAGATCCGGCCGGACTACGGAGAACTCTATGTGGTTCTTGACGGAGTCAGCTTCGGAGTCATGGATGAGGCGGATCCGGTCACAGACGCGCTCGGAGAGCCGAGGACGAAAACGGAGATGCCCAGCTGCGCACATCAGGGAAGTGATATATATTGGTTCTATGACGGTTTCGAGCTCATGATGAATGAGATAGACGGAGTGAACTATATCACCGGGATCGCGTTAAAGGATGACCTTGTCGCTACCCAGCAGGGAGTCAGGATAGGGATGAACATCGGGGAGGCGATCGCTCTTCTTGGTGACGAATACGAGAACACCGGCTCCGTTTACAGATACAGATCCGGAACTACGCTTTTATCGCTTAACACAGATTCAGATGGGACCGTGTCCGATATACAGTTCAGCGAATATACGGAATGAGGGATAATAAATGACAGTAACCGACAGATTTTTGAATTACGTCAGGATACACTCTGCTTCTGATGATAAAAACGATAGCGAAGTCCCTTCCGCAAAAAGAGAGTTCGATATGACGGACCATCTGTATTCCGAGATGAAAGAGCTCGGATTTTCCGGAGTATACAGAGATGAACACGCGTATGTGTACGGTTTCATTCCGGCTTCCGAAGGGATGGAGAAAGAAAAGTGCATAGCTTTTAACGCGCATATCGATACAATACCGGATTTTCCGGGAGAGAATGTCAGGCCTCAGATCACGTATGATTATGACGGAAATGATGTTTTGCTCGGTTCAAGCGGCAGAGTGCTTTCCGCTGATATGTTCCCGCATCTCAGGTCGCTCAAGGGGCAGACGCTGATAACGACTGACGGGACAACGGTTCTCGGAGCCGACGACAAAGCAGGGATAGCCGAGATCATGTCCGCCTGCGAGTTTCTCCTGAAGCACAGCGATATAAAACACGGTAAGATCTCGGTGTGCTTCTCGCCAGACGAGGAGATAGGCCACGGCGCGGCTCTGATGGATCTCGACAGGGTCGGTGCCGATTACGGCTATACGGTAGACGGAGGGGAAGTAAATGAGATAAACTTTGAGACATTCAATGCCTCTTCCGCAAAGGTGTTCATAAAAGGTGTGAGCGTGCACCCCGGGAGCGCTAAAGACAAGATGGTAAACGCATCGCTGGTCGCCATGGAGTTTAACTCTCTGCTCCCGCCGGATGAGATCCCGTCAAAGACAGAGAATTATGAGGGCTTTTTCCATCTGACGGAGATGAGCGGCAGCACTGACAGCGCTGAGCTTTCGTATATAATCCGCGATCACGACTCTGACAGGTTCAAAGAACGTGAAGATATGATCTGCTCTGCAGCAGATGAGATAAACAGCAGATACGGCAAAGGTACGGCAAAAGTCGAGATCAAAGAGCAGTACAGGAATATGTCCGAGGTTATCGGGAGGGATTCAGAACCCGTAAAGCGCGCTGAAAAAGCCATAGAGAAAGCAGGAATTGAAGCTGTTTACGTTCCGGTAAGAGGGGGAACGGACGGGGCACAGCTGAGCTTCAGAGGCCTCCCGTGCCCGAATCTAGGAACCGGCGGCTATGGTTTCCATGGCCCGTATGAACACATCACCTCAGAGCATCTTGAAAAAATGACGGAAATTCTTATAAATATCATGACATAAATTGTAATTGCCCCCGGATTATAGTAAAATATCTTCAAATACGCTGATAAGGAGCAGAGCAATGAAATATATAATGTCTTTAGATCAGGGAACTACCAGCTCGAGATGCATTCTCTTTGACAAGGCCGGGAACATCTGTTCCGTCGTGCAGAAGGAATTCAGGCAGATCTTCCCGAAACCGGGCTGGGTCGAGCATGATGCCAAGGAGATATGGGATACTACCCTGGAGGTATCCAGAGCCGCAATGTCCAAGATCGGAGCGAAAGCAAGCGATATCGCGGCAATAGGAATAACGAATCAGCGCGAGACAACGGTAGTCTGGGATAAAGAGACCGGAGAGCCGATAGCAAACGCCATAGTCTGGCAGTGCCGCAGGACTTCGGATATCATAGACAGGCTGGTTACGGGCGGCTGGGGCGAGACGATAAAGCGCAAGACGGGCCTCGTTCCCGACGCGTACTTCTCGGGCTCGAAGATCAAATGGCTGCTTGACAATGTGCCGGGGGCAAGAAAGAGAGCCGAAGCGGGCAAGCTGCTTTTCGGAACTATAGATACATGGCTTATCTGGAAGCTCACCGGCGGCAGGGTGCACGTAACGGACTACACGAACGCCAGCCGCACGATGATATTCAACATACACAAGCTCTGCTGGGACAAGGAGCTGCTTGAGCTTCTGAACATTCCCGAGAGCATGCTTCCGGAGGTCAAGCCCTCGAGCTTCGTATACGGGAAGTCGGAGCAGGAGCTCTATGGCGGAGAGATCCCGATAGCGGGAGCTGCGGGAGACCAGCAGTGCGCTCTGTTCGGGCAGTGCTGCTTCAAGCCGGGCGAGATGAAGAACACATACGGTACGGGCTGCTTCATGCTTATGAATACGGGAAGAGAACCCGTCACAAGCAATAAAGGCCTTGTAACGACTATCGCGGTAGGATATGAGGATCACGTCGAATACGCTCTTGAAGGCAGCGTGTTCGTGGCCGGAGCCGCGATCCAGTGGCTCAGAGACGAACTCAATGTCATCTCATCTGCCGGAGAGAGCCAGCAGTACGCTGAGAAGGTCCCTGACAGCGCGGGAGGATATGTGGTACCGGCGTTTACGGGAATCGGCGCTCCCTATTGGAATCAGAAGGCCAGAGGCGCAATATTCGGAGTTACAAGGGGCTTTTCGAGAGCTCATCTCATACGCGCCACTCTGGAGTCCCTTGCATATCAGACATATGACATAGCGAGAGCCATGGAGCAGGATTCGGGTATAAGGATATCCGAGCTCAAGGTAGACGGAGGCGCATGTGCTAACGACTTCCTGATGCAGTTCCAGAGCGATCTTATCGGCTGTGACGTATACCGCCCGAGATGCATAGAGACGACAGCACTCGGGGCCGCCTATCTCGCAGGACTCGCGACGGGCTTCTGGGAGAGCACGGAGGATATCAAGAACAACTGGGCAGTGGACAAGATATTCAAGGCGGAGATGGGAGACCAATACCGCAAAAAGCTCCTCAAAGGCTGGCACAGAGCTGTAAAGGCAACTCTCGCGTGGGCCGATGAAGACGATGAATAATATTTAAACTGAAAACGGAGGAGGATTATTTAAATGGCAAACAAATACGCGGGCACACAGACAGAGAAAAATCTCCAGGCTGCATTTGCCGGAGAATCACAGGCAAGAAACAAGTACACTTATTTCGCGTCTGCTGCCAAAAAGGAAGGTTACGAGCAGATATCCGCATTGTTTCTTAAGACGGCAGAGAATGAAAAAGAGCATGCGAAGATGTGGTTCAAGGAGCTCGGAGGCATAGGCAGTACGGCAGAAAATCTTGAAGCTGCCGCCGATGGTGAAAACTTCGAGTGGACAGATATGTATGAAGGCTTTGCCAAAACAGCCGATGAGGAAGGATTCCATGAACTTGCTGAAAAGTTCAGGGGAGTGGCAGCCATCGAGAAGCACCACGAGGAGCGCTACAGAGCACTTCTGAGCAATGTCGAGACGAAGCAGGTCTTTGAAAAGAGTGAAGTAAAGGTCTGGGAATGCCGCAACTGCGGACATATAATCGTCGGAACGAAAGCTCCGGAAGTCTGCCCGGTCTGTGCACATCCGCAGAGCTACTTTGAACTCAGAGCCGAGAATTACTGATTTGACGAGATGATCTCCGCCCGGAAAGGTGTTCCAAGGGCGGAGAATTCTTATCAGGGAGGACTGCCATGGATGAGCTTGTGAATAAAACACGTAAAAAGATAGAGAAACTCGCTTACTGGAAACCGCATTTCAAGCCCTTTAAGCGTGACGGTTATCAATGTTCCAATTGCAGATATGTTGCCGGAAAACGTTATGCCATCTGCCCCAACTGCGGCCAGCATATGGTAAATGCAGACGGGGAATATAAGAAATAATTCGATTTTCTATCTCTCAT
Organism: Oscillospiraceae bacterium; assembly: GCA_017430455.1. Lineage (GTDB taxonomy): Bacteria > Bacillota > Clostridia > Oscillospirales > Oscillospiraceae > Limivicinus. The sequence goes on from JAFRMX010000015.1 coordinate 75,294, forward strand.
AACGGGTGACAGGTCGGTTCTTACGACCTGTCACCCTTCAATTGTCCGTTTTTCAATACCCGGAGACAGGTAGACAGGTAATTGACATATATGCCCCGGGCAAAACACTTTACACTCTGTAAAGAAAGCACAGTATGTATGCACTTGACCTGTCTACCTGTCTCCTTTGCAGTAATACCAATGCTTTAATGGTAGACAGGTCAGAAAAAAGTACCTGTCTACCGACTTTATCAGAATTGAGGCAGCTGAAACCTGCTTGCTACTCTTTTTCCTTTGTGTTATAATCCCCATTTGCAGCGTGGCAGAGGAATCTGAAACGCTGTAATGTCGACTTGGATAACAGAAAGGATAAATAAATGAGCAAAAAGGTTTTAGCGGTACTGTTTGTATGCATGATGCTGCTTTTATCTGCGTGCGGCGGTGCGGCACAGGCACAGGAAGAGAATAACGACGAAGCTGCGGGGTCGCAAGACGGTCAAAACCCTGTTATGAACTTTGTCGGCATCTACAGCACGGAATACAGCACGGAAGCGCTGGTGGAGGCAGATGGTGCTGAAGGTGCGAAGATCACCGTTACCTGGGCTGGCAGCCCCTGGTTCCACAATCAGACGGTCATGAGCGGCCCCTTCGATCCCGAGACGCTTACCATGACCTTTACCAACGCGACTCTGACAGAGTACACCTATGCCAGCGACGCCACCATAACAGAGGAGAAAACCAGCTATACCGATGGAAAAGGCCACGCGGTTTTCAACCCAGCGGACAACACTCTGACCATTACAGAAGAATTTGAATCCGGCAATATGGACACCGTATATACCTGGGGCCCTTCTCCGGATATGAAGTATGTGAGCGATCCGGAGCACTACGCCCCCGTCACGGCCATGGACAAGTTCCAGGTCGAGACAGTAGTAGGATTTAACGTCCGCACATACTATCTGAGCGAAAACTGGTATGCCATGGCGGATATGATCCGCTATCCCATCACTATCAACGGAACAGAATTGACTGATGCGGACGCTTTTCTGGGCTATATGATCGATAAAACCGTGAGCGAGAGCGACCGCGACGCCATGATGGAAGAGGATTTCCTCGATATGTTTGTCAACGGCCAGGGCATTTGCATGGGCAGCGGGCAGATATGGCTCAACGATCCCAACTATATGACAGATAAAGAGCCCGTACTTCAGATCATCGCCATCAGCGGAATCGTAAACAGGTGATTATATACTGATTGCAGCAAGTTGAAGGATAGGGAGACAGCTCGGTTTCTTGTGCTATGGAGGTTACCAGATGAAGTTTTCTGTCAGAGACATGGCGTTATCGGCGCTGTTTGCAGCCCTTATCGCGGTATGCTCCTGGATATCTGTTCCTTCTGCAGTGCCTTTTACACTGCAGACATTCGGGGTTTTTATGGCGGCAGGTCTTCTGGGAGGGAAACGCGGCACGGTCTCTGTGCTCATCTATATTCTGCTCGGAGCAGCGGGAATACCGGTCTTCTCAGGCTTTAAAGGCGGCGCGGGAGTTCTTGTCGGCTCCACGGGAGGCTATATTGTCGGGTTCCTGTTTACTGCATTGATAATGTGGCTTTTTGAAGCAAAAGCCCGAAACAGAAAATATACGCTTCCGATCTCCATGGCAGTGGGACTGTTGGCGTGTTACGCCTTCGGTACTGCATGGTTTATGTTTGTCTACGCCAGAACTTCAGGATCTGTCGGCCTGGTGACAGCACTCACCTGGTGCGTTTTTCCGTTTATATTGCCGGATGCTGCCAAAATTACATTGGCCTGTTTTCTTATCCGGAGGATAAAAAGCGTTGTTCGGGTATGAAAAACCATTGCGGTCCGGCAGTCAGATTCATATACGGTTGCAAATCAGTAAGGCACTCTGCGAGATGCAGAGTGCCGTTTTTTAGTGGAATAATTCCTGGTGATGGGGTATAATAAATTGCTTATTTTTTCGGCGTGACGGGAAGTTCCTGGCAAGCCGGATCTCTGCGTGTGAGGTGAACGGCAGTGGTTTTCAAAGAAACTGAATTCAAACTAAAAGATGGACGGGTTGCACTGCTTCGCAGTCCGCACGAAGACGATGCGGAGGAAATGCTCCGATTCATCATAAACGCATCCGGTGAGACAGATTTTCTGATGAAATATCCGGAAGAATATGCAGATTTTACGCTTGAACAGGAAAAGACCTTTCTGAATGAGGCTTACCGGAATGAAAACGCGATGATGATTGCCTGTGTTGTAGACGGAAGAATCGCCGGAAGCTGTCAGATATCTTTTCGTACCGGAATGAAAGACCGGCATAGAGCTTCCGTTGCAATCGCGCTTCTTCAAGAGTTCTGGAATCTCGGAATTGGGACAAGAATGTTCGAAGAGATGTTTCGAATCGCCGGAGAGCGCAATGGAGTCCGTCAGATCGAGCTTGATTTTGTTGAAGGCAACAGCAGAGCAAGGCATCTGTATGAAAAAATGGGCTTTCGTATTACAGGTGTTAAGCCGGATGCGATACGGAGGAAAGACGGCACTTACGTGAATGAGTACATGATGCTGAAACTGTTGTAATCCTCAGACTACAGTGAGAACTAATAAAATCCGCAAGGCACTCTGCCACAGCAGAGTGCCCGTTTTTTAATATGGAAAAGCCGTAGTGATGGTGTATAATAAACTGCTTATTTTTGCGGGCGTGACGGGAGACCCGGACAGGTTGTGATTTAGGATTGGTGTATATGGATATTTTTAATGAAAGAGTAAATGCATTTCTTTCTGAATTCGGGAAAGGTAGAAAAATGGTGCTTTCAACCTCAGAAAACAACAGAGTATCTTCCCGAATGATGAGCGTTGTCCAAATTGATGGACATTTTTATTTTCAAACGGATGCAACGATGAAAAAATACCATCAGATCTCGGTCAATAATTACGTTGCGCTGTGCATAGACAATATTCAAATTGAAGGAAAATGTACTGAGATAGGGCATCCGCTGAATAACACTCGTTTTTGCGAGATTTTTCAAGAATGCTTCAAAGGCTCGTATGATGCCTATTCGGCATTAGAGAATGAGCGGTTGTTTGTTGTGACGCCACAATATATAGAGCGATGGATATATAAAGACAGAATTCCACATATTGAAACTTTTGATATGGTGAAGGAGCAATATTGTTTCAGAGAATATTCTGGAAAATAGTTTCCGGTTCATTGCTCTACATTAGTCTTTTCACTCGGTAGTAAACCACCCCGATTATTACTACCATTTGACTACCATTGACGGCATTGACTTGCAGCATTTTGCTTTTCATGTGAACGAGTCACAGGGAATTAATAAGACCCTCAAGGCACTCTGCGAGCTGCAGAGTGCCGTTTTTAAGTGGAAAAATCTGTGGTGATGATGTAAAATTGTTTTGATCTTTTTTCTGGCGTGATGGCCGGAAATCATGAGGATGATATTATGGATAAGGCAAAAGCAGTCTTATATGCCTTGCTTGCAGCGGTGTTTTATGCAATCAATGTCCCTGTTTCAAAGCTCTTGCTGTACCATGTCGGGCCGACCTCTATGGCGGCACTTCTATATCTCGGAGCAGGGCTTGGAATCGGGATTATGTCCCTGGGCAGCCGTCAACGGGGGGAAAAGTTGTCCCGGAGGGATCTTCCGTTTGTAATCGGTATGATCGTTCTGGATATTGCCGCCCCTATTTTTCTGATGCTCGGCATCAGCCACGGCAGCTCTTCCAATGCTTCTCTCCTTGGCAATTTTGAGATCGTGGCAACGACCGTGATCGCGTTGCTCCTGTTTAGGGAAGTTGTCACAAAGCGTCTCTGGGGCGCAATCGTTTTGATTACTGCTTCCAGCATTCTTCTCTCCTTTGAAGGATCAGAGGGTTTCCGCTTCTCGCTTGGCTCATTGTTTGTCCTGCTCGCCACCGTCTGCTGGGGCTTTGAAAACAACTGCACGAGGAACATCTCATCCAAGAGCACATATGAGATCGTTATAATAAAAGGACTCTGCTGCGGACTTGGCTCTTTGCTGATTGCGGTGATCAAGGAAGAGCAGATGCCTGCGCTCCGATATATTGCACTTGCACTGATTCTCGGTTATGTGGCATACGGCCTCAGCATCTTTCTGTATGTCAGGGCACAACGCATTCTCGGTGCGGCGAAAACCAGCGCATACTATGCCGTTGCTCCTTTCATAGGCGCCTTTTTATCCTTCCTCCTTCTGCATGAAAAGCTGACAGCAATGTATCTGCTTGCTCTTGCGATCATGCTGGCAGGCACCGCACTTGTCGTGGCCGACACTATGATCCGGAACCACGCTCATATTCATCAGCACACCTTTGTCCATTCCCATGACGGCAGCACGCACAGCCACACCATTACACACGCGCATGATCACAATCATTTGATCACCGAAGGAACGCATGGTCATCATCATTCGCAAAAGGAGCTTGAACAGGCGTTACGATCATAAGGCACCAGAACCGCGCAAGGCACTCTGCCGCAGCAGAGTGCCGATTTTTTATATGTGTTAGCCTTCTCGCTGGAGGTGTGACGGCGACCGCGGCATATTATTTTCAAATAACGAAACCATTCAGCCCAAAGCTGGACTATAATAAAATCTCTTCTTCACTGTAACCTTTTTCTACGGATCGTTTTTATTTAAGTGAGGGACCTCAGAAAGGAGACATTTGAATATGGACGATGCCAAAATCGTTGAGCTTTACTGGTCGCGGTCAGAGCAAGCCATTTCAGAAACGGAATCGAAGTATGGGAAATACTGCAGGACGATTTCTTTCAACATATTGGCTGATACCGCTGATGCAGAGGAATGCGTCAATGATACTTACCTCAAAGCCTGGAATTCCATGCCATCGAACAGACCGTCGCGGCTGGCTCCCTATCTTGGTAAGCTGACACGCTGGCTTTCCCTGAATCGCCTGCGCGACCAGGACTGCCTGAAACGAGGAAACGGCGAGCTACCTCTCGTTTTGGACGAGCTTGCGGAGACTCTGGACTCCGGATTCGACACAGAAAAAGAACTGGAGATCAAGGAACTGAACCGGGAGATCCGCCACCTACTTAGCAAGCTGCAAAAAGAAGAGCGGGATGTTTTTCTCAGTCGATACTGGTATATGGCTTCGATTGCAGAAATCGCAGAAAAAAGTGGATTTACAGAGAGCAAGGTAAAAACCATGCTCCACCGCACAAGGCAAAAACTTTTGAAACAGTTAAAGGAGGAAGGATTATGCTGAACAGTGAAAAAGCAGTTTTTGCTATGAATGATGTTGATGACAATCATCTGGAGAGCGCTCGGGTGATGCTCGGATACGAGACGGGAAAAAGAGCTGGAAACACTTTCAAAAAACGGATCATTACCTTTGCACTGGCTGCAGCGCTGATTCTCGGATTAAGTGTGGCGGCATATGCGATCTATCGTGCTACCATGTATACAAGAGAGCCGGAAGAAGGAACAACAGAATATCATGTTCTTTACCAATCAGATCCGAATGAGATGCCGCAGTTATTGCACGTAAACTTCGATAAAACAAAACTGGCGCTGAGCTTCGATGTTCCGGAAGGCGGCTATTTCCCGGTCATGAGAGCTTCCGGTTTGCCCGGAGAGGAAGAAAACTGGCAGAATGAGAGTTTATACTTGATGCTTGAAAAAGCACAGTGTTTTGGTCTCCCGTGGGAACTGAAGCAAGTCGATCCAAGCCAGGTGGACATTAATCCAGAGCAGGAACCTTCAGAACTCCTGTCGGATGCGGGGATGGACGCAGAGATTGCAAAGACTTGGTATACTACCTATATCTATAGGGATAAGGGAAGAGACCTTGCCGGTGATAATATGGATATTATTCGGATTGACCTGTACGGCGGCTACAGGCTCCATGGGCAGGAAGTGATTCTCGGAGCTTTTTCCCCGGAGGGGACGGAAGTCAAGCCAGTACAGGAAGCTACCTTTGGAGAATACCAGTTGCTCGAAGTACAGATGCTACACCCAAGTGGTGCTATAGACAATCATCTTTTCCTTTTCCACCCGGAGAAATACTATCTTCTGCATATCAGTGGAAATGGTACTTACTATGATTTTCCTGCTCTGGAGAAGATCGCGCAGAACATCGAGGTAGTCGAAACCGGTCTTCATGTTGACAGCTATGAAAACAAGGTAAACTTCATCCTCGCAGATCTTGCCGCAGGATAAAGGCTAAGGACGGTCTCCCGGAAACGGTTTTACGCCGGAAACACCGATTCAATAATTCAAAGCCGTCTAACCACGAAACCAGCAAGGCACTCTGCCGCAGCAGAGTGCCGTTTGTTGTAGTGGAAAACTCTGTGGTGATGGTGTATAATAAACCACTTTATTTCGCGGGTGTGAGGGAAGATCCCGACGAGTTTATATTAATGGAGGTATATGAAATGGCTAAGAAAGAAAGCAGATTTGAAATCGTTTTTAAAGACGGAGCCCAACTGAAAGATGACGGCCTTCGTCAGATCCTTGTAGACACAGAGACCGGGGTGAACTATCTCGTGTGGAAATCAGGATACGCCGGGGGAATAACTCCGCTACTCGATTCTGACGGAAAAGTAATCGTTACAGATATAGGATAATTAATCCCGGCGCAACTACCATTGACGGCTTTTCAGGAGGATGATCGCATTTGACAAAGATACTTTTTGTGTGCCATGGGAATATCTGCCGGAGCCCGATGGCAGAATTCGTGATGAAGGACCTGGTGGAGAAGGCAGGGCTTGAAGACCGGTTCTGCATCGAATCCGCAGCAACCAGTACTGAGGAGATCTGGAACGGAATCGGAAATCCGGTGTATCCTCCGGCAAAGAGAAAGCTTGACGAGCACGGGATCAGCTGCGAAGGGAAAAGGGCAAGGCAGATAACAAAGCAGGATTATAACAGGTTTGATCTGATCATCGGCATGGATCGGGCAAACCTCCGGAATATAAACAGGATCACCGGAAGAGATGACAAAACACATCTTATCATGGAATATGCCGGGAAAAATCGCGATGTCGCCGATCCTTGGTATACCGGGGACTTTGACGCGACCTGGGATGATGTCATGGAAGGATGTAAAGCCCTGCTGAACAATCTGTTGAACTGAATTCTTTATTTTTTGTCAGCTGATTCGACGCAGGAACCTTGCGCGGAAAAGAATTGATAAGCAAAACAACATGTGCATGTTTTAAGCACATGTTGTTTTGCTTATCTTTCAGTCAAAAAAAGAACGAAACGAATATTATATATAAGGTTGTTTCTTTCGGATTTTCAGCCCGTTATAACCTTTTGCTCTTTGTTATATAACAGTTCCACTCTTCGAGATGTTTATGCTCAAGGATCTCAAAACCGTTTTTGTTCAGGGCGGCTTCAACTTCATCTCTCCGGTTGTCGATGATCCCGCTGCAGATAAAGAGCGCGTCTTCAGACATGAAATCCTTTACAAAGGAGGAGAGCGGGATGATCACATCGGCAACAATATTGGCGATTACAAGGCCGTATCCAGATCCGCACTCTTTGCGAAGTGACATATCGCTTATGATATCTCCCGCATAGACAGTATATCTGTCTTTGCCGATCCCGTTTAAACAGGCGTTCATATATGCGACGTCCGGTGCTTTGGGGTCAATGTCGCATCCGACACATTCCAGGCTTCCGAGAAGAAGTGCCCCTATCCCCAGAATCCCGCTCCCGCAGCCCAGATCCAGGACTGTTTCCGGGAGCTTTTCCATTGCCTCGAGAGATTCGAGGCACATTTTTGTCGTGGCATGGCTGCCAGTACCGAAAATGAGTCCGGGGTCAAGCTTCAGCAGAGTCCTGCCGGAGCCTTCATAGCTTTCAGACTCCCACTGCGGGACTACCGCAAGCCTCTTTCCTGTTTCTATAGGCTTATAGTACTTGCGCCAGTTGTTCTCCCAATCGCTGTCTTTAACCGTGGAAGTTTTTGCTTCGGGAAATCTCGATAATACATTTGTCAGTATCTCTTTACCCGCGGGGTCGTTATTCAGATAGAATTTTATCCTTGAAAGACCTTTGAATCTGTCCTCGAGTTCCTTATCCACATAATCCCAGTATTGGGTGTTGGCTTCAAGGAACTCTTTGAAGTCAGACTCGTCTTCAATGACAAACCCCTCTGCCCCAAGCGATTCAAGCACGAGAATATCCGGATCTATATTCTCGTGCCTGGTGTTGATGATTACTTCAGTATAGTCCATCTCAGTTTACGCTGAAAAGAATATCGCCGTATGAAGGATACGGCCAGTATTCGGCAGAAACACAGTTTTCAAGCTCGTCAGACTCTGCCCGCAGCTCGTTCATGGCGGAGAGAACATAGTCCCTGTAGTGACAGGCGGCCTTGAGAGGATCTTTTATCTTCTCTGCTTCCTTGAGGTTTTTCTCCAGCACGCCCGCGATGCTGAAAGCGGCGCTGAGGATCTTTGAGATCCCGGAGGCAACAGCCTGCTCGAAAGTGGAATTGACTTCAAACCCGGCATTATTCTTCTTGTAGGCCGATTCTGCGAGGAGCGCGGAATAGGAAGAGGCTGCGGGGAAGATGTCTTTCCATACCATATCCAGCATAGTCAGGGCCTCTATCCGTATTACCTTGCAGTAGCTCTCGAGCTTGATAAGATATCTGGCGTTGAGCTCCTCGGGCGTATAGATCCGGTGTCTGCTGAAAAGATCGACATTTTTGGGGTCGAGATAGCAAGGGGCGCAGTCCGCGAGAGAAGGAAGGTTCAGAAGCCCCCTTGCGCCTGCTTCTTTCTGCCACTCTTTACCGTAGCCGTTGCCGTTGAATATTATTCTGCTGTGTTCCGATATGCATTTTTTGATGAGATCGCGTACAGCCTCCTGTACAGGCTTTTCGGAAGCTTCCAGGTAATCCGAGAATTGTGAGAAGGATTCGGCAACAGCGGTATTCAATACGACGTTGCAGCCCGAGATCGAGGCCGATGAACCGGGCATGCGAAATTCGAACTTGTTCCCGGTGAAAGCAAATGGAGATGTTCTGTTCCTGTCGGTGGAGTCTTTCGGGAATTTCGGGAGCACATGGACTCCCACCTTGAAGATCTCCTTTTCTCCGGGAGCGTAGCTCTCGTCGTTTTCTATCGCTTTGAGTATATCCGTGAGCTGATCACCCAGAAACACCGATATAACAGCAGGAGGAGCCTCATTTCCTCCGAGCCTCAGGTCGTTCCCGGCAGATGAGACAGACATTCTCAGAAGATCCTGATAATTGTCCACAGCCTGCAGGACCGCACAGAGCATAAGCAGAAACTGGGCATTCTCCTGAGGAGTCTCGCCCGGCTCCAGGAGATTCATGCCGGAATCAGTGGAAATGCTCCAGTTGTTGTGCTTTCCGCTTCCGTTAACACCGGCAAAGGGTTTTTCATGCAGAAGACAGACAAGATGGTGTTTTCTGGCGATCCTCTGCATGAGCTCCATTATTATCTGGTTGTGGTCCGTGGCTATGTTCACGGATGTGAAATAAGGGGCTATCTCATGCTGGGCAGGAGCCGCTTCATTGTGCTCCGTTTTTGCAAGAACTCCGAGTTTCCAGAGCTCCTCATCGAGCTCCGTCATGAATTCCTGAACTCTCGGTTTAATTGCTCCGGAGTAGTGATCATCAAGCTCCTGACCTTTTGGAGGCTTTGCGCCGAAAAGGGTTCTCCCTGTATACAGAAGGTCCTTGCGCTTGGAATACATCTCCTCGTCAATAAGGAAATACTCCTGTTCCGCGCCAACATTGACCTTGATCGACCTGATATCATCTCTCCCGAGCAGCTTCATAAGTCTGAGCCCCTGGCGGTTTAATGCCTGCATGGAGCGGAGCAGAGGTATTTTTTTGTCGAGAGCCTGACCGCCGTAAGCGCAAAAAGCAGTGGGGATGCAGAGCACGCCGTCCTTAATGAAGGCATAGCTCGTAGGATCCCAGGCGGTATAACCCCGAGCTTCAAAAGTAGCCCTGAGCCCTCCTGAAGGGAAAGAAGAGGCGTCCGGTTCGCCGTGGATCAGCTCGGAACCGGAAAACTCCATTATGACACCGCCGTTTCCGTCAGGAACAAGGAAGGAATCGTGCTTTTCAGCCGTGATGTTTGTCATAGGCTGGAACCAATGGGTAAAATGCGTTACACCCTTTTCTATAGCCCAGTCTTTCATGGCAGAGGCTATGATCTCGGCGTCCTCCTGAGAGAGCCTTGAGCCTTCATCCATGGATCTGCGAAGCTGCTTATAAGTCTCTTCAGGCAGACGCGCCTTCATGACCGCGTCGTTGAAAACCATTGTTCCGTATATATCATTTATTCTGCTCATATGCTCAGACCTCTCACGTTTTTGAAAAACTCACTTAAAATTCCGGAACATTCTTCAGCACATATACCGCCGTAGACAGCAGGCCTGTGCCCGAATCTTTCTTCAAATATATTCAATACACTTCCGCAGGCGCCTTTGTTATTGTCTTTGGCGCCGTAAACAAGCGTACTTATTCTCGAATTGATTATCGCGCCCGCGCACATCGGGCAGGGTTCCAGAGTAACATACAGAGTACAGCCTTCCAGGTGCCAAGTCCCCAGAGCCTCGGATGCTTTTTTTATTGCCTCGGCCTCCGCGTGGGCAAGAGCACTTCGGAGTTCCTCGCATCTGTTGGAGCCTTCGCCGATTATGTTGCCGTCCTTATCCGTAATAACGCAGCCTACCGGCACCTCATTACGGGCAGCGGCGGAGCGTGCAAGCTCCGCCGCCTTGTGCATGTAGTATTCTCTGTTCAATGCTTCCTTATGCCAGAGCGGCAGTGATAATGGACATCTGGTATACTTCCTCAGCGTTGCAGCCTCTGGAAAGATCGTTTATAGGAGCGTTCAGACCCTGAAGAATGGGGCCGAAAGCTGCATATCCGCCAAGCCTCTGAGCGATCTTGTATCCGATGTTTCCGGACTGGATCTCAGGGAATATGAAGGTGTTTGCATAGCCTGCAACCTTGCTTCCGGGGAACTTGAGCTGGCCGACTGTCGGGGAGACGGCAGCATCAAACTGCATCTCGCCGTCGATATCGAGCTCGGGAGCCATCTCTTTTGCAATAGCTGTGGCATCTCTGACCATGTCTACGCTTGCGCCTTTGCCGGAACCCTTGGTGGAGTACGAAAGCATTGCAACTTTCGGATCCATTCCGAAAACTTTTGCTGTATTCGCGGTCGCAACGGCGACTTCGGCGAGCTGGGCAGCAGCAGTGAGTTTCACATTGCCTTCCTTGTCAAGTTTGTCTTCATAGGAGATGTTGATCGCACAGTCACCCATGCAGAGCATTTCAGCTCCTTCTTTGACAAGTATAAAGCAGGAACTGACCAGGTTTGCACCCTTCTTGGTCTTAACAAGCTGGAGAGCGGGACGGACGGTATCAGCCGTGGAATATGTTGCTCCTCCGAGGAGAGCGTCGGCTTTGCCCATCTTGACGAGCATAGTGCCGAAATAGTTGCCCTTCAGGAGGCTCTGTCTGCACTCTTCGGCTGTCATCTTGCCTTTTCTGAGTTCTACCATCAGATCCACCATCTCGTCCATTCCTTCATAGGAAGCGGGATCTATGATCTCGAGACCCTCGATGTCAAAACCGCCTTTTTCAGCTGCAGCTTTGACCTCATCGACATTGCCGACGAGAATGGGAGTAAGGAAACCTTCTTTTTTGAGTCTTGCTGCAGACTCAAGGATCCTTGCATCCGGGCCCTCGGTATACACGATCTTGCGCGGATTTGCTTTTAAAATTTCTACCAGGTTTTCAAACATTTGAATTTTCCTCCGAAATATGTATTTTTAACTCATGTATTTTATCATTTCAACTTGCTTATTTCAACAGAATATTGCTATAATTACATAACCTAAAAATCAGGAAGAAAGATCATGCCGGAACAGAAAAACATAAGAAACTTTTCGATAATCGCCCACATAGATCACGGAAAGTCCACCCTCTCCGACAGGATAATAGAAAAATGCGGAGCAGTGGAACAGAGGATAATGGAGGACCAGATCCTTGATAATATGGACCTCGAACGGGAGAGAGGAATAACCATAAAGGCAAGGGCAGTGGGGCTCGGATACACTGCTTCTGACGGGCAGAAATACACTCTGAACCTGATAGACACTCCGGGCCACGTAGACTTCAATTATGAGGTGAGCAAGTCTCTTGCAGCCTGTGAAGGGGCGCTGCTGGTCGTAGACGCGTCCCAGGGAGTTGAAGCCCAGACTCTTTCAAATACATATCTGGCAATGGACAATGATCTTGAGATACTCCCGGTCATAAACAAGATAGATCTTCCCGCCGCAGATCCTCAACGGGTCAAAAATGAGATAGAGGAGATAATAGGCATACCGGCGGAGGACTGCCCTGAGATAAGCGCGAAAAACGGCATAAACATAGAGGCTGTGATGGAGGAGATAATAAACGGAGTTCCGGCTCCAAAGGGAGACAGATCCGCTCCTGCCAAAGCGCTTATATTCGACAGCCAGTATGACAATTACAGAGGCGTCATAGTTCTGGTAAGAGTCTTCGACGGGGCTTTCCGGAAGGACGATGAGATACTGCTCAAATCCACCGGCGCAAGGTATAAGCTGGTTGAAGTCGGACATTTGCGGCCTATCGGATTCGACCCATGCGATGAGCTTGCAGCCGGAGATGTCGGATATCTTACCGCGAGCATAAAAAATGTGGCCGATACTCAGGTGGGTGACACTGTCACTCTGGCGATAAACCCCTGCAAAGACGCACTTCCGGGCTATCGCCCTGCAAGACCGATGGTATATTGCGGTATATATACCGAAGACGGTTCAAAATATCCGGACTTAAGAGACGCGCTTGACAAACTCAAGCTCAACGATGCTTCTCTCTCTTATGAACCGGAGAGTTCCATAGCGCTTGGTTTCGGTTTCAGATGCGGATTTCTCGGGATGCTTCATATGGAGATAATCCAGGAGAGACTCGAAAGAGAATTTGACCTGGATCTGATCACGACACTTCCTTCGGTAATCTATAAGATAATAAAAACGGACGGAAGCACGGTCATGGTGGATAATCCGCACAATTATCCCGATCCTGCAAATATTGCAGAGGCATATGAGCCGTATGTTAAGGTGTCGATAATTACTCCGAATGAATATGTCGGAAATATCATGCCTCTCTGTCAGGACAGGCGCGGAGTCTACAAAGACATGCAGTATCTCGATCAGAGGCTGGTGGAGATGCACTATGAGATGCCTTTAAACGAGATCATCTACGACTTCTTCGATACCCTGAAGGCCAAGACTAAAGGCTATGCCTCATTGGATTACGAATTTCTCGAGTATAAGCCGGGAGATCTCGTAAAGGTGGACATGCTCCTAAACGGCGATAAAGTAGATGCCTTAAGCTTCATCGCGCATCGCGACAAAGCATATCCCAGAGCGAGGAAGCTGTGCGAGAAGCTGAAGGAAAACATCCCCAGGCAGCTCTTTGAGGTCCCCGTACAGGCGGCGATCGGAGGCAAAGTCATTGCAAGAGAAACTGTCAAAGCAATGAGAAAGGATGTCCTTGCCAAGTGCTACGGAGGAGATATCACCAGAAAGAAGAAACTGCTCGAAAAGCAGAAAGAAGGCAAGAAGAAGATGCGCACCCTCGGCACTGTTCAGGTCCCGACCGAAGCATTCCTTGCGGTACTCAAACTGGATGAATAAAATACCCGCCGGACTTATCCGGCGGGTATTTTTGTTTGTCATTTCAATTGCCCGGGGGCGGTGCCGAAGGTCTCCTTAAAAGCCCGGTAAAAAACGCTGTAATCCTGAAAACCGTTTAATTCGGCAGCTTCCGTTGTTTTCATGCCTTCGCGGATAAGACGCGCGGCGTTTAACAGCTTCCTCTGACGCACATAGGCGTGCACACTCTCACCTGTCTCCTCTTTAAAAAGTCGCATAAAATGATAGCGGCTCAAGTGGGCCATCTCAGCCAGATCATCCACCGCAGGGCTCTCTCCCGGATGAGAATTGATATATGAGAGGACCTCTTCGAGCTTTGAGCCTGTGGAGCGCTTTTTTTCATCGGACGATCCTTCGCTCTGCAGCCGGTTTAAAAGCACCATGAGCTTGAAGAGCAGTGAGTCGCGAATGACCTCTGCCCCGAACTGATCGTCAGCCGAGGTACTGTGGAGCTCGTCGAGTACCGCGACCACGTCTTTTAAGCTGTTTTTATCCGGAACGATCAGACAGTTTCTCCATTCGTCTGCCCTGTCAAAGCAACTGGAAAGCCGTATGCCTGTTGCATTTCTGTCGGGGAATCCGGGCTGGAGATAAACGATGTACCTTTCATATGGGATACTCAGATCTATGAGGGCTTTATGTATAGCATGATGCTTTATCAGCAGGATATCTCCTGGCCGCATATTGTATACGGTATCCTCAACGCCGTAATCCACTCTGCCCGATATGAGTACAACTATCTTGTCGAAACCGTGAAAGTGGAAATCGCGCTCCTGACCTGCCGTGTCGCTCAGATGGAAGACCCGGTAGTTTTCATACAGATATCCTTCTTTTTTCAGTTCGTTTGCCATGCAAAAAGAATACAGCACCAAATGCAATATTTCAAGCATAAAATGCAATTTACTTTGCAATATCCGGTTTTTATAATTGGTACATTAAAATAAAGGCGGTATTTCCGATGAAATTTCTGAAAAACAACTGGTTTCTGCTGACCATGATCCTCGGCATTGTCGCAGGTATCATAGTCGGATTTGCGTGGCCCGGAGCAACAGCCCTCGAGCCTCTGGGAACCATATTTACAAATCTCATGTTCTGTGTTGTCGTTCCCATGGTGTTCTGCTCCATCGCCTCCGCAATTGCCAATATGAAGAGCGCGAGGCTGGCCGGCAAGCTGATGGGCACAACAGTTCTGACTTTTCTGGCCACCACAGCAATAGCTTCTGTTCTTATGTATATACTTGTTAAGATCGTACCTGTATATACGGCAGACCCCGCGTTTGAAGAGGGAGAAGTCGGAAGTATCAGTGCTGCCACACTTATCGTCAATTTCTTTACCAAACCGGACTTCACCGAGCTGTGGAGTCGCAGGGCAATTCTTCCGCTTATAATAGCCGGTATATTCTTCGGTTTTGGAGTTCAGATGGCAGGCGGTCCTGAGACGATGACTGCCAAGCTCCTCTCAGATCTTACAAACGTTCTGATGAAGGTAGTAAAGATCATCACCTATTATGCTCCGATAGGTTTCTTCGGATTTTTCGCGTCCCTGGTCGCAACTCACGGTGCGGATTTTGTCTCCAATTATGCCAAAGCGATCATACTGTACTATGTGGCGGCTTTCGCGTATATGTTCCTTATAATGCCCCTGTATGCCAGGTTCGGAGGCGGAAAAGGCGCTGCCAAAGTCATGTTCTCGAAGCTCTTCCGTCCTGCGGCAGTCGCTTTCGGAACATGCTCTTCAGTTGCAACGATCCCGACCAACATGGAGGTCTCCGAGGAAACAGGTATCTCCAAGGATGTCACAGATATAGTTCTCCCGCTCGGAGCGACAATGAACATGGACGGCTCCGGCATGAGCGCTATAATCAAAGTCGCGTTTCTCTTCGGAATGTTCGGGATGGACTTCGGCACCGGCAAAGCGCTGCTTGCGATAGTCGTCGCGACTCTGTCCTCTGTTGCCATGTCCGGTATTCCCGGAGGAGGCGGGACCGGAGAACTGGTCCTCTGCTCGATGTTCTTCCCGGAGCATATGGCCGTCGCTTTCCCGATAGCTCTCGCGATCGGAGATCTGGTAGATCCTCCAGCCACTATGGTCAATGCAACGGGCGACTATGTAGCCTCCTATATAGTCTCGAGATATAATGACGGTAAGGACTGGCTCCAGAAAAAGCTGAATAAAACTGAAAAGACGGAATAAGGTTCTTTTTGATTGAGACCGCCTGCAGACTGCAGGCGGTTTCTTGTTGCAATTTGGAAATGATTCTGCTATAATCGGCTCCATACTTTTTCAGGTAAACACTTTAAAGCGATAAAAAGGAGGATAATATGAATATCAAGATTTCAAAAAGAATGTCACAGCCTGATTTCCAGGGAGCTTTCACGGCGGACATACTTAAGGCGGCGGCAAACCCCAGCCTTATCTCGTTCGCGGGCGGCCTTCCCAACCCCGTGTCTTTCCCGGTGGAAGAAATGGAAGCCGCGACAAACAAAGTCCTTGCAAGAGACGGTGTCAGGGCACTGCAGTATTCCGGCGCCCAAGGCTATCCTCCTCTGATAAAACGCATCTGTGAAAGATACAAGAAAATAATGGACCTGGATTTCAGCCCTAAGGATATCATTATTACAAACGGCAGCCAGCAGGCGCTTGATATGTTCTCGGCAGTCATGATAGACCCGGGTGACCAGATCATGGTCGAAAATCCGACTTATCTCTGCGCTCTTCAGACATTCCATCTGTATTATCCGGAAGTTCTCCCGATAAAACTCAATGAGGACGGAATCGATACGGATATGCTCGCTGAGACCGTAAAGACACAAAACCCGAAGTTCATATATATAATTCCGAATTTCCAGAACCCGACAGGCCTTACATATTCTGAGAATGTAAGACAGCAGATGGCAGAAGTGCTGAAGGGGACTGATGTGCTTGTTCTCGAGGACAATCCGTACGGCGAGCTCCGGTTCAGCGGAGAAGCGGGACACAGCCTTCACTATTTCCTGGGTGAGCAGTGCGTCATGCTCGGTACATTCTCCAAGATCGTTTCTCCGGGTATGAGGATAGGCTGGATCGCGTGCAAAAACAGGGAAATCTTTGACAAGCTCCTCGCGTACAAGACGACCATGGATCTTCACACAAACATCTTTTGCCAGATGGTTCTTGAGCAGTATCTTGAGGATAACGATCTGGATGCCCATATTGAAAGGGCAAAGAAAATTTACGGTGAAAAGGCCGAATATATGATCTCCTGCATGGAGAAATATTTCCCGGAAGGTGTCACATATACAAAGCCTGAGGGGGGAATGTTCATCTGGGTGACTCTTCCAGAGGGAATAAAAGCCGTTGATGTTCAGGCCGAAGCCATAAAAGAGGGCGTCGCCGTATGCGCGGGAGACCCGTTCTATGAGAACGAAAGAGGAGTCCGCACTATGCGCATAAATTATTCAAATTCAACCAATGAAGCTATGGATAAAGGCATGAAGATACTTGGCGATGTCATGAAGAAAATGATCTGATCGGAGAAATTTAAGCAAAAAGATGTGAAATATTTGTTTAATCTGCCGATAGACTTAAACAAAACTTTGCGCTATAATCACCACAACTTTCAAAAGAAGGAGAATCACCGTGAGAAATTCGTTCGGCATGATGTTCGGGATGTGCATGGCTATGGCTATGTGCATGCGTATGCGTGCCCCTGAATCGCCGGCGGAGATCTCCTGATAAGGTTCATAATACCGATATATCGGTTTGTGAGTGCGGGAAGCCGGCAGGCCTCCCGCATATTTTTATGTTTATTTTTTTTAGGAGGATACTTAAATGAAAAAGCACATTTCCCTTATTCTTGCACTGGCGCTAATTTTCGCGCTTGCACTCTCCGGCTGCGGTTCATCTTCGTCTTCCGCCCCGATCCAGATAGCGGTCCCGAATGACACTACAAATGAGGCCAGAGCTCTTCTGCTTCTGGAAGCAAACGGCATAATCAAACTTAAAGAGGGTGCCGGTATCACTGCAACAAAGAATGACATTGCAGAGAATCCTTACAATGTCGAGATAGTTGAGACGGAAGCTGCTCAGATACCCAATATCAGACAGGATGTGGATCTTGCAGTGATCAATTGCAACTATGCCATATCGGCAGGGCTCAATCCTGCTGCAGACTCCATAGCTGTAGAAGGCGCATACAGCGCGTATTCGAATATCCTCGCTGTAAAAGCCGGCAATGAGGATTCGGATAAGACAAAAGCTCTTGCTGCTGCTCTGCAGAGCCAGAGAGTCGCGGATTTCATTTCAGAGACATATGAAGGCGCGGTTATGAGCGTTGTAGATAACCCGACAGACGGATTTGATCCTTCGGTTGACTATGCTGCTCTTGCAGGTCAGACAATATCTGTTGCAGCGTCTCCCACACCTCATGCGGAGATCCTTGCCATAGCGAAAGAGATCCTTGCTGAGAAGGACATCACTCTCGATATCCAGGAATACAACGACTACGTGGTTCCCAATACTGTCGTTGACGATGGAACTGTAGACGCGAACTACTTCCAGCACGTGCCTTATCTCGACGACTTCAATGCTGAACAGGGAACAAATATAGTTTCTGTCTGCACGGTACATGTTGAACCTATGGCGATCTACTCCGGCAAGCAGGCCGATTTAAGCGCATTTTCCAAATAATGATAGAGCTCAGACACTTAAGCAAAACTTATTCTTCAAGTTCACAGGAAGTCAACGCCTTAAACGACATCAATCTGACCATAAACGACGGTGATGTCTACGGGATCATCGGTATGTCGGGCGCGGGAAAGAGCACGCTGGTGCGGTGCATCAATATGCTCGAGCGCCCGACCTCGGGTCAGGTCCTGGTAGACGGAAAGGATATGGGCGCTTTGAGCCCCGCGGAGCTCAGGAAAGAAAGACGCTCTATCACGATGATATTCCAGCAGTTCAATCTTCTGATGCAGAGAAACTGCCTGAGCAATGTATGTTTTCCGATGGAGCTTGCGGGAATGAAGAAATCTGATGCAAAGGCCCGGGCCATGGAGCTGCTTGAGACTGTCGGACTGCCTGACAAGGCAGATACCTATCCGGCCCAGCTCTCCGGCGGACAGCAGCAGAGGATAGCGATCGCAAGGGCTCTCGCTACACAGCCAAAGGTCCTTCTGTGCGATGAAGCCACTTCCGCGCTTGACCCTACAACGACTCATCAGATCCTGACACTTATAAAGGATATAAACAGAAAGCTCGGGATAACGGTCGTAGTCATCACCCATCAGATGAGCGTAGTCAAAGAGATTTGCAGCCATGTGGCGATACTGGATAACGGAACCGTTAAAGAGGAAGGCCTTGTAGGCGCTGTTTTTGCCGCGCCCAAATCAGAGGCGGCGAGAAGGCTTGTATTTCCGGGCAGAGCTGATAAGAAGGTGTCCGATCCGGCATCCGAACAGCAGCTGAGGCTGGTGTTCAGGGATGATAAGACAACAGCTGTTCCTCTGGTGGCAAGACTTGCCCAGGAAACAGGAGTGGCTGCCAATGTCATCTCCGCTACGACCCAGATGCTTTCGGACGAGGTCTACGGGAGCATGCTCGTCGGAGTGCCGAAAAACGATATACCTCTGGTCATAGCCTATCTTTCACAGTATCCTGCGATCACAGTCGAGGAGGTGAGCGCCGATGTTCAGTAATATCTTCACTTCACAGAGCTGGCAGGAGGCGCTGGTCTGTATTAAGACAGAGATACCGTTTGCTATCTGGGAGACCTTCTATGTGACAGTTCTTGCGACGGTCCTCGCCACGGTTATAGGGCTTCCGCTCGGTGTGCTTCTGGTGGCGGGTGAGAAAAAAGGAGTTCTGCCTCTTCCCGGATGGCTGATGAAGGCACTGAATGTGATAATAAACCTTCTGAGATCGATCCCTTTCCTGATACTGATGATCATGGTCTTTCCGCTCTCAAGGCTTATAATCGGTACTACAGTGGGAACGACGGCGACTATTGTCCCGCTTGTCGTTGCGGCTTTCCCCTTTATAGCGAGGCTGGTAGAGGGGAGCCTGCGGGAGGTGGACCCGAATATAATTGAAGCGGCACAGAGCATGGGCGCTTCTCCCATGCAGATCATATGCAAGGTCATGATACCTGAGAGCATACCTTCACTTATAGGGAACATAACCATAGCGCTTACAACCATTCTGGGTTACAGCGCCATGAGCGGAATTATAGGCGGAGGCGGACTCGGGAAAATAGCCATAAACTACGGCTACTACAGATACAAATACCTCGTAATGCTGATAGCTGTAATACTCCTCATACTGCTCGTGCAAATATTCCAGTCTGCAGGAACAAAACTGTCCGTTTCAAGCGATAAGAGGCTGAAATGAAAAGAAAAGTCGCGGTGCTTGCCGGAACGGCAACGGATACACGAATGGGAGCAGATTTCCTGCGTTGTCGTGACAATAATATTGAGGCTCTTGAATATCCTGTTTCAAAGGATCCCCAGCAGCAGACAGTTTTCCAGATATCATCTGAAAACGAGAAGAAAAAGGTCCTCTATGACATATTTGACGATGCGATAAGCAAAGGATCGAACGATTTTTTCATTTATTGCAACTCACTTTCGGCAGCGTTTGATTTTGAACCTTTTGCCGGATCGAGAAATGTGAGAGTCTTTACCCCGATGCAGGTGTACAGAAAGGCTGCTTCAGCGATAAAGAAAGCAGCAGTAATAGCTGCAAACAACCAGAGCCTTGCCGGGATCGAGAAGGCTATGATGGAGGAAAACCCGGACCTGGAGCTGGCAGGCGCGTGTTCTCTCGGTCTTGTTAAGGCTGTGGAGCGGAAAGAAACGCCTCAGAACATAGTCGGTGAATTCAGGCTTAAGGAGCTGTCAGAGTTTTTCATCGGCAGCGGAGCAGAATGCCTGCTCCTTGGCTGTACGCACTTTCCGTATTTTAAAAAGGAGCTTGAAAGCGTCTGTTCACTTCCGATCCTCGATCCTTCGGAAGAGATGTACAGGAATCTTATAAACAGTTAAAACCAGCCATTCGGCTGGTTTTTTTATATCCATAATTCCCCGTTTATAAAAAGCCTTCCTTTTCGGGAGAGGGCGCCGAAGTCTTTTATCCTGGCCTTTCCGCTTCCCCTGAGACTTATGATATCGCCTGCCTTTACCTGCGCGTCAGGTTTGAGGCAGGCCTCATAGTTTAAGGAGACGTTGCCGAATTTTATGTGTCCGGCGGCCTTCTCGCGCGAGATCCTGAAAAGTCCCGATACCGCTGCATCCAGCCTCGGCGAGGCGACGGTAAAAGAGAGATGCTTCAATTGCTTTTCGGGAACCTTTACATCCTTGAGGGAAATGCTTTCTGTTTTTACTCCCCATCTTCCGGCTTTTTCAAGAGAGAGTACAGTTTCCTCTATGCTCTTCATGCAGATGATATCTGCTCCGCCCTCGTATACGAGAATATCACCGAGAAAATCCCGTCTTATTCCGAGTCCCATAAGCGCTCCAAGATAATCCCTGTGCCCCGGCTCACCGAAACGCACCGAAAACCTTACTGCTTTTATATGATCACTGATATCAATGTCTTCAGGCGCGATCCAGGACGGCAGAAAGAACAAAGCTTTTCTTTCCGCATCTTCGACCCCGCCGGAAAACAGGCAGGTACATTCGGAAAGCCTTATATTGTGCTCAGCCTCGTATTGCTCGGCAGGAGTGAGGAATACGGAATGCGTAATGCTGCCGCTTCTTTCACATCTGTCCGCCAGATCTTCTATTCTCCTTTTCAGCTCTTCTTCCAAGTTTTTCAGCCTTTCATATTTATCTCTGCGATCGCCGCTTCGATCTGCTTCTGTACGGTTTCAACTTCCGCTCGGAAGCTTTCTGAGGACATTCTGAGAACTCCGGAGCGCATAGCTGAGACGCGTATCAGGTTGTCCGAGGTAACTACGGTTACCTCCTCGTTTTTTCCGATCTCGGAGGCCAGGGATTCTATATACGCGTCGGCAGTTTCGCTCTCTTTCGTATAGACGATGTTTACCCCGTTGCGCTCTTCCTTTTCTCCCTGTGAGCCTTTGAGTCTGTAGCCGTCAAAAACGAGAATGATAGAGGACTTTGTAAAGCCCGAGAAGTTTTCCAGCATATCAAGAAGGCGGAAGCGGGCAAGGTCCATATCCGAAAGAGCGAGTTCTTTAAGTTCCGGCCAGGAGAAAATAAGGTTGTATCCGTCGATTATCAGGCGCTGTCTGGATCGCCTGAACAGATCCGGAGCTTCGGAAGGAGCCTCCGAGACTTCAGCATACTTCCTTCTCTTTATCGGGCCGAATTCCCGCTGCATGATCTCCTCCAGCTCTTTGTCGTCGAGATCGAAATTGCGCCTGTATATACGCGGAAACTCGTCTTTGACATGAACTTTTCCGTATCCGGTATCCAGATGCATGTAGTTCGGGACCTCATTCCAGGGAACGAAAGTACCGGCCCCGTGTGAACAGAATATGCTTCCTGAAGGGTTTTCAGTATCACGGTCAGGATCATATCCGATAGAGGCGATAACTTCCTCTCCGTTTTTGCACACATCAAATCCTGACGGCGTACAGCTCAGTTTACCCCTGCCTTTGGACCAGGCGGCAAGCTCGAGGGAATAATCTCCCAGCGCCGCAACGCCGACTTTGCCTTCGATCGATGAAAACGCGCCATCAGATTCAGGGCCTTCAAAGCTGCCTTTCATGAGGCGGATATCGCTTATTGCTCTGCCGATCTGCTCAGACGGTACAGTGAGCTTAAAACAGTACTGGGGCTCAAGCAGAACGCTCTTCGCCTGCATGAGACCCTGGCGCACGGCACGCAGAGCGGCCTCCCTGAAATCTCCGCCTTCCGTGTGCTTGACATGGGCTCTGCCGGCAAGCAGAGTGATCTTGACATCAGTCAGAGGAGAACCTGTCAGAACGCCCCTGTGTTCCTTCTCGGCAAGAACCGAGAGTATAAGGCGCTGGTAATTTCTGTCGAGCAGGTCCTCGCTGCATGAGGAAGATATCACGATTCCAGAATCCCTCGGAAGAGGCTCAAGAGCGAGATGCACTTCAGCATAATGCCTCAGTGGTTCAAAATGCCCGATCCCTTCAACAGGCCCGGATATCGTCTCCTTGTACAGAATGCGGGGAGAATCTATCTCAACGTCAGCGCCGAAACGGTCTTTTAAAAGGGATATAAGAACCTCCTTCTGTATCGGGCCCATCAGCTTTATATGGATCTCACCGAGACTGCTGTCCCAGGAAGGGGAGAGAAGGGGATCTTCCTCGGCAAGCTCGGTAAGCTTCTGCATAAGGGTATGCGGATCCGTATCTTTCGGAGGCAGCATACGGTAGGACATCAGGGGCTCCAGGACGGGAGCGGAAAAAGAAGCTCCTTCTCCGAGCAACTGCCCCGGGAAGGTCTTTGAAAGTCCGGCAACAGCGGCGACAGCGCCTGCGCTGACTTCCTCGGCAGCTTCGGAGGAAGTGCCCGAAAAACGCCTTATTGCGCTTACTTTTTCCGATATCCATGAGCTTCCGTCTTTAGGGAAATATGATATCGATGAGCGGACTTTTAGAGAACCTCCCATTATCTTCATGAAGGAGAGCCTTCCGAATGAGGGATCGTGAAGGACCTTGAATACACTCGCGCTGAATGTCGCAGGATATAAATTGCCCGGAGCATACCTGCCCAGACCTTCGAGAAACTCGTCAATTCCCCGGAGCCTGAGTCCGGAACCGAAAAAGCAGGGGAAGACCGAACGCTTTTTTATAAGACTCTTAATATCTTCATTGGAAAGGGAACCTTTTTCAATATAGTTTTCAAGAGCTGCCTCATCATTGAGAGCGCAGGCCTCATACAGGGCATCTCCCAAAAGGGAAAAATCGACGCATTTTTCCGAGAGCGAAAAGAGGTCTCTGAGAAGCTCCTCTTTTGTCCGGAAGGATATGTCGTTTTTTGTCACGAAAATAAAAACGGGGACATTATAGCGCGCCAAAAGCGCCCATAATGTCTCCGTATGTGCCTGGACTCCGGAAGCAGCGGAAATAACAAGAACAGCCGCATCCAGAACAGAGAGAGTCCTCTCCGCTTCAGCAGAAAAATCAGCATGTCCGGGGGTATCAAGGAGATCAACGGAAATATCACCGGGTAAAGAGAACCTAGCCTGGTGAGAGAAGATCGTAATGCCTCTCTCGCGTTCGAGCACTTCAGTATCCAGGTGAGCGTTCCTGTGATCTACCCTTCCAAGAGTCCTTATCGCGCCGGATCTGTATAGAAGAGCCTCACACAGAGTCGTCTTTCCGGCATCTGCGTGGGCGAGAACACCGATTACAAGGTTTTGCATTTTATGAGATCCGGAGCCCTGGACGCATTTTACTTAAGGAAACCGTTTACTATCTGTTCTTCAGCTTCCTGCTCGGTAAGGCCTAAAGTCTCGAGTTTTATGATCTGCTCACCGGCTATCTTTCCTATAGCCGCTTCATGGATCAGAGACGCGTCCAGATCGTTGGCTTCAAGCTCCGGTACTGCGAGGATCCTGGCGTTGTTCATAATAATGGCATCGCACTCCGTGTGACCGGTGCATGGGGCATTGCCCACTATCCTTGACACGAATTTCTGATATGAATCCTCCTTGGCGACCGATCTGGAGACAACGTCTGCAGAGCTGCCCTCTCCGTTAAGCTCTGTCGTATAGTTGCTTACAGCAGTCTGACTGCCGTGGGTAAGAAGGCGCTCCCTGACCACAAGCTTCGCGCCCTTTTCGAGCTTGGAGAGAGTGGTGCGTACAGTGGAGTCGACGCCTTTTATCTGGACCATCTCCATCTCGACTGAACTGCCCTCTTCCTGATAGACCTCGGTCACAGGGTTTAAAATGCGTTTTCCGCGCCCGTCTCCCTCACCGTAGTGCTTCTCCACATATTTCACTTTGGAGTTTTTGCCTACGATGAAACGGTGAACTCCGTCGTGCTCGCTGTCGCCTGTGCCGCAATTGTTGATGCCGCAGCCGGCGACGATGACGACGTCACAGTCCTCACCGATATGGAAATCGTTGTAAACAGTCTCTTTAAGCCCTGATTCGCTCAAAACAACAGGGATATGAACGCTCTCGTTTTTTGTGCCGGGCTTTATGTAGATATCTATCCCGGATTTTTCGGTCTTTGAAACTATGTCTATATTGGCGGTGGTATTTCGCGCCTCAAGTTTGGAGTTTGAACGGATGTTGTAGGCGCCTGAAGGAACCGTATGCAGATCCGCTATCTCTCTGAGGAGCCTCTTCTGTATCTCATCAAGCATTATTATGCCCTCCCTTCAAGAACTGAGCATGCCGCCTGTGTGGAATCTTTCAAAAGCGAGGGAAGAATATCGTCCTTGGCGCCGGACTGGATTATCTTGCCGCCGGAGAGAATGATGATCTCATCCGCTATATTCAGTATACGCTCCTGGTGGGAGATTATAAGGATCGAGCCCTTGGTATCCATTCTCATGTTTTCGAAAACACGGTTTAAGCTCTGGAAGCTCCAGAGATCTATGCCGGCTTCGGGTTCGTCAAAAACAGAAAGCTTGGTGTTTCGGGCAAGAAGCGTCGCGATCTCTATGCGCTTGAGCTCTCCTCCGGACAGGGAGGCGTTGACCTCACGGTTGACGTAGTCCCTGGCGCAAAGTCCGACAAAACTCAGATACTCGCATGCCTGTGAGACAGTCAGATTTTTCTTGGCAGCAAGCCTCAATAGATCTATGACCTGAATGCCCTTGAATTTGACCGGCTGCTGAAGGGCAAAGCTTATGCCCATGTTTGCGCGCTCGGTTATGGACTTATCCGTGATATCTTCTCCGTCAAAGAAGATCCGCCCGGCGCTGGGCTTTTCTATGCCCATGATGAGGCGGGCGAGGGTAGATTTTCCGCTACCGTTCGGGCCGGTAATTACCACAAAGCTGTCATCTTTGACCGTAAAACTGACATCATCAATGATCGTTTTTTCATTTCCAGTCTCATCGATTACTTTAAAGCTCAGATTTTTA
Source organism: Oscillospiraceae bacterium (assembly GCA_017430455.1). Lineage (GTDB taxonomy): Bacteria > Bacillota > Clostridia > Oscillospirales > Oscillospiraceae > Limivicinus. The sequence goes on from JAFRMX010000015.1 coordinate 101,035, forward strand.
AGCTCAAGCATTTCAAATTCCATCTCTTTCTTTAATGCTGAAAACAAAGTCGCAAGAGCTATTTTAACAGAATGAAAAAATAATTCAATAGCACCTAAAAATTATTGAACTTTACGGTCTCTTTGAGTAATATAATGACAACAAACAAAGGAGGTCAGATCCTTGAAAAGAATAACCAGAGTCGCTTTAATTACGAGCGGCGGCGATTGCCAGGGGCTCAATGCGGCCATCAGGGGCGTAGGAAAAGCGCTTTTGAACAGAATAGACGATATTGAAATATTCGGCATGCAGGACGGGTATCGCGGACTTATAGACAGAGATTACAAATTCATGGAAAGCCGCGACTTCTCGGGTATCATCACCCATGGTGGAACGATCCTCGGAACTTCCCGCCAGAACTATATTCCGGGAAAAGACATTGTAGACGATAACGGCGAAAGCCTTATTCCCGCTATGATGGATACCTATAACCGCCTGAATCTCGACTGCCTTGTCATAATGGGAGGAAACGGCACCCAGAAGAGCGCAAAGCTTCTGATGGACGCAGGAATGAACGTCGTCACGCTTCCGAAGACCATAGACAACGATATCTGGGGTACAGACGTCACTTTCGGCTTTCAGAGCGCCGTAGACATCGCGACAAACGTCATAGATTATATCCATTCGACCGCATCCTCGCACGGACGCACATTTCTTGTCGAGCTTATGGGCAGAGACGCCGGCTGGCTGACACTCTATGCAGGGGTCGGTTCGGGGGCCGATGTCATACTCCTCCCGGAGATACCCTATGACATAGACAAAATAGTCGAGTATCTTGAGGAAAGGCGCGAGAGCGGCAGAAAATTCTCTATTCTTGCCGTCTCGGAAGGCGCAAGATCCAAAAATGACGGGGTATTCGACGAGGAAGCAGCAAGAAAGAAGAAAGAGAGCTCAAAATATCCCACTATCTCCTATGAGCTCGCGGACATTATCGAAAAGAAAACAGGCCAGGAGACGAGAGTGACCATCCCCGGCCATTATCAGAGGGGCGGTCCTCCGTGCCCCTATGACAGAGTCCTTGCGACCCATTTCGGGGCTGCAGCTGCCGACCTCATAGTAAAAAAGGACTACGGCAAGATGGTCGCGATGCAAAACGGGAATATCGTTCCAATACCGCTTGCCGAGGCTGCGGAAAAGACTAAATTCCTGCCGACCGATCATCCGCTCATACAGGTCGGAAGAGATATCGGAATATCTTTCGGAGATTAATATAACTTGATTTACGTATTTTTATCAACAGCTGTTGCCCTGACAGCGCTCATATCCGTAAATACTGCCTGGAGCTCTACTCCCCAGGCAGTAGTGTGTATACCGGCGATTTTCGTTGCTGTTTTCATATCTATTAACATAATATTCGCACTGCTCGCCTGCCTTATGTCATTTTTCGTGAAAAAAGCACCTATCGAAAAGCAGGACGCTATGGCAAAATTCTGGTGCAGAGCAATAGCAAAGCTTCTGTGCGGGTATTTCGGAGTCAAAGCTGAGTTTGAAGGATTTGACAAGATCAGTGAGAAGAATTTCCTGTGGGTCAGCAATCACAGGTCAGGCTTTGATCCTCTTATCATCATGGGACTGAAACCTGAACTGAATATATCCTTCATATCAAAGCCGTCTAATTTCAATTTCAAGCCTATCGGATTTATGGCAGAAGGCATCGGCTGCCTCACTATCGACAGGGAGAACAACCGTGAGGCACTGAAGACCATACTCACTGCTTCCGATTATATTAAAAAGGGTATCTGCAGTATCGGAATCTATCCGGAAGGGCACCGTTCAAAGACCGGAGAGCTTCTGCCTTTTCACAACGGCTCCTTCAAAATAGCCGAAAAAGCAAAATGCCCGGTCGTCGTGGCGGCGATTTCGGGCTCTGAAAACGTTATGAAGAATTTCCCGCTGAGAAAAACAGAGGTGAAGATCTCCGTGCTTGAAGTGATAGATACCGGGAGGGTAACGGAGATGAAAACCGCTGAGATGTCTCCATATGTGAGAACTATGATAGGGGACTTTCTTGAGGGCAGATCGAAAGATGAATAAAGTTGCGCTGGTAACCGGCTCGTCGCGCGGAATAGGCAGAGCCGTAGCATTAAAGCTCGCGAGAAACGGTTATTCCGTATGCATAAATTACATAGAGCGTGAGGACAGAGCTCTCGAGCTCCTCGACATATTAAATGCCGAGGGCCTTAGCGGAATGATCTGCAAGGCGGACGTTGCCGATCCCGAACAGGTAAATATGATGGTCAGGAAGGCGGAAGAGACACTGGGTCATATAAGCCTTCTTGTCAACAATGCAGGAATAGCAAGGCAGACACTTTTTCAGGACATGACCCACGAGTACTGGAAGAGGATCTTCGATGTGAACCTGGGAGGCTGCTTCAATACCATCAAAGCCGTATTGCCGAATATGCTCCATGAGCATGCCGGATGCATTGTGAACACTTCTTCGATCTGGGGAAACCACGGAGCCTCCATGGAGGTCGCCTATTCCTCAACGAAGCACGCTATAATCGGTCTCACAAGGTCTCTTGCAGCGGAGCTTGCGCCGAGCGGGATAAGAGTCAACTGTGTGGCTCCGGGCGTCATAGATACGGATATGGTAAAGGTCCTGGGGCAGGAAACTCTGGATTCGCTTGCGGATACGATCGCGCTGGGAAGGCTCGGGAAGGCTGAGGAGATCGCAGAGTGCGTGTATTTCCTCGCGTCCGATTCCTCGTCATACATAACCGGCCAGGTCATCACCGCCGACGGCGGGTTTATTATATAGGCTTAAAAGACAAGTCCTATAACGCTTCCGCTGAGAAAGCTCAGAACGACCATAATTAAAACGATCAGGAAGTTCTCCCTCATGTTCCTGTTTGTCCGGAAAAGGACGATCAGTCCCATTCCGGCATTGGAGAGGAGCCCCGCGAAAAGGCCTCCCGTGCCGATTATTCCGGAGATCCACGCCTGCGTTATAGCGACAGAGACGGAGCAGTTCGGGATGAGCCCGAAGAGAGCGAGCAGCAGCTCACCGACGACAGGCCGGTTCAAAACAGTTCCGCTTAAGGCATCGGCACCGGCATAAGAGAGCAGACAGTTTAGTACAAAGCCTGTGATTATAAGAATAAGGGCTATCTTTAAGGTGTGCTTTAAAGCGGCGAGAAAGATGTTGCCGTCTTCATCACAGTCGCAATTCTCCCGCTCGCAGAAGGAATGAATATCCTTTCCGGGGCGCAGGAGCTTTGAAAAGATGAGATCGGCAATATAACCCAGGACAACTCCCAAAAGTATCTTTCCGATCAGGATCCTGATTATTGCGAGCGCCGATACTCCGCTTTGACGTCCGAGCTCCGTTAAAAGCACCGGGAGCATCTCGTCGGAGGTCGCGAAAAATACGGCGAGCAGTGTTCCGAGCGAGATCGTTCCCGTTGAGAAAAGCGCGGCAGAAGCGCCTGATATCCCGCACTGCGGGACAGCCCCCAAAAGCCCTCCTATGAGAGGGCCTGCTTTTTTTGAACGCCCGGAGAGAACCTCCTCGTTCAGTTTTTCGCTCCTCTCGAGCCATTCCATAAACAGATATGAGAGAAACAGAATGGGAACGCTCAGGGCTCCGTCTTTCAGAGCATCGATAAGTGAATCAAGAATAAGTTCAAACATGGTCAATAATATATTATGAATAAATTGAAAAATCAAGAAATATCGGCTTCTTTATTCCGCCTTACATGGTAAAATGTGCAAAAGTGAAATGAGGTAATGAAAAGTGGCCAATATAACAGATTACATCGACTGGCGCGGAGATCTGAGCTTTGCCGTCTCTCCGTTTAATGAAGTGGACAGTTATATAATAAGCAAGCTCGGCTCACCGGATTTTACGGATATAGTTCCCGGAAACGGTTTCATATCTGTCAGGGAAGCTGTCGAAGGCATGGAGAAGAAGGAAATAAACACTCTTGGAGTTCTTTCAAGTCAGTATGTGCTGGAGACTATCAGGAGACTTCCGGAAACACCCAGATACGAAGATCTCCGCCTCGGAGACTACGTCAGCATCTACGATGAAGAAAAAGGCGAGCAGTTCTCTGCCCTGACGGTCATACTGCCGGACAATACGAGATATATTGCCTTCCGCGGCACGGACGATACGCTTCTTGCCTGGAAGGAAGACTTCATGCTCGGAGCAACGGGAATAATTCCCGCCCAGTGGGATGCCGCAAAATACCTGAGAGCTGAAGCCTCAAAAAGCGATGATCCGATCATCATCGGAGGACATTCGAAAGGCGGAAACCTGGCCGTTTTCGCCGCGATGACCGCTTCTGCCCGGACTAAGAGCAAGATCTCTTCAGTATATAATTTTGACGGCCCCGGTTTTTTCAAAGACGTATCGCAAAACAGAGGATTTCTTGCAATCAGGCCAAAACTTCACACGATCGTCTCGAAAAATACGACTGTCGGCGTCATTTTGTATTTCGATAAGGAGTGCGAGATAGCGGATACGGATGTATCCGGGATCTCTGCCCACGACGGTTTCAGATGGAAGGTGAAAGGGACCTCGTTTGTCAGGGCGGAGGGTTTCAGCGCCGCGACAAAAGCTTTCAGAGACGCCGCTTTTGAGGTCTCAAGGACGCTGACGCCGGAAGAGATCGCTGAGACTGCGGATTCGTTGTTTTCCATTCTCTCCTCGGAGGGAGCGGAGACCGTGACGGACCTCACGGAGAGCAAGCTCAGAGAGGCAGTCATGGTCACGAACGAGCTTCGAAAGGACCCCTCGGTCAGCAGATTTTTCGAGCTGCTCATAGAGCAGTGGATCCGCAACATGGCGGAATCGGGCAGGATGAAGATCCCCAAAGTCCGCCTCAGAGCGATAAGAAAACACCGCATATAATGCAAGTTGCACAAAACCCGCGGCCTTTTTGAGGCTCCGCGGGTGTTTTTTAAACACGGATATTCATAATTATTCATAATATTCAAGCAATAATGAATATTTTATGGTAAATATTCACAAAACAGCAGAAATAATAAATTTTTATTCATAATTTCCTTGACATTTGAAAAGCCGGATGTTATTATCCGTTCATCAAAACCGAAACAGAGGTTTGTGGAAGAACTTTTAAATACGGACAATAACGAAAGGATGATCAAAATGAAAAAGATACTTGCACTTGTTCTCGCGCTCTGCATGATATTTGCTCTCTCCGCCTGCGGAAAGAATTATTCAACGCTCAAAGAGATACAGGAGGCCGGGGTCCTGACCGTCGCCACTTCTCCGGATTTTGCCCCGATGGAGTTTGTCGACTCCTCAAAGACCGGACAGGATCAGTATGTCGGATTTGATATTACTCTTGCCAAGTTCATTGCCGACAAGATGGGAGTTGAGCTTCAGATAGACGCGATGAGCTTCGACGCCTGCCAGACGGCGGTCTATACCGGCAATGTCGATATGTCGATCTCGGGCTATTCGTGGACCGAAGAGAGGGCCAAAAACTACGATCTCTCGGATTACTATTACGCGGGCGAGAATGAGACTGAACAGGTCATACTGCTACGTGCCGCCGATGCGGACAAATACACATCTGCCGAGGATTTCAGCGGTGTTGATGTCGGAGCCCAGAACGCTTCCCTGCAGATGATGCTCGTTACCGAGCAGCTGCCCGATGCGAATGCCGTAACAATAGGAGATATCAACGTGGGCGTTTTGGAGCTTCAGTCAGGAAACATTGAAGCTCTGGCAGTCGCTCAGGGCAATGCCAACGCGATACTCGTCAACAATCCCGATCTCGTGATCTGCACCTGGCAGTTCGATGTCGCGGCAGAGTACGAGGCCAATGTGATCATGATAGGCAAAGGAAACCAGACTCTCCTCGATTTTGTGAACGAGTGTCTTGCCGAAGCATATGACGCAGGATACTACAGCGGCTGGTATGACGATGCCGTAGCGCTTTCCGAGTCTGAAGCAGCCATCGAAGTATCAGTCGAAGGCTGACCGGCATAGCGCGACAAACTTTGGGAACACTATTCCGGGAGCCGTAAATTCGGCTTCCCGGAATATAATTTGCAGGAAGGTGTTTTATGAATTTTCAGGTAATAGGCCGTAACATAATACAGATAGCGGTAAAGTATTGGGATAAGTTCCTGATCGAGGGACTTTCATATACTTTTGCCCTTTCTGCTATCACGGTCGCCTTCGGCGCCATATTCGGGGCGGTCCTGGCTCTGCAGAAGATGTCAAAAATAGCTCCGCTGAGGTGGCTTTCGGTAGCATATGTGGAGATAATCCGCGGCACGCCAATGCTCCTTCAGCTCTATATGTTTTATTTTGCTCTGCCGATGCTGATCCCGGCCCTGAACAAACAGAAGTTCGCCTGTATTGCGATAGCCCTGGTATGCAACAGCGCTGCTTATGTTTCTGAGGTGATACGCTCGGGAATACAGGCCGTCGACTACGGACAGACTGAAGCTGCCCTGAGCCTTGGCCTGACCAAAACACAGAACTTTTTCAGCGTGGTCCTGCCTCAGGCGGTAAAAAACATTCTCCCGGCCCTGGGCAATGAGTTCATCATGATCATCAAGGACACCTCTCTTGCCTCGACATTCTTTATAGGCGATCTCATGACCCAGTATGTGCTTATCAAAGGGACCACTTATCTTCCGATAGAGCCTCTTGTGATAGTCGGCGCGATATATTTCGCGGTCACGTTCATTCTCAGCAAGGTGTTCGGATTCTTTGAAAGGAGGATGCGCCATGGAGAAGCAAGATAAAGAAAGCCTTATCAGCGTAAGAGATCTCAAAAAGTATTTCAACAACGGCGAGATCAAGGCTCTGGACGGTATCACCGTCGATATCAACAAAGGCGATGTAATGGTCGTCATAGGGCCCTCCGGAGGCGGAAAATCGACATTTCTCCGTTCCCTCAACCTTCTTGAGGTACCCACATCCGGACAGATCATCTTTGAGGGCGTCGATATAACCAAAAAGAAAAGCGATGACGGCAAAAAGCTCGACCTTCCTCTTCACCGCCGCAAGATAGGAATGGTATTCCAGCATTTCAACCTCTTCCCCCACAAGACCATCCTTCAGAACATGACTCTGGCGCCCATGAAGACCAAAGGCCTCTCTCAGGCGGAAGCCGAGGAGAAGGCTCTGGCGCTTCTGGAGAGGGTAGGCCTCAAGGACAGGGCGGACGCCTATCCCGCCCAGCTCTCCGGCGGGCAGAAAGAACGTTTCTTGTCCGTTTTCCGGAC
>JAFRMX010000016.1 GCA_017430455.1 Oscillospiraceae bacterium
ACGTATCCTGAAGGAGAACGGCTTCAACGCGATCCGCTCCTCCCACAATCCCGCCTCCAAGGCCTTGCTGGAGGCCTGCGACAGGCTCGGCATGTACGTCATGGACGAGACCTTCGACATGTGGTACAACCGCAAGAACCCGCATGACTACGGCGTGGACTTCAACGACTGGTGGGAGCGCGACACGACTGCTATGGTAGAGCGGGATTTCAACCATCCCTCCGTCATTCTCTATTCCATCGGCAACGAGGTGGCTGAGCCCTTTGAACAGAAGGGTATCGACGCAGGGAAGGCGCTGGTGGAGCTCTGCCATAAGCTCGATCCGAGCCGCCCCGTCACCTGCGGCACGAACTTGATGATCATCGGCCGCGCCGCCAAGGGGCAGGGCATCTACCAGGACGGCGAGCAGAAGACCGGCACCGAGGGCAAGAAGCAGAAGGAAGGCGGCAACGCAAGCCTGGCCTTCAATATCATGGCCTCCTTTATCGGCACCGGCATGAACAAGGGCGGCAACTCCAAAAAGGTGGATGAACTGACCACGCCCTTCCTCGACAGCCTGGACATTGCAGGATACAACTACGGCTCCGGCCGTTACCCGCTGGAGGAGAAGGCGCACCCCAACCGCGTCGTCTTCGGCAGCGAGACCTTCCCGCAGGACATCTGGAAGAACTGGCAGATGGTGAAGAAGTACCCCTATCTCGTGGGCGACTTCATGTGGACGAGCTGGGACTATCTGGGCGAGGCCGGGATCGGCGCCTGGAGCTACACCGGCGGTATGCCCTTCAACCGGCCATATCCCTGGGTGCTGGCGGGCGCTGGCGTGATCGACATTCTCGGCATCCCGGACGGCAGCTGCAAATACGCATCAACGGTCTGGGGCCTGGAGACCGATCCCGTTATCGCGGTGCGCCCTGTGAATCACCCCGGCATGCGCCCCAGTAAGTCCGTCTGGCGCGGCACCAATGCGATCCTCTCCTGGAGCTGGGCAAACTGTAAGGGCAACAAGGCCGAGGTAGAGGTCTATTCCGATCAGGCGCAGGTTGAATTGCTCATTAACGGGAAATCTGTCGGCAGACAGAAAGTGAAGGAGTGCAAGGCAATCTTCAAGGTCAAGTACGCCCCCGGCACGGTCACGGCGGTTGCCTATGACGCCTCCGGCCGTGAGACCGGCAGAAGCGAGCTTGTCTCCGCCGACGCGCCGCTGAAGATCGCGGTACGGCCGGAGAAGACGGAAGTCAAGCCCGGCGAGGTCGTTTACGTTTCCGTAAACATCGAAGGCGCAAACGGCATTGTGGAATCCAATGCCGACCGGAAGCTGACCGTCAAGGTCGATGGCGGCGAGCTGCTGGCCTTCGGTAGCGCCAACCCCTGCCATGAGGAGCAGTACCACACCGGCAACTTTACAACGTACTACGGACGTGCGCTTGCCATCGTCCGCGCAGGCGAGGCCGGAACGGTAAGCATAAAAGCAAGCGACGGAAGCATGACAGGATCAGCGGAAATCGCTGTTAAATGAGGACAGATTCTATGAAAGCGGCACATTTACAAGTCGAATACCTGAACGAGCCCCTTGGCCTCGGCAACCCCATGCCGCGCTTTTACTGGACATGCGAGGGCGGTGTGACACAGACTGCCTATCAGATCATCTGCACCCGCGCGGGAAAAACCGTATGGGACAGCGGCAAGGCGGAAAGCGCTTCTATGACGCACATCCCTTATGCGGGGCTTGACCTTCACAGCCGGGACATCGTTAATTGGAGCGTACAGCTCTGGGACGAAAACGGCGAGCCGGGCGAGATAAGCGAAAGCCGCTTTGAACTGGGCCTTCTGGAAGCGAGCGATTGGACGGCCAAGTGGATCAGCGGCGATTACAAGCCCGATCCCAAGCGCCGCTATCCGGCGGATTGCTTCAAAAAGGACTTTTCCGCAAAGGATGTCGTCAAAGCCCGTCTCTATGCCACAGCCCGGGGCGTTTATGACGTGACAGTCAACGGGAAGCGACTGGAGGATTTCATTCTGGCTCCGGGCGCGACGGACTACCGCAAGCGAATACAGGTTCAGACCTATGATGTGACGAAATACATCCAAGAAAACAATACCATCGAGCTGCGGCTGGCCGACGGCTGGTTCCGCGGCAGCGTGGCGGCCTACGGCGTGACAAACGTCTTCGGCACGCAGACAAGCATTCTTGCCCAGCTGGAGCTGACCCATGCCGATGGCAGCGTGCAGACGGTTATCACGGACGAGAGCTGGGCCTGGTCAAACGACGGACCCATCCGCTTTGCAGACCTCAAGGACGGCGAGGTATACAACGCGGACATGCAGCCGAGCTATTCCGGCAAGGCGCGGGTCGTAAAGGCGCCCAAGGGTGTGAAGCTCTGCGCCTCCGACAACGTACCCGTTCTCGAGCACGAGCGTTTTACCCCGACGCTCCTTCCCGGCAAGGTGCTGGACTTCGGTCAGACCATCGCCGGTTCACTGGCTTTCCGCGTCAAAGGAAAGAAAGGACAGCGCATCCGCATCGTTTGCAGTGAATTCTACGATCAAGAGACTCAGATGCTTGTTCGCAATGCGGTGGAGACGAAACCGGCCTCCGGCTGGACGCAGCAGAAGCTGATCCTGAAGCTGGTTGCGCAGAAGGTCATAGGAGAAGCGGTGGAGACTCCCTTGCAGGAGATCCTGTTCACCTGCTCAGGCGGTGAGGACGTCTTCAAAACCAGCTTTACAGTCTTCGGCTTCCGTTATGCGCAGGTGTTCGGCGACCTGGAGTTCAAGCTGGAAGACTTCACCGCCATCGCCGTATATTCCGATCTGGAACAGACCGGCGACTTCACCTGCTCGGACGAGCGGATCAATCAGCTGGTGAAAAATACCCGCTGGAGCATGAAGGGCAATTTCCTCGACGTGCCCACTGATTGCCCCACCCGGGAGCGCCTTGGCTGGACAGGCGACGCCCAGGTCTTCTTCCATACCGGCGCCTATTTCATGGACACGGCGGCTTTCTTTAAAAAGTGGCTCCGCGACATGGAAGACGGCCAGTACAAGGATGGCTTCATCGGTGCTGTCGCACCCTTCAGCGGTGTGGAAATGATGTACAAAGCCACCGGCGGCTCGGTCGGCTGGGCAGACGCGGTGTATCTTGTGCCTTACCGCTTCTACAAGCGCTTCGGCGACAAAGAGCTGCTTCGGAGCTGCTGGCCGATGATGAAGAAATACGCGGACACGCTGCTGAAAAGAATCGAGAAAGACGGGCACTACGAAAAGGGCGTGCACCTGGGCGAGTGGCTGGAGCCGGTGGAGTTCCGCGACAAAGTAAATGGGGCTCAGGCCAAGCACCCCGAGGAAGCCACCGCTTATCTCTATCTCACCATGACGACAATGGCGGAGATCGCCTCGCTGTTGGGCGAGCCGAGCAGCGATTACGAAAAAGCCGCAGAGCGAGCGAAAGCGGTCTATCCCAAGTACGCTGAGCTTGACACGAATCGCCAGGCCAAGCTGGTGCGTCCGCTGGCATTGGGGTTGCTCGACGGTCCGGAAAAAGAAAGGGCGCAGAAGCGGCTGATCAGAGCGGTGGAGGATTACCGTTATCGTGTCGGCACGGGCTTTCTTTCCACACCATTCCTGCTGGATGAGCTGACCAAAGCCGGAGCAAGTGAGACGGCCTACAAGGTGCTGCTGAACATCGAAAAGCCCGGCTGGCTCTATGAGGTGCTGCAGGGCGCCACCACGATCTGGGAGACCTGGGAAGGCTATGTGGGCAAGGGCGCTGTTGACAAGGGCGACGCAGGAAGCCTGAACCACTATTCGCCCGGCGCGGTGTGCCAGTGGCTCTTTGACAGCTGCGCGGGGATCCGGGTAGACGGAGAAAACCATTTTGTCATCGCGCCAATCCCGGGCGGAGCCCTGACCCACGCGGAGGCAAACTACAAGAGTCTCTGCGGTGAAGTCAGGAGCCGTTGGGAGAAGTCGGATGGAAGCTTGCATTATACGATCACCATCCCGTCCAACTGCACGGCGGAGATCCGTCTGCCGGGCGGAAAAACGGAGAGCGTAATGGCGGGAACTTATACTTTTGAGGAGGCGGCAATATGATCGCGGTACAGGGCTTCGGACTGAAAAAAGAATTTGAGGAAGACCTGATCGGAACCATTCGCAAGGTCCATGAAATCGGCTTTGACGGGATCGAGCCGCTGATCCTGTTCCAGGACGAACAGAAGAACATGCCCAAAAACGTCTGGGCGCGGGACACTCAGAAGATCGCTTTCGCAGCCATGAAGGAGCTGGGCATGCAGATCCCGTCGGCGCATCTCGGCGTGGGCTTCGGTGCCTTTACTATGCCCGCCGGAAATGTCATCAAGGGAATTCTCTCCCTTCACGAAAACTACGGAATCGATACCTTCGTTTTGACCGCGCCTTTCGGCTCGGCCATGGTTGCGAAACACTGGGCCAAGCTGGCACAGACAGTTTCCGACAAAGTCAGCCCCCATGGCTGCCGGATTTTGTATCACAACCACGACGACGAATTCCATGCTGTGCGCGGCGGGAACGCTTTGGATCTGTTCCTGAAAAAGACTTCTCCCGACGTGCTGCTGCAAATCGACATCGGCTGGGCAGGCATGGCGGGCGACGAATACGAGATTGTTAAGCGCTACGGCGACAAGCTGCACACCCTGCACCTCAAGGATTTCTACGGCCAGTATCGAGGCAGCTACACCCGCAAGAATATGCCCGACGAGGCTTTTGCCCCCATCGGCGAGGGTGCGATCCGCACGAAGGATTGCATTGACTTGGCCATGACCCTGCCCAATTTCAGCGGTACCTGCATCATCGACCAGGATAAGTCCACCCGTGATATGCTGGAGGACCTGAAAGTCGGTTATGAGAACATAAGAAAAATGCTGGAGGAGTAACCATGCTGAAAATCGGTATTCTGGGCTGCGGCAAGATCGCCATGGGCATTGAAAACACCTGGCAGATGTGGATGCACGACCCGGACGGCAATCCCTTTGAGGTCATGGAATATACTCCGCAGTCGTACCAGATCACAGGACGCTGAGGAGGGAAAAGCATGTACAACAGCATCCGACCCGGCCGGGAATGGCTGGACACCAACGGAAAACCGATCCAGGCCCACGGCTTTTCCGTGTTTTGGAACGAACAGGAAAAGCTCTGGTACTGGTACGGCGAAAACAAGGAATTTACGAAAAAAGGCGGGACGGTCTGGACCTGGGGCATTCGTTATTATACTTCCAAAGACCTCTGCAACTGGGACGACCGGGGCCTGCTGATCCCGCCCGGTGAGGATCTGCATGAACCCCTGCACCCCACCTACTGCATCGACCGGCCGCATATCATCTTTTGCGAAAAGACCGGCAAGTACGTCTGCTGGATTAAGGTCATGGCTTCGGAGATCGCGCAGTTTATGATCGTGATGCAATCCGACCGCTTTGAGGGGCCCTACGAGTATGTTCACAAGTTCTACAATCCGCTCAAAATGTACTGCGGCGATTTCTGCCTGCATGTGGACGAGCAGACCAAGAAAGCCTACATCTGGTACGAGCGGCCCCATTTTCAGCTCGTTTGCGCCACGCTCTCGGATACCTATACGGAAGTGACGGACGAATACAGCATCCACTATGACGGCCTGCTGCCTCCCTATACACGCGAAGCGCCTGCTTACTTTGAGAGAAACGGGAAGAAGTATCTCTTTACCTCCGGCACCTCCGGCTATTTCCCCAACAAGTCCGACGTCTGTGTGTTCGACGACTATCACGGAGAATACAGGAGCCTGGGCGACCCGCACATCGGGGACAGGAGCGGGACCAGCTTTTCCTCCCAGATCACCAGTGTCATCCGCCTGCCGGGCACGGACAAATATATTGCCTGCGCCGACCGATGGATGCCCCAGTGGTATATAAAGCCCATGGCCAAGTCGATCATCTCCGGTATGGAGCGGCATTTCAAAGACTACAAGCCTGACACCGGGCCAAAGGAGATCAACTCCGTCCCTGGTGAACTGCAGAAGCACAATGAGAATACGTTCCGATCCCGCTATGTATGGCTGCCCATCGAGTGGGAGGGCGATAAACCTGTTATCCGCTGGCAAAAAGAATGGCGGCCGGAGGATCTGAAATAAGTATTGGCTGTTCCGGTTAAAGCTGCGCTCGCCGGGACACACATCACCGAGGCAAATAGCTTTCATAACAGTCAAATGATCATTCTTCAATGGGTCACAGACCATAAGCAATAAGCACCAGGCACCCGGTTATCGGGTGCCTGATTTTTCTTTGTCTGTATTTAGGAAACAGTTTTCCTGAAATTGTTGGACATTTTTTCTGTTCTCGGATATAATCTGAAAAAACAGGAAAACGGTTTTCCTTCCGAAAGGGGAGATACAGAATTGACCATAAAAGATATAGCAAAGGCCGCGGGAGTTTCCACCTCCACAGTCTCAAAGGTTTTAAACGGCAAGGATGACAATATCAGCGAGGAGACCAGAAAACGCGTAAGGGATATCATAGCCGAGTTCGATTACGTTCCCTACGCCGGAGTGAGGGACAGTCTTCTCGCGAAAAACAGCACCATAGCCGTCGTTTTGCCTACGCTTAAGAGCCGCTTCTGCCTCGATTTTTTCGAGAAAGCACAGTCTCTGGCGATAAAGAGCGGCTATACCTGTACGCTCTATCTCTCCGGTCCGGGAGAGGAGAGGGAGAAGGAGATCATCCGCTCCGTGAGCGAGGAGCACACTGCCGGCCTTCTGTATTTTCCGAGGTCCTCCGGAGCTCTCGACGCCCTTACGGAGTCAGGGAGCAATATAAGCAGCGCTGTTCTGCTCGACTGTGATTACCCCCAGAGGCTCTTCCCGCGGATAAACAGGGATTTCAGAAATATCGCGAAAGAGGGTACGACCCGTCTTCTGAACAAGAACAACAAAAGGGTGGCGCTCGTTCTCTCCTCAGAGCTGAGCGGAGCTTCGAAAAAGCTCGTCGAAGCGGGCTACGAGGAGGCCCACAGAGCCTGCGGAGTGTTCTTCGAGAAGGACCTGATCCTGGAGGAGAAAGACCGCGAAAAGGCAATAGGAATGATCCTGAACGCCGGTATAGACGGAGTAATCTGCTGTGACAGCAGGGTCGCCGGAGAGATCCACCACTCAGTCAGGGAAAAACATTTCTCGGTTCCGCAGGACGTCTCGATCCTCTGCCTCGAGGACGATATATCGCTCGAGCACCTCGTCCCCTCCGTCTCAGCCGTGAAGTCGGACCCGGAGAATATGGCAAAGCTTGCCGTAGACGCGCTCGTTTCACAGATCTCCGCCAAAAAGAAGACCTTCTTCTCAACATACCTGCCCTTCGAGACCGTGGACAGGCAGAGCATCCGCGACTACGAAAAGCCCTTGAACAAGATCTTAGTTGCCGGAAGCATAAATATGGATATTACGATGAAGGTGAAGAGAAGTCCGAAGCTCGGCGAGACGACGCTTGCCTCTTCTCTCAATACCTGGCCGGGCGGAAAGGGAGCCAACCAGGCGATAGGAGTGAGCCGTTTCGGAGCGGACGCTTTCATGCTCGGAAGGCTCGGAAACGATATCTACGGAAAACAGCTGTATGAACAGCTCACAAAGGAAAACGTGAATCTCGACGGGGTCGCGTTTTCATACAATAATCCGACCGGGACTGCCTATATAAGCGTCCAGGAGGACGGCAGAAATACGATCATAGTAAATCCCGGAGCAAACGCTAGGCTCACTCCGACCTATGTGGACAGCAAAAGGGAGCTCTTTGAGGATGCCGTATTCTGCCTTCTCCAGATGGAGATACCCCTGCCCTCTGTCACTGAGATACTCGGAATCTGCAAAGAACGGAATATAAAAGCCATTCTGAAGCCCTCTCCCGCGCAGGGCCTTCCGGAGGAGATGCTCAAGGATCTCTTTCTCATGATACCGAACCGCGAGGAGCTCGATATTCTCGTCCCGGGAAAGGGCAGCCCGGAGGAAAAGGCAAGGAAGATCACGGAAAAAGGTGTTTCCAATGTCATCGTAACACTGAGCGAGAACGGATGCCTCTATACGGACGGGAGGACCGTAAAATATTATGAAGCTCTGGATTATCCCTGCGTGGACGCGACAGGAGCGAGCGATATATTCATAAGCTGCCTCGCCGTGGAGCTCTCCAAGGGTTCCGATCTCGACAAAGCCATAAAGACGGCCACGGTCGCGGCCTCCTACAGCGTATCGAAGGAAGGGGTACAGAACGCGATAATCGACAGACATCTGCTCGACGAGCTGTATAAGAGCAGTTTTGTCAAATAAAATCTAGAATTGTTGGGAACGGGCCACGGCGCGAACCGCGGGCCGTTCTTTTTTTTGTTCAACTTGCACAAAACAAGTTTACTAAAATTGTTACTTTCGCCGAATTTGAGTTTGAGAGCTTCAAATCCGTTGACTTTTCCTTTTCCGGATGCTAATCTTCACTTAGTAAATAAATTTAGGAAACTTATTTCTTTAAAATGGAGAGGATCATGAAAGTACTGGTTTTCGGCTCTGCAAACATAGACAAAACCTATACGATCGATCACTTCGTGGATGCCGGGGAGACCGTTTCCGCCGATAAGATGGAGCTTTTCTGCGGCGGAAAGGGCTTCAACCAGGCTGTTGCTTTTTCAAGGGCCGGCTGTGATACCTATTTTGCAGGAGCTGTCGGTTCGGACGGAGCCATCCTCAAGTCAGCCTTAAGTTCCGACAATATAAGTCTTAAGTATCTGAAGACCGTCAGCGGGCCCAGCGGGCACGCGATTATTCAGGTCGATCCCGACGGGCAGAACAGTATAATCATACTTGCAGGCGCCAACGGTGAGATAAGCCGCTCTGACGTCGATTCTGTCATTTCCGGATTCGGTCCCGGAGATCTTATCGTTCTTCAGAATGAGATATCAAACGTCGGCTATATTATCGAAAAAGCAAAAGATGCGGGTCTCGTCATTGCACTGAATCCCTCTCCGTACAACGAAAAGGTCGCCTCTTACGATCTTTCGAAGGTCGATTATCTCCTTATAAACGAAGTCGAAGGCGAGCAGATAAGCGGAAGCCCCGAGCCGGATAAGATATTAAACATTCTTCATTGTAAGTATCCTGATATGAACATACTCCTCACGCTCGGCTGCAGGGGCTCCGCTTTTTTGAGCTCCGGCGGGGAAATTACCTGCTGCGGCATATACAAAACGACGGCAGTGGATACCACGGCCGCCGGAGATACCTTCACAGGTTATTTCCTTTCGGGGATCATCAGCGATCTGAGCATAAAAGAGTCGCTTGAAAGAGCGGCGATCGCAAGCGGGATCTCCGTTTCGCGCAAAGGCGCCTCACCGTCGATACCATTTCTCTCGGAAATTCAAAATCTGTCTATAAAATAAGTCGTCAGTAAAGGAATAGATATGGGAAAAGAAATCATTTTTTCAGCCCATGGGATCTGTAAAGCATTTGGTCCGACAAGAGCACTGATTGATGTAGACTTCAGCATCTATCGGGGGGAAGTTCATGGATTAATTGGTGAAAACGGATCGGGAAAATCCACTTTCTCCAGTATAGCGGCTGGTGCACAGTCTTTGGACAGCGGGACTTTCACACTTAAGGGTCAGCCGTACAGTCCGAAGAATATGGTCGATGCCCAGAATCACGGAATTGGGATGATTGTCCAAGAGCAGGGAACTATCGGATCAATTTCTGTAGCTTCCAATATTTTCACCGGCAGAATGAAGGAAAATTCAAAATTTGGCTTTCTTAGTATGAAACAGCTCAATGAGAAAGCTCAAATCATACTCAATAATATCGGTGCTGGCGATATCAATGCCAGTCTGTTGACCTCATCTCTAAATTTCGAGGATAGAAAAATCGTAGAAATTGCCCGAGTCATGGTTGCAGATCCGGACGTGCTGATCGTAGATGAAACAACCACAGCCCTGGCAATGAAGGGAAGAAAAATACTATATAACCTGATCGAAAAGTTTAAATCTGAGAATAAAGCTGTGATTTTTATTTCTCACGACTTGAATGAACTCATAGAGATCTGTGATCGGGTTACTGTCCTTCGAGACGGAAGAATAATTGATACGCTTGAAGGAGATAACATCTCCGAAGATAATATGCGCCGGCTTATGGTCGGAAGAGAGCTTGACGGACATTATTTCAGAAATGATTATATATGCTCCTATGACGATGAAATCGTTCTGGAAGCTAAACAGATCACATACGGACCATTTACAAATCTGGATCTTCAGCTTCACAAGGGTGAGATCTTAGGGATTACCGGCCTCTCGGAATGCGGTATGCATGAGCTGGGGAAAGTATTGTTCGGCATTGAAAAAACAATCACAGGAAGTGTCACTATACCCGCTAAAAATGTAGAAATAAAGAACCCCACAATAGCCATAAAAAACCGTATCGGATATCTGTCCAAAGATAGAGACCGTGAGTCAATTATCCTGAATGCAAGTATTAAGGATAATATCGAACTGCCATGTATGGATAAATTAAAGGGACCGTTAGGTTTTATTTCTACAAAATCCGAAAGAAAACTTGCCCGTGAGCAAATTGAAGTTTTGCAAATAAAATGCAGAAATTCAGAGCAGTTACTGACAGAGCTGTCCGGTGGGAACAAACAAAAAGTTGTGTTCTCCAAATGGTTGGCATGTGACAGCGATGTCTTAATACTGGATTGTGCAACCAGAGGTATTGACGTAGGTGTAAAAGCAGCCATTTACAGGCTGCTTGAAGATTTGAAGTCAAAAGGTAAATCCGTGATTCTTATTTCGGAGGAACTTCCGGAAATGATCGGAATGAGCGATCGTATGCTCATCATGCAAAACGGGAAAATAACGGCTGAGTTTAAACGAAGCCCTGAACTCAAAGAAGAAGATATCATTAAATATATGATTTAAGGATGAAAGAAATGCAAGATATTGTACACGAGACCGGCTTGGATATCGATGAAATGCTGAACAGAAAAGCAAAACGCAGAGAACTGCTTATGACATTCCTGCCGTTTTGCGGCTTGGCGCTGACCGTTATTATTCTTTCCGTCGTGACGAAAGGACTTCTTCTTAAGCCAGAGAATCTTGTAAATATTATGAATCAATGCTTTACAACCGCAATTGTAAGTTTGGGAGCGGCTTTTGTTTATGCCCACGGCGGGATTGATTTCTCCGTTGGAGCAAGTTGCGGGGTTGCTCAGATGGTTTGTATTTTTCTGGTTTCTTCAAAGGGATTACCGCTTCCAATAGGAATGCTTGCAGCAATTGTAATAGGGGTTACGTGTGCCCTGATTGTAGGAATGGCTTCATATTGGCTTCATCTTCAGCCCTTTGTGGTCTCCTTGTGTGTAAGAAGTGCGTGCGCAGGAATACTGATTGCCGGGACAAATGCTCTTGGGAAAAACATACGTGTTCCATTGGAGATCTTCGGT
Organism: Oscillospiraceae bacterium; assembly: GCA_017430455.1. Classification (GTDB taxonomy): domain Bacteria; phylum Bacillota; class Clostridia; order Oscillospirales; family Oscillospiraceae; genus Limivicinus. The sequence goes on from JAFRMX010000016.1 coordinate 11,457, forward strand.
ATTTTTAACAATGATACTGTAAAAATAATAACACTGGTAATCTTGATAGCAATTACATGGTATCTCTTTGAGAAGACTTCTGTTGGGAAAACTGAAAAGGCTATAGGCGGGAACAGAACGACCACATGGCAGTCCGGGCTGCCTATCGGACGAAATATTTTATATGCTTATTTGATTATGGGAATATGTGTAGGGATTGCGGCAGTATTTCAAATGAGCAGGGCGGGAATGGTTACTTCCAACTCGGGTATTGGCATTGAGTTTAACATTTTGATCGCTTTGGCGTTGGGTGGATTTCCTATGTCTGGCGGAGCATCGGCAAAAATAAGATCAATGTTGGTGGGGGCTCTCACGATCACATTCTTAACAAACGGGTTGATCATTGCCGGACTTGCAATGGAATACGTGAATATCGTAAAAGGACTTCTCTTTATTACAGTAATTGCAGTTTCATATGATCGAACAAATCTGAAACAGGTAGTCTTTATGTAAATTAGCAAAAATCATTAATTTGGCGTTTTTTATTTTAATAATATAACAAGGAGGATTATAAAAATGAAAACTAAACGCATTATCAGCATTATTCTCGCGTTAGTCGTGATTCTGTGCCTTGCTGCTTGCGGAAATACAAGCAATGCGGGTCAGACAGCACCTGCCGCTCAGGAGAACACCGCTTCCGCTGAGCCTGCCGCAGAACCGGCAGAACCGGCCGAAACAGTGGAAAATGAAGCAGGTGGCAACACAATTGGAGCAGGGTTTAAACTGCCTGGAGATCTGCCTCACAAAAAGGTGGCAGCAATAGGCATATATTCCGGAATGGAACTCTATACTCAGTGGAAAAAGAACATGGAAACCTTGCTTGAACCGTTTAATATCGAAATTCAGTTTATTGAGACAAGCACAGGAACAGAACTGGAGAGCGTAGTTGAGAGTGTTTGTGTCGCCGGTGTTGATGGTATTATTGCTCAGAATTACAGTGAAACCGGAATTCAGATTGCACAGGAATACGGAGTTCCATGGGTAACATACTGCACAACTGTTACTCCTGAAACACTGAAAATCCTCGCAGGTTACGATAATTTCCTTGGTGTTGTAACAGAAGATGATGTAGCCGGAGCTGAACACTGTGCTCAGTCGATGTATGACGCCGGCTGCCGTAAAGTCGCTCTTGTTGGATTGTCCAGAGGACTTTCCGATATGATGGATTATCGCGCAGACAGTTTTATTGAAACCTTTAAGAGCCTTGGCGGCGAAATAATTGCAGAAGATTATTCACTTATGGCGTTTAATGACGCAATTGCCACTATAGCAGCGTCTCATCCGGAAATGGACGGTATGTTCTTTACCATGATGAATGACGGAGTGTTCCAGGCCCTGACAACGGAGGGATTGGTTGGCAAAGTCAAGGTCGGATGCTTTGACTTTTCCGACAGCGCAGAGGATTTCTTTGATAACGGAATGCTTGTATTCGCAGCAGGTGGCCAGTCTGCCACAATGAACTGTGCATTCCCTGTTCTGTATTCTTATATGTATGACGGAACTTACCTTATTCCCGACAGGACTCAGACAGTCTTCAGGGATTTCATTGAGATTCATAATTCCGATGAATTTGTCAACTACAATGAATATGTCCGTTATTCTCCGTGCTACACGCCTGATGAACTTGGATCCATGGTACCTGGTCTGAATCCTGATTTCACATTTGAGGAATATGAGCAGATCAATGCGAACTTCTCTATAGAGGATGTAATGAATCGCGCTGCAGGATAAATTCTAATCTGATCCCTTGCCACTGCTTTCCAAAATGGGAAAGCAGTGGGAGGTTTTAAGAGCTTCTAAATGCAACTATAATAGTCAAAAATCAATTAGCAGGATAAAAAATATGAAATATAAAATCAAAGAATTTCTTTTAAGAACAATAAAAACCATGATCTTCCCGGCGTGTATTCTTCTCCTTTTTGGTTTGCTTACAAAGGGGCAGATATTCACCGGCCGTATGATCATGATTATCCTGCGACAATCTGTTTTTCCGGCTCTGATCATTATGGCTATGTTACCGAATCTGACGCTCGGAATGATGGATTTCTCAATTGGGGCAGTTGTTACCATGTCTGCCATAACAGGCGGAATACTGATGAATACAACAGGTTGGGGACTTCCGGGACTTGTTTTGTTTTCCTTACTGACAGCGGTTATATTAACTACATTGACCGGCTTGCTTAATAATGTACTTAGGGTTCCGACCCTTGTATTATCTCTTGGCCTGATGCTTGTTTATGAAGCTCTTCCCAGCCTGATATTTCGCAGTACAAGCGGAGTCGCCATTATTAAAGTAAAATATGCTGCCCTGGCACAACCGCCCTTGGTATTCATCGTTTTTGCAATTGCTTTTATATTGTTTTATATCATTATCAACAAAACAACATACGGGAATAATATAAAAGCTCTCGGAGGAAATGAAGAATTGGCCAGACGAGCTGGCCTTGATGTTGACAAGATAAAACAGATAGGATTTACAATAAGCGGTATTTTTGCGGGAGCTGCGGCGGCTATATATATGTCCAATAATGGTCAGGTTTCTCCGAATGCAGCCTTCGGATCTATTACTACAATTATGGATGCTTTCCTGGGCCTTTTCCTCGGTATGTTTCTCTCGAACTTCTGTAACATATCCATCGGAATTGTTATCGCAGTAGTTACAATGACTGCCATGACAAACGGTCTTGTGGCATTGGGATTTGACTCAACCTGGCGAGACATTATTAAGAGTGTTGTTCTGTTTATATTGCTCGCTTTTTCAGGGAACCAGCCTTATTTTGTGCGGTGGAGAGCTAACCTGAAACGTGCTGAAGAAGCGAATCTTGCGGCAGAGAAGGCTAAGACAGTATAACAATACAATAATCATAATAAGGGGAGAGAATGGCTAAATATATAATAAACTACCTTGATAAAAAATCTCTGATAAACAAGAACATATACGGACAATTCAGCGAACACCTTGGCCGTTGCATTTATGACGGTGTTTGGGTTGGGAAAGCATCTCCGATACCAAATGTAAATGGTGTCAGATCTGATGTAATTGAAGCATTAAAGCATATTAAACTGCCGATCTTACGTTGGCCGGGCGGATGTTTCGCTGATACGTATCACTGGAAAGACGGAGTAGGTAAAAACAGAAAACCGATTGCAAACCGTTATTGGGGCGGAACATTGGAAGATAACAGTTTCGGAACACATGAATTTATGGATATGTGTGAAGAAATTGGTTGCGGAGCCTTTTTAAGCGGGAATCTGGGCAGCGGAACTATCCGCGAAATGGTTGAATGGGTCGAATACATCCGTGATGAATTGGATACTCCCATGGCTCAGTGGCGCAGAGAAAACGGTCGGGAAAAGCCTTGGAAACTTGAGGCATTTGGAATAGGTAATGAGGTCTGGGGTTGCGGCGGTCAGATGAAGCCGGATTATTACGCAGACCAGTTTCGTCAGGCTGCTCATTTCGTAAGCACGGCGTGCTTCGGGGGAATGGCCGCAATGCTCAGCGGCTTGAGACCGGAAAAAACAATAATCCTGGCTTCCGGACCGAATGCAAATGATTTTGATTTCACTGAGAAATTTATGAAGGGAATCAGCGGAGGTTTCATGTTCAATGCCTCATCAGGCAATCTGCCCGCTGACGGTATGTCATTGCATTATTACACATTCCCGAACTTTAACGCTGACAATCTGGCGGAAATGAGCGGAAATCCCCTGGCGAGTCTCAGAACCGCAAATGATTTTGATGAGAATGCCTGGTACTATCTGCTTAAAGGCGCGGCACATGTGGAGGATCTGATAATCTCTCATGATCATATAATGTCTCAGTATGACCCGCAGAAAAAAGTCGGTTTGATGGTTGATGAATGGGGCGCGTGGCATGGAGTAGAAAAAGGCACGAATCCGGCCTTCTTGTTTCAGCAGAATACTATGCGTGACGCTGTTCTGGCAGCGCTGTCGCTTAATATTTTCAATAAGCATTCCGACCGTGTCCACCTGACTACAATTGCACAGATGGTAAATGTTTTGCAGTCGATAATCCTTACAGAAGGAGATAAGATGGTTCTTACTCCGACATATCATGTTTATGATATGTTCAAAGGGCATCAGAACGCGACCCTTCTTGGCTCGTTCATAGAAAATTCTATGGTCGGTCCGGAAGGAACACAGGTTAATAAACTGTTTGAGTCCAGTTCGGTAAATGATCAGGGAAATATTCTCTGCACGATCTGCAATACATCAATTGACTCTTCCGAATTAATTGAAGGTACATTGTACGGTGCAAATGCAGGGGAAATAAGCGCAGATATATTACAGAATGACCCCCACGCGTGCAATACATTCGATGATCCGGATAAAGTGTCTGTTACTTCATGGAAAGCGGAAAAGACAGAAAGCGGATTTAAATGTGAGATTCCGGCAGGTTCTGTGGTCAGTATTAAGATAAATGTCAGATAATGGATAATAGAGAATGTAAAGCATGTATTATCCAAACAGAGAATTATAAAAGAGATATAGATGAGAAAATTCAACTCTATATAAGAAGCCTGCCGGAAGAGCTTAAAACAGAAAAGAAAGAATACGATAGAAGGGTTTTTATCTGTGAGGCATGCGATGACAATATGTATGGGATGTGCAGATACTCCGGAAGTTTCATAGAAACCAGGGCTGCAAACTCATCACAACATTGTCCTGCCCCGGGAAAACCAAAATGGTAACTATTGAAAGGAGAAAAAATGGATGTGATATTTCCTGAATTAACAGATGCAGAACTGAAAGATAAGCTGATCATTCCTTCCGGGAAAATACGCCTTGTTATAGATACGGATGCGAAGAATGAAGTTGATGATCAGTTCGCTGTTTCATGGGCTTTAAAATCCAAAGACAGGTTTGATGTAGAAGCTGTATACGCTGCTCCGTTTTCTCAGAGATGTTTTATGAAACTTGCAGGGCAAAATGCAGCGCAAAACACCGGTGAAGATGCAATGAAAGGAATTACTCTGGCAGCTGACCCGAAGGACGGTATGGAGGCGAGCTATCAGGAGCTTCTGAAACTGTTCGGGCTTCTCGGTGAAGAGACTGAAGGCAGGGTGTTCCGCGGATCAGAAGAATATCTGAGCGATATCGGAGGTCCGGTTGAGAGCGAAGCGGCCAGAGACCTTGTGAAAAGAGCCATGGCAAGCGATGAGACTTTATACGTGGCGACTATCGGAGCCCCCACGAACGTAGCATCGGCGCTTCTGATGGAGCCGGAGCTGGTGAAAAAGATCGTAGTCGTGTGGCTCGGAGGCCAGCCGGTCCACTTCGGACACGGGATAGAATTCAACCTTATGCAGGACGTGCAGGCCTCACAGATACTTTTCGATTCAGGCGTTCCTCTTGTAATGGTTCCTTGCATGAGTGTAGCTTCAATGCTCACTCTGACGAAAGCGGAGATCGAGCAGTGCCTTATCGGGAGATCCGCTATCAGTGATTATCTCGGACAGATTGTTCTTGACGCTTTCGGAGACGACCGGGCGGCAATGATGATGCCTTTAATGTTGAAACATTTGTATCTCGCCGGAAGGGACGATCTGGACGATGCCTATCTGTTCGGGTTTGCCCCGGGAGCGGGGACGGCCTGGTCCAGAATAATCTGGGATATCTCGACGATAGCCTTCCTGAAAAATCCGGGCTGGGTAACGTCAAAGCTTGAGCCGGCGCCGGTCCTGAATGACGATCTCACATGGGGTAAGCCGGACGGGGCAAGGCATAAAATCAGAATGGTCAATTTCTGCTGGCGCGACCTTATCTTCGGCGACATGATCGCCTGTCTGAACAAGTAAAAAGGATCACAAAAACACCAGGCACCCGGAGTACCGGGTGCCTGATTTTATCTTCTGTCTTCAAAGACCTCGCCTGAGATGTCGCAGATATCGCGCAGAGGGATCCGAAACGGCGGCCTGTCCGGGCCGCTTTCGTTTTCGAAGACCAGAAAGCCCTGCAGCGTATCCGCTGTTCTTGCGGTTCCGGTATATTTGAGAAAACTGCCGCCCGTCTTTCTGCTTCTTTTGTGGAGCTCTTTGTCCGGGACAAAGTATGTCACGGTTATCTTCGGAAAACAGGCGTCTTCATCGCAGTAGAAGCGCGCTGAGCGCGCCTTGGCGCAGAGCTCCTTCAGAGCGGCGATCCTCTCATCCAGAAGGGCTTTTTTCTCGTCCGAGAGCTCAAGGCGCCTGTCCGTGGTCCTGGCCGTCTCGTCTATGCTCTCGCTGTAGCCCGTGAGAGCGTCGAAAGGGGAGAACTGGGCCGCCCTGTCGTACATGCTCATATGCGGGTGTTTTTCGGAGACGGGGTGCGGAAGATCTATGATATCGTCATATTTTCCCATATTCAGCCTCCTTTGTGCCCGCCGACCTCGAGGTTCCGGTGGGGCCCGCGGGCCCCTTCGCGGAAGTTCGTGCCCTTTAAGACGGAGTTTTTCCCGTATTTGTCCCTGATGCCCAGAACGGCAGTCTGAAGCCTCTGTTTCTTTGAGAGCTCCTCCCGGAGCTTTTCTTTTTTCGCGTTCTCCTCCTCGCTGTCCGTGAAAAGATCGAGCTGCCCGTATTTCTCCCCGGAGAGCGAAATGTTCTGAAGCGCCTTCGCCTCCTGCTCCGTACAGAGGTCACAGGCTGTAATATTGACCCTGCGGACCAGTAGAGCAGGGTCCGTGCAGGAATTGAAGATACCGACGGCCGCTTCCGTTATCAGATCCGCGAGAGAAGTCGGGAAAGGGAGCTCCGCGTGCCCGTGGGCGTGCTTCGGACAGGCCCTTCCGTAGTAATCCGTCGAAACGGTGCCCCTGTATTCCGCCCCCGTGAGGCTGTATACATATTTTCCGTTCGACCTTCTGAGGCTTTCCCTGTCGTAGTTAATATGCAGTTCGATCCTCGACGTGGCAAAGCCCTTTGACATCAGATCGTAGCTCAGCTCCAGGGCCATCTCCCGGACTATGACCTCCGCCTTTTCGAATGTGTAGGGCATGTGCAGGACCTGGCCGGAGCCGAGGCTCCTGCTTCTGGGAGCATATGTTTTTATGACGTCGACGGTGCAGGGCTCCCAGCCCCAGGCGTGGTCTATCAGAAGCTCCGCGTTCACCCCGAAGAGCCTGTAGAGGAGCTCCTCTCCGTTTTCCATATAGCTTAGCGCCGATTCGTCCTTCTTCGGCCTGTCGAGCCGCACGAAGACGTTTTCTTTGTTAATGCTCATCCTGGCCACGTCGCCCATCGTAAACATCCCGTTGGTCTGCAGCTTTTTCGCTATCCCCGGGCCTACGCGCCAGAAGTCCGTGAGCGGGGTGTGCTCCCAGAGTATCTTTCGGTACGAGTGTTCATCCAGCTCCGCCATACGGACTCCGTGTTCATCCGGTTCCATGTGCTTGGCGACTATGTCCATGGCGACCTTGGCCAGATAGAGATTCGTGCCTATTCCGGCTGTGGCAGTGATGCCCGTATCGTGCAGTACCTCGCGGATCATCATCATGGCGATCTCCTTCGCGGTCAGCCCGTATGTCTTCAAGTACTTCGTCACGTCGATGAAGACTTCGTCGATCGAGTAGACTATGACATCCTCCTCGCTCACGAATTTCAGATATATCCCGTAGATCTGGGAGCTTATCTCCATATACCTGTTCATGCGCGGAGGGGCGATCAGGTATTCGAGCTTCAGGGAAGGATCCGAGCTGAGCGAATCGAGATATGGGGAGGCGCCGGCAAAATCGGCTTCCGGATTTCCGGTGAGCTTTCTGTATTCTTCAAGGCGCTTTTCGTTTACCTCTTTTACCCTCTGTATGACCTCGAAAAGGCGCGGACGGCCCGGAACGCCGAAGGATTTGAGGCTCGGGGAGACCGCAAGACAGATGGTCTTTTCCGTCCTGCTGAGATCCGCCACGACGAGGTTCGTTCTGAGCGGGTCGAGATCCCTGTCCTCGCACTCGACAGAGGCGTAAAAGGACTTTAAGTCTATAGCGATATAGCAGCGGCCAGTATCAGTCTGCATACTGCCTGTTGAACGCGGAGATCTCCTCCGAAAAAGCGTCGTTTATGAGGAACAGCTCCCTCTCGCTCGGAAGCTCTCCTTCCTCCACCTTGCCCATGACTTTTCCTATCACGCGGACATGATCGTCCTCGGATTTGTCCCCGAAGGGGTAAGCCTTGTTTATGGAATGGAGCTTCCTGTCCGGCCCGACCTGCTTTATGACCATTCCGCCCGTCCACCAGGCGACGGCGATATCTCCGGGGGAGACAGTATTCGTATATTTTACATATACCATGTCACCGCTGTAGAATTCGGGCTCCATGCTCGGCCCGTCGACTACCGCTATACAGTTGGCGCCGCGGTTCCGTTTTGTCCTTCTGACAAAGCGCAGGGAGGGGGGAAGCCCCGTATCCTCTTTGCCCGCGCCGGCAGCGAGCTTCGTATACTCGATCTCCAGCGGCATGAAGAGCTCCCTGATCTTCTCGGGAGAGATGTATTCCTCGTCCTCGGGCGCGTATTTTCCGGAAGTTATCAGAAGCTCACGGTACTCTTCAAGCTTCTCTCTGCCGATCTCGTTTAAGAGGGGCTTTAAGTCCGAGCAGAAATAGGAGAGGCCCTCGTCTATATCCAGGACCAGACAGACGGCGATGAGCTGGTAGGCCGTGGGGACGCTGTAGCCGAGTTCCCACTTGTTCACGGCGTTCACGCCGCATTTGACCCCGTATCTGTTCAGTCTTCTCGTAAACTCGGGAATACTGATCTTTTTGAGCTTTCTGGCCTCTGCTATCTTTTTCCCGATGACGTTTTTTCCCTTTTCCGCCTCGCAGTTGTATGTCCTTTCAAATTCCGTGATCATTGCAGCCATATAATAAATACCCCCGCTTATATTGAGTTGATCATATTATATATCCCGCCGGGAAGTATGTCAATAAATAAACGTAAATATTTTACGCTTTTTCCATTGACAAGCACCAACGGGAAGTTTATATTGTATAATACTTAAAGAAATTAATAAAGGAGCGGAAGAAAATGGATCAGATGCAGCAGGAGACAATAGAGGACCTTAAAAAGAGGAATATATGGCTTTGCTATGACACGGTGGAGACCGAAAGAAATAAGGCAACCGCTTTTTATTCGGCAAAAAGCGGCGCGTTTCTGGCAAAACCCGAAGATTTTATGAAATACGGTATTTCTTTTGATGAGGCAAAGCGTTTTGCAGAAGAACACGGATACGAAGGCCCGGCTATGATAGTGCCGGACGGATATTGCGCGGTATGCATAGACGGATTTAAAGCAAATCATTTTGATCTTATGGCGATGGCAAGATTCGGGACCTATAAGGAAAGCCGTGGGGATAAGGTCAGTATTATATGCAGATGTGAAAGCGAAAAAATATCTGAGGCACTCGGCAGAGAATACCTTGCCAAGACGAACCGTGAAATGTATATCCGGCTGCCGAATGAAAACATGAGTATGTTTTTCGGAGCTTTTACGGACTGCGCGATACCGTTTTACAATAATCCCCTTATTTCGTTTAATAATATCAATGACTGTACAGAGGCAATAATCTGTACTGTTTCGGATTACGCACAGACAGAGTATCCGGACGAATCCGATAAGCTTCCGGACCTGGGACAAGACCCGGTTTTCATAGAATATAATGAACGGAGCAAAAAAAATGAGATCAACAGGGCCCTGCTTGCCCAGTATTTCAGGGAAAACGAGCATTATCTGATCGTCCGCGATTACGGGCAATCATCAAATTCGAAGTATCTCTACAGAAGAGGATGCTACAGAGCGGTTTCGGACGACGAATTCAAAGGGGCAATACGTAAGTTTATCGAAGCTTATGATCCGGCTGCCGTAGAAGTCAAAGATCTTACAGAGGTAATGAGACAGCTCGAGACAGATAACGATACTGTTCCATCGTCCGCGCTGGACTCCAATCAGGACATAATCAATTTCCGTAACGGGATCCTGAATATAAGGACACTTGAATTCACAACAGAGCACAGCCCGCTTCTGTTTTCCACGATCCAGATCCCCTGCAACTGGAGATCTGCTGCCGCGCCGACTCCGGTCTTCGACAGGTTTATGGATGATTTTACGCGGAAAAACGCCGAAAAGAAAAAGCTTCTCCTTGAGTTCATGGGTGCAGTATTTTCAAATGTTCCCGGATATAAGATGAAATCGGCCCTGTTTATAAAAGGAAAAGGAGACAGCGGGAAGTCACAGCTGCTGCTTCTCTGTGAAAGAATTCTGGGCGATGAAAACTGGACTTCGACCACTCTCGAACAGGTTGAAGAGAGATTCGGTGCTTTTCCGCTTTTCGGGAAAAGGCTTGGAGGAGATCCGGATATGGGATTTGTACCGCTCAAGGAGCTGAAAACTTTTAAAAAGCTTACAGGCGGAGACGCGATAACAGGAGAAGAAAAATACAAAAGCTCTTTCAGCTTCGTCTACAGAGGACTGCTGTGGTTCTGTATGAATGATTATCCCATCTTCGGAGGCGACAACGGGCCCTGGGTATACAGAAGAATACTTCCGTTTGAGGCGGGGCCGTCGATTCCGGAAGCAAAACAGGATAAGATGCTTCTTGAAAAGATGTATGCGGAGAGAGAAGGAATTATCCACAAAGCGGTTATGGCCTTCAGAGAAATAGTCATCAACGGCAGCTACCGCTTCTCGATGTATCCCGAGATGGCGGCAAAACTCAAAGAATACACGCATGAAAACAATGTGGTCCAGGAGTTCTGGGATGAATGCATGACTGAAAGGAAAGGTATGGATCTCGATCTCTGCACCACAGGAAGAGTATACAAAGTCTTTGCAGCCTGGGTCAGAGATAAAGGACGCATAACTATGGGAGACAATACGTTCAGAAAAAATGTTGCGGCCATACTTGACGCCGACAACTATAAAGACCTTGTTGTCAAACGCAACAGCGGTAAATACTATATCAATTACACGCTTACGGACGAAGCGAAAAACGAGTACAGGGATGCCTACGGGCCGGAAATTTTATACAGGGAAATAAGCGGTGCACACGGGTGAACACCTGATGCAATCCGCCGAACAGTCGAAAGTGCTGCGATGCAACGGCTCAAGCCCTTAAATGACAGCGTGCACAGTCAAAAAAACTTTTTGTTTTTCTGCAGATATACGTATATTATGTACTTTTTCCGGATTTTCGGAAAGTACGTGCACTACGTGCACAATCCTTGAAAACAGAGGGGTTTTCCAGGGAATAGACTTGCACTTTAGAGTGCACGTGTTCACTCCTTTAATAAAAAACGAGGCAGAGGCAGGGGATCCCTGCCTCTGCTTATACTGTTACTGCCTTTGCAAAATCAGCTCTGTTTTATCGTTTCGACCAGTTTTTCGAATACCTTGCCTGTGGCGAGACATTTTTAGAACAATTATATTTAAAACTGTCTCCGGATGCGCTCCAGGAAGCGTTCCGCGATAGGGCTGAAGATCTGACGGCGCTTCCATACGAGATACATATCCGTCCTCAGCAGCGGGTCCAGGGGGCGGAATGCAAGCCCGCTGCCTTCGCCGGTATCGACCAGGTGGTCAAAGGTCAGCAGGAACCCGAGGCCTTCCCTTGTGAAAACACTGCCGTTGTAAGCGAGGCGGAACGAACCTTCCAGACGGAGCTCATTCATCCGTTCTCCGGCCCAGCGGGGAATATCCGCGTTCCAGGACTGTTCCGAGCAGAACAGAGGCAGCCCGATAAGGTCATCCGCACGGATGGCCTTTTTCTTCGCGAGAGGGTCGTCCGATCTCATGACAAGTCCCCAGATGTCCGATTCCGGAAACTTAATGTATTCGTATTTGCTGCCGTCAGGCTCTTCCACAAGGACCGCGAAGTCCAGGATGCCTTTATCCAGTTTTTCTGTCACCTGCTCCGTATCACCGCTGGTGATGTGGTAGCGGAGCTCCGGACAGTCCTTCTTGAGATTCGCGATCTCCCTTGCCAGATACCGGATCTGGTATGACTCTGCCAGCCCGAAATAGAGCTCTCCGCCGGTGATGTCATCCAAAGAGGAGAACTCGTCCGATATCTTGTCTGCCATACTGACCAGATCCTCCGCGCGTTTTTTCAGAAGCATCCCTTCTTCTGTCAGGGAAATGCTGAAGCTGTGCCGTATGAAAAGTTTTTTACCGAGCTCCTCTTCCAGCGCTTTAAGCTGCTTGGAAAGAGTCGGTTGCGTGACGTGCAGCAGCTGTGCCGCCCGGGTCATGTTCTCTTCTCCTGCAATAGCGAGAAAATATCGCAGGGCTTTGATCTCCATCGTGTTTCCTCCGGATCTGTATTTGGATATATTATAACATGAAATTCCAGATTTGAATATCATGATATTCTGAAAAAGCATTAGCGGAATATCATGCCGTGCTTTATAATAAAAACAAGGGAAGAGAAATACTGATTTAAAATTGAAAGGAATAAAGAATGGAAAATGCAACACTGAAGCTTGTCCGGGAATGGGACAAGACCTTTCCGAAGAGTGATAAGACAGAGCACCGCAAGGTAACATTTCATAACCGTTACGGGATCACCCTGGCCGCAGATATGTATATACCGGTGGACGAAAGCATGAGAGGCAGCGACGGGAGATTTCCTGCGATCGCTGTCAGCGGCCCCTTCGGCGCGGTCAAAGAGCAGGCCTCCGGACTGTATGCCCAGACAATGGCTGAGCGGGGTTTTTTGAGCATAGCTTTCGACCCGTCCTATACGGGAGAGAGCGGCGGAGAGCCCAGGAATGTCGCGTCTCCGGATATAAATACCGAGGATTTCCAGGCGGCAGTCGACTTCCTGTCCGTACAGGACAATGTCGATCCGGAGCGCATCGGGATCATCGGTATCTGCGGCTTCGGAGGCATGGCGCTCAACGCGGCTTCCCTGGATACCAGGATAAAGGCGACAGTGACCTCCACCATGTACAATATGAGCAGAGTGAATGCAAACGGATACTACGACGCGGACGACAATGAAGAGGCGCGCAACGCGGCAAAAACAGCCATGAACGCGCAGAGGACCGCGGATTACAGAAGCGGAGAATACGCGCCGGCAGGAGCGCTTCCGGACGAATATCCGGAGGGAGCACCGCAGTTTCTCATAGATTATATCGATTACTACAGAAGGCCGAGAGGTTTCCATCCGCGTTCACAGGGAGAGGGGAAGGGCTGGAATGTCACCGGCTGCATGTCCTTCATAAACCAGCCGATCTGCAATTATACGAACGAGATCCGAAGCGCGGTCCTGATGATCCACGGCGAGAAAGCGCACTCTCTGTATTTCAGCCTGGACGAATACAAAAAAATGACCGCGGATTCCAAATATACCGGCAACAAGGAACTGCTGATCATCCCGGGTGCAGTCCACACAGATCTGTACGATGGCGGAAACAATAATTATATCCCCTGGGATAAGCTGGAGAGCTTCTTCAATAAATATCTCAATGCATAAAAAGATCCTGATGATGAAAAAGATACGGAGATCTTTCCTTCTGCTGAGTATCCTTATTATGCTGAACGGATGCGCAGGGGGACCGGCGCATCAGAGTTCGGAAACGGGGACGGAGCAGCAGGCAGAAATAACAGAAACGGAAACGGAAGAAACAGGTATGAAGACAGAAACATTATCGGGGAACGAAATCAGGGTGACTGTCGGGACAGGCTCCTTTATCGTGAAGCTTGATGAAAACAGATCTGCGGCAGCCTTGAAAGAGCTTCTGGCTGAAGGGGACATAACGGTTTCCGCGTCGAATTACGGCGGATTTGAAAAAGTGTGCGCTCTCGGTACAACGCTTCCGAGCAATGATGTTCAGACGACAACTTCGGCCGGAGACGTGATGCTGTACAGCGGAAATCAGATCGTGATATTCTACGGCGCGAACTCCTGGGCCTACACAAGGCTGGGGAGAGTTGAAGGCCTTTCGGCGGAAGATCTGAAAAGTATACTGAGCGGTCCGGAAACTGAAATAACATTGAGCATGAAGTAACAGGAGGCACAGATGAAAAAGAAGGTTGTAATACTCTCGACAAGTCCGAGAAAGAACGGTAATTCAAACGCGCTGGCGGAGCAGTTCGCAAAAGGCGCTGCTGATGCCGGCAATGAGGCTGAGATCATTTCACTGATCGGAAAGCAGGTAGGCTTTTGCAGAGGCTGTTTTGCCTGCCAGACGACCGGGACCTGTGTTATCAAAGACGATGCAATAGCGATCGAACAGAAAGTCCTTGAGGCGGACGTCGTGGTATGGGCAACACCCATTTACTACTATGAGATGTCGGGCCAGATGAAGGTTCTGATCGACCGGCTGAACCCGCTGTTTCCGAAGGACTATAAGTTCCGGGAGGTATATCTGCTGGCGGCAGCTGCAGAAGATGAGGATTTTGTTCCCCAAAGAGCACTGGAAGGCCTGAAGGGATGGGTCGACTGCTTTGAAAGAGCAGAGTTTGCAGGTTTCGTCTTCTGCGGAGGAGTGACCGATACCGGAGATATAAAAGGCAGCGAAAAACTCCGGGAAGCATATGAAATGGGAAAAAACATCTAGGATTGCGTCTGGACATTGATCCGACACACAGCTTTTTACGGCCGGAAGATCTTCCGGCCGTATTGTCTTGTTATTATGACCGCATTGTGCTAAATTTACTATGATATAATAATTGCTGATAAAGGCAGACTATATAACATGTTGGACAGAGAATACAGATCGGATTATTTTAAAGTAGTCGTCCCCGTGACGATGCAGACCTTCCTGACGGCGATACTGACAGCCACCGACACTATCATGGTCGGAATGCTCAGCAGCACGTCGCTGGCCGCGGTATCGCTTGCAAGCCAGGTCACCCTTATAATAACCAATCTGATCGCGGCCATTTCCGTCGGCACTTCGGCTCTTGCCTCGCAATACTACGGCAAGAAGGATATGGAATCGGTCAAAAAGGTCATGTATACGACCTTCCGGTTCTCCATGATGCTGGGCGTTTTCTTCTTCCTGATAACTCTTCTTTTCCCGAAGATCATAATGGGCATCCTGACCAACGAGCAGGAGATAATAAACCTCGGAGCGGGCTATCTGAGGCTGCTCTGCCCCTCCTTCCTCTTCATGACCTTCTCGCAGATCTGGATGATAATCATGAAGAACGCGGGCCGCTCCATGGTGGTCACGGCGATAAGCACCTGCTCCGGGATCCTGAACTTCATTCTGAACGCGGTCCTGATCTTCGGACTCTTTGGAGTTCCCGCCATGGGGATAAAGGGCGCCGCGCTTTCGACCACGCTCGTCTCCATGACCGAAGCGATCGCCGCGATAGTCCTCAGCAGGAAGGAAAAGAACGTTTCGATCGAGTTTAAGAGGATATTAAGACGCAACCGCGCCATACGGCAGAAATTCATACACTATACGATCCCCGCTACGGTGCAGACCGGCTCGTGGATACTGGCGAACACCTGCATCGCGGCTATCATAGGCCACATGGGCTCCAATGCCGTAGCGGCAAACGCGGTGGCGCTGCTGGTGTTCGGACTCACCTCCTCGATATACAACGGCGTGGCGATCGGCTCGGGCATAATTATAGGCAAGGAGCTCGGCAGCGGCAATACGGAGGGCGCGAAGAAGCACTCCGTCTGGATAATGGCCTTCAACGTCGCGGTCGGCGCCCTGATGTGCCTGCTGATCCTCTGCCTCAGGGGAACGATAGTAAAGGCCTATCCGGCCTTCTCGGTCGAGGCGAAGGGCCTTCTGAGCTTTATGCTGACGGTCGTCGCTGTCAAAAGCATTTTCGGCTCCCTCAACAACTGCATGTCAAAATCCCTGATGTCCACGGGAGGAGATATAAGATACCTGACTATGATGGATATCATCAACATGTGGGGAGTGATAGTGCCCGTCGGCCTGCTCGCGGCCTTCGTGCTCAAACTGCCTGTTCCGGTCGTCTACATTCTGGTCAATCTGGATGAGACCACAAAGTTTTATATACAGCTGCGAAGGGTGCTTACCTGGAAATGGGTAAAGGACCTCACGAGAGTCGAGTGGGCTGAACCGGGCAGATCCGAAAGGCAGCTCAAGAGCAGGATCCTGAAGGAGATGCCTGTCGGAGCTCTGGTGCTCGGTTCATACGGCGACATCATCTACATGAACGATGCAGCGGGGAAGATCCTGCAGATAGATACGGAGGACGCGCAGGGGAGAAAGCTTCTGCAGTATTTCATAACCAACGGCAACGACGATTTCGCGAACCTCTTACTCGACGCGATGTACCAGAACCGGGTGATCCACAGCAGGAAGATAAGCTACAGCTGCGGAGATACCGAAAAGGAACTCCTGCTGCACACTATGATGGTACATGAAGAAGATCTGCGCTTAGGCCTTTGCGCAATAATCGAGGAAGCATGACGGGGAAGAACGGATACCTGACGCTGGAGCACACTTTTCCGCCCGAGTACGACGAAAACAGTGAAATACTGATACTTGGCTCCTTTCCCTCGGTAAAGTCCAGAGAAGCAAATTTCTATTACGGGCACCCGAAAAACAGATTCTGGCCGCTTATAGCGGATATCTTTGATGAGAAAGAGCCGTCTTCGACAGAGGAGAAGAAGGCTTTTCTCAAAAGAAACCGCATCGCGCTCTGGGACGTCATAGCAAAATGCGAGATCAGAGGCTCGTCGGACAGTTCGATAAGGAATGTGGAGCCAAACGACATCGATCTGATCCTGAAAAACTCAAAAGTGGGGAAAATATACACAAACGGCAGGAAAGCTTTTGACCTCTACAACAGGTACTGCCTCGAAAAAACAGAGAGGGAAGCCGTCCTGCTTCCTTCAACAAGTCCCGCGAACGCCGCTTTCACATATGAAAAGCTGAGAGAAGCGTGGGCAGCGGTCAGAGATCCGCTTTAAAACTGAAGAAAACAAAAAGACGCGAAACCGGATTCCGGTTTCGCGTCATGATTCTTCGCTATTCTGTTATTCGGTATCTTACTTTATCTCGAGAACAGGGACGAAGCTGAAGTCCTCGGGGAAAGCTCCCTTGGCGGAAACAGTCTTTATCTGCATATTTCGGGAGACTTCAAATGTGTACTCGGCGCTGGAAGCCTCGTCTCCCTCTTCCCAGCTGCGGCCGTACACCAGGGTAACGGTTGCAGTTCCCGCGGCTTTCGGGGTGAGGACATATGTCTGTGTTCCTCCGACTCCGACCATTCCCTCGGCATGCTCGTTCTCAACGTATTCTTCGGCTATATCGAAGATCTCGTTGTCCTGGGAGATCTGCCAGGTATAGCCCGTCGTGGGATTCGCCTCCATTGTAAAGGTCGCCGTCTGGGGGGCCTTTTTTCCGCAGCCCGCACAGAGCGCGAGAGCAAGGACCATAGCCGCCACGCAGATTATAAGCGCAAGTTTTCTGATCTTCATTTTGTTTATCCTTTCATCGGAAAAATAATGATCACTCAGCGGCTTTGAGTATATCACCCGGATATCCGAAATGTTGAATAATCGATAAACAATGTTTGAACCAGATTCAAACGGTTTTTTGTAGGCCGGCCGGTCTTCTATCTGTCCCCGCCGTATTTCTTTTTAAGCTTGCGCAGCTTTGATCCGCAATGCACAAACAGATAAAGATATAAGAGCAGCAGAACAGTGAACAGAATTGTAAACACATTGGCAAGAGGATAGCCGCCATCCAGGCTTCTAAAGCAATTCGGAAGCACGCAGGCAAAAAAGATCACCAGCAAGGGGAGCATACGGGTCTTGACGATATGCTCGATCATATCTGCACGTGAGGCGTCATCGGAAAAGATCTCGCTGTCCTGCTCTGTATCCGTTTCCGACACAGGCTTTCGGAAATACAGCCACCCCATACAGCTGTTGAAATACTCCCAGCCGTAGTCCTCGAAGATCTGGAGATAATCGCGGTCTTCCGTATTGTTTTTAAAATCCAGCCGGTATACGACATCCTCGGGAGCGCAGCTTTCGAAGATATAGAAGCAGGGCACAACGGTTTTCAAAAGCTTCCATCCGTTTTTGTGCTGCTCACGCAGCCAGAGCTCCTCTTCTTCATAATCTGCTATTGTGAAAAAGCGGACCAGAGTCTTTCTGTCACTCATTTGCATTTTCTCCTTTGCTGTTTTTGTACAGGCGCTCTATGCGCCGGATCTCAAGTTCCAGGATCTCTGCCCCGAGAGCGGTGATCTGATAAAGCTTTCGTTTTTCCACTTCTCTAACAAAAGCGATCAAGCCGTCTTTCTCCATTTTCGAGAGAGTTCCGTACATAGTGCCTGCGCTGATAACCAGATCGCCTCCGGTCATCTGCCTGACAAGCTGGCTGATTCCGTACCCGTGCTGCGGCTGCTGCAGACAGAACAGTATATAAAACCCGCTCTCTGTCATGGGGACATAGATCCTTTTGATCTTATTATCCATAGGCCCTCCTGACTATTGCATCTCGATATATCGAGGTTCGTTATATATTATATCGAGCCTCGATATAAATGTCAAGAGTTTTTTTTCTGTGTCAGGTTGCCGATAACAGTATTCTCTAGGGGGCTTGCAATCCTCGGCCACAACGGCTCCGGGAAGAGGACAAGCTGAACCCATAACTGAATAGTTAAAAAGAAGATCTTCTGAAGAAGATCTTCTTTTTAACTATATAGGGAATTAGCTTGGAAAACCGTAAACCGGGACGATAATCCGATGCTTTCTCTTTCGGTTCAGGTGCCTGTCGAGCCGAAGCCTCCGGCGCCTCTTTCCGTATCGCCAAGCTCTTCGGCTTCTTCGAATGAGACCGGAAGATACGGCATGATAACCAGCTGGGCTATCCTGTCTCCGGCGTGCACTGTCCTCGCGACAGTCCCGTCATTGTGGACAGCGACAATTATCTCTCCTCTGTAATCGGAATCTATCACCCCGACGCAATTCGCGGGTCTGAGGCCCTGCTTCATTGCAAGCCCCGACCTTGCGAATACCGCTCCGAAGTAGCCTTCAGGTATTTCGACCGCTATTCCCGTACCTATGCCTGCAGTTTCGGAAGGGAGGATCTCAATGTCCGCGTCAGTACATGCGCAGAGATCGTATCCCGCGGCTGAAGCGCTGCCCCTGGCGGGTATTTTCGCCGCCTCTCTGAGCTTTTTTATTTTTATGACTGTCTGAATGTTTTCGTTCATGATCAATCTATGGAGACTATCTCATAATCGCGGACTCCGAGTCCGTGCTCGCAGGCCGCCTCGACTGTACGGATGGCGTGCCGCGAGTCCATGCGTTCGATCAGAGCGGCTTTGCCCGGATCCTCAGCGTTTTTGACGGCGTCATAGCAGGCCTGGTCCAGGGCCACCGGATCGGTGGAGGCGAAAATACCCAGATCTCCCATCTCGGGCTCATGGGGATTGCCGTCACAGTCGCAGTCAACACTCAGACGGTTGGCCACATTGATGTACAGCATGTTCTCGGGACCCACATAGCCTATGACCGCTTTGCAGGCGTCAGCCATGGACTCGAGGAAAGCGTCCTGCTCGGGGGCGTATGTCGTCCAGCAGAGCTTCAGGTCTCTTGTCTTGCCGGCGGAATGGATGTTCGCTTTGCCGTGTGAGGAGGCGATCCCGATACTGATGTTTTTCAGCGCTCCGCCAAAGCCGCCCCTTATGTGTCCTTTGAAATGGCTCAATATCAGAACAGAATCGTAATCCTTCAGACCGGTGCCGACGATATCGTCCGTAAGATGAAATCCGTTCTCGATGGGGATCTTGAATTCTCCGACCTCATCCATGATATCAACGGGCGCGATCTCCCTGTAGCCGCGATTTTCGATCTGTTTCCAGTGGTCACGGACATCCTGGCGGTTTCCGCCGTAGGCTGTGCAGCACTCTACGATCGTTCCGTTGAGTTTTTTTACCAGAGGAGCTATAAAGGCGGGGCGGAGGTGATTGCTCTTTTCGGACTCTCCGGTGGACATCTTAACGGCGACTTTGCCCGGAAGCTCCTTTCCCAGAGCTTCATATATCCTTACAAGACTTTCCGGGCTTATCTCTTTTGTGAAATACACTTTTGCTTTTTCCGGCATGTCTGTCTTCCTTCCTTTCCCTGTACTTCCGATTTACTGTCTGCATCTGCTATTGTATAAAAACACGCGAAAGCCTGTCAAGCACTCTTTTTCCGCCGGATACATCCGACCGGACATAATGCTCCGGTCAGGCTCCGGGGATCCGTCAATCGTTATTCATTTGGTATAAGTGAAGAAAGCGCCGCATGCCCTCGACGAGAAGGGAAAAGTTGCGCTCGTCACAGACGGTGTCCCGCGGCGTGTGGATCCGCGTCATGTACAGCCCGAGGACGGGGGATCTGTTCATCGCCGCTACGCCGATGGCGCAGGGGAAGTTCATCTGATCCGACGGGTAGAATGCCCCAAACGGGCCGCAGAGGTGCAGCTGTTTGTCACTTTCTGCGGAGAAGGCCTCTTCGAGCGCCGAACCTGCACGCTTTTTCGCCTTTCCGTTCTGGACGATCAGAATGTGATCGCCGTCCGAAACGCAGTCGAAGTTGACAATGAGACGGTCTTTCACAGCCTTTTTGTGCTTAGAACTGAAAAACGCCGAGCCGAAGAGTCCCGTCTCCTCGTGGTCGAAGAAGACGAAGGCGCAACGCGACCGCTCTTCATCGCTCAGTGCGGCAATGAGTTCGCAGAGCGTTACGACGCCGGAGGTGTTGTCGTTGACAGTGTGCGGATTGGGCGGGCCAAAGATAAAGACGTAAAGGATCAGCGCTAAGGCGGCGAACCAGCAGAGCATAAACGCCAGCGGCGCAAATACGCCGATTCTGATCAGGCCCAAGGCCAGCAGCCCCGCTGCCGCGAAGAAGGGGATGAGGATCAGAAACTGGTACAGCAGATAGATCAGCAGGTTCTTTGGCGTTATGAAATTGGGGAAGGGGAGCCGGGCGCAGGTGTCGTAGTGCGCGGTGAAAATGACATCGGCGTTTTCGGGATCGCCCAGCACGAGGTTGCGGCACCTGGGCCATCCGCCTTCCTCCACCGCAAGACCGGGCAGCCGGCTCTGCAGGAATTCTATAAAGCGCAGCTTCTGTGCCTTCGTCTTGCGTATCTGCCAGTCGCGCAGAATCTCTCGGGACAGTTCGGTCATCACAAATCTCCTTTGGATATATTTATATAGAACCCTGCGCAGCCAATACTGATGCGGTGAGGAGAGCGGCCCCGTAAACAGGAGTCTGTGGATGAGCATGAAAACAGGGGTTGTGCCATGGATAAGGCATTTCTCCCGGAGTGCCGGACCCAAGAAAATAGAAAAAATAGGGGATACCGCGCCCGAGAATGGAGAAATCTTCCGAGGCAAGATTTACTTCCGGTACAACAATACCTTCCGATCCGAAGACGCTAAGGCCGGCTTTTTGAGCAAAGGGAAGCAGTTCTTCGCTGTTTACGACTCCGTCCGTGATGTGCAGTTCTTCTATTTCCGTACGACACTCGAAAGAAGAACCGATCCCTTCAGCAAGTACTTTTACACGCTCAAGAACACGATCGCGCACCGGAAAAGCAAGAGTCCGGATATTTCCTGTTATTTCAGCATAATCTATTGTAGTGGTGAAGGGACTTCCGGCCTCTACAGAACAGACGGTAAGTACAGCCTGCTCCAAAGGACCGACATTCCGGCTTACAACAGTCTGCAGAGCAGTGATCAGCTGAGCTATCGCAACGATGGGGTCGACGTTTTTCTGAGGAGTGCTTGTATGCCCGCTTTTGCCAATGTATCGTATGCGAAATCCGTCTTTATAAGACATGAGTGCCCCTGACCTGATACCGACCTGCCCTATCGGGATCGCGGGCTGGTTATGCAGCCCGAAAAGCATGTCAGGTTGAAACTGATTCCAAAGCCCGCAATCGATCATGTGCTGTGCGCCTTTTAGCGTTTCCTCCGCCGGTTGAAAAATGAACAGAACATCCCCCTTCAGGAGCTCCCGATGGTCCGAAAGATAGCAGAGAGCGCCGTAAAGGCCTGCTGTATGAGTGTCATGACCGCAGCCGTGCATGATGCCGTCTTTTTCGGAACGATCAGGACGATCGTATTGCTCGTGCTGAGAAATGGCATCTATATCAGCGCGAAGAGCGACCTTCCGACCGGGGCCGCCGGGAAGCAATGCCGCAACACCGGTTTCAAGATTTAAAGGAAGAAGAGAAACACCTTTTTCCATAATCAGTTTTCTGAGCAGTGCTGTCGTTTCATATTCGCAAAAACCCAGCTCGGGATGACGGTGAAGAGAGGAGCAGAGACCGCGTATCTGATCCACATAGGCAGATTCAATATTCCGGTAAATATTCAAAACCAACATCTCCTTTTCTTCACAATACTATAGATAATGAACAAAGATAAAACAAGACAGGTTTTGTGTGATACGAATCATTTTGTGCAATCTGCACAAAATGTCAAGGGAATATTTAGAAGAAATGTCAATTGATTTTCGTAAAAAACAAGCGTATCTTTTTTGTGAAGGAGTCATTTGATGCATAGTACAGGTGAAACGTTTAAACTGACATTTTTATCGGAAGTGTCACTTTAATTCCTTCTTTATGACAAAGAGATTTGAAGGAGCTGTTCCAGTATGACGAAACGCAAAGTAAAGTACGCGACAATAAGAGACGTCGCGCGCCTTGCAGATACATCCGTGGCAACAGTTTCTTATGTTATGAACAAGACACCCAATAAAACCATCAGTCAGGAGACAGTTGACAGAGTCCTTGCTGCTGCAGAGGAACTTCATTATCAGAAAAACGCGATCGCATCCGGTCTGCGGGGAAAAAAGCAGACAACGGTATTTGTGATCATACCCCAGTTTAATAATATTTATTACACACGGGTGTGCGAAGCGATAGAGAATATCCTATATGCAAATGACATTCTGCCCATTATATGCGATACGCAGGAGAATCCGCAGAGAGAGAAGCAGATCATTGATTCTGCAATAAGTCTCAGGGCAGACGGGATCATTCTTGGGCCGACGCCGGAAGGCTGGAAAAACACTGAGACAGTTCGAGAGCTGAATATACCTCTTGTCGGTATCGGAAGAGAATTTATGACCGATGAGGATACCAGTGAAACTTATTATGTCGGAGATGACAGCTATCAGGCCGGGTATCTTGCAGGACGCCTTTTGGCAAAGAACGGTCACAAAAAGATCGCTATGATCGAATGGGACAGTGAAAGCATAAGCGCTCAGGATCGCAGGAAAGGGTTCATAGAAGCTGTAAGCGAAATTGCACCTGCAGCAGAAATATGGAGAGAGGCCAGCGCCCTGCTGGAAGTGGAAGCAGGTTATCAGCTGACAAGACGTGTTTTTCAGAAAACACATCCGAGCGCTGTTTTCTACAGCTATCACCGGCATGCGCAGGGCGGTATCAGATATCTGAGAGAAATGGATCTTATGATCCCGAAGGATGTCGAGGTTATTATGGTAGGTACTCCGGTATGGGCGAATCTGATCGGTACAGTCTATACAACGGTGGACCAGCATGAGGACTGGATCGGAACGATCGCGGGGAAAATAATGGTCAACCTTGTCGAAGGAGATCTGTCCCAACCGATAACGTCAGAATACAGGCATGTATGTCACTGTGATCTTGTACAGCATAACCAGAGGAACGAAACGCAGAGAACCTGATGCGATAAAAGATATCAGGGCATATCCGGAATCATTTGCAGAGCAGGTAACGGGTTTTACTTAAATATTTAGCTTTTACGGCTGACTGGTTAAACGTTTAAACTATTCTGAGTTTTTTTTAACTAATCAGAAAAGCGGACAGTATTATAAAAACACTCATAGTTGTATAAATATGGGGATAATTTTTGTGGTTAAACGTTTATATTAATTGTCGGTTTTTATACACTTTTTGTTAACCTGTATAGTTCATAACGATGCCAAAAGACTTTTCTGCTGACGGGCCCTATCGGTATCCTGATGAGAATTATTGAAAAGGGAATCAGAAAGAGCAGAGCAGATTTCAACGATAACTATAAGAAGGTCACTTATAGATATATTTATTTGGAGGATTATTGTCATGAAGAAGGTAGTTATTGCTTTGGGCGGCAATGCGCTGCAGGCAAGAGGAGAAGCTGCAACGAGCGAAAATCAGCTGAAGAATGTTTTAAAAACTGCAGAGCATATTGCCAAGATAATCAGTGAAGGCAATCAGGTGATCATAAGTCACGGCAACGGACCGCAGGTAGGCAGAATTCTTCTGCAGAATGAAGCCGGAAAAGAGCTTACGCCTCCAATGCCTATGGATGTTTGCGGCGCGATGACACAGGGCATGATCGGATATCACATTCAGCAGGGACTGTCTGAGGTCCTCCGGAAAAATGGAATACAGAAACCGGTTGCTACGGTAGTGACACAGGTTGAAGTCGATCCGGAAGATCCGGCTTTCCAGAATCCCAGCAAGCCTGTAGGCGCTTTCTACAATGAAGAGGAGGCCGCAAAGCTTCAGCGTGAAAAGAATTATGTGATGAAGAAAGACGCAAACCGCGGGTACCGTCGTGTAGTTCCTTCACCAAAGCCAAAGAATATCGTTGAGATCGATACGATCCGGAAACTTGTAGATAACGATACGGTGGTTGTGGCTTCCGGCGGCGGCGGAATTCCGGTTTATATGCATGATGGGCGCTATGTCGGACTGGAGGCAGTGATCGACAAAGATTTTGCATCGGAGGTCCTTGCAGAGCAGCTTAATGCAGATATTCTGCTGATCCTGACAGAAGTCGAAAACGTGTGTCTGAATTATGGTACACCGGATCAGAAGACACTTGGAGAAGTAAGTGCTGATGAGCTTGAAAAATATGCTGCTGAAGGACATTTTGCACCCGGGAGCATGCTTCCAAAGGTTCAGGCGGTATGTAAATTTGTGAAATCCAAACCCGGCCGCAAAGCAATTATCACATCGCTTGAAAACGCGCTTAACGGAATAAACGGAACCGGCGGAACGATAGTCTGCTGAAATGTAAATTATTATGACGATGCAAAGGAAAGGAAGATGATCATATGAGCGAAGTAATTCCCGTAAAAGTTTCCGTTGTTCGAGGCGGTACTAGCAAAGGTATCTTTATTCTGGAAAATGAGCTGCCCAGAGATCCGGTACTTCGGGATAAATATATCCTTGAAATATTCGGAAGTCCGGACGTGAGACAGATCGACGGGCTTGGCGGCGCGGATGTACTTACCAGCAAGCTGGCAATTATCGGACCTTCTTCCCGGGAGGATGCCGATATCGACTATACCTTCGGACAAGTCAGTTTTGTGGAGAATAAAATAGATTATAAATCCAATTGCGGAAATATCTCTGCCGGTGTTGGCCCGTTTGCTATTGATCATTGTCTCGTGAAAGCTGTCGAGCCATACACGACGGTACGTATCCATCAGGTCAATACAGATACAATAATCAATGCCAGAGTTGAGGTACGTGACGGTAAGGCAGCTGTAGACGGAGATCTCCATATCGACGGAGTTCCTACTCTGGGGTCTACGATCGAACTGGATTTTTCCGACAGTGTCGGCGGAATAACAGGCAAGCTTCTCCCCACAGGAAATGTCAAAGACGACATTACTACAGATGACGGGAAGAAATACACAGTTTCCATTGTTGATGCAGGGATCCCTACCGTGTTTATAAGGGCAGAGGCGCTCGGGCTGGAAGGCACAGAGACACCCTCGCGCATCGAAGGTGACGCGGAACTGATGAAAAAGATTGAAGAGATCCGGGGACGCTGCGCAGAGAAAATGGGCTTTACCTCTGAATGGAAACGGGCGGTCGAGGATTGTCCTTATGCTCCGTTCTTTGCTATGGTATCACCCAGCCAAAACTACAGGACCTTTGACGGGAAAGATGTAAACGCGGAAGATATCGATATTACCAGTCGTCTTGTGTTTATGCAGAAAATGCATAAGACCCATCCGGTCACGGGTACCGTATGCATGGCAACTGCTGCGCGAATACCCGGCAGCATCGTTTATGAAACAATATCCGAGCGGGGAAAGGAAAACAGGAATATCATGATCGGGCATCCTGCAGGAAAGATCCCTGCGGTTTCCGAAATGGAACAGGAAAACGGGGAATTTAAACTTCGGACTGCAGCGATCCTTCGTACTGCGCGTACCATTCTGGACGGTACGGTTTACGTTCGGAAGTCCAGAGTCAGTGTGGATGGCTAATGCCATAAGGGTTAAAAATAGATTAAATAAGGAGGAAATTATGAGCAAGACATTAGCAGAACAGATTTCTGAAGTAAGTGTAAACACTAAATTTGAGGATCTTCCGCAGTATGCGGTGGATAAAGCCAAGATGCTGACATTGGACGTTCTGGCGTCTATG
Source organism: Oscillospiraceae bacterium (assembly GCA_017430455.1). GTDB lineage: Bacteria > Bacillota > Clostridia > Oscillospirales > Oscillospiraceae > Limivicinus. Next base: position 37,859 of record JAFRMX010000016.1, read on the forward strand.
GTCGGTACACGTAAAGTCATTTCCAGCGAAATCGCACGTTCTGTTGCAGAGGAACTCGGCGGACCGGAGGAAGCCACTATCGTCGGAAGCAAGAAAAAAGTAGCAGCTCACAATGCAGCTTATGCAAATGCTATCCAATGCTACGGTCTTGATTTTGTAGATGACCACAATGAGTCGAATGCCCATCCGTCCCCTGTCACGTTCCCTGTAAGCTTTGCCCTGTCAGAGCAGCTTAAGAGAAGCGGAAAAGAATTCATCGAAGCCTGCTGCCTGGGTAATGAGGTCGTATGCCGTATGGGCAGCGCATATCTTGGAGAGATGTACTCACAGGGCTTCCATCCTACCAGCACATGCGGAACGATGGGCGGTGTTGTTTCTGCAGCAAAGTTGATGAAACTCGATGAACTTCACACATCGTATGCTCAGGGAATTGCCGGATCAGCTGTCGCCGGTCTTATGGCATGGAACTCTCAGGGATCCTTCACCAAGAGATATCAGGCTGGACGTCCTTCCATGGACTGCATAGTTGCAGCGCGTATGGCAGAAAAGGGATTCAACGGCCCGACAGATATCTTTGAATCCACAGACGGTCTTCTTCACGCATATTCCTATCATGACACATACGATACGAAATGGATCACGGACGGGCTCGGAAAAGAGTGGATCTTTGCGAGCTCCAGCATAAAGGTTTATCCGTGCTGCCGTTATTCCGGAGGTCATCTGGATGCCTGCCTGGAGATCGTGAACAAGTACCATCCGGATCCTGCAAAGATCGAGAAGATCCATGTCCGTTCCTCTCTGCAGACTATGCATCTTCTTGCAGAGCCGCGGAAGTGGGATCCGAAAAATATCGTTGATCTGCAGTTCTCCATGCCGTATCAGGCATCCATCGCATTCCTCAACGGCAAGTTCGGAGTTCAGGAGCTGGATGTGAAATACATTGAGCATCCTCTGATCAAGAAGATGATGGCTGCTACTACAGTTGTCAAAGATGATGAATTTGAACGCCGTTATCCGGAGCACTATTCCAGTGCAGTCACAATCACAATGGAGGACGGAACGGAGTACACGGCTGTTGTTGACGATCCGAAGGGCGACTGGAGAAATCCTGTGACATATGAAGATGTCGAGAATAAGTTCCGTTCACTCGCAAATACGGTCTATGCGGATCCTGAGCGCACCGAGAAGGTCATTGCCTTTGTACGTGATCTCGAGAAGCAGCCGGATATGTCTGTACTGATGGAATTGGTCAACGACGAGAAAGAGTAATTTATATTAAATTAAGGAGTGCTGAATATGTCTGAACGCAATGAAGACATGCGCAGCAAACGGGTCGTATTTGTTTCCAATTGCATTTTAAATGCCAACAACAAGGTGAGAGAGTTTGCGCGCTATCCGGGAATGTTCTCTCAGATTGTATCAACTTTGGATAAACATGACGTCGGTATACAGCAGATGCCATGTCCGGAAGTACTTTATGCCGGGAATCTGAGGTGGTGGGGATCACGTGAACTCTATGACAATGTCGGATTTCGCCGCTTTTGCCGGGAGATGGCAAAGCAGACAGCCGATTATATGGAAAATTACGAGATAGCCGGATATCAGACGGTTGCAATCCTTGTATGTGACGGATCTCCGACCTGCGGGTACACGATATCAAGCTCATATGAAAATGGGGGAGGGCATCCGGCCGAACCGGTTCGGAGCCTCAAGCCGTTACCTGGCGTATATATGGGACAGCTGCTTGAAGAAATGGAGTCCCGCGGTTTGAAAATGCCTCCGATTTATGGCCTTCCAATGGACAACAGAGACAAGACAAACGAGGAGATCATTGCTGATTTTGATTTGTTTCTTGCAAGAACAATACAGAAATAGACAATGACAATGTTGGCGTTTTAAGCGCATGAATCGAGAATAAAGCTATGCCTGGCAACCGTTGCCGGGCATAGCTGGAACAGAAAAGGTGATTAAAATGGGAATGACGTTCGCACAGAAAGCGCTTGCTAGAGCCTCTGGAAAAGAATCGGTCGAGATCGGAGAGATCGTAAACGCAAAAGTCGATACGGCAATGATGGATGACATTCTTGGGCCGCGTATTCAGATTGCGGATGGGCTGAAAGATTTAGGCGTGTCGGTATGGGATCCGTCCAAAGTGGTCGTGATCAGTGATCATTATACTCCACCCTGCGAGATAAAGCAGGCGGAGGCTGTGCATTTTACCAGAGCATGGTCTGAACAGGAAGGCGTAGCATACTATGAATATGCCGGGCCGTGTCACCAGGTCCTGGCAGAGCACTGCTATGATCTGCCGGGAACATTGATTGTTGGGACAGATTCACATACCTGTATGTCAGGCTCTTTTGGCGCATTCGGCACAGGGATCGGTTCAACGGAGATGCTGGGAGTTTTGGCAACAGGCGAGATCTGGCTTAAGGTTCCTGAAAGCTACAAGGTAGAGTGGAATGGAGACTTGCAGCCGGGCGTGTTCGCCAAGGATATGGTATTGTATGATTGCGGCCGCATTGGTCACTCAGGGGCTACCTATAAGGCTCTGGAGTATTGCGGCAGTACGATCTGCAGCCTTCAGATGGATGAACGCATGGCAATCTCCAATATGGCAGTGGAAATGGGAGCCAAGATCGGATATATTCCGCCGGACTGCAAGACTGCTGCCTATCTGGAAAGCCACGGATGCCAGAAAAAGTATGAGATGCTTTATCCGGATGAGGATGCAGTGTATGAACGCTGTTATGAGACTGATGCATCCAAGCTGGTGCCCCAGGTGGCATGTCCTCATCATGTGGATAATATCCATCCTGTTGACGAGGTTTCCGGAGAGGCATTGACTCAGGTATATATCGGTTCATGTACCGGTGGACGTATAAGCGATCTTCGCACGGCAGCAAGGGTATTGAAGAACAGACATAAGGCACCGGGCCTAAGGTTTCTGGTATCACCTGCCTCTATGGAGGTATACCGGCAGGCGCTGAAAGAGGGAATTCTGGATATTCTGACGGAAGCAGGAGCTGTGATCGTTGCTCCGTCCTGCGGGCTTTGCCTCGGCGCACATACCGGGATACTTGCAGGCGGCGAGAGCTGTATTTCTACCAGCAACCGGAATTTTCTCGGACGTATGGGCAGCAAGGACGCGAAAGTTTATCTGGGCTCTGCCGCCACGGTTGCAGCTTCTGCAATTGAAGGCTGCATTGCCGATCCCAGGCCGTATTTCGATTAAGCAGAAGGAGCACGAAGATGGAAAACGTCATTACGGGAAGGGTATGGAAATTTGGAGATAATATCAACACAGATATTATTTCGCCGGCAGAGTATATGGACGCGAGCTATGAAGTAATCGGACAGCATGCGATGGAACGTGTGGCGCCTGACTTCTCCCATAATATCGAGAAAGGGGATATTGTCGTCGCCGGTAAAAATTTCGGATCCGGTTCAAGCCGGGAAACGGCACAGATCGCACTGTTGTATGCAGGAGTAGGAGCCGTCATAGCAAAGGACTACGCAAGGATCTTTTTCCGAAACTGCATCAATGTCGGACTTCCGGTCATCACATTTGCGGATACAGATAAACTTTCTCAAGGAGACAGAATACGAGTGGATCTGCTCAGCGGGAAAATAGAAGATTTGACTACAGGAGAAGTATTTCAGGGAAGCCGGCTTCCCGAGCATGTGATGGCTATTGTTCAAGACGGCGGTCTTCTTGCACACCTGAAAAAACAAAAAGAAGAAGGAAAATTATAACGATAACGGGAGCAGCCGGACATTGTTTCAGTCTGGCATCCCAAACAAACTATGAAAGGAGTGGAGCGAATGGCAGCGACTTTGAGAACTACTTTTGCAGGTATTTCCATGCCGAATCCATTTATGTTGTCTTCCGCACCTCCTACAACCAACTGTGAGATGGTTGCCAGAAGCTTTGATGCTGGCTGGGGCGGAGCGGTTCTTAAGACAATGGCATATAACCTGGATCTGGTTCGAAATGTTAATCCCAGAATTACAGCAGTTAAAACAGGTCGCAGTATTCAGGGATTTACTAATTTTGAACTGGGTAGTCCCAAGCCCATCGACAAGTGGCTGAAAGAAGCGCAATGGCTGAAAGAGCGGTTTCCTGAACATACGGTTTTTGTGAGTCTTTTGCACACCGAAGGGCTGATCGAAGAACAATGGCGCGAAGTTACGCGTATGTTCAATGATACAGGAATCGACGGATATGAGCTTAATTTCTCATGCTCTCACGGTATGGCGGAAGGCGGAGGCGGAGCTCAGGTAGGCGGGAACGAGACATCTATACGTATGGTGACGAGCTGGGTCAGGGAAGAAACGAATAAACCGGTCATGCCGAAGCTTCCGGCAATGGTTCCGGATCTGGCGGGGAAAGCAAGAGCGGCAAAATCTGCCGGGGCAGATGCGGTCGCAGCAATCAATACGCTGAATTCCCTTCCGGGAATTGATCTTCATACGTTCTGCCCATATCCCAGCGTAGGAGGAAACAGTGCATTTCAGGGGTTGAGCGGACGTGCTATAAAGCCTGTAGCATTGCGGAGCGTGGCACAGATTGCAGGCGGATGTGATCTTCCTGTATCCGGTATGGGAGGAATTTACACCTGGCAGGACGCGGCAGAATTCATTTTGGCCGGAGCCGGATCACTGCAGGTTTGCTCGTCGGTCATGGAATACGGGTACAGTGTTGTAGCCGGCATGAAGCAAGGACTTCTGGATTATATGGACGAGATGGGCTTTACATGCATCGATGATTTTTGCGGAAAGGCTCTCCCACACATCAAGGCGCACAATTCTCTGCCCAGAGACTATAAACTCTGCGCAGGAGTTGACGAGAGCAAATGTGTAGGCTGCGGACGCTGTGTCTCCTCATGCGCGGACAGCGGATATAGTGCGATTTCCCTGGATAATAAGAAGGCGAAAGTTGATGCGGCAAAATGCGACGGGTGTGGATTATGCAGCCAGATCTGTCCGGCTGGTGCTATCTCAATGCAGCTTCGCTGAAGGAAAACGGTTATGAACGATTTAAATATCATAAACGGAACAATCGTCCGCGGAGATGGCTGTATTCAAGCTGATCTGGCTGTAAAAAACGGCAGGATCAGCAGGATAGACTCTCCGGGAACGCTGGAACCGGCTTCAGAAACGATCGATGCATCCGGGAAAATGGTTCTGCCGGGTATGATAGATACACATGTTCATATCCGGGGAGGCGTTCTTGACTACAGGGAGGATTTTTTCTCAGGCACAGTTGCCGCAGCAGCTGGAGGTGTAACGACGATTTTTGAAATGCCGGTGGGAAAACCGCCTGCCTGCACAGAGGAAAATTTTGAGATACGCAGACGGGAGATGGAGGAGCTTTGCGCGGTGGACTTCTGCATGTATGCAGGCGCAGGTGCGGATAATCTTGACCAGATCCCGAAGCTGGCAAAGCTTGGAGCTGCCGGCTATAAGACGTTTTTGATGCCGCCTGTGCCCGGAAGAGAACAGGAGTTCTACGGATTATGCTGTGAAAGCGAGGAGGCTCTTACCGCGGTTATGGAAAGAGTCAAGGCGTCGGACCTTCCAATCGTGTGCCACAGCGAGTTGAACGAATATGTCGCTGAGCCTACAAAACGGATGATGGAGACAGGACGGAATGATCTGGGAGCTTTTTGCGAATCCCGTCCTGCCAAAGCAGAGCTGGAAGCCGTAAAGCGGGTAATCGCGTCAGCGGAAAAAACAGGATGCAGAGCTTCCATCTGCCACGTAAGCCTTTCGGAAACAGTGGATATGATCCGGGAAGCAGAAAGCAGAGGAGTGGACATACATGGCGAGACATGTCCGCAATATCTTGTTTTCAACAGCACAAATGCAGCTTTTGCAGGGCCGTTTGCGCGTATGAAACCGCCGCTCCGTTCTCCGGAAGTATCAAGGCAACTGATGAAAGAGTATGCGGAAGGACACCTGGATTTGACCGGAAGCGACCATGCACCTTATACGTATGAAGAAAAAACACGTTTCGGGGATGATATATGGCATAGTTTTGACGGAATTCCCGGACTGGAACTGTCCCTGAGGCTTCTTCTCAACAAAGTCGCCGAGGGCGAGCTGAGCTATGAAGCGTTAGCGGCGAACACGTCTGAAAAACCTGCGAAGTTTTTCGGGATTGACAGACAGAAAGGCCGGCTGGAATCGGGGAAAGATGCGGATATTGTGATTGTAGAGAAACTTTCGGAAACGGAGAAATTAGACATCAGAAAACTTCTCACCAAGAGCCGGGAGAGTGCTGTGCTGTATTCCCGATCCGAACTGACTTATCGCATCGACCGTACTATCGTACGCGGCAAAACAGTGTTTGCAGAAGGACAATTTGTTGGTGAAAAAGGCTTCGGCCAAATGATAAAACCGAAAGAATAAAAATTTTTATTAAACAAAAGGAGAAAAACGATTATGAGAACTGATATGCGCGGCAGAGATTTTGTTACATTGCAGGATTACACAGGCGAAGAGATTCAGACCATATTGGATGCAGCTTTTGAACTGAAGCTTCAGAATGCCATGGGCATGCCCCATGAACTTCTCAAGAACAAGACCCTTGGAATGCTGTTTGCTCAGCCTTCCACCCGTACCAGAGTTTCCTTTGAGACCGGCATGACTCAGTTGGGCGGCCATGCTCAGTATTACAGCGAAGATTCCATGCAGCGTAAGAACAAAGAAACGTGGGCAGACACGGGACTGGTTCTTTCCCGGTATCTGAATGCGCTTATGGTACGCCTGTACGACCTGGAAGAGTATGGCATGGCTCGTGACATCATGAATGAGATACGTAACAACACGACGATCCCTGTCATTAACGGACTGGATGACAAAGAGCATCCCTGCCAGTGCATGGGTGATTTGATGGTAATTCAGGAAAAGCTGGGCAAGACCGAGTGGAAGAAGAAAAAGATCGTTATGAGCTGGGCGTATGCAGAACGCGTAAAATCCCCCGGTGTGCCCCAGGCCATGCTGACTGCTTGCAGTCTGCTCGGAGCCGATATCACATTGGCTTATCCGAAGGGATATGAACTGGACGACCAGTATATGGAATTTGCCTACAACGCTGCCAAGACTTCCGGATCCGTCATATCTGTTACAAATGATATCTACGAGGCCTGCGAGGGCGCTGATGTCATTTATGCAAAGAGCTGGGGCAGCACCCAAGGCATGCCGAAGGCGGAGGACAGGGAGTACCGCAAGCAGTTTGAAAAAGACTGGTGCATCTCGGATAAGCATTTCGAACTTGCCAACCCGGTCTCTTACTATATGCATCCGTTGCCGGCGGCACGCGGAGAAGAAGTGACTGACTCCGTTATAGACGGGCCGCACTCCATTGTTTACGATCAGGCAGAAAACCGTCTTCACGCTCAGAAAGCAGTCCTTGCGCTGCTCATGAAATAATTGATTGTACGGGACAGATATAGTTTTTGGAGTATTCCGGGCGATTAAAGCGCCCGGGACAGAGAAAGAAAGGAGAATACAATGTTCGGCTTACCATTCCCCACGTATATCGGATGGTTTCTGGGACCGGGAATCATGATTTTTACGTTTATCATCAGTTTTGGTCTTCTTAAACGGTATGAGAGGAGAAAGGCCCAGGAGACCGAGAAGAGTCCTGAAAACAATAACTAATGGCATCATTAAGTATGGAAAGGAGAATTACTAATGAATAAATCTGTAGTTATTATGGGCTATGTCATACTGGCTCTTTACCTGGGCGGGATGTTGCTCATCGGATACATCTGCCGGAAAAAGTATACAGATACGGTCAGCGGATTTTTTGCAGGAGGTAAGAAACTGGGTCCTTGGGTGTTTGCCTTGACTTACGGGTCCACGTACCTGAGCTCCTCTACTTTTGTTGGCAATACAGGAACGGCTTACGCCGGAGGCATGGCATATCTGTTTATGCCCCTTGCCCAGATACTCTCGCTTCCCTTAGGGCTTATCTTTTTCTCGCACATGCTGAGAAAAATGTCCAAAACACTGGATGTCGTTACAATTCCCGCTTATCTTGAAAAGCGTTTTAAAAGTCCGGCATCGGGAATTATTGCCTCTGTTGTTATCGTTGTGTTTTTTATCCCTTATCTTGTCGGTATTGTAAAAGCGGGAGCACTTTCATTGGGCGCACTTCTGGGAATTCCGTACAAAGCAGGCGTGCTTATGATAGCCTTGATCTCGGTCATCTATTTGATGTTCGGCGGATATATGGCGCGCTGCTACACGGATGTGGCACAGGGAGTCATGATGTTTGTCGGAATGTCTGCGGTTGTTATAGCGGGATTCTTTATAATAGGCGGACCGACAGCAATCGCTGAAGGAGTTGCAAAATCCGATCCGGCATTGTTGGAGACGCCCGGACCAAAGGGATGGTCGGCACTGTTTCTTTATTCTACTGTGTTTGCGGTAGCACCTTGGGGACTCCCGACTCTGGTTCAGACAAACTTCACAATCGGAAATCGCAAAAGTGTTTATACGGCAGCGGTGGTGCTTTCCATTTGGGTGGCATTTGTACTGTTCGGTTCTATGATTATCGGTAACATGGGCCGTGCTTATTTCGGAGATCTTTACATCGACAGCGTGGATAAGGTATTTCCTGCGTTGGTAATGGAGTGGTTCCCGAACGTGTTCGGAGCACTGATCATCGTTGCGGTCATTGCTGCGGCCATGTCAACGATTGACGGAACTCTTATGAATTCAGGGGCGGCGGTAGGCGTAGATGTTTATAAGAGATTTGTAAAGAAGGATGCAGATGACCATTCAGTTATTCGTGTATCTAATATCGCTATGCTGGTCATCACACTTATCGTGATCATATGGGCGTTCAATCCACCTGCTATGGTGCTGACGCTTACCTCCTGGGCGTTTTCACTGGTGGCTGGCGGACTTATTGTTCCGGTATATGTCGGCTTGTATTACAAAAAGTGTACAAGCGCTGGCTGTGTCGCCGGTATTGTTTTCGGCGTTGTCGGAACCCTTCTCTGGTATCTTACCAAATCGCCTCTCGGCATTCCGCCCTTTGTAATGGGCTGTGTCTTCTCCGCGATTGCACTCTTTATAGTCAGCGCATTTACGAAACCGCTTCCTGAAGACTTTGTTAACAAGCTCTTTGAGCCTGTGGATGAGGCCCTTATTTACGACGAAGAGTAATACGGGGAAAATATCAGTTCGCAGTGCAGTACAGGAAAACCTCTTGTCCATGAAGGGAACTTCATGGACAAGAGGCGGGTTATTTTGAAAAGTTTTAGCTTTCGATTAAACTAATTGGGAATTAACTCTCAAAAGAGAGTAAAAATAAAAAAGAAAGGATTATAACTATGGCAAAATTACCTATCGACCTGAGCGGTTACAATATCGCTCCCGATATGCTGCCAACCAAGCCGGAAGAACGGAACTGGGGTATTTACAGTTTCTTCGCACTTTGGATCGGTATGGATATCGGCATCCCTACTTATTATCTGGCGTCCAGCCTTGTGTCCGGGGGAATGAACCTGGGCTGGGCAATGTTCACTATCCTGATAGCGAATGTCATCATTGCATTTCCGATTCTCGCTAATGGTCACGCAGGAGCCAAATATGGTATTCCATCCACAATTTATTGGCGTTCTGCTTTCGGATTTAACGGAGCATCCGTGGCAGCTATTATCCGTGGTATTGTCTCCGCCGGATGGTTCGGCATCCAGATATGGATCGGCGGTTCTGCGCTGAATACTGCACTGAGCATTCTGATCCCTGCCTGGGCAAACTGGAGCCTTGGCAAGTGGGTCTGCTTCGGTATTTTCTGGTGTATGAATATTCTGATCCTTGTGCGCGGCCTTGGAATAATCAAGAAGATGGAGCACTTATGTGCGCCTATGCTTGTGATCTGGATGGTCGTGTTGCTGGTTTGGGCGCGTTCTTCTGCTGGAAGCTGGGGCCCGCTGGTATCTCAGAAATCGAATTTCGCTACGACAGGAGAATTCCTGGCATTCTTCTTGGTAGGCCTTAATGCGAATATAAGCTATTGGGGACCCATGCCGCTGACCGTAACAGACTTCACAAAAGTATCAAAGGATCAGCGCAGCCATCAGATCGGTCAGTTTATCGGTATCCCCACCGGTATTTTCGGACTTGCTTTGGTAGGCTCTCTTGTTACGTCATGCACAGTCCTGATGTTTGGAGAGGCAGTATGGGATCCGGTCGTGCTTACCGGTATGATCCAGAGCCCGGCGCTTGTCGTCGGAATGATGTGCTTCCTGATCATCGCAACCCTGACGACCAATGTAGCGGCAAATGCTGTGACGCCTGCTGTAGCTATTGTTCACCTGACAGGAGGAAAGCTAAACTTCAAGTGGGCCGCATTCGCGCTTGGCATTGTGGGAATTATTATCCAGCCGTGGCGCCTGATCACCGATATGGGCGTCTATATGAACTTCTTCCTCAACGGCGGCGGTGCCCTTCTTGGACCGATCATCGGTATAACTATCTGCCATTACTTCTTCATCTGCCATACAGAGCTGGATCTGAAGAGCCTGTATGTACCGCAGGGTGAGGCTATGTATAATAACCTGAAAAAATATAACAAGATCTCGTATATTATCTGCTTTGCGACAGCGGCTGTTCTGCTTTTGATCTCATTGGCAGGCCCTGCTTCCTGGGCTCAGGCAGTGTGTGCATTAGGCTGTACAAAACGCATATCTATGATTGCCATGGCTGTTATCGTCGCATTGCTTGGTCTTCTCGTTTTTCTCAAGCGTGAAGGCGGTATCAACCCTGCAAGCATTCTGACGATGGTTGTAACCTTTATTATTATCTTCCTCGGCCTTTGGGTTGACAGTTTGCACTGGCTTTATGATGCTTCCATCATTGTCGGAACATTGGGAGCTATGCTGATTTATCTTATCCTGATGAAGAAGATGGACGGAAGCTTCGAACAGAACAAGCGTTCAGAGCATGCAGCCGCAGTTGCAGAGGAAAAGGCCGGCAACTGAGAAAGCCGGAAATGGAGAAATAATATGAGTAAAGTATGTATTGGCGTCGTACAACTCCAGAATGAGCCTTGCGCTAAAGAATCCAATTTGAAAAAGGCTATGGAATTGGTTCGCGAGGCCGCTGCTCAGGGTGCAAAGATAGTGTGTTTGCCGGAGCTGTTTGTAACAGGCTATAATCTGAATATCTTCGGAGACAGACTTTCCGAATTGAGCGAAGGATTGACCGGGCCTACAATCACTGCTATGCGCGAATTGGCAGCTGAATTAAAGATTTACATTATTGCACCAATCTCCATGCAGATACGAACCAGCTTTCCATTGGAAAATAGTGCCGTTTTCATTAATGATGACGGAACTGTACAGGGAATCTATTCAAAGAATCATCTTTTCGGAGATGAGCCTAAATTCTTTATATCCAACGGCGAGTATCCGGTTTTCGATACTAAGTACGGTAAAATCGGTGTTATGATATGTTGTGATAACAATTTCCCGGAGCCTGCACGTATTTTGGCGCTGAATGGTGCGGAAATAATCTTTATGCCCGCAGCCTGGCGTATTCAGGAGGCAGATCTCTGGAAACTCTTGATCTCCTCTCATGCGTGTGAAAACAATGTGTTCATAGCAGCGGCAAATACTTACTGTGAGATGGACGACCTGTATCTTTTCGGGCACAGTAAAATAGTTGATCCAAGGGGAATCATACTTTGTGAATCCGAAAAGAAGGGAAGCGATGTGTTGGTGCAGGAAATCGACACGGCTTCGGTATACGAGCACCGCGCCTGTATGCCGGGGCTCAAGGACAGGCACCCTGAGGGATACGGAGTGCTGTGCGAGCCTGTCCGCGTCTGAAATTAATAAATAATAGTTTCTCCCTTTTATTCCTTCGAGGGGCTGTGAAAGGAAATCTTTCACAGCTCCTCCGTTACGAATGCGGAATTAGAATTGAAAAATGATTTAGTATTTGTTCGGTTATTTGACGAGGCATTTATGGAAGCTGATGTACGGTAGGATGAAATAAGAAAAGACGCCGCCTCCAGACAGTTTGAATAACTGAAGTGAGGCAGCGTCTGCTTATAGGTTTATGATGCTTAGAAGCAGCAGGGTGTTTCTTTTTCAATCGTGATGTGATGACCGCTGTAGTTTCCGGTGGGGATTGTTTGCATCTGGAATTTTGCGGCGGCAAGGATCTTCTGAAAGCTTATGCCGGTTTCAAAACCCATTTCATTTAACATCCATACCATGTCTTCTGTGGATAGGTTGCCGGACGCTCCGGGAGCAAAGGGACAGCCGCCAAGACCACCCAGCGTAGACTGAACGGCATCTACACCGCACTCGATAGCGGCAAGTGTGATAACCATACCGAGACCCCGTGTATCATGGATGTGTACCTCCAGACCGAGTTCGGGATAGGCTCTGCGGAGCGCCTTGATCAGAGTACGAACCTGCTCCGGATCTGCCAGGCCGACTGTGTCGCAGAGCGTTACTGTTTTCAAACCGGAATCACAATAGGGTTCGAGAAACTCGATTAAAGAATCCGGATCACGGTATTTCCCTTCCTTACCTTCAAAGGGACAGCCGAATGCAGTCGCAAGATCCAAATCTGCTTCCATGTCAGGATATGTATCTCGTATCTCTCGATAGGCTGCAAGAGACTGTTCATGTGTCCGGTTTATATTAGCCTTGTTGTGACTGGCACTGAAGGATACTACATTGACTACTTTCCGTAGGCCCAAGGAATAGGCATTTGATGCACCTCTTAAATTCGGAACAAGAGCAAACAGATCGATATCGGGGTAAATGCTCAGAACATGTTCCGTGACGGCGGAAGCGTCTGCCAGCTGAGGGATTGCTTTGGGACTGACGAATGATGTATATTCAAGGTGACGTACACCGGCGTCAATAAGCTGATCAATGATGCTGATTTTTAATTCTGTAGGGATGAAATCTCCTTTGACAGATTGAAAGCCGTCTCTCGGACCGACTTCTACCAGAGTAACATTTTTTTTCATCATAATTATCCTCCGGTTCAGATAACACCGTTTTCTTTTAGTTGAGCGAGTTTATCTTCGGTGTATCCGAGAAGCTCGCTATAGACTGCGAGATTGTCTTCACCGAGAGCGGGGGCAGGTTTGCGGGGATATGCGCTTGTACGGGTTAGCTTCTGGGCAGTGGCGGTTATATGAACCTTTCCTATGCCCGGCTGATTGATTTCGGGGAACATATTCCGCGCACCGGCAATCTGCGGATCTTTGACCAGGAGATCAAGCGTATTGACCGGGCATGCAGGACATCCGGCATCGTTAAGCAGTTTATCTACTTCTTCTGTTGTGTGTTCGTTTGTCCATTGAGAAACTATGGTCCTAAGTTCTTCATGATTAGCTACCCGATCGGGGACAGCCACGAAACGCGGATCCGTCTTCAGATCATCGCGACCCATTACCGTGCACAGGATTCCAAACAGCTTATCATTGCCGGCAGCGATTACGGCACTGCCGTTGCTTGTCGGAAATACGTCATAGGGATATGTGGACTCATATCTGTTGCCGATCCGCTGGGGGATACGCCCGGTGGTCTGATAGATCATTGTGATATTCTCCATGGCGGAAACGACCGAATCTACAAGAGCAACATCCACTTTTTCGCCCAGGCCGGTCTTCTGCTTGTTGACAAGAGCAGCAAGAACGCCAATTGCAAGATTAAGTCCGCCCAGCACATCACCGATAGGAGTGCCGACACGGGTCGGTTCTCCGCCGGGCCAGCCGGTCGTACTCATCATACCACCCATTGCCTGTCCGACTATGTCGTAACCTGCGCGCCGGCTGTAGGGGCCTGTATGGCCGAATCCGGATACGGAACCGTATATAATTCCGGGATTTGCTTCTTTTAGGACCTCGTAGCCAAGACCGAGCTTCTCCATGGTGCCGGGACGATAGTTTTCCAATACTATATCGGCTTTTTTGACCATCTCAAGAAACATAGCTTTGGCTTCTGGGGCTTTCAAATTCAGTGTGACACCATATTTGCTGCGGTTAAAATTTACATAATATGCACTTTTGGTCCTTTCAGGATCAAAAAAGGGGCCCATCTTGCGCGTGTCATCCCCACCGTTGGGGTTTTCAATCTTAATAACAGTCGCGCCCATATCCGCCAGAATCATCGCCGTATACGGGCCGGCCAAAACTCTGCACAAATCCAGGACGACGACGCCATCTAATAGTCCGCTCATGCTGTAATACCTCCTTGATTGATCGATTTTATGAGCTTTAATTCTTATTTTATTCTTCATTTGAAAAGAGTCAAGTTGCAGCAGAAGACAAACGAAAAAAGCAGAATTTGTTTCAAATCCATGCTAAACGGCCAAATATGAAACAAAAGGGCTGAATCCTTTTGAAAAGAGGTAAAGATATCCATGGGAAAACCTTATAAGATCTGTTTTCTTGTGTACATGAAATTGGGGGAAATGGTTCGCAAAGTCATAAGCGATTTTCATTATGAAGATACAGAAGTAATTGAGATTGAATGTAATTTTATAAATCTGCCTCAGGCTGTTGAAAAAGGACTGGCAGAAGGCTGCGAAGTGTTTGTTGCAGGGTCGGCTAATGCGGCGGAATTTCGAAACCGTGCATACAGACATCTTATAGAGATACGGATAGATATTGCAGATTATCTTTTGAGCATTCGGAAGGCGATTGATATAGGAGGAAAATCGATTGCAATTGCTACCTATCACTACAGTCCCACTCCGGATTTGGATTTACTGAGAAAACTTTCTCCCTGTCCGATCGAATTGATTCGATATGAAGACAGCGCAGAGTTATACTCTCTTTTGAAGGAATCCTCCTGTGATACAGTGATCGGTGCGTCGTTCTCTTATGAAGCGGCGGAAAGTCTGGGTAAGAAGGGTGTGCTGATCTACGAGAGTGAATATACGATCCGATCGAGCATTGAACAAGCGCGCCGTCTCGCGGCAGAGCTGAGAGTTGCAGCGAGAGAAAGGGAGATCACGAATACGATTTTGCAGAATTCACCTGCGGGGATCATTGTAACGGATGAAAAGGGAGTTATTACAGTTTTCAGCAATGCAGCTAAAAAAATGATTCCTTCACTTGAAGACAATCCACGTGGAAGAATGTTGGATAGTATAATTCCGGCCCTTTCTGCGGCATCTTTTCCGAAAAATCAGTTTCAACAGGAGCGAAGGATACTGCTGAACGGTGCTATGCTTCGTTGTGTGCGGTCAATTCTGATGAGAGGTGAGGAGCCGATTGGGACACTTTATACGCTGTTTCCTGACAATACAAGAAGAAAAAAGGATAATGCAGGGGAGCCGGCCTTGCACCGACCGAAAGGGAGATGGGAGGACGCGATCGGAGAATCGGAAGCTATGAAGGAATTTCTGAAAAAAATCCGCCCGCTTTCCAATTCAGATTATCCGTTGATGATCTTCGGAGAGCCGGGAACAGGAAAACGGTTTATAGCACAGTGTGTCCATAATGGCTCTTCCCGTGCTGAGAAACCGTATATTCTGCTCAATATGGCAACTGTTCCGGCATCTGAAGCTGCGCGAATCCTTTTCGGAAGCGAGGATGCCGGAGGCGTCAGGACCGGGGTTTTCGAACAAGCGGCTCAGGGAACAATTGTATTGGTAGGAGTTTCACAGGCTTTTGCGCCAGTGACAGCGTGTTTGCTTCATGTTCTGACGGAACATTGTTATTATCGAGTAGGAGGAAACACACCGGTTCCATTTATGGCACGGGTTATAACACTGACATCGTTTGAAGAACAAAAGAATATTCCGGATGAACTGTTGGCAAGATTAAGCGTGTTTTCTGTCAGTCTGCCCCCGCTCCAGGAAAGGAAAGATGATATTCTCCTGTTTTTCAGATTCTTCCTTCTACAGGAAAACATACGCGGCCAAAGAATTACGGAGGAGATGGAAGAAATACTGAAAACCTATTCTTGGCCTGAGAATCTGGTAACGTTGTCTGCGGTGAGCAAACGCTACGCGCATAATCTGAGCCAAACGGTAAAACCAACCGCAAGTATCAGGAGACTAATGCTGATCCAGGCTATCGGTGAGGATGAACTGCTTAATGATCTTCAAAAAAGATATCCGGCCTTGTCAGATATTTTCAATAGCCCGTTAGAAGAAACCATAGAGGGTCTTAAGGCCGTAAAAAGACTGCTTCGTTATAATAATAAAATGATTGAAGAGCGGTTTTCTATAAGTCGGTCAACCATATGGAGAATGCAGAAGAAAATGGAGGAAGAAAAATATCGGACGAATGAACGCAACATGGAGGATGAGACAAAGCGTAAACCTGTTGACTGAAAAGAAATATTCTTAGCAGTCAGTACCTCTTATTTGATGCCATATTACCCAGTTGCGGGCATACTCAGCCGCGGGTCCGGCCATCCGCAGGAACACTGTTCTATACCGCGACGGTTCGAATCCCAACAGCAATACTATAATAATAAACCCGGACAGGTCCGGGTTTATTATTTGTAAAGATTGCTGTTATAACAAGAACAGCCACATCGTTATATTTCTTAACAGGGATACCATGCTGCCGTTTTGGTTTTACAGTTTTTTGCAGGTGAAATCGTGGTACATAACGCAACCGTCGCCGAATGTCAGCTTGAGCAGACCGCCCTTGCGGCCAAACTCGTTTTCTCCGATGGGATAGAGCCGGAAGCTCATCTCGTCCCCGTCTTCGTCTATGGCCTTGGCGTGAAGCTCGCCGTCCTTCATAAACACCTCGTCGATGATGAAATCGGCGTCTTCGGGGTGTTCGTATTTGCCGCAGAAGCTCTCCCACTTCGACCTGTCAGGATCCTTGATCGCGATATCCTCGATGGAGACGATGGGGCCGGGCTCCTGATCCCGTACGATCGCTTCCATGCCTTTCCAGTAGCCCAGGTATGCCCGGACGTCCCTGTAGTCACGGCAGGAGAGTATCACAAGTACCCTGTCCGCGTCGATGAAGCGCTCAAACCATGTGGCCACGCCAGGCATGCCGCCGCTGTGGCTGACGACGAGCCTGAGCTCCTCGTCACGGCCGACTGCCCAGCCGAAACCATAGCCAAGCCCGTCATCCTCATCGTAAACGGCATCCTCGCCGTTGTTGAGCTTTACGGGGGTGTACATGAGCTCCTGCTCCTCAAGAGTAAGCACTTTGCCCTCGCGCAGCGCCCGGTCCCATTTGAGCATGTCGAAGATATTGGTGAACACATAATCGTCACCGTTCAGACCGTCAAAGGCGACCACGTCGCCGTCCTCAGAGGAGTCGATGTCAGCCACGCATTTTCCGTCATCATACACCGTCGCCTGAGCATAATTCTCAAAAGGCACGCCGTCTCTGCGGATATGGCAGCAGCGGGTGGAACTCATGCCGGCGGGCTCGAAGATGTTCTTCTGCAGGAACTCTTCATAGGGAACGCCGGAGAGCCGCTCCACCAGAAGCGCCAGCAGGTTGAAGCCGGTGTTGGAGTAATGCAGACCATCCCCGGGGGCGAAGTAAGGCTTTGCCTTTGTCTCGCAGAGGAAACGCAGGATCTCTTCGTTGCCGGGCACGCGCTTTTCTTCCTTCCATATCCTGATGAACCAGTCCGCATCGTCAAAATAATCGGGAATGCCGCTGGTGTGGGTCAGCAGGTGCCGGACCGTC
This sequence comes from Oscillospiraceae bacterium, assembly GCA_017430455.1. Lineage (GTDB taxonomy): Bacteria > Bacillota > Clostridia > Oscillospirales > Oscillospiraceae > Limivicinus. The sequence continues at coordinate 55,530 of JAFRMX010000016.1, forward strand.
ACGCCGGAGTACGGGATCTCCGGAAAGAACTTCACGATCTCGTCCTCCGGATTCAGCTTTCCCTCCCTAACCAGCAGCATGACCGCCGCTGATGTGAAGGTCTTGCTGACCGAAGCCAGCTGGAAGATCGTGTCCTCGGTGATCGGGAGCGTGTTTTCGGGATCCCGGAAGCCGAGAACGCCCTTGGACACGACCTCGCCCTTTTCGGCGTAGAGCCATGCCCCGTTGAAATCGTCCTTTTTACTCAACTCGCGGGCTAAGTTTTCCATCATTCTGTTCTTATCCAATGGTATGATCCTCCGTTATTCTTCAGCGTTTTTGTAGATCTCACAGGCGATGTCGTTCATCGCCTCGCCGGCTGCTTCCGTGACGTTGTTGTACATGATTGTAACGCAGATGTCTTTCTTGCGGGAAAAGACCCAGCTGGTCAGAAAACCCCGGTTTTTGTTAGCTTCTCAATATCATTAAAGCAGTGGCTTTTGACGGGATTCGCCGAGCATTCCTGTTTCAGAAGTAGAACAGCTCTTCAAACTTCTTATCCAGAGCGATGCAGATAATCAGCGCCAACTTGGCGGTAGGGTTGAACTGCCCGGTTTCGATGGAACTTATGGTATTTCGGGAAACGCCGACCAGTTTTGCCAACTCCGCTTGGGACAGCCCTTTCTCTTTTCTTGCAAGCGCAAGATGGTTGTGCAGGACAAGTCCGTCTTCCATTATAGCACTCCTGTTAACTGCAGAATCCATACAATCAACATGGAGAGTGCCAACATGCCCCATATGATTGTGATGATCAGTTCATGCTTCTTCCGCAGGCGCAGATACTTAGTCAGAAACAGCGCAAATGCCATAGAAAACAACGCAAAGTCTGCGCCGCGGTTCACATAGTGTAACACAAAGCCGTTGACGGTATCCACAATAATCAGCAGTACCACGCCGAGGATATACGCCGCCCAGGCGCCGTTTCTTTGGGCCTCACGATCCGGCAGATCCCGCTGCTTTCCTTCGCTCTGCGCTTTTGTCAAAATATCTTCCCGATTCATTTATTCAAACCTCCCTGATGCAAAGTTTACTTGGCATGTCATCATTATAATAATGCCAAGTAAACTTGTCAACAGTTTTTGCAAAGTATTCTTTGCATTTTTTGCTGCGCCATATCGAAGAGCTTTTACTGCAGGCGTTTCAGAAAAAACAGGATTGCTGTCCTGTTAAAACAGCGATCCTGTTGTGGCGTAGTACACCGATTTTGATAGGAAATGCACCCGGGAAAAGAACTCGGGTGAATATTTCAGTTTTCAGGGTGCAACACCTGAAGTTAAATCGACTTCCCCAGGTCAAAGGCTTTCTTCAACTCCGGCTTCCCTTCAATATCTCCCGGCTGTGTGACCCATCCGCAGAGGATCTTGCCAAGGCTCTTCCAGCCGATATGCTTTCCAGATGATCATACCAGTGCTCGCTCTCCTCAGAATTTGTCGGCAAGGGCAGCGGCCTGCGCGATACCGTCGGTCTTATCGATATCGCCGACTGAGAATACGCCGGGGACGAGCACTTCACCGACGACAGTCCACTTGTTCAGCGCGGCGGTACGCTCAAAGGGAATACGGACACCGTCAAGAATGGCAGGGTCTTCTTCCTCACAGCAGCAGATCAGAGCGGTCTCTTTTCCGAAGAACCTGTCCTCCTTGCCGCCGACCACGAAGCTGAACATCTTGTCAATCACGGCCTTGATCTGTGAGGGGACGGAATACCAGTAGACCGGGCAGGAGAATACGAGCGCGTCAGCGGCGAGGATGTCGTCCGCGATAGTGTTGAAATCATCATCGAAAGAGCAGGCTTTTCCGGTCTTGTAGCAGGTCTGGCAGGCGTGGCAGAAATTCAGCTTCAGCCCGGCGGTATCTATGACCTTTACTTCATTTCCCTTTGCAGCGGCCGCCTCAGCGAATGCCTGAGCCATCCTGTTGCTGTTGCCGCCTTTTCTGGCGCTTCCGGTGAGAACAAGGATCTTTTTGGACATAGGATATCTCCTACTGTTAAAAGTATTCGAGAATTAACTGATTGCGGAGCAATCCGTAAAACGGATACTCCGAAAAAACACTAAATTGCTGGAGATGCCGGGCCGGCAAAATACGGAATATGTTCAACAGCAGGAAACGCCTGCTGCCTGGCGCCAGATATCACGCTCCACACAGACGTTCAGACCGCAGCATCCGGCCGGTTCCAGATTATACTTAAGGTAGAGCCCGGCAAGCATCTCTTTCGTCTTTCGGAAGTACTCAAGGCTTGCCGGTTTCATTGATCCGTTGACCGGCTTGCCGAAAGGCATCCAGACAGACGCGCTGGGGATCACTCCGCGCTCCGCCAGATAAGTCGCTCCTTCCTTGAGCGTTTCAAAGGGCTCAAGGCCGATAATGAAATTGCAAAATGCCTTGCCCGGTCCGTATTTTTCTGAAATGTATGTCAGTGCGTCCAGATGCCGCTGCTTGGTCGTGAAGCTGCGCTTGCCCGGGGTGATACTCTCACCAAGCTTGTCATCCCACACCTCCAGACTGCAGGCAATGCGGCTGGCTTTCATTTCGAAATAGCGGTCGATCACTTCATGACGTTCTGGCGGTGTGATGTAGAGCAGCAGCTCACCCTTCAATGCTTCGCGTGCGCCGCTTTCCAGCATGTTCTGCATATATGCGGTTATGTATTTCTCTTCTGTCTCCGCCTTGAAGGTGGAACCGCCAGTCAGCTGCATACTGTTCACGCTGTCGTGCTCCACAGCGTACAGTACCACCTCCGAAACGTCCTGTGGCGACGGGATGAACGGCATGGGCTTGTGACGCTTTGCCAGAGCTTCAAACTGACCGCCGGAGAAGCAGAACTGGCAGGGTTTGCCTGCGCAGGCATAGTCGCATGGCCACAGGCACTGGAATGCCACCCAATCACATCCCTGCAGCACGGCATTGCCTGCATAGGGCATACCGGAGCTGGTCTTCTGCTGATAAAACTCCGTGCCCGGCATAAGTTCAACAGGTGTTACTGGCGTCCCTTTGAAGACGAGGGTTGGCTGACCATCAATAAGTGAAAGGCGGTAATCCGTAGTCATATCGCTCATGTACTTAAACAGCTTCAAATTGTCCCAAGAGAACATAGAAGATAAAGTGCTCAAATGGAAGCCCAGATCCGTGGCCATAACAATCGTTCCGTCCGGAAGCTTGAAACTGTTGCAGGTCAGCGCGTTTGGATAGATCCGGAAGCGCTTTCCGCATTTTTGGTAGACTTCTTTATCAATTTTAAGTCCACGGCTTACCACCAGGCATTTCAGTTCAACGGAATCTACAAGCTGATTATCTATCTGAAAGTTCATGACACGCCCTCCTTCACTTGAGAACTCAAATCTCTCTTCATGTTCCGTTTTCATTTCAACAAATTCCGCGCTGTCAAGATGCAGTATATCACAGAATCTGCTATTTCGATAGATGCATTATGGCTGAGCTCGGATAATAAAAAAGTACTCTGATTCTGTTAAGATCAGAGTGCTTTTTTATGTAATTCAATGTGATGCAGCAGCTGTCTGCCAGTTTTTTCGTCACATCTTCACCGCGCGACTCTTTTCAGTACCAGTCGTGCTTCTCTCCGCGGTCAAGCGCGGCAATGGCTTCCATCTCTTCCTCTGTCAGCTCAAATACGAACAGGTCGAGGTTTTCCCTGATGTGATCGGGATTGCTCGAACCGGGGATCACGACGACGCCTCGCTGCAGATCCCAGCGGAGGATGACCTGGGCGGAAGATACTCCGTGAGCTTCCGCTATTGCACAAATGATCTCGTCTCCCAGAAGTTCCGCTGTGTATCCCCGGCCTCCCAGCGGATACCAGCACTGCACAACAATCCCTTTTTCCTGGATGAATGGCACTACTTCCTGCTCCTGGTAATAGGGATGTATCTCATTCTGCACCAGTGCAGGTGTGATCGTTAGCTGCGGCAGGAACGAGGTCAATTCTTCGATATACCAGTTGGAGAGACCGAGTGAATGAATCTTTCCCTGCTCCACATACTTCTCCATAGCTTTGTACGCCTTCACATCGTTTGTTCCGGGATGGTGAAGCAGCATCATATCGATATACCCAATGTCCAGCTTTTCCAGCGCCATGTCGATTGCTGCTTCCGGGTCATGAAACTGATTCGGGTAAATCTTGGTGATCACAAAAATGTCCTCACGGGGAATGCCGTACTCCGCCATTGCCTCCCGCACGCCTTCGCCTACAGCTTCTTCGTTGCGGTACATATATGCCGTATCGATCAGCCGCCCGCCGTTTGCCAGCAGCGTTTTGACGGAATCGACACAGGTATCATGGTCAAGAGCATAAGTGCCAAGTCCCATGACAGGCATGGTATATCCGCTGTTCAGCAGAACGGTTTTGCTTTCAAGATCGAAAAGTCCCACTTCTTCAACTCCTTTTTCATCCTTCGGCTCTGTGAGGGTCCTCGTGCCTGATGCCGTGTTTTCATTATGCGCTGACGCGCACACCGAAAGGCAGAGCATAATGACAAGAAGAACCGTTATGAATGTCGCAGCTTTTCTGAATGACATGTCCTGCCTCTGTTATGAATTGCTTATTTCAGGTGCTCCGCAAAGAAGCCTTCCAGCTTGTCAAACGGGATGGCGTCCTTTCCGCCGCCGTCGTAGAGATCGGTGTGGACGGCGCCGGGGATGATCATGAGTTCCTTGTTGTCCGCGTATTTGCTGTCCCTGACCATATCCGCGTAGGCGTCACGTGAAAAATAGCAGGAGTGTGCCTTGTCGCCGTGAACCAGAAGGACCGCGCTGCGGATCTCATTTGAATACTTCAGAATCGGCTGATTGACAAAGGACTCGCAACCGATGACGTTCCAGCCGCCGTTGGAGTTAAGGGAACGGGGATGATATCCGCGCGGAGTCTTGTAGTAGTCGTAATAATCCTTAACGAAGAAGGGGGCGTCCTCAGGCAGGGGATCGACCACGCCTCCGCCGAGCTTGTATTCTCCGTTTTTCAGGTCTTCCAGGCGCTGGGCGCACATGGACGCCTTCATCTGATAACGGGCTTCCTCGCTGTCCGCGGAGTCAAAATAGCCCTTGGCGTTGACACGGGTCATATCGTACATCGTCATGGCGGCCGTTGCCTTGACGCGGGTGTCCAGAGCGGCCGTATTTATCGCCATTCCACCCCAGCCGCAGATACCGATGATCCCGATGCGCGCGGGATTGACCTTTTCATGGAGGGAAAGGAAGTCCACCGCCGCCATGAAGTCCTCGGTATTGATATCCGGGGAGGCCATGTAACGTACGTTTCCTCCGCTCTCACCCGTGAAGGAGGGGTCGAAGGCCAGAGTCACGAATCCGCGCTCTGACATCGTCTGGGCGTAAAGGCCGGAGCACTGTTCCTTGACCGCTCCGAAGGGGCCGCAGACCGCGATCGCGGGCAGTTTACCGGCAGCGTCTTTCGGAATATACAGATCCGCTGCCAGCGTAATGCCGTAACGGTTCACAAAGGTCACCTTGCTGTGACCGACTTTTTCACTTTTCGGGAAGGTCTTGTCCCATTCCATTGTCAGTTCCAGATTTTCCAGCTTCATATTTTTTCTCCTTTTCAGTTTTTCTTTACCTGGTGAATGAGCAGATCCAGCCGGTCCAGCTGCTTCTGTTTCTCGTGGATCTCCTCAAGTGTGTCACAGCGGCAGGAACGCAGACAGCGAACAAGATCTTCAGACGCTCCGCATCGGAAAAGCGACTCCGCCCTCTGTATGGCGGCGTCGCTGCAGCCGGAGTCTTCCATACATTCCCTGATTCGGATCCAGTTATCCATCCTGATTTTCCTCCACGGACTTCTTTCAACAGCAGAATAGCATATTGAAAGATGTTGTGCTAATGGTTATAATGAATATCGTGATAGTCGCGATTAGAATATCATAAAACTGATTTGGGATGTGAAGCTGTTATGGAGATCCGAACCTTGAGATATTTCCTGGCGGTTGCCAGAGAAGAGAATATGTCCCGCGCGGCAGAGCTTCTGCACGTAACGCAGCCGACGCTGTCCAAAGCGCTTAAAAGCCTGGAGGATGAGCTTGGGAAAAAGCTTTTTACCCGGCACAGCTTCAGCATAGCGCTAACGGAGGAGGGCATCCTTCTCAGGAACCGGGCTGAGGATCTGGTCTCCATGGCGGACAAGATCGAGCAGGAATTTCTTTCTCTGGACGATGTTACAGGCGGAGACCTCTACTTCGGCCTGGCTGAGTCCCGGCAGATCCGCAGTCTCGCAAGGGAGATCCGTGAATTCAAAAAAATGTATCCTGGCCTTCGATACCACATCACCAGCGGCGATACGGAGCAGGTCACGGAAAAGCTGGATAAGGGACTTCTGGATTTTGCCGCGATCTTTGAGATGCCGGATGAAAAGAAATACAACTTTATCCGCTTCCCTGAAGCTGACTACTTCGGGGCCGTTGTCCCGGCGGACTCGGAGCTGGCAAAGAAAGACTGTATAATTGCAGAGGATCTCGCGGGACTGCCGCTGTTCACGTCCAAGCAGAGCTGGGAGAATGATATTCGTCCGTGGGCAGGAGACAGGTTTTCCCTGTTTCGCCTGGAAGGCTCCTTCCGCCTTGCCTACAACGGGTCCCTGTTTGCCCGGGAAGGCCTGGGGATCCTGCTGACGCTGAACGATCTGGTGGACACATCCCCGGATAGCGGCCTTGTCTTTCTGCCTCTTGCCCCGCGCCTTGAAATGAAGATGTATCTGATATGGAACAAGTATCAGAGCTTTACGCCAATTGCGGAGAGGTTTTTAAAACAGATCCGGGAATCGTTTGCAAAATGAAAAGTACCCTGATCTGTCGGGATCAGAGTACTTCTATGGCGGAGAGTAAGGGATTCGGTCGCGCCTGCGGGCTTGGTCGGTCGCGGGTCCGGCCATCCGCATGAAGGCCGTTCAATACCGCGACGGTTCGAATCCCATAACTGACTATAAAAAAGAAGACCTTCAGGAGAAGATCTTCTTTTTAATGGCGGAGAGTAAGGGATTCGAACCCCTGTGGGCTTGCACCCAAACGGTTTTCAAGACCGCCCCGTTATGACCGCTTCGGTAACTCTCCGTTTACGGTTTTTAATGAAAGAGCACGCGATCGCGTGCTCTTTCGTGGCGCAGAAGGAGGGATTTGAACCCTCGCACGCTTTTGACACGTCTACTCCCTTAGCAGGGGAGCCCCTTCGGCCTCTTGGGTACTTCTGCAAGCCGAATGAATGCAATCTCTCAAAATTGCCCGTGTATCATAGCATAAGCAAATAGTATTGTCAAGAATAATCGGATAACATATTAAGACAATAATTGCTCAAAAAAATCCGCCGGAACAGATGTTTTCTGTTGACCTGCAAGGGAAAAATGGGGTATATTTATACAGAAAGAGGCGATTGATATGATTGAAAACCAATTTTCTAAACTTTTCAAGCTGCTGAGGCTCTCCGGATACCGCAGCATATTTCATAAACTCTGCAACAGAGAAGGATCTTTGAGCGCGACCGAGGCATACGCTGCGGATGTTATCTATCTGCTTGACGAACCGACGATCAAGGAGTTTTCCGCGTTTTTGGGAATAAGCCAGCCGAATGCCTCATACAAGGTAAACAGCCTTATAGCAAAAGGATATATCGAGAAAGAGCTGTCCGAGACCGACAGAAGAACAGCCCGTCTCAGAGTTACCGAGAAATTCCATAAATACTATGATGAGACCGAAGCGGCCGTCCGTAAAGTGGCAGGCGCTCTGGAAGAGTACTATTCTCCTGCGGAAATAGAGCTCTTTGAGAAGATGCTCATCACGCTCAGCAAGAAGATATCCTGAAAACCGCATAAAAAAGAAGTAACCCCTGACCGCAAACCGTTCAACTGCAGTCAGGGGTTACTTCTCTGAATTTTTTGTATCCAACATCATGGTTACCTCCTTTTCTTTTATTTTAAGATTCGATTACGGCCGATCGGAACATCCACACAAAAGCCACAGATGCATTCTACAAGATCTACTCATCTTAAATCCCTTTAAGCGGGATACACTTATCATCCGGATCATTTAACGTCATTTCCGATCCCGTACAGCTGCCCCTCTCCTTCATAGGGGCTTTATATTATAAAACGGTTGTTTCCTTTAGGTGGACATAATATAACACATTAGACACTTCGGCGCAATATGTAATAATACACAAAATTTCACTGTGAAATTTGTACAATATTGCTAATTGACAGGATCCAGTATTTCGTATAAAATGAACAATTGTTCGGCGCGGGGGCATTTTATGATATCCCCGCGTTATTTTATGCAAACAGCAAAAGTGGCGCCAATGTGGAAAAAAATCAGCAAGAAGTTCATGCAAATAGCGGAAAAATGCTAAAATTTGACTTAAGTGGGGATTATGTGTTATAATACGATGATATGAATGGTGAATTACACCACATATTTATAACTTAAACTGAGAAAAAAGGAAGGAAGGCATCTTTATGATATGCAGAAATTGCGGAAAAGAGATAGATGACAATGCAACGGAATGCATTTATTGCGGCTGCCCTACCGGTCTGGAAGAAGTTGTTGCTGAAGATGAATCTGACAGAATAAATGCGGAAGATGAATATTTTGGAGAAAAGGATACTATTGAAGAGCTGCCGGAAGACGGAAACGCGGGAGGATCTGAACCGCTGAGTTCCCGGACAGAATACAGGCCGGCAAATACTCAAAGCAGCAGACTCGCTAAGCCGGGCATTGTTTCCGGAAATGCGCTCTCAACAGCCATATCCATTTTGTGCGCGATCCTGAGTCTTATCTGCCTCGCTATGACGATCTCCATCAGAAGCGCAATTGCGGACAGCGCTGCGCAGATCAGCGATCAGATGACCGAAGTCAGACAGAGCACCGACGCGCTCTATTCGAAGCTGGATGATGTGGATACTACGATCGCCGATCTTACCACCAACACGAATGAACAGGTCGCACGTCAGGCAATAAAACTTACCAAGGATCTTAACTCTCTTGCCGGGCCGGTTACGGAAGGAAAGTATAATCAGATGTTTATCATCAACGCTCAGGGCGACCTCAGTGTTACAAGCTCGTTTGACTGGCAGAAATACAATGAGTTTACAGGTTCCTGGGAATCCATTTCATTCACCGGTGATGCTACGACAAACGAGGAACTGGGACTCAGGTTTGAAAACAAGATAGACAATTCAACCGGGACATATACCTCTATTCTTTGGGCAAACGGCATAACTCAGGCAGCTGCAGGAAGGTACCGCTGCGTGATCACAAATGTCAGCGGAGTGAGCATCAGAAGCTCTGAAGCGCTGGTAGAAATTGCAGTTCAGTAAAGATCATGAAAACAGCACTTAATAAGTGCTGTTTTCTTTTTTTGTCTGCTTGTAAAAGAGAGAGCCCAATGATAGAATTACTGAAGAGTAAAGATGAACGGAGCATAAGATGAAACTTACATTTCTCGGAGCGACACATGAAGTTACCGGAAGCTGTACCCTTATCGAGGTCGGCGGAGTCTACGGGATAGTGGACTGCGGTATGGAGCAGGGAAGAGACATATTTGTCAACAGGGCAATCCCGGTCGCTGCAGACAAGCTCGATTTCGTTTTATTGACGCATGCCCATATAGACCACTCCGGAAATCTTCCTCTTCTTTACAAAAACGGTTACACCGGCAGTATTTTCGCGACTCCGGCAAGCTGCATGCTCTGCGACATCATGCTCCGAGACTGCGCGCATATTCAGGAGTCCGAAGCGGAATATAAAACGAGAAAAGCGAAGAGAAAAGGAGAAAAAGGAGAGCAGCCTGTCTATACCCTGGAAGACGCGCAGGAGGCCATATCCCATTTGAGACCGGTTGAATACGGTGAGACCGTACAGGTGGCAGAAAACGTATTTGTCCGTTTTGTCGATGCCGGGCATCTCTTGGGCAGTTCAAGCATAGAGGTCTGGCTGACAGAAGACGGTGTCACAAAGAAGGTGGTATTCAGCGGAGACATCGGAAACTTCAATCAGCCCATCATAAATGACCCGCAATACATAAAAGAAGCGGATTACGTGATCACAGAGTCCACATACGGCGACAGATACCACGCGGACGACGGGAGTAACAGCATAAAATATCTCGCGGACTGCATCCAAAGGACGCTTGACAGGGGAGGAAATGTGATAATCCCGGCCTTCGCAGTCGGACGGACTCAGGAGATGCTGTATTTCATCCGTGAGATAAAGCTCAAGGGCCTTGTCAAGGGACACGGAGATTTCCCGGTATATGTGGACAGCCCGCTTGCAAATGAGGCGACAGGCATATTCCTGCAGTGCGACAGAGACTGTTTCGATCCGGAGACCAAAAAACTCCTTGATGCCGGGGTAAACCCGCTGATGTCCCCGAATTTGAAGCTCAGCGTGAGCACAGAGGAGTCCAAGCTCATAAACTCCGACAAGGAACCCAAAGTGATAATATCCGCCTCAGGCATGTGCGACGCGGGCAGGATCAGACACCATCTGAAATACAATCTGTGGAGAAGCGAGTGCACGGTGCTCTTTGTCGGCTACCAGAGTCTGGGAACGACAGGAAGGGCAATCATTGACGGAGCGAAATCGGTAAAACTGTTTGGGGACGATATCGCAGTTAAGGCGGAGATCGCGTTTCTGCCTGGCAAAAGCGGACATGCTGACAAAAACGGCCTTATCAAATGGATTACTTCCTTTGAAAATAAGCCTGACCTCGTATTCGTAAACCACGGAGACGATGCCTGCTGCCAGTCCTACGCGGACTGCCTGAGGGACGAGTACGGCTTCAATACACTGGCGCCTTACAGCGGGACCAGCTACGATCTTTTGGAGGGTAAGGCGGTGAAGCTGACCAGAGGTGTTCCGGTTTACAAAAAGAGCGAGAATCAGGTGAAAAACGATTCCGTATTCGCGAAACTGCTAGACGCCTGTGAAAGACTCACATCTCTTGCAAGATCAATAAAAGAGCACTCGAACAAGGAGCTCGAGCGGATGACACAGGATATAAACAATCTGATAAACAAATACAGGTAAATTTAAGCTTGTTATTAATATTATTTGCGCGGCAGTGATTATTCACTGCCGCGCAATCAGGTATAGGATGGAGGGTTATGCAGGGACAGGTATACGGATTCAGCCGAGGCTTATATAATCGGCAATCTCAGCGTAGTCTTCATTTTCAAGGATCTTCGCGATCGTTCCGTCTGCCCAGAGCGCTTTCAAAGCGTCGTTGACCTGGTCGCGCAGAGCATCATCTCCGATGCGGAAGCCGACAGCGTAAGTCTCATCTCCGAGGCTTTCCTCAAGGAAACTGTAACCGGTCTCACCGGATATCAGGAAACTGCCCAGTGTGGCATCAACAGCGATCGCGTCGATTCCGCCTGCCTTCAGATCCTGGAATGCTATCGGGTAAGTCTCGTATACTTCGAGGCTTGCAAATGTGTCCGTGAGATCTGCGCGGTCTTCAGTGAGCAGTGTGTAGGCGGAAGTAGCAGTCTGAACGCCCACAACTTTACCTGCGAGATCGTCAAGCGTCTTTATTCCGGAATCATCGGCTACCAGGATCATCTGGCTGTTTACCGAATAAGGCTCGCTCCAGCAGTAATCGTCCTCACGGCCTTCAACAGTGAATCCGGACCAGATACAGTCACAGCTTCCCGCCTGGAGCTCGGCGTCTTTAGAATCCCAGTTGAAGGGGACTGCCTCGTATTCCCAGCCGAGTGATTTGCATACGGCCTGGCATACTTCAACGTCAAATCCGCCGACGGAGCCGTCGTCACTTAAGTAAGAATAGGGGGGATAGTCAAGGTCGAAGCCGTGTTTAAAGGTAAAGGTCTCTTTCGGAGCACTCGCGGGAGCAGCTGCGCTTCCGCAGGCGCAGAGAGCGAAGATCATGCATGCAGCCATCAGAAGAGTGATTATCTTTTTCATTTTGTTTTCCTCATTTCGTCTTGTTTATCAAATTAGCACTTTAGCGAACTAATTTAATGGGATAATAAACCAGGACCTCTGATTTGTCAAGCACTTTTTTTCGTTGCCGTAGAAATATTTTTACTGTATAATACGCGCATGAATATGACAGAGACAAAAAAAGAAAAAGAAAGAGCCTGTCTGGCGGGACTTTCTGCTCTCTCTATGGATGAGCGGGAGAGATCGACGGATATTTCAATGGATGAGCTCTCCGCCCTGATAGAGACGGCAGGGGGTGAAGCCGTATGCAATCTGATTCAGCAGAGGCCGACACCGGATCCCGGAACATTTCTGGGAGAGGGGAAAGTAGCTGAGCTCAAAGAACTTGCAGAGAATAACGATTGCAGTTTAGTGGTATTCGACAACGAGCTCTCGCCCTCCCAGATGAGGGTGCTGGAGGAAAAGCTCGGAGTGAGAGTGCTCGACAGATCCGGACTCATACTCGATATCTTTGCCCAGAGGGCGAGAACGAGGGAAGGACAGCTCCAGGTGGAGCTGGCACAGTATAAATACATGCTGCCGAGGCTCACCGGTATGTGGACGCACCTTGTGCGGCAGACAGCCTCGGGCGGATCGTCTCCTATCGGAACCAGAGGCCCCGGCGAGACTCAGCTCGAAACGGACAGACGGCATATAAGAAGAAAGATACAGAAGCTCGAAGAGGAACTGGCAGAGGTCAGAAAAGTTCGTGGGACCCAGAGACGCAGAAGGGTAAAAAACGAGATCCCCGTTGTTGCGATAGTGGGCTACACAAATGCCGGGAAATCCACTTTGCTTAATAAGCTCACGGGAAGCAGCATCGAGGCAAACGACAGACTTTTCGATACGCTTGATACTACGACCAAAAAGCTATGGATAGACGATACGACAGAGGTCCTGATCTCGGATACGGTCGGCTTTATAAGAAAACTGCCGACCCAGCTGATAGAGGCGTTCAAGGCAACACTCGAGGAACTGGAATACTCGGATGTACTGCTGCATGTTATAGACATCTCAAACCCCGAGTGGGAAGAACAGGCCAAGATAGTTGACGAGCTGATCACCGCTCTGGGAGCAGAAAAGACTCCGTGCATCAGGGTATTCAACAAATGCGATAAATTCATCGGGATAAAACCCCACGGGGACAACTCGGTATGCATTTCAGCGAAGAGCGGGGAAGGGCTTGAAGCGCTTAAAGAGAAGATAGTCTCGGTGCTCGGTAAAGAAAAAGTCCATCTCAAACTTATGCTTCCGTATTCGAAAGCGGGACTTGTGGACAGTTTAAACCGTGAGGCTTCCGTCATTTCCTGCGAATACAGAAATGAGGGCATAGAGGTAGAGTTTTCTGCCGACAGAGCTTTCTGCGACAGGATACTGGCTGACAGAGATATAAAGAATGTCAGGATCTGAAAGCATAAGAAAAAAAGTGCCCGCCGGAGACGGCGAGAGCCTTTATACGGAGAAAAGATCGCAGTTTCTGGGGCATGTCAGAAAGGCAAGCACCGAGGACGAGGCCAGAGCCTTCATAGCGGAGGTTAAGAAAAACAACCGTGACGCACGCCACAACTGCTGGGCTTATATAATAGACCAAAACACATTCCGCTACAGCGACGACGGCGAGCCCCAGGGAACTGCCGGAATACCTATGCTTGAGGTCCTGAGACGCGAGGGCGTGTCGGAATGCGTATGTGTTGTCACGAGATATTTCGGAGGGGTGCTGCTCGGAGCGGGCGGGCTTTTGAGGGCTTATACAAAAGCCTGCAAGGACGCGCTCGACGACGCCGGAACGGAAGAGATACGCGAGAAATCCCTTATCGATGTAAGCTGTCCGTACTCTCTGTTCGAAAAGCTGAAATATGAGCTTACGCCATATGAGGCGCTCATAAAAAACGCCCGATACGGGGAAGCGATAGAGCTTGAAATAGAAGTTCCGCTTGAAAAATCGGAAGACCTTCAGAAAAAAATAAAAGAGATCGGGATCTATTGAACCCGATCTCTTCTTTGTTGATAAGTATTATTTCGCGTATTCGACAGCCTTGGTCTCGCGGAAAACATGCACCTTGATCTGCCCGGGGTAAGTGACCTCCTGCTCGATCTTCTTCGCAATATCGCGGGCAAGGATGATCATCTGGTCTTCGTTTACCTCTTCCGGCTTGACCATTATACGGATCTCCCGTCCTGCCTGAATAGCGTAAGAGGAGGCGATTCCGGGGAAGCTGTTGGAGACTTCCTCAAGTTTTTCAAGACGTTTTACATAGGTCTCGATATTCTCGCGTCTGGCTCCCGGACGGGAAGCTGAAATGGCATCGGCAGCCTGGACCAGGCATGCGATAACACTCTTGCATTCCACATCACCGTGATGAGCCTCTATGGCGTTGACAACGGTCTCGTTTTCCTTGTACTTCCTGGCAATATCTACGCCTATCTGAACGTGGCTGCCCTCAGTCTCATGGTCTATGGACTTGCCTATATCGTGCAGAAGTCCCGCGCGCTTTGCCGTAGTTATATCTACGCCAAGCTCAGCTGCCATGAGCCCTGCGATATGAGCCACTTCGATGGAGTGATTCAGAACATTCTGGCCGTAGCTGGTTCTGAAGTGCATGCGTCCGAGAAGCTTTATGATCTCAGGATTGAGACCGTGGATATTGGTCTCAAAAACGGCTCTCTCGCCCTCGGCCTTAATGATGCTGTTGACTTCTTTCTGAGCCTTGGCCACCATCTCTTCGATACGCGCCGGATGGATCCTTCCGTCCTGGATCAGTTTTTCCAGAGCCAGGCGGGCAACTTCCCTTCGGACCGGATCAAAGCCTGAAACAGTGATGGCTTCAGGTGTATCGTCAATTATCAGATCACAGCCCGTCAGGGTCTCGATCGATCTGATGTTGCGTCCTTCACGGCCGATTATGCGGCCTTTCATTTCGTCGTTCGGCAATGCAACGACAGAGACCGTTATCTCGCTCGCGTGGTCTGCGGCGCAACGCTGGATTGCAGTGGAGATTATCTCACGAGCTCTTTCTTCGGCCTCATCCCTGTACTGCTGCTCGACCTCCTTGAGTTTGACCGCCATCTCATGGGTGGCGTCCTGTCTTACCATGTCTACGAGGTAGTTTTTCGCTTCTTCAGCGGAAAATCCGGAAATCTTTTCCAGCATTTCAAGCTGGCCCGCTTTGACCTTCTCTACTTCCTCTTCCTGCTTCTTTATCCCGGCAAGCTTATCAGAGAGAAGTTCATTTTTTCTGTCAATGTTCTCGATCTTTTTATCGAGGTTTTCTTCCTTCTGCTGCAGACGGTGCTCCTGCTTCTGGAGCTCTGATCTGCGCTCTTTTACTTCACGCTCATACTCAGTACGGTTCTTGTGTATTTCTTCCCTTGCCTCAACGAGAGCTTCTCTTTTTTTGCTCTCGGCACTCTTTATCGACTCGTTTATTATACGTTTAGCTTCTTCTTCGGCACTCTCGATCTCTCGCTCACCGACTTTCTTGCGGTAGACAATACCGAGGACGAAACATAAAACGGCAACTGCCAAAACGACGACTATAAAAATCCAAAGTGGAACAGACATAGAAAATAAACACACCTCCATTCTTTTAAAATTTAAGGTGGTTTTTGCAATATTATCAAATTAATTATATTTATATTTTTAATAATATATTCTGTTGGATTATATATATGAAAAATCTGAAATATAATTAACAAATAACCGATAAAACCGATTTATTCTATCTTAACAGGAATATTATGTCAAGTAATTTGTGATAAGTTTATATAACGTAAGGAACAGTGAAAACGGAAACATTTTTCTTGGTTTCCAGTTTTCTGACTAGCCTCTGTGTAGTCTGGTTGTGAAGGATCTTCTGCAGGGGATTTGTCACAACGAGCGAGCCCATCATAACTACAAGGCTTTCTTCGTCTGAAAGTAATGAAACCTCCGCCTCAACATGTTTTAAGAGCACCTCATTGAAATTGCGGTAGTATGTGACATCATAAACAAATCTTTCATTGATTCCCAGTTCTCTGAGTTTCCTCTCAAGTTCAAGAGCATCCTCCTCATTGCTGCATATATGATACAGTTCTATATCTTCAAAACCGCAGGCATGTGCACAGTCCATAGTCTTCACAAATGAGCGGCTCACGGACTGAATCGGGAGAAGGACCCTTCCGTGCTTTTTTTCACCCAGTATATGCATCGCTTCAGCATCGCCTATTTCGAGATCCTTGGATACGGCTGAGTAGTGCCCCTTTATTCTGCTCATGATAAAGAGCAACGCAAAGATACAGAGCAGAGCAACCCATGCTCCTCTCTTGAATTTCATACATATGATTATTACAAGTGTCACTCCGGTTACTATAGTACCGAAACCATTTACTGCGGCTTTTATCTGCCAATGAGGGCCTTTGAGCCTTCTCCAATGGAAAAGCATGCCAAGCTGACTTAGGAAAAATGAGATGAATACTCCGCTGGCATAAAGTGGCAGAAGCAGATGCTGGTCTCCTTTGAACACAAAGACAAGGATAGAAGCTGCTGCGAAGAGAAAGAGAATACCGTTGGAGAAATTCAGTCTTGTACCGCGATTGACCATCCGGCGCGGCAGATAACCGTGCTGGGCTATAAGTGACATCAAGAGAGGGAGATCGGCAAAGGCGGTATTTGCAGCCAGAGCGAGAATAACGACCGTCATCGTCTGTACTGCGAAATATATTACGCTTCCATGGCCAAAAACAGCTCCTGCCAACTGGCTCACCGCAGTAGCTTCGGAATTCGGAACTATTTTATACCAGCTGATAAGAAGGCTGACTCCAAAGAATATCACGCAAACGAAGCTGGCCATTGCCAGAAGGACTTTCTTTGCGTGAACAGGCGCGGGATCCTTGAAATTGGGGACTCCGTTGGAGACAGCTTCAACTCCTGTCAGAGCGGTGCAGCCGGAAGCAAAGGCTTTCAGGAGCAGAAAGAACATTGTGTCGTTTGTATTTGATGTAACCACATATACTTCTTCAGGGGTGTACTGACCGGACAGGTACCTGATGACGCCTGTGACGATAAGGCTCAGCATAGTTATTATGAACAGATATGTTGGAATTCCAAACATGATCGAGGATTCCCTGATCCCGCGGAGATTGCCCCAGGTAAGAAGACAAATGAGCGCGAAGGCAATAAACGGCTTATAGGGAAACAGGGCAGGAAAAGCGGAGGTGATTGCCGCAGCGCCGGCACAGGAACTGACGGCGACAGTAAGAATATAGTCCATGATAAGGGAAGAACCTGCTATCAACCCTATCCTTTCACCAAGATTTTCACTGGCAACTATATAGGCTCCGCCTCCCTGAGGATAAGCTTCAATAGTCTGCCTGTAACAGAAAATGAGTATTCCGAGAAGGCATATTATAGCGGCAACGATAGGAAGAAAATAACGGTATGAGGCCATACCCAACACCGGAATCAGAACGAGAAGGATCTCCTCTCCTGCATAACTGACAGATGATATGGCATCACTGGCAAAAATGGGAATGCCCCACAGAACGGAGAACTTTTCTTCGTTTATATCTGAGTCTTTCAGTCTTTCACCAAGAAAAATATTGCGCAATTTTTCGAACATTGCCCGGCAGTTTCCTTTCCTTTGTATATTGCAGAAAGTTTTTATCTTTTTATGCTTTTCCAGGTCTTTGGTGAAAACAGTATTATCATAGCATAGATCTCAAGCCGTCCGAAGAGCATGCAGAACGCAAGCACCACCTTTGAAAAACTGGAAAATGCAGCGAAATTGCCCATAGGCCCGATTATGTCCGCAAGACCCGGTCCGACGTTTGACATTGCAGTGAGCGCTGCCGAGAAATTGACCTGGGAGTCAAAACCGTCAACGGAGATAAGAAGGGCGGTAACGAGAATGAGAAGCATGTACAGGATAAAATATGTATAGGCAGCATTTACGCTGCTCTTGTCGATTCGCTTTCCTTCAAGCCTGACAGGGGAGACACTCCTGGGAGACAGGATCTCTTTAAGATCGGCATAAACACCTTTCACGACTATCATAACACGTGAAAGTTTCATTCCGCCTCCGGTGCTGCCGGCGCAGCCGCCTATAAACATCAGCATAACTATTATGCTTTTGGTATATCCCGGCCAGGCGAGAAAGTCGCGGTTTGAAAAACCGGTGGTGGAAATTATGGCAGCTACCTGGAAAAGAGCTATCCTGAAGGCTTCACCGAAGGAACCGTATATTTTTACAATACCTAAAGCAATTATGAGCGTCACACAGAGAACGAGAGCAAGAAAAACGTGCAGTTCTTCGCTCTTTACAGCGATCTTAAATCTGCCTGTCAGAGCCAGGAAGTAGAGGTTGAAGTTAATGGCACAGACCAGCATGAATATCGCGAGAACATATTCTATATAAGCACTGTGGAAGCCGGCAATGGCGTCTCCTCTTGTTGAAAATCCTCCCGTTCCGACTGTTGAGAACGAATGCAGGATTGCCTCATAAAAACTCATGCCTCCGAGCATAAGAAGGATGGTCTCGAGCAGGGTTATTCCGATATAGATGAGATAAAGAATACGGGCTGTTGAGCTTATCTTCGGGACAAGCTTTCCGACGCTTGGGCCGGGAACTTCAGCTCTCATTACATGCATTGAGTTTTCGCGGCTCTTTGGCTGGATCGCCATCATAAAGACAAGCATGCCCATACCGCCTATCCAGTGGGTGAACATCCTCCAGAAAGCCCCGCATTTGGACAGGGATTCGACGTCTGTTAATATGGAAGATCCGGTAGTGGTAAAGCCTGAAACGGTTTCAAAGAATGAAGATGTGTAATCTGGAATTTCACCGCTTATAAAGAGCGGCAGAGCACCGAGGAGAGACATTATAGTCCAGCTGATACCGACTGTGAAAAAACCCTCTCTGGCGAACAATTCGTTCGATGAAGGTTTAATCAGTCTGAACAGAATACCCAGGCCTGCACAAAGAGCTGCGGTTACAGCAAAATTCCAGATACTCTCATGATATATAAGGCCGCAAAGCAAAGGCAGCACCATCAGTGCGGACAAAATCAGCAGAACAGTTCCTGTAGTGCGGAAACAGAGTTTAAAGTTCATGTCAAAATATCTCCAATATTTTTGACTGTTCTTCTGGGAGATATAATAATTGCACAGTCTCCCAGTTCCAGAACGGAAAGCCCGTCGGGCACCAGGGATTTGTTATCCCTGATGACAGATATGATAAGAACGTCTTTGCGGAGTTTTAGATCTTTTAAAGGAATGCCGGTACACGGGGTATCTTTGTCAATATAGAATTCCGCGGCTTCCGCTTTTCCGTCTGCAAGCAGATACAGCGTCTCCATGCTGGAGCCCTCTGAATTGCCCATTGCTCTGACATATCTGATGATCTGCTCGCTCATGAGCTCTTTTTCATTTACGATCGAATCCAATCCCGCAGACTCACTGATTTCCGCAAAATGATCCCGCGTGACCTGAGTGACGATCTTTGCATCTGTCTTGGATTTTGCATAGATGGAAGTAATGATGTTGTCGGAGTTGTCCCCGGAAACGGCCACAAATGCATCACAGTTTCTTAAACCCGCTTCTATGAGCACATCGTCATGAGTCGCGTCGCCAAATACCACATTTGCCTTTGGAATATAATCTGTCAGGATCTCGCATTTTGCCCTGTCTTTTTCGATTATCGTCACTTCCATGCCGAGCTCGCAGAGCATCCCGGTGAGATATACAGCGATCTTGCTCCCGCCCATGATGATAACATCCCTGATCTTTCTGGTGTATGCTCCAACGGCATTGAAGAACTTTCTGAGTTCCGTCGCCGAGCCGAAAACACTGAGTCTGTCATTTTCCCTGAGCGAAAAACCTCCGCGCGGGATGATCGCTTCATTCCCGCGCTCGACCACAGATATCAGAACTTTGGAACCGAATCGGGGCAGGTCTTTAAGCTGAAGACCTATGAGGGGACTCCCGGCGGCTATTCTGTACTCCGCTATCTCCAGCTGGCATTTTGAAAAAGTGCTGACATGCGAAGCGGAGGGGAATTTTATAATTCTCGATATTTCCTTTGCGCATTCATACTCGGGATTTACGACAACGGAAAGACCGAGTGTTTCGCGCAGAAATTCGTTTTGCTTCAGGTATTGGGTCGCACTGACACGGGCAATAACATGTTTTGTTCCGAGCCTTCGGGCAGCTATACCGCAGATCATATTTGTTTCATCGCTGCGCATTGTTGCAATGAGCAGATCCGCATTCTCGACTCCCGCATCCTTCAGGACATCGGAGTCTGTTCCGCTTCCCTGTACACAGATAACATCCAGGGCGTTGGAAATATAAGACACGACCTCATCGCTGTTGTCGACTATTGTCACGTCGTGGCCTTCATCGGATAGAGCGCTTGCAAGAGCGAATCCCGATTTTCCGCCTCCGACTATAATAATCTTCATAAGGCAGTACCTCCGCGAAAAACATAATAAGACACAATATTATATCAGCTGTTGAAGGAAATGTACATTCTTTTTAGGTTTCCAATTATGGATAATAATAAGCGCACATGATATAATCAAAAAAAACAATGGGGCGGGGAATAATGAAAATATGCATAATCGGTGCAGGAGCCTCGGGAATGATGGCAGCACTGGCAGCGTCAGAGCGGAAAACAAACATTGTCACTGTTTTTGAGAGACAGCAGAGAGCCGGGAAAAAGCTCAGCGTGACCGGTAACGGCAGATGCAATCTTACAAATACCAATGCTTCTGTCACGTACTATCACGGGCAGTCTCCCGAGTTCGCAGCATTTGCGCTTTCCTCTTTCGGCCCGGAAGAAGTAAGAGCATATTTCAAAAAACTGGGTCTTCTTACAACAGAAGAGTACGGCGGCAGAGTATATCCTCTTTCCAATTCCGCCAACAGCGTACTGGATGTCCTCAGATTGCGCGCGGTCAGCTGCGAGATCGATATAAAGACTTCCTGTGAGGCAGAGATAATAACAAAAACGGCTGAAGGCTTCAAAGTCACGGCAGGAGCTGAGACGGAGACTTTTGACAGGGTAATAGTCGCCTGCGGAGGACCAGCCGGGAGAAAAGCGGGGGGAACAGAGTCCGGGATAAAGCTGCTAAAGAGCCTCGGGCACAGCTGCACGGCGCTCTATCCGTCCCTTGTACAGATAAGGACAGATCCGGTCTACCCCAGAGCGCTTAAGGGAATAAAGGCGGACTGCAGAATAAGCCTGTTTTCCTGCTCTGAAAAACGAGCCGAAACAGAGGGAGAACTGCTGTTTACGGACAGCGGTGTCTCGGGACCGGCTGTTTTCGATATATCCAGACAGGTCTCCGTCGGGAGCGGTGATGATCTGTATTTAATGCTTGATTTTCTGAAGGACAGTTCTGCAGAAGAAGTGACGGAAATGATAAGGCAGAGGATAGAGCTTATGCCGGAGCTCCCGTGCTCAGACCTTCTGACCGGGACCGTTCATAACCGCCTCGGAAGAATGGTCCTGAAATACAGCGCCATAGCTCAGGAGAAAAAGATTTCGGAGCTTTCATCTTCGGATGTGAAAAAGATCGCATATTCGATCAAGAACTTCATTTTAAAGGTGGCAGGAACGGAGTCCTTTGACAATGCCCAGGTTACAGCGGGAGGAATAAGGACTTCGGAATTCGACACTGAGACAATGGAGAGCAGGATCGTTCCGGGGCTCTATGCATGCGGCGAAGTGCTGGATATTGACGGAGACTGCGGGGGCTTTAATCTTCAGTGGGCATGGGCAAGCGGAAGGCTTGCAGGCCTCTCAGCTTCAGCGGGCAAATAAAATGAACAGCAACAGATATCTGGTCAAAAATTTAAGACTCGGCGTCGGAGAAGATATTGGCGCCTTGAGGAAGAGAGCGGCAAAGGTCCTGAGGATAAAGGAGAGCGATATCAAGGATATAAGTCTTGTGAAACGCTCTCTGGACGCGAGAAAAAAGAACGACATCCACTATGTCTGCTCGGCGGCAGTCACAGCCGGGAATGCTCTGAACGCCGAATTGTATGAGGAGATCGTATACGGGATCCCGAAAGTCTCATTTGACGGTCTGAGGCCGGTCATCGCCGGGTTCGGGCCTGCAGGAATGTTCGCTGGTCTTGTTCTTTCCAAAGCCGGGCTCATGCCGCTGATCCTTGAGAGAGGCGGAACCGTAGAGGAGAGAACGGAGAAGGTGGAGGCCTTCAGGAAGGGAGAGGCCCCTCTGGATGCCGAGTGCAATGTACAGTTCGGGGAGGGCGGAGCCGGAACCTTTTCGGACGGAAAGCTCAATACCGGAACTCATGACAGCCGCATTTCATGGGTCCTGAGACAGTTTTACGAACACGGAGCTCAGGAGAGCGTCCTTTATGACGCAAAGCCGCACATAGGCACAGATATACTGTGCAGAGTCGTAAAAAGCATCAGAGAGGACATTATTTCAAACGGGGGAGAGATCCTCTTCAACTCAAAGCTCGAGAGCATAAACATTCAAAACGGTTCCGTATGCTCAGTAACTGTATCGCGCGGGGATGAAAAAATCGGGATCCCGTGCGAAAAACTGATCCTGGCCACAGGGCACTCCTCAAGAGACACCTTTGAAATGCTCAAAAGCAAAAACGTGCCTATGGCCAGAAAAGGCTTTTCCATGGGCGTCAGAGTCGAGCACAGACAGGAGGACGTTAATGCCTCGCAATACGGAGAAGACCCTCCCGAAGGGCTTCCTGCGGCGGATTATTCTGCAAACGCGCATTTTGAAGACGGGACCTCTGCCTATACATTCTGCATGTGTCCGGGAGGCAAAGTCATAGCAGCTGCCTCTGAAGAGGGCGGTGTCTGTACAAACGGTATGAGCGATTCGAAGAGAGATGCCGAGAATGCAAACAGCGCCATACTTGTCACATTAAGTCCTGAGGACTTCCCGGGAGATGATGTGCTGGCGGGCGTGTACTGGCAGAGGGAGATAGAGAGAAAAGCATATCTTTATGCGGGAAAAGACTATAAAGCACCGGCGCAGAAAGTCGGGGACTTCCTTGAAAATACGGCCAGCACCGGCCCGGGCAGAGTAAGACCAAGCTATGAGCCGGGAGTATATTGGGGAGATATAAGACAGGTGCTTCCTGCCAGGATAACGGAGGTGCTTGAGAAAGCAATACCGGAGTTTTCCAAAAGACTTGCTTTTTTCAGGGATCCGGACGCTGTTTTAACCTGTCCTGAAGCAAGGTCCTCATCGCCTGTAAGGATCCTGAGAGATGAGAACTGCGAGAGCGGCCTCAAGGGCCTTTACCCCTGCGGAGAAGGGGCAGGCTATGCCGGGGGCATAACGTCCGCGGCAGTAGACGGGATGAGGTGTGCCGAGAAAGTGATTTTGTCCCTTTTAAGAGAAAAAGATGTATGATATAATCTTTTCAGAATAAAAACAACACGGAGATGAGATGAATATGAGGTTTTCGGGATTTGAAGAACTTCTGAAATACTATGCGGTTAAAACTCCCGACGCGCCGGCGTTTTATTTCGCCTCTGCCTCCGGTGAGAGGGAAGTCTGCTCTTTCAGGCAGTTTTATGATGCGGTTCATATTAGAGCGGAAGAGCTCAAAAACAGCGGAAAGACCTGCGAAGGAATACTCGCTGACGGAAGCTTTGAGTGTGTCAGGGAGATTTTCGCCGCCAATATTGCAGGGCTCCAGGTAGTTATGCTTGACGCCAATGTATCCGTTTCGCTGCTCGAAAAGCTTATACCTTATACCGATATGGATCTGCTCTGGGGAGATATAGAGGAAAAAACGCGCCTCGAGGAGAGAATGTCTCCGGGCGTAAAAGACGGGAAGGACAGGATCCTGTTTTTCACCTCAGGAACGACCTCCGCCTCCAAGGCTGTCACACTCACAGGCCACAGCCTCTGTCAGTCAGCGTATAACGGCGGAGAAAAGCTTCCGCTGGAGCCTTCGGACACATTGCTCTGCATGCTGCCTCTGGGACATGTCTTCGGCTTTGTCTGCGGGCTTTTGTGGGGTACGAGCTGCGGAGCCTCCGTTGCACTCGGAAGAGGGCCGAGGCATTACCCGGACGACTGCAGCTTCTTCAGACCGACTGCAGTTTCGCTCGTTCCTCTGCTCCTCGGCTTTATGATGAAGATGAATGCTTTCAACCCCGAACTCAAGACGGTCCTGATCGGAGCCGGTGATTGCAAAAAGGAGCTTCTGGCAGCAGCGGCAGCGAAGGGTATCAGGGTAAGCTTCGGATACGGACTTACAGAGACGAGCTCCGGCGTGGCGATTTCAGTCTCCGGCGACCCCTACGCCATGGAGATCTGCCCGGATGATGAGATCACGCTGGCTCCGGACGGTGAGATACTTATTAAGGCACCCACATGCGTCATGCAGGGATACTACAAGATGAAAGAGGCGACGGATGCCGCTTTGAAGGATGGAGTTTTTTATTCCGGAGATACCGGTTTCTTCGATAATGAGGGAAAGCTCCACATAACAGGAAGAAAAAAAGAGATGCTCGTTTTGCCCGACGGGACAAAGCTCTTTCTTCCGGAATATGAGAGCGCGATTGCTGCTGTTTTGAAAAACCCTGAGATCGCCGCAGATGTAAAAGACGGAAGGCCTGTGCTGATCGTAAGCGGGGACGGAAATAAAAACGCTGTTTTGCAGGCGATCAGGCCCCTGATGGATGAGCAGCCTAGAGGCAGACAGATAAGCGATGTTATTTTTGTAAAAGAACCCTTGCCGAGAACGGCAACCGGAAAAATAAAACGCTGGGAACTCCGGCAGAAAGCAGGTTTATAATGACAAGAGAAGAAGTTGTACAGCAGATCAAGAAGGTCATTTATGACAGTGTGCCTGAACTGGCAGGAAAAGATCTCGAAGGCGATACGGTCATTAATACTGAGACTGCCATCGATTCCATGGGCTTCATACTCGTTATATGCAAGCTGGAAGCGCTTTTCGATATCAAGATCCCGGAGCGCAGATGGAACAAATTATCTACACTGAACGATGTGGCAGACGAGATCATGAAATATCTGCCTAAGGATAAATAAAGTGCATTCCGAGGAGATAAAGATCCGGAACAATCATACGGACATGTACAGGAGACTCAGGATCTCAACTATGTTCGAATGGTTTCAGGAGGGCTCGATAACACACACCGAGGAGCTCGGCTGCGGCAGGGAGAAGACTCTCGACAAGGGCCTTTTATGGGTCGTGACGCTGCAGAGAGCGGAGATCGGAAGACTTCCTCTCTATGATGAAAAGATCATATTCAAAACATGGCCCGGAAGGACCATGCATGTGCTGTTTCCGAGATTCTACTCGCTCGAGACTTTCGAAGGGGAGAGCCTCGTAAAAGCCTCCGCTCTCTGGACGCTTGTGGACAGCAAGACCCGCAAGATGGTATTCCCTGAGAGAAACGGCATAGTCATTGAGGAAGAGCGCACAGGATACGAGATCGGTCTTCCTTCTCCTCCCAAAGCGATCGGATGTCCGAATAACGGGAATTTCACCGTGCCCTTCAGTTTTGTGGACCTGAACGGACATATGAACAACACAAGATATTTCGATCTTGCCGAGGACATGATCGGAGAGAGCGCAAAAGGCAGGCAGCTTAAGGAGATAAGCACCGAGTATTCATCCGAGATAAAGATCGGAGAATCGATGGAGCTGAAGTGGGGGAATGAAGATGATCTCTATTACCTGGAAGGGAACACGGAAAGGCGCGTCTTCAGAATGAGCCTGAAATACTGAGCTTCAGGAGAGCTGACAATGAAAGAAATACCTTCGCCGGATAAATGGTTTAAAGAAGCAAAGGAAAGCGAGAATGCCCGTCTTTGCGGGATGTTTCTTCTCCACAACGGAACTGTCAGGGAGACAGCCAAAGCAAAGGTCCGTCTTGGGGATGAAAATACAAGAGAAGTAAAAGGAATGTATTTCTCCTCAGATGAGGAGAAGGTAAATGCCGCCATATCCGGGGCATATGCAATGCCCGGAATCTACTATGTGAGAGTCTGGCTCAACGAAGGAGAGCTTAAGACGGGAGACGATATTATGTTCGTGCTTGTCGGCGGAGATATAAGGCCTCATGTTGTCGATGCGCTCCAGAGGCTCGTCGCGGAGATAAAAACAAATTGCGTTATCGAGAAGGAGATATACTGAGATGAGTTATAAAGCTGCCGTTATTACTGTCAGCGACAGATGCTCGAAAGGACTTCAGGAGGACACTTCCGGGCCCGCTCTGGCTGAGATGTTGACCGATGAAGGCTATGAGATCGTGTACAGAGGTCTTGTGCCTGACGAGCAGGAACTCATTGAAAGCGAAATAATAAAATGCGCCGATGAGATCGGCGCGAATATCATACTTACAACGGGAGGAACAGGCTTTTCCCCTCGCGATGTGACTCCGGAGGCAACGAGAGCCGTTATTGAACGGGAAACTCCGTTTATTCCCCAGGCCATGCTGTATTACAGTCTGAAGATAACTCCGAGAGCGATGTTCTCGAGAATGGTCGCCGGGATCAGGAAAAACAGCCTTATAATAAATCTTCCGGGAAGCCGCAAGGCCTCCACGGAAAACTTATCCGGTATAATCGGCGCTTTGGATCACGCACTTCACATGCTGGCCGGAGAGGGACACGAATAATCTCCGTGGATTCCTCCTGTCTTTGAGATGAGCTTCACCTCTGAGATGACCATATCCTTCTGAACAGCCTTGCACATATCGTAGACAGTCAGTGCCGCGACAGATGCGGCTGTAAGAGCCTCCATTTCGACCCCGGTCCTGCCGTCACAGGAGACAGTAGCATATATATCTACGGAGCTCTTTTCCTCATTTAAGGAAAGACTCAGGTCTATCCCATCCATGACTATCGGGTGGCACATGGGTATTATATCGGGAACTCTCTTTGCTCCCATAACGCCCGCTACCTGGGCAACAGTCAGAACATCGCCTTTTTTCATACCTCCGCTCTTTATCAGGGCGAAGGTTTTTTCATTTACCAATACCCGCGAGAAGGCAGTGGCTGTGCGTCTGGTGATGTCTTTATCGCCCACATCGACCATCTTCGCCCTTCCCTCATTGTTGAAATGGGTGAAATCGGAATCCATAGGGTTCAGCCTCCGATCATGTTCATATTTCTGCCTGCGCGGCTGCGCTGCTCCGGAGAGAGCACTCCGTGCCATTCGGGCTTGGCCAGTATCGCCTCTTTGAAAACTTTCACCATTCCGTCGTAATCCAGTCCTTTGATCGGATATTCGGCATCGGAGTGGAGACAGGGCTTGATCTTGCCGTCCGCCGTAAGCCTCAGGCGGTTGCATTCTTTACAGAAATGCGCGCTGACCGGTGAGATGAGCCCGATATTTCCTTTTGCTCCGGGAAGTTTATACAGTTTGGCAACGCTTCCGTCCCGGGGAAGCTTCTCAAGTTCCGGAAGGACTTCCAGAACCTTTGTATATGGTATAAAGGCCTCTTTTTTGAAATCCCCGCTGTCGTACATGGGCATCATCTCTATAAAGCGCATGTCGAGCGGATATTTTCTCGTGAGCTCAGCAAGGGCGGGAATCTCGTCATCGTTAAATCCGCCGATCAATACAGCGTTAAGCTTAATCTTATCAAAACCTGCATTCAGGGCGGCTTCAATGCCTTTGAGAGCGTCTTCGAGATTTCCGCGCCTGGTAATATACCTGTATTTGTCCTTGTCGAGCGTATCGAGACTGATATTCAGGCGTTTCACACCGGCGTTTTTCAAAGGTTCTGCATATTTATCCAGCGTTATGCCGTTTGTAGTTACGCAGACCTCTTTGATCCCCTCGGTATGAGCAGTTTTTTCACAGATATCGACAATATTTTTCTTGACTAAGGGTTCGCCGCCGGTGATCCTGATTTTTTTAATCCCGAGCGATGCAGCCGCTTTCACGGCGAGCTCCGTCTCCTCAAGGGTGAGCATCTCCTCGTGAGCTTTTTTGCATACCCCGTCTTCAGGCATGCAGTAGCGGCACCGAAGATCGCAGAGCTCTGTTACCGAGATCCTGAGATATGTTATTTCTCTCCCGTAGCTGTCTTTCATATCAGTATTTACCGAAGGTGCAGTTGGGGAAATGGCAGACCTTGCACATCTGGCACGCGCCTCCGTCCCCAAGGTTTATGAGGTCCTCTTTCGTAAGCGGGTCTCCCGCAAATACCTGAGGCATGAGAGCGTCAAACACTGTTGTAGGCCTGCTTATGGAGGCTCCGGGAACGCCCATAATGGTGACATTGTCCAGATAGGCTATGAGTGTCATATTTCCGGGCTGGGCAGGAACTCCGTAGGAGATTATCCCGGCACCGAGCTGCCTGATCGCTGTCGGAGTCAGGTCGTCGGGATCGACGGACATGCCTCCGGTCATAAACAGCAGATCTGCGCCGTTTTCAATATGTGCCTTCGCGGCATTCACTATCATATCGAGATCATCGTCACAGAAAGTAACTCCGATTATCTCTGAGGGGTATTTATCCATCTTCGCCCGAAGGACGCCTTCAAATTTGTCCTTGATCCTGCCCGTATAAACCTCCGAGCCTGTTATTACGATGCCGACCTTCTTCTCTTTATAAGGCCTCAGTTCCATAAGTTTTCTGCCTTTACAGAGCTCCTCCGCCATGATTATCTGTTTTTCGTCGCAGACGAGCGGAATGATCCTCATGGCAGCAAGTCTGGCTCCGGGTTCAACGGGATAATGATCCGGCAGAGTAAGGATCGTAAGATCGCCGATACTGTTCAGTTTTTTGAGAAGCTCCCGGTCGACTCTGAACATACCGCGTTTGTCCGCAATCAGAGTTACCTTTCCTTCTGAAGGCCCCTCATAGTGTGCGCCTTCTACCGGCGCCATTGCGGCCATTCTCAGAGCCGCGTCCTCCTCATGTATCTCACCGGCATTTTCTTCCCAGATAAAAACAGTCTTCTTTCCAATGTCCAGGAGAGCAGGAATATCTTCCTCCTGAATGACATGCCCTCTTTTAAAAGCCGGCCCCTTGAAGCCGTCTCTCATCGCGGTTATATCGTGACACAATGTAAGCCCTACAGCATCTTCAACTCTGATTTTTTTCATATTGCTATGCCTGCCATCAATTATTTAAAAGCATTATATCACTTGAAGCTACGCTCGCATAGAGTTGTTTTTCATGTTTGAGCCGGTCCCAGAGTCCTCCGGAAATATTGACTCTGAGAGGCTTTGCACACCCCGCTACCGGTTCTATGACAAGGACGGTATATCTTAGATCTTTGATCTCCCTGACGATCCTGATAGCGAAGGCGTTTTCTCTGTCACGGGATTTGCAGATTATGATATTCTTTGCGTATATTCCGGCAGAAGAACATGCTTCATTTCTTCCCGAAGTCTCCAGGGCAATGCCCCAGTCTTTCAAATAAACTCTGTTGCCTTCAAGCCATTCAAGATCCGAGAAATTCTCGCATCCCGCGAGCTTCGCCGCAGCTCGGGTAGCGGGCTCGGAGAACAGCTCAGCCACATACTGCTTGCTCTCGCTCTCTCCTTCATTAAGAACGCAGACGGCATCACAGAGCCTGAAGACCTCGTCCTTGCTGTGGGAGACAAAGAGCGCCCCTCTTCCGAATTCCTTCAGATCGTCCGCAAGTTCCATCTCCAGCTGCCATTTGAGGAAGCTGTCAAGAGCGGAAAACGGTTCGTCGAGAAGCAGCAGCTCCGGGTCGTTTATAAGTATTCTTGCCAGCGCGACCCTCTGCTGCTGTCCGCCGGAAAGCTGGGAAGGATATTTGTGTTCGAGGCCTGAGAGATGCATCTTTTCTATTTTTTCGGCAACGAGATTTTTTTTCTTCTCCTTGTTTTTTTCCATGCATCCTGCTGCAATGTTTTTCTCAACAGTCATATTGGGGAAGAGAGCATACTGCTGGAAGAGATATCCTACTCTGCGCTTTTGCGGGCTCAGGTTAATGCCATTATCGCTGTCAAAAAGAACTCTGTCGTTCAGAACGATCCTTCCCTCGTCCGGTTTTTCTATACCGGCTATGCATTTCAAAGTCATGCTTTTGCCGCAGCCTGAGGCTCCGAGAAGGGCCAGTATCTCTCTGTCCGTCTCAAACTGTACATCCAGAGTGAAGTTGTCGAGTTTTTTTCTGATATCTACGGTCAGCATCCGATGCCTCCTTCAGTGGAAACAGGAACTTTCCTGGTCTTGCGCCTCTCCGGGTGCTCGATCATATTGACGGCAAGGAGCACAATCGCAGAAATCGCGATATTTATCAGAACCCATTTGAATGCCAGAGCATCATTGTTGGTTCTCCAGAGCTGGTATACAGTTGTGGATATCGTCGCTGTCTTGCCCGGAGTATAGCCTGCTATCATTGAGGTTGCCCCGTATTCACCAAGAGCCCTGGCGAAGGCAAGAACTGCTCCGGCGATCATCCCGTCCTTACAAGCCGGCATGCGTATACGCCAGAAGATATATGTATTTGAAAGACCGAGTGTCTGTCCGGACTGTGCAAGAGTTTCGTCAAAGGCCTCAAAAGCTCCGCGTGCAGTTCTGTACATAAGAGGAAAAGCGACGACTACAGTTGCAAAGACCGCACTCCACCATGTCATTACCATCTTAATGCCGAAAGTTTCAAGCACCCAGGCGCCAATTATCCTTTTAGGTCCGAAGACACGCAGCAGAAGATAACCTACAACTGTCGGGGGAAGAACAAGCGGGAGGGTCAGGAAAACATCCAGAATGCCTTTAATAAGCTTTGGGAGCCTGGCTATCCAGTAAGCAAAAAAGATACCGGCGAAAAAAATAACGACAGTGGAGATGGCTGCGATCCTTAGAGAGTTAAACAGAGGATACCAATCCATAAGATCATCTCCGAAAAAATTTATCCTATTTTAACATAAGGGCGGCTCTTTTTGAACCGCCCCCTGCAAAAATAATATATTATTGTTAAGCTACTTTTTCAAAGCCTACAGCTGTGAATACTGCCATAGCTTCATCAGTGAAGCAGTAATCAAGAAATGCCTGAGCGGCTTCATGCTGCGGTGCGTTTTTCATAACAGCAGCGGGATAGATTATTTGCTTGCACATATCCTTGGTTGCATACGCGACAGGCGAGAGACCGGCAGAGAACGCGTCTGTACAGTATACAACTCCTGCATCAACAGCTGCTTCAGTCACCTGGGTGGTTACTTCCTTTACGTTGGATCCGTAAGTAATTGTTCCGGCGGATGCCAAAGCTGCCTCGTCAAGTTCATAGTATTCAAGAATCTGCTGCGTATACTGTCCTACAGGTACATCCTCGTTGCCCATGCAAAAGAGAAGGGTTCCTTCTTTGAGGCCATCGGCAAGATCGTCAAAAGAGGCAAGTCCTTTCGGGTTGCTCTCGGGAACAACCAAAACGACCTTGTTCTCAAGGAAGTTGACGCGGGTCGGAGTGTCTACAAAGTCAAGGCCTTCGGTATTGACATCAGGGCTGGCCTCAATATCGAGCTGATTCATCTGTTTCTGACCTGCAGAAATAAATACATCGCAGTCAGCGCCCTCCTGGATCTGAGTCTTTAATGTTCCGGAGGAGTCAAAGTTCATTGTAATGGTTACATTCGGATTTGCAGCCATATACATGTCAGCGACTTCCGTAAGAGTCTCGGTCATAGAAGCCGCGGCAAATACAATGACTTCAACGGGTTCCGGCGCTTCCTCGACCGGCACTTCCTCGACCGGCGCTTCTGTCGCTGCAGGAGCCGGAGCTGCAGCCTGTCCGCAGGCAGCCAGTGCGAAAATCATACAGAGAGCCAAAACAAGAGCCAATAATTTTTTCATCTGTTTTCCTCCAAGTTTTAGAATGTTTTTTAATAACAACTTGCATTTTATTACAAATTGCATAACTATATAATATGCCATTATATATATAATAGCAAATTATTTTTTATTACAAGTTGCTATTGATTACAATACGGTTATACTGTATATATCGCAAAGCATAATTATTATTTGAAAACAAGGAGGCTATATATGAAACTGAGTGCTAGGAATATTTTCCGGGGGACAGTTACAAATGTAAATGAAGGTGCTGTTAACGGTATTGTTACAATCGATGTTAACGGAACACCTGTAAGCTCGACCATCTCTATAAACGCATTTAATGAGCTTGGACTCAAAGAAGGCGCGGATGCGTATGCAGTAGTTAAGGCAACCGAGGTTATGATAGGTATCGGTGAAATGAAGCTCAGCGCGCGCAACAAGTTCCCGGGAACAGTCACTGAAATAGAAGAAGGTGCTGTTAACGGTATAGTCAGAATGGATGTTCTCGGAGGGAATAAGCTCAGCGCGACCATTTCAATGAATGCAATTAAAGAGCTCGGCCTTTCAGTCGGATGTGAAGCTGTTGCGGTTATAAAAGCAACAAGCGTTATGGTAGGCGTCGACTGATCTGCAGGATACATTTTTCCGGCTTACCCGAAATAACACGGGCAGGCCGGATTTTTCATGCTCTCAATATTTATAATTATTCTTGAATATCTTTTTTCCAAAATATACAATTAATCGGTATAATTGTTCAATGCGGAAGGATAAAGGAAGACTTAAGATGAAAAAGGCTGTTTTATTTGGGGCAGGTCAAGTCGGGGCAATGGTTTCAAATCTGATCGGGTCGTCTTACAGAGTCATATGTTTTGCCGATAACTGTGAAGACAAATGGGGAGAAAAGCTCTTTGGAATACCTGTTGTTTCTCCCGCCGAAAGCATTTCTTTTAAACCTGATCTTGTGTGTCTTTGTGTGACAGGCAATGAAAGGATCGCGGAAATGAAAGATCAGCTTAAAAAACTTGGATTTGATGGAGAGATCATAAGCGCTGAGACCTTTAAGCTCTTTGATTCCAGAGCGGCAACGCTCCGCCTTCTGGCTGAACAGATAAATGCAAATAATACAGAAGGCGATTGCGCGGAACTCGGAGTCTTCAGAGGAGATTTCGCGGCATTGATAAACGGGGCATTTCCGGGCAGAAGGCTTCATCTGTTCGACACCTTTGAAGGATTCAGAGAGATCGACGTGGAGAGAGAAAAAGGCTTCGGATTCTCCAAAGCCGGGGCGGGGGATTTCTCCGATACCTCAGAAGAGTCGGTCAGAGAAAAGCTTCCTTATCCCGAAAAAGCAGTCTTTCACAGAGGCTGGTTCCCGGAAACCTTCAGAGGACTTGAAGGACTCAGCTTCTCTTTTGTTTCTATTGATGCGGACCTGTATGCTCCCACTGCTGCTGCACTGCCTGTTTTCTGGGAAAGACTCTCTCCCGGAGGAGCGATCATGGTCCATGACTATAACAGCCTGCAGTATAAGGGAGTCAAAAAAGCAGTGGACGATTTCTGCACTGAAATAAAGATACTCCCGTTTCCGGTACCTGACCTCCACGGAAGCTGCGTGATAAGAAAATAATGCACATAGGAAGCTTCGCACAAAAAACACCCGGGGATCCTCCGGGTGTTTTTGTTCTTTATTCTCAGCAGACGTGAGGCCTTTTGCCGCTTTCGTATTCTTTCCAGAGCGGTGAGAGCGAGCGGAGCTTTTCCACGCATTCGGGAAGGATTCTGCAGATCTCTTCCATCTCCTCAGGAGTATTGTATTCGCCTACAGAAAGTCTTAATGAACCTCTGGCAAGCTCGTAGGGAACATGAAGAGAGAGAAGGACATGGCTCGGGTCAGCGGACCCTGATGTGCAGGCACTGCCGGCTGAGGCGCATATGCCGTGCTTGTCGAGCTCCAGCAGGAGCGCTGAGCCCTCTATGCCCTCAAAACAGATATTGACGGTCCCGGGCACATGATGCTCCGGCGAGCCGTTTATTTTGCTGTGAGGTATCTTTGAGAGCTCTCTGATCAGGGTGTCTCTCATGGCACATACTTTTGCCCGGTCTTTTTCCATGTTGTCGCAGGACTCTTCTAAGGCTGCAGCGAGAGCGACTATACCCGCGACATTTTCGGTTCCTGCTCTCTTGCCGCGCTGCTGGGCGCCGCCTTCAATAAGGCTGTAGAGCGGGATGTTCTTCGCGCAGTACAGGACTCCGGTCCCTTTCGGCGAATGGAATTTGTGCCCGGAAAGGCTCAACATATCTATGTTCATGGATTTGACATCTATAGGCATATGGCCTGCCGCCTGAACTGCATCAGTATGGAACGGGATCCCTCTCTCGCGGCAAAGGGCTCCGATCTCGGGTATCGGCTGTACGGTACCGACCTCGTTGTTTGCGAACATTACGGTCACAAGGCAGGTATCCTCTCTTAAAGCCTCTTTCAGTTCTTCAACTCTGACGACACCGTCTTCGTGAACATCGAGGAGGGTGATATCAAAGCCTTCTTTTTTCAGCTTGTCGAGTGTGTGCAAAACTGCGTGGTGCTCAAAGGGAGTAGAGATAATATGTTTCCTGCCTCTTCTGAGTCCTGCTCTGGCAGCCGAGAGTATGGCCTGGTTATCGGCTTCGGAGCCTCCGGAGGTAAAATAGATCTCCTTAGGCTCTGCATTTAAACATTTCGCGACTGTCTCGGTTGCAGAAGCGATGGCCCTGTTTGCCTGCCGGCCGAAGGAATATGATGATGAGGGGTTGCCGTAGGCTGTCGTGAGATAGGGCAGCATGGCATCCAGCGCTGTTTTTGAGACAGATGTTGTCGCGGCATTATCGGCGTATATCATTTTTCCCTCCTTATAAGATAAGAGATGAACAGGTAACGGACGGACTATTCCTGCATTATTATCCTCTTTCCCTTATACAGCGGATAAAGAGCGGAAGAAAAGCCTGTAAGGTCAAGAGTGATTTCACAGTCCGGGAAAATAGGGGACAGAGACGAGATCACAGCGGTTCTATCGATCGGACCGTTATGAATTATGTCAACCGAAAGAGCATGCTCCTCCAATTTATAACTGCAGTCTATGACAGATGAAAACTTAAACATTTCATTGTCGGCAAGGGCTGCTTTGTCTTCATTAAGCCTCGAGATATCGGCTCCGAGCCTCAGGACACTGCTTCCGCAGGGGCAGGGATCTTTGAGAATCACGGCCCTGTCTCCGGTTCTGTAACGGATAAGAGGCATGGCCTGCATGCCTATGGTCGTTATGACGAGCTCCCCATATTCGCCGCGCGGAAGGACCTCGCCGTTTTCACCGACAATCTCGGCTATACAGTGGTTTTCCCTCAGATGCATCCCCTCATGGGCCGGACAGCATATCGCGCCTCCGAGAGCCATCTCGCGCGATCCGTAGTGAGGGAAGAGAGCTGTGCCGAGAATATCCTCCGAAGCATCTGTCACCGATCCGGGGCACGCGTCCGCGCTGACAAGAGCTCTTTTGAGAGAGCCTTTTCCGCAGGCTCTGAGAAGCGACAGAAGATTTGTCGGAAAGCCCACAAAGGTGTCGGGATTTTCGCGCTCAAGGACACGGGCCAACTCAGAATAGTTAACATAACTTCCAATCTTCAGAGGAACGGCGCCAAGAGCTTCAATTGCTTTTGCTATGAGATCGCCCAGACCGTTGGGCCCCGAAAAGGGCATGCATATCATGGTCCTGCTGCCGGGAAATACAAGTTCTCCGAGACCGGCTTTAAACAGCTCTACAGTATTTTCAAGGTCTTTAGCGGTATAGAAGACTCTTTTTTGCGAGCCTGTCGTACCTGAAGTGGCATCGGAGAGAACACGCTCTATCTCGCTTTGCGAACCTGTAAGGAAGCTTCCGGGATTGCAGGCGAGATCTTCATCCGTTGTGAATGGAAGTTTACATAAATCGGAGAGACTTTCCAGGTGAGCCGGAAGATCCGGGTAGAAAGTGTGCGGGAGCTCTTTAAATCTCATCAAAAGAGCGTTGAGCTTTTTAAGCTGGAGCTCTTCTATATCCTGGCGCTCTAAGGAATCGAGACCCTCCAGGCGCATTATCATTTCATCTATCCGCGAAACATTCATTTGCGGTAGAGGTATTTTCCGTTAGAGTCCGTAAGGTTATAGGCACAGAAGGGGACCATTCCGAGATCCCTGTCCATTTCACAGATATAGCAGCGCTTGAGCCTCTGAAGATCCAGATTGTAAGCATCCTGAAAAATCATTCCGGAGACGGTAAAGGTGTTTTTGAGCGCGTATTCCAGAAAGGCATCGAGGGAAGAAGTCTCCGTAAGACCGTTATCGGCGGACCTGTATGTGTCCTGAGTCGCCGGAGCGGACAGGGAGCCCCACTGGGTCGCGACAAAATTTCTGGTGTCG
The DNA here is from genome assembly GCA_017430455.1 of Oscillospiraceae bacterium. Taxonomy (GTDB): domain Bacteria; phylum Bacillota; class Clostridia; order Oscillospirales; family Oscillospiraceae; genus Limivicinus. Next base: position 91,729 of record JAFRMX010000016.1, read on the forward strand.
TCCGAGGCGGTATTGCAGCAGCAACAGGAGGAATTTCCTCCGGCTCTCGGGAGCGACTTTAAAGAGCCGTCCTTTCTCCTCAGATAGCTTGCATGAAAACTGCAATAGGGATTTTCAGCTTCACCGCCCGCGAAATCCGCTTTTTTCATTATTCCGCCGGTCTGCTCTTCTATAAGCCTGAGCATGAGGGGAATGGTTATTCTCTTTAAGGATCTGTCGAGGGAATTCCTGCCGAAATAGCTCACAGGCTGGAAATGCACGCCCCTTACATAGGGAATGTTTGAAACTGCAAACTTCAGGATATCCCCGATCTCATTGTCGTTTACTCCCGGAGCAATGACCGGGACCAGTACGACACCGAGTCCCGCCTCTCTGCAGTTTTCTATGGCTTTCAGCTTCAGGTCCCTGAGCTTCCTGCCTCTGAGTACAAGATAAGCATCGTCGGACAGGGAATCGAACTGCAGAAAAGCGCAACTCAAGCCCGCATCTTTAAGCTCGAGCGCGTATCCGGGCTCCTCGGCAAGCCTTATTCCGTTTGTGTTGAGCTGGAAGAAGGAAAAGCCCTTTTTGAGGCCCATTGAGATGATCTCTGGCAGGTCGTCTCTCATCGTGGGCTCTCCGCCCGAAAGCTGTATGTTGAAGGGCCCGCCGTGGGACATCAGATAATCATACTGTTTTTCGATCTCCTCAAGAGAAAGGTCATTGCTTTCCTTTTCTCCCGCGGAGGCGAAACAGACGGGACATCTCAGGTTGCAGCGCGTGGTGAGCTCCAGGAGCATACAGCAGCCCTTCCTCAGGTGCTCTTTGCAAAGCCCGCAGTCATAGGGACAACCTTTAGAGGGCTCCTTCCCGTCAACGGGCGCTTCGATGCTCCTGTTCTCGATCTGCCAGTTGAGATAGCTCCTGACATCGCCTTCCCAGATCAGAGTTTTGAAAGAACCGTGCTCGGGGCAGCTTTTCAGCATATATATATTCCCGTCCCTGTCGGCGTCTTTTTCGGCAGGGATCACTTTGAGGCATACCGGGCATACGCTTTTTGTTTTTGCAAATACCATTGTTCAGACCTTTTTGCAGATGACAGATTTATAGGAGGCTTTTCTGCCCGATTGAAAGAAGCAGCCAGGCACAGATCCTCTCCATACGGCTTCAAGATAATACTCGCGCCAAAGCGAAGTCATATCCTTAATTGACGAGACCTCAAAGCCGGAACCCTCAAGGAGGGTTTTTGCGTCCTCGAAGAAAATGTCCGCGAGCATCAGAATGCCGCCTTTTTTCAGAAAACGGCAGGCTTGAGAGATCGCTTTTTCCTGATCCCCGCTGGCATAAAACGAGCATTGGGAGAGGACTCCGTCGAAAGTCCCGGGCTCAAATATGTCTTCGAGATAATTGCCCTTGAGGACTTCTTCGGAGAGAGGATCCCTGTCGACTGCCGTGATTTTAAAGCCGAAGCCTTCCGCGATCGGAATCGAAGCGCCGCTTCCGGCTCCCATATCGAGGACCGCGGATCCGGCTTTAAGACCTGAGAGGGCGAAAAGCTCTCTTGTCTGGTCATCTCCGCCGGGATGGGATCTCATTTGTCCTCCAGGACCTTCTCTACCTGGAGCACCTTGCCGAGAGCGAGGTCCTCCGGAACATATACAAAGCCGCATTTCGGGCAGACAGGCATCTCTACGGGAAAGGCGTTGTTGAGATAGCCGAACACCGCGTCGGATTTGACGAGAGGGATGCCGCATTTGTGGCAGATGAACTGCCCCTTCGGGTCAACTTCATAGAAACTTTTTACTTCGCTCATGTATTTACCTCGTCTCTATAGTCATGCGGTGGCTGTAGCAGGTGGTCACGGTATACTCGTTTTCTCCGCTTTCGGTAAACCATGCCCAGAAGGTAACATTGCCGATACGTACGCAGGAATTGATCTTTCCGGTCGCCGATTCGATCATACCGGAGCCGGTGTTTCTGAAATTGTCTATGAGCGCGTAGATGTCGGTGTCAAGGATCATGCGGTCTTCCATCTGCTTTTTCGCTTCATCCGTGAAATCGATCTTAAAATCGTAAGTCATCTCGATAACATCCTCGTTCCAGATTTCTTTAAGCAGCCTGTTCTTGAGCTCCAGGCGGTTTTTCCGCTTTTCGGAGATCCCCGGGCAGTCATGGGCAGGGGAGTCGTAGACTAGCTCCAGAATGTGCATGCTCTCCCTTCCGATCTTCGCGAAATTGTCCCTGCAGGCCATGCAGTAAGTGAGATAGGGCAGTGAAGTGTCGGAAGCAGTGTTTTCCGCCATCTTCCGGGCGAGATCCTTATTGACATTGGATACCAGCCCGCCGTAGCCGCAGCAGGAGGTCATGTCACGCGAGAGCTCCGTCTCGACCAGGTCACAGCCCAGAGACTCTGCCAGAGCCCTTACCTCGTCCTGCATCGGCACGTCTCCTCTGGCGGAGCAGGAATCGTGAAGGATGATCTTGCGGCCGAGTTTAGCCGATCCTTCCGGAAGGCCTGTCTCGTTCAGGACCTCCCAAATTCCTTTTATCTCTCCTCCGATATCCTCGGAAAGCATTTTCATACATGTGGGACAGCCCGCGATAATGACAGGATCCCCGAGACTTTCAAGCGCTTTCTTAAGCTGGGCTGTTGCCTCATCGTGAAGCGCGGTGCGGCCGGCCCATTTGGCTATCGCCGCGCAGCATCCGAGAACGAGCCCGACTCCTCCGGGAAGTCTTGAGCAGAGATCTTTGTATGCCTTTTCCACGGACTCGGGAGCTATGGCTCCGGCCTGGCAGCCCGGGAAGAACACATATCTGCACCTTTCGAAACCGGGCTGTGGCTTTGCCAGAAAGGCCTCGCCGTTTGAAAAGAGCATGTCGAGAAGGGCAAATTCATGGTAGGCTAAGGACATCTTGTCCACAGATACCATGTTCTCTCTCGCCTTGAGGCAGATCTCCGCCACATCGTATCCGTTGGGGCAGACGATCTTGCACTGGCCGCAGAGCGAGCATGTGTTAATGGCTTTGTTCATCATATGGTCGCCCATGATGATATCGACGTTGTTGTAGATCTCGCGCGTCAGGATCTTCGGGTATTTCTTGTGGTATTGCAGGTAGACGCAGCTGTCTATGCACTCCTCACATTTGCACTGTATACATCTTGAAGCTTCCTCGACCGCTTTTTCGGCTGTATAGCCTTCATCCTCCGGAACACGCGATGAAGGAAGCACATTTTTCAAATTTGTATAAAGCCTTGAGACGATAGGCCCCTCTTCTCCGCGCATGTTTGAGGGGTCCAGGCCCTGGGCAAGCCTGTCTGCCGAAACGGCAGCCCGTCTCGCGTCAAAGCAGGCCCCGAGGACATCGCGGCAGGAGTCCGAAGAAGAGATCAGACTTGTTCCGGCACAGACCAAAGTAATATCATCCGGTGAACCGAAACCCAGAGCATCGCGGAACTTTGCGGACGCGCATATGACATCAAAGTTCCCTTTTGTTTCATCAAAAAACTCTTTGGAGAGGGCGGAGTCAAAATATATCTTAATATCGGAAGAGGTGAGTCTTTTAAGCTCGGTGTTCAAGTCATCGCCCTCGAGGAACGGGGCGTATTTTTCAAAGATCTCTTCCGGGGAACTTTCGGATACATAAAATGAAGTGGGGTAGCTTTTGCGGTCCAGCTCGGCCGCGAGAATAAGGGAGAAGAGATCCGCTCCGAAAACGGCACAGCTCTTTTTCTTTTTTATTTTGAACAGCCCCTTGCCGGCTTTAGGGGCTCCTAAGCGCAGAGCGGCTCTTTCAAGAGCAGGCATATCCACAGAATCTCCGATCTCGGCCAGACGGCATTTTTCGCCGCAAGGGCCACTGCAGCCGGAGGCAAGTATGAGCGGGAAAGGAGTAACGCGCTCGAGCATTGCCCGTGCCGAGGTAAAATCTCCCTTTTGGATGTGAGCGCAGAAGGCCCTCCCGTCGAGCTTCATCGGGCAGGCCGCATAGCAGAAGGCAGGCTCCTCGTGCACGCACTTAAACTCCCTTTCGGCGAGCTCTTCCTTGGTGAATAGTGGAGTCTGACGGTAATATCTGGTCGAACGTTCTTTAAAATGATCCATAATAATCAATAAGCAGACACATGTTTGTTGATACGGTATTAATTGCAGATTGGAGAGGCGGTTTCCCGCCTCTCCATAGTATCACATTTTTTCAGTTGGTTAAAGCCTTACTGAACTTTTTTCAGAGCTTCGAGAACGACCTCAGGACGTGCGGGAACGCGAGTTACACGCGCGCCGGTAGCGTTGAAGATGGCGTTCAGGATAGCCGGGTGAGGTGCATCCAGAGGAGCCTCGCCGCAGCCGGCAGCACCGTAAGGTCCGTTGGGACGCGGGTGGTTCTCCTGGTATACGAGCTCGATGTCATCGGGAACATCGCAGGGATAAGGAATGCCGCACTTGAGAAGACTGGTGTGTACCTTGAGGTCTTCGAAGTCTTCCGTAAGCGCGAGGCCGATGCCCTGTGCAAGACCGCCGTAGAAGTTGCCGTCAACAGCGAGCTTGTTGAGGATCGTTCCGACGTCAGTAACGGCAGTGAATTTCTCTACCTTTACCTTGCCCGTCGCCGTATCGACAGCGACCTCGGGGAGGAATATGGTGTACATGTACGCCGGGAACGGATCGCCCTGGCCTGTCGCCTGATCGAGGGCAACGGAGGCGGCAAAGGAGAAGGTTCCTGTTACGTGTACGTTCTCGCCCTGCTTCACTATACCGTCTGCTACGCACTCATCATAGGTTCTGTAGGTTCCGTCAGCCTTCTCGAGAACTTTCAGCATGTTCTCGGCTGCGACTTCGGTCGCGTGGCCGGTCATGACGGTGGAACGTGAGCCGCCGGCAGGTCCGGAGTTCGGGCAGTACTTGGAGTCGCAAAGATACAGTCTGATGTCTTCGGGCTTGAAGCCTGCCTTGCGCAGAGTCTCGTGAGCCGCGGTAAGAGTGGCTATATCAGCGCCCTGGCCGTGGTCTTCCCAGGAGTTCCTGACGAGGAGCTTTCCGTCCGGACAGAGGTCAATGTAGCACTCGGAAGCGTCAGCGTTGTCGAGGCCGCAGCCGTATACACCGAGAGATACGCCGACACCATATTTGATCTTGCCATCAGAGGCGGCGTTCTTTTCAGCGACTCTGGCTTTTGCAGCCAGGTAGTAAGGCCTTGCCTTGTCGAAGAGGTCTTCCTCACAATAGACGTCGGGCCTGCATCCGTTCGGAGTACGGGAATCGTCCTTCTCCTTGTAGCAGTTCATCGCACGCATCTCGAACGGGTCGATGCCCATCTTCGCAGCGAGACAGTCAATTGCTATATCGGAGCCCATGAAGGACTGAGGTGAGCCGTAGGCGCGGAACGCGGAGCCCCATGCGTGGTTCGTGAAGACAGTGGTGCTCTTGTTGCGGATAGAAGGAATATCGAAGCCGGCGCCGACGAACTGGGTGAGACGGTGGGTAAGAAGATCGCCGAACTCGGAGTACGGGCCGTGGTCAATGTAGTTGCGGCCCCAGAGAGCGAGCAGCTTGCCGTCTTTGTCGGCTGCAAGTTTGATGTGCATGAATCCCGGGGATCTCTTGCCGGTGTAGGTGATGTTCTGGTACATGTTGAAGTTCAGGGAGACCGGGTGCGGTTTGCAGAGCTTCGCCGCAACGCCGAGGAGACCTTCGTTTGTCGGAGAGAACTTGTAGCCGAAGGTACCGCCGGTGTGGTTCTGAACCATTCTCAGCTTATCCATGGAAACACCGATGCCGTCAGCGATCATGGGCATGTGGAGATGGATACCGATGGATTTGGAGTGGATGGTCAGCATGTCATCTTCATCATAGTAGGCATAGCCGTTGTCCGGCTCGATGTGAAGGTGAGGCTGTCTGGAGCAGTAGGACTCTATCTCGACCTGCTGGCTTTCGGGAACGCTGTCCCAATCGAAGTCGGGTCCCTTGATGGCGTTGGTCTCGTAGTACTCGTTGGGAACGCCCGGATGGATCTCTATCGCGTCCGGAGCGAGAGCTTCGGGAACGGACATGTACGCGGGCAGGACCTCAAGGTCAACCTTGACGGCCTTTGCAGCCGCTCTTGCATGCTCTTCGGTGTCGGCGGCCACTATCGCGATGGCGTCGCCGTACTGGAAGACCTTCTCATCCGCGAGGATAGGACGATCCCAGCCGTCGCACTTGTTGTTGAGAGGAAGCATTACAAGTCCGTTGATCCTGTTCTTGCCTCCGGCAGCGACGACGTCTTTTCCTGTTATGATCTTGTATACGCCGGGCATCTTTTCGGCCTCAGAGGTGTCGATGCCTTTGATGTTGGCGTGGGAAACTTCTGCCTGTACGAGAGCGAGTCTCAGAGTGTCGGCAGGCATTTTCAGGGCTTCGTCAGCACCGAAGTCCCAAGTACCGGTGACCTTCTGAGCAGCGGAAGGTCTGACATAGGTGGTGCCTCTGATGGAGTCGGAATTCTGCTTGAAGCAGAGCTCTTCGACCTTCTTCTCTCCGCGCATAACGGCGGCCGCGTCCATGACAGCGTCGATTATGGGAACATAGCCCGTGCAGCGGCAGAGGTTTCTGGTCTTGTTAAACCAGTCTCTCACTTCGGCTCTTGTCGGGTTCGGATTCTGGTCAAGCAGCACCTTTGCGCTTACTATGAAGCCCGGAGTGCAGAAGCCGCACTGGGCTGCGCCGTAAGCCATCCATGCCACCTGCAGAGGATGCATATCCTCAACAGTTCCGATGCCTTCGATCGTCGTGACTTTTGCATTGTCGGCCAGCTTCGAGATCTTCGTCACGCAGGCCTTGGTGACTTTTCCGTCAACGATGACGTTACAGGCACCGCAATGTCCCTGTCCGCAGCCAATCTTGCAGCCGGTGAGGAGGAGATTTTCTCTCAGAACTTTCGCGAGAGTCTCGTCCCCGTTCAGGACCAGGTTCTGGGTTACGCCATTGATTACCAGTGGTTTTCTAATCATACATTACCCTCCATAATATAAAATGATTTTTTAACTTTGAGTTATGAGTGGGAAGAGAGCGCACAAAGCCCTGTCTTCCCATTCCTAATTCCGGATCAGTGATGATGGCCTTTAAGGTCATGGTCGGCGCCGGCGCCCGTTATATCCTTGAGCCTCTGGACCCCGCGCTCCGAGTAGAACACCATCTCCGAGAGAGACCCGTCCTGGTTCTCTCCGAGAAGGCGCAGGACATTGGCGTTTTCGTAGAAATCGATGGGAAGCTCCCTGCGATAGATCTTGCCTGTGGTCTTGTCTTTGACCTCGACAATGACGCTGTCTCCCATTATCTCAAACACTTCGTCTTCTTTCTCTTCGCTTTTGAGCTTCTCGTCCATAAAAACGGCATTCTCCTTCAACTTATATTTCAATAATATTTTAACTTTTTAATAATGCGATATCAAATTACACTAAATTGCAATTCGCAGAAAATCACCCGGAAAAATTGTGCAACTTGCATAAAATCACCTGTCGCCTGCCATTTTTCCGGCTCTGACTTCTATCATCTGCGCCGCGACGGATATCGCTATCTCTGCAGGGGTCTCCGCCCTGATCGGCAGACCGATGGGAGCGGTAATACGCTTGAAATCCTCATCCGTAAAGCCCTGCTCAGAAAGGACCTTCCTGACGCCCGCTATCTTGTTTCTGGATCCTATTACGCCGATATAGCAGGCCGGAGTTCTGAGCATCTGCGCCTGTACCTCGGTATCGAAGGCGTGGCCTCTCGTCATGATGCAGACATAGTCCTCTTCCGTAACCTTTATATAGTCGCTCAGGCGCGTGAAATCGCAGAGGATGACCTCCTCGGCGGAGGGGAAGAGCGCTTTGGTCGCAAATTCCGGTCTGTCGTCGAGGGCGACGCACTTAAAGCCCACATGGCTGAGTACCGGAACGAGCTCCTGGGCCACATGGCCGCAGCCGAAGACATAGACCTTGCCGGAGGAGCCTATCTGCTCTATATAGAAATCATCCTCTCCAAGGACCTTGCGCTGGGGATGCCGCGTGAGATATGAGCTGACCCAATCGGGGGGATCGAGAAGGAAATAACCGCAGCTCTTCGCATAGAGCCCGAGCTTTCCTCCGGCGGATATCTCCGAAATAAGCCAGATGTCCTCTCCTGCAGCAAAGAGTTCCTCCGCTTTGTCGCAAAGAGCGAGCATATCTTTATCAAAAGAGGGGATATATTGGAAGAAGACCTTTACGGCTCCTCCGCAGATCATTCCGAGGTTCTGCACGTCCTCGCGGGTCAGACTGAAGTCGTGTTCTCCGGAATTCTTCTCCTTCAGGACATCGGCGGCTATGTGCTCGCTTCTGTACTCGACGGCGCCGCCACCGATGGTTCCGGTTATGCGCCCTTCTTTTCCGATCAGCATTCTGGCGCCCGAACCGCGCGGAGTGGAGCCCGAGTGGGCTATGACAGTGACCATGCACAGATCCTCTCCGTTTCTCAGGCGTCGCGCAGTCTCCTTAAGCATCGCTCTCATCTGTATTACCTCTTTTCTTTGACGTATAAGCTGTTTTCATGTTTTTCAAAGGTGTTTTGTTTTTCCGCCGAAGCTTATATCCCATCCGTCCCCAGCGCTCACGGCTTCAAGCGTGATGACTTCCGCGCTGCCGATCTTTATATCGCGGCATCTCCCGACGGGCATATCCGATATATAGCTTAAGAAAGCCTTCATGGCCGTCGCGTGCGAGACTATGCAGATATCGCCTTCGGAGCTGTCAAGAGCCTTTCTGACGGAGCAGATCATTCTCTCCCGTACCAGGTTTATGTCCTCCGCACCGGGAATCGGGATATTCGGATCTTTGCCCCTTGCCTCGTAAAGCTCCGGCCATTTTACGGGTATCTCATCGAAGCTGAACCCGTCCCAGTCTCCCGCGCCGGCTTCTTTCAGACTGTTTATGACTACGGGGTCTCCCAGATAAACTGCAGTTTCATACGCCCGGAGAAGGGGGCTGGTGAACACGGCCGTGTAGGGGATGCTTTCAAAGCGTTTCTTAAGTTCTGCGGCCTGAAGCCTGCCCTCTTTTCCGAGGGGCACGTCCGTATGCCCGAGACATATCCTTTTGCCGCCCGGGCTTTTCGTCAGGCAGTGGCGTATCAGGTAGATCTTACGCATTGAATATGTCTTTAAAGTATTCGTCGAAGAGCTTCACGGCTTCCTGTTTGAGCCTCGCGTCATAACTGTTGTAGGCGGCGAGAAGAGCCTTTCCTTTTTCCGAAAGCCTGCTTCTGCCCCCGCCTGAGCCGCCCTGGGTCCTTTCAACGATGCAGCATTGGAGCTGGGTCTCCAGAGCTCTCAGGATATTCCATCCCGTAGAGTATGATATCTGCATTCTCTGGCAGGCGGTCCGGACGGAGCGCGTCTCGTCGACAAGGGTCAGCATCATGGCTATCTTTGCGTCCATAAACTGTTTTTCTTTCAGAAGAGAAACGCTTATCTCCGGACGCACAAGTCTGGAATTGTGGTATTCGAGCAGATCCCTGTAGTCATCGGGGGTATCGGCGTCGTGCAGAATACCCCTGTCCTCAACGGGAACGGTCTTCAAAGGCACCGGGCATCTCTCGAGAGCTCCGCGGAGACCGCCCTCTCCGCTGTCGGCCAGAATGGAGGGAACGAGCTCTGACGAGATAAGGATGGGGTGGCCTTTCACGCCGTCGCAGACTGGAACTGCCAGGTCGCAGCCCGAATCCATGAGCTTAGACACCGTATCGGATGTAAAGAGGGGAATGTCTACCGGGGTAAAAAGAATACGGTCGCACTTGTCCTGAAGATAGGCGAGGCCTATCCGGGCAGAGTCGACCATATCCGTCGAGGCATAGTTTTCATTTCTGAGGAATATAAGGCCCTCATTCGAAAGATGGTGCTCAAGGGCCTCGGCTTTATAGCCTGTGATCACAACGATCCTGGAAATGCCGGCCTGGTGAAAATTGGCGACGATCCTTTTAGCGATCGAAATGGAGCCAATGTTGAGCATGGGCTTGAAATCGCCCATACGGGAGGACATACCGGCGGCAACTATCAGAGCGGCAGTCTGCATATGAATCTTCCCCCTGCAAATTGTATTTGTTTATGATCTGATTATATACGGGTCAGGGGGAGAATTCAAGATACATTCATTTAAAAGTCGCTCAGGATCCCTCTCTCCGAGAGGATCTCCATGCATTTTACGTAAGTGTCCGCTATTACCTGCGGGCAGATCGTCACCCGGTTGGAAGGGTCGCCTTTTGTAATGTCGGCGCAGTCCGTGCCGCCGAAGTTCAGGGTCATCTCATCCTTGAACCAGGATGTGAAGTCGCCGAGGGCAGCTTTGTGCTGAGGGTCGTCAAATGAAGTGTCGCCGCCCTTGCCCGTAAAGTAGGAGATCAGGCAGCAGCCTCCGGTCATGCAGCCGCAGAGCCCGGAAGAAAAGCCCGCGCCTCCGTTGAGCCCGCCCATGGCTTTCACCAGCCCGATGTTTTCCTCGCCTATGGTCTCGAGCAGCAGCTTGGCGAGGATCTGGCCGCAGAAATAGCCGCTCTGCGCCAGCTCAAATATTCTTTCCGTCAGGTCCATGACATGCCTCCTCAGTTATGATCTCATAATCGTATTTATTCTTTAACTGAATTATATGCCCTGCAAAACTTTGTTGTAAAGTACTATTATTTGGATTATAGTTATATAAAAGAAAGAAGGGCAGAATATGGATAACACAGGAAATAAGATAAAGCTTCCCGACCGTTTCCGGGACTGTATGATATGCGGAAAGCCGCTTGTTTATTTTGACGGGGAGGTGAGGAAAAAATGCGTTGTCTGCGGCAGGGAATTCGACGCCAACTGCGCCTGTGAAGACGGGCATTTCGTCTGCAACGACTGCCACAGCGCCGGAGCTCTCTCGTTCCTTGTGCCCGTCCTTATGAAAACGGAAGAAAAGGACCCGCAGAAGATACTCGAGTCTGTCATGAAAGACGAAAAAGTGCATCTCCACGGCCCGGAGCACCACGTGATAGTGCCCTGCGTACTTCTTACGGCCTACCGCAACAACGGGGGAGAGCTTGATCTTGAAAAATCGCTTTATGAGGCGATAAAGAGGGCAAAACAGGTGCCGGGCGGGGCCTGCGGATACTGGGGAGTATGCGGAGCCGCCGCCGGGACCGGGATCTATGTGAGCATTCTCGCGGGATCGACACCCATGAGCGGAGATGCCTGGACCATACCTCAGAAGATGGTGATCAAGGCTCTGGAGAACATCTCTTCATACGGGGGACCCAGATGCTGCAAAAGGACCTCGAGGCTGGCAATCAGCGCGGCCGTCGAGTTTACCGGGGCCATATTCGGTGTGAGTATGCCGGACAGTACTCCCAAATGCGGATATTTCAACCAAAATCTTCAGTGCATCCGCGACGACTGCCCGTACTATCCGGTAAGCGGAAAACCGTTTATTTAAAGCGAAAAAAAGACATGTACAAAAAACTGCTTTCATCGATACTGGCTCTTACAATGATCCTGAGCCTTTGCGCCTGCGGAGCATCAGTTGAAGAGCCGGAAAAACAGGAACAACCGGAAGCAACGGAAGAACCCGTTGTGACTTTAGACCCCGTGGAACAGCTCTTCGCCGATGCCGAAGCCGGTGACGCGCTGGCGCTGCGTGAGCTTGCAGATAAATACCATAACGGTGAAGAGCTTAAAGATGAGCCCGATGAGGCAAGGAAATGGTATGAAAAAGCCGGTGATGCGGGTTACGCCGCTGCATATCTCTGGCTTGGAGATTCATATTATTATGGAGAAGGCGAAAACCGGGACTATGAAAAGGCCTTTGAATACTACTCAAAAGGCGCCGATGCCGGCAATACGGATTCCATGCTGATGCTCGGAACACTGCATTCCACCGGCCGCGGTGTCGGGCAGGATTATACAAAAGCAACGGAATGGTACTGGAAAGCGGCGGATGCCGGCAACAGCCTGGGTTTGAGATATCTTGTCAACTACTATATATACGGCTGGGGAGTAGACAAAGATCTTGGTAAGGCTCTGGAACTGCTGGACAGGTATTCCGAATCCGGCAATGATGACGTTTCGGGTTTATACGGAAACTATTATTATACGCTCAAGGACTATGATAAGGCTGCAGAGTATTACACCACAGCGGCAGACTCGGGAGATGCAGCCGCGATGAGACAGCTCGGACAAATATATAAACAGAAAAATGATTATAAAACTTCTCTGGAGTGGTATGAAAAATCAGCTGATGCAGGAGACCCGGACGGCGCAAGAGAAGCCGGGGAATATAATTTATACGGATTTACAGGAGAAGTTGATTACGAAAAAGCATATGATTATTTCATCAAGGCAGCGGAACTGTATAAAGAAAAGAATTACAGCAGATCACTGTATCCGCTTGTTTTAAGACATCTTGGAGATATGTACTCTCAAGGCCAGGGAGTGGAAACAGATCCTGATAAAGCCGCGGAGTACTATGCTTTGGCAGATGAAGCAGAAGCCGCACAAGGATAAAACAGGTGCTTTGCCCCAAAACAGCAGCCGCCCTCGGGCAGGTGTTCATAAGACAGCTTTGAAAGAAAACCTGATTTGGACCTTTAGTTGAAAGATTGGGACAAAAAATCGGATGAGAATGCATGACTGTGTGCATTCTCATCCGGTTTTTCTGCGTTAAGTCATCAAGCAGATCGGTTAGATCATGATCCGCCGCAGGAAGATCGAGCGGTTCATCGAGAGCGTGAAGGACCTTCCGGAGCTCATCACCGGGTTCGACGAGAGCCTGTGGGCCGGGCTGGTGGACAGCATGACGGTTCACGGCAAGGACCGGATTGTGTTCACGCTTACGGGTGGTACGGGTGGGATGGAGATTGAGGTGTAAACTCTTTGCCGAGACTGCATCTCACTCTTTGTAGATGGGGCAGTTTTTTCACCAAAAACATATTGACAAAAATCTATATGTGTGTTATCTTTCAGATAGAATTTTTTGAATGTGTGGTGAAGTGTATGGAACAGATTTATATAGACACTGCCAAGATGCTCCGAGCCATGTCTGACCCGAAACGGTTGCGGATTGTGGACATGCTTTCCTGTGGGGAATTATGTGCCTGTAAGATACTGGAGGAATTTCACATTACCCAGCCCACGCTGTCCCACGATATGAAGGTTTTGAGTGAGGCCGGGATTGTTAAACAGAAACGGGAAGGGAAAAATATCTACTACTCCCTCAATAAAGAAGCCTTAATCGCAATGCAGCAGACTCTCGGCCAGATGTTTGAGGATAAGCCGGACTGCATCTGCCGACAAAAGAACTGTTGCGATTGAGCCGACGTATGCAGCGTCGGCTTGATCCGAACCCTATATATAGAAAAAATTAAATGTTTCGATGAAAGGAATGATATTTATGAAGAGAGATGTAAGCGGCATCAGTTCTTTCCAGAAGAATCTGAGCTGGTGGGTGTTGGGCTGCATGGCGGCGGGTGTAGCGATTGGTCGTTTCTTCCCTGCAGTCCCGTCCTTCTTAAACAAACTGCAGATCGCCGGGATCTCGCTCCCGATCGCCGTGCTGATCTGGGTCATGATTTATCCGATGATGATGAAGGTCGATTTTCAAAGCGTCAAGCAGAT
>JAFRMX010000017.1 GCA_017430455.1 Oscillospiraceae bacterium
CCCTTCTCGATCAGATCGCCGCACTCGAGCATGACGCGGTGGTCGCTGGTGATGAAGGGCTCGCACTCCGCGCCGTTGATCAGGACGGTCTGGATGTGGCTCTTCTGCGCGGCGGCCAGCTTGGCCCATACGGGGAAGGCCGCGCCGCCAAGGCCCACAACGCCGCTTTCGCGCACGCACTGGAGAAACTCGTCCAGATTCGTGGGCTGCGGGATCTTGAGGTCGGGGCATTTTTCCATCTTGCCGTCGCTCTCGATGCGGATGGCCGTGGTCTTGCGGCCGCCCGCGGCATAGGGCTCGATGGCTTTGACCGTGCCGGACACGGTGGCGTGGACGGGGGCGCTGTTGCGGCCCTCCTCGCGCGCGATCAGCTGGCCGACGGTGACATGATCGCCCACGGACACGACGGGCTCGGCCGCCTGACCGGAGTGCATGTTCATCGGCAGCAGCACCTCTTTGGGCACGGCCATGCGCACGGCCGCCATTCCGGCCGTGCTCTTGTAGTGGGGTAGTTTCAAGGATGAGATCGTTTTTTTCAGGGTCAAATCTCCCACCTCCTCAGGATGGTGTAGGTTCTTCAATCATGGCGGCAAAACCGGGCGTGCTGCGCATCTCTCCGTCGGGGAAGATCCACAGCAGCTCGACGCCGCCGATAGATTCGGCAAGCTTCTGTCCGTCCTCCCAGGGCATACAGAACAGGGCCGTCGAAAGCGCGTCGGCCAGCGCGCTGTCCCGGGTGACGACGGTAAGGGAACTGAAATATGTTGCGGGATACAGGGTATCCTTGTCGATAATATGGTGGTAGCGCTGCCCGTTAACGGTGAAATAGCGCTCGTACACGCCGGAGGTCACGCAGGCGGTGTCGCGGATGCGGAGCCGGCAGGCGAAGTCCGAGGCGCTCGCGTCGGGGTCGCGGATCGCCGTGACCCAGCCGCTGCCGTCCGGCCTGTCGCCGATGCAGGTGATGTTGCCGCCGACGTTCAGCACATAGCCGAATGCGCCATCGCGCTCGAGATACTCGGCCGCACGCTCCGTCGCATAGCCTTTGCCGAGAGCGCCGACGTCGATCGAGGCAGCCGGGTCGGCGATACGCGCGGTATTGTTCTGCGCGTCGATCTCCAGGAGGGCGATATCGGTGTGGGCGTAAGCCTCTCGCAGCGCCGCCGCGTCGGGGATAGACGCGGACGAGGGATCGCTTGACGCGGCCTCGCGGCAGTCGTGCCAGGGGCGCAGCACCGCACCGAGCATCACGTTCATCTCACCGCAGGTGAGGGCGTACATATCCTTGGCATACTGCAGGAATTCGATAAGCCTTCCGTCAAGCTCCAGCGCCTCGCCTCCGGCCGCGCGGTTGAGCGTGCAGAGGTTGTTCACGCCGCTGTATTCGTGGTAGATGTCGAAGAGCTGATGGTATTCCGACAGGATATGCGAAACTTCGGCAGAACGCTCGTCAAAGCGTTCTGCCGAATCTCCTGAATAGTCGTATACATAGGAGACGGTGTCAAAATAGCTGTAATAGACCTTGCCCTTCGGCTCGATCTTTTGCGTCGCAGCCTGTCCGGCAGAATCCGGATCTGCCGCGTTCCCGGCGCAGGCGCTCAGCGTAAGCAGGGACAGCATCGCGACAGCGGCGCAGATCCGTTTGAACAGGTTCAGAGGACCCATCTCCTGTGGTTTTTTCTTATCAGAGTGCGGGGGCGTTCTCGGCGGCCTTCGTCACGACGTCAATGAATCCGTCGACGCTGATTGAGACGCTGGCGAACAGGGTCTCGTCCACAAAAACCATATGGCCTTCGTCGTTGAGCTTCAGTTCGGTGGCACGCAGTTCGTCAACGGTCTTGCCTGCGGCAAACTCGCAGAAGGAGGCTGCCTGCTCGTACCACTCGCGGGTGGCGTCAGAGAACTTGACCATGTTGTAGTCTTCCTTCAGCTCGCGCTTGGTGCCCTTGAAGGTGGACTCGACGATCTCGCCGGCAGAATTGATCTTGATCTGGGGCTGGGTGGCATCGGTCAGCGCGGCAAGGATCTTGCCATCGGGATCGACAATAACGGCGGCATAGTCGGTGTACATCTTCACAACACCGTCTTCATCACCGGCTGGGGTGGACTCTTCGGAGGTGGAGATGGCGGCGATGCCGAGCGAGAAGGTGTCGCCCGCGGGAAGAATCACATCAATGCCCTGATCGTCATTGCAGGCCTTGACGATGGCTTCCTTGAAGTCGCCGATCGAGATGGAGCAGGAGGCGTACAGAGTCTCGTCGGTGGTGACCTCGTGGCCTTCGTCGTTCACGACGGTCTCCATGCCGGCGACCTCGTCGGCGGTCTTGCCGATGATGTAGGCCTCAAACGCGGCGGCCTGGTCGTACCATTCGGCAACAGCGTCAGAGAACTTGGCCATGTTGTAGTCATCGCCGAGCTCGAGCTTGGTCTTGAACTCTTTCTCGGTGTCGACCTGTCCGTCGGTCACATCCATCTTGTTCTGGGCAACGTCGAGCTTGGCGCAGAGGATCTTGCCGGCCTCGTCGAGTACGACGGCGGCAAAAGTGGCGTCGACCTGCGCATTGCCGGTCTTGGAGCTGTCGGTGTTAAGGCTGACGCCCATACCTAAGCGGTAGGTGACGGGTTCGGGAGCGGGCTCTTCGACAGGCTCTTCGACGGGAGCCTCGACGGGGGCTTCGGCGGGAGCCTCAGCGGGCTGCTCCGCGGGAGCGGGGGCGACCGTCTGTCCGCAGGCGGCCATGGCCAGCATCATGCAGGCCAGGAGCAGAATAGCAAGAGTCTTTTTAATCATGTCATTCTCCTATTTATTATTTTCCTTTTTTCTTCTGCGGATAACGGAGCGTCCAACAGGGCGCTCCGCAGATCCGTCAGAATATTAACATGAAAGCTAATTTTCGTCAACTATATATTAAACAGTATAAGGAAGTCTTGAGAAAGAAACTGCAGGAGTTGGCGAATAATTTGCCGACAGAGATTTATGAAGCCGAGCATAAGAGTCTGCCGTCTTTCAGGTCCACGTGCAATACAGAGCCTGTTCCCAGATCTCCGGACAGTATCTCCCTTGCGATCAGGGTCTCGACATTGTTCTGTATAAACCTTCTCAAGGGCCTTGCGCCGTACAGAGGGTCGTAACCGCAGTCGATGATATAGTCCAAGGCCTCGCCGCTTATCTCAAGGCCGAGCTGTCTCTCTTCAAGCCTCTTTTTAAGCGAATCGAGCATTATTCCGGTGATGCCCGTGAGGTTTTCCCTGGTCAGAGGACGGAACATTATGATCTCGTCGAGCCTGTTTAAAAATTCCGGTCTGAAGGACCTGTGGAGTTCCCTCATGACTGCCTGCCTTGCATCCTCGGAGATCATGCCGTCTTCCCCGATCCCTTCGAGGAGGTGCGAGCTGCCGAGATTTGAAGTCATTATTATTACGGTGTTCTTGAAATCTACAGTGCGTCCCTGCGAGTCCGTGACTCTGCCGTCGTCGAGTATCTGAAGAAGTATATTGAAGACATCCGGGTGGGCCTTTTCGATCTCGTCGAAGAGGATCACGCTGTAGGGTTTACGCCGAACTGCCTCTGTAAGCTGGCCGCCCTCTTCGTATCCGACGTATCCCGGAGGCGCGCCTATAAGTCTCGAGACGGAGAATTTCTCCATATATTCGGTCATATCTATCCTGACCATATTGTGCTCATCGTCAAACAGGCACTCCGCCAGGGATTTGGCAAGCTCTGTCTTTCCGACACCGGTCGGACCCAGGAACATGAATGAGCCTATCGGTCTGTTCGGGTCCGAGATCCCTGCGCGGGACCTCAGTATGGCGTTGCAGACAAGCTCAACTGCCTCATCCTGCCCGACCACTCTCTTATGGATATAATCACCGAGTCTCAGGATCTTCTCGCGTTCGCCCTCCATGAGTCTGGAGACGGGTATCCCTGTCCAGCGGGCAACGATTTCGGATATCTCCTCGTCGGTAACGGTATCTCTGAGCATCGAGTCCTCTCCGCCGCTCAGCGCTTCGGCTTCTTTGAGCTTCTGCTCCAGAGAGGGGAGATCGGAGTACTTGAGTCTAGCCGCTTTTTCGTATTCGTAACTTCTCTGCGCGTTTTCTATTTCCGCGCGGGTCTTTTCTATATCCGCTTTGAGCTGTTTTACGGTCTCGACACTGTTCTTTTCATTTTCCCAGCGGACCTTCATCTCATTGAAGCTGTCGCGCAGTTCCGCGAGTTCGCCGCGGAGCTTTTCGAGCCTCTCCTGCGAAAGTCTGTCGTCTTCTTTCTTGAGCGCCATCTCCTCGATCTCCAGCTGCATGATCTTTCTGCGCACGTCATCGAGCTCGGAGGGCATGGAATCTATCTCTGTCCTGAGCTGGGCACAGGCCTCGTCGACCAGATCTATGGCCTTGTCAGGAAGGAAACGGTCAGTTATGTATCTGTGGGAAAGAGTTGCGGCGGCGACGAGCGCTGAGTCGTGGATCCTGACGCCGTGGAAGACCTCATAGCGCTCCTTGAGACCTCTCAATATGGATATAGTATCGGCGACTGTCGGCTCGTCCACCATGACGGGCTGGAAACGTCTCTCGAGAGCGGCGTCCTTTTCTATGTATTTTCTGTACTCGTCCAGAGTCGTCGCTCCGATACAGTGGAGCTCGCCTCTTGCAAGCATGGGCTTTAAAAGATTTCCTGCGTCCATACTGCCTTCGGTCTTGCCGGCTCCGACGATCGTGTGGAGCTCGTCTATAAAGAGGATTATCCTGCCCTCGGATTTCTTTATCTCGCCGAGCACGGCTTTAAGTCTCTCCTCAAATTCACCGCGGTATTTTGCCCCGGCTATCAGAGCGCCCATATCCAGCGAGAATATGGTCTTGTCCTTGAGGCCCTCCGGGACGTCCCCGCTCACTATTCTCTGGGCAAGGCCCTCCGCTATCGCCGTTTTTCCGACGCCGGGCTCGCCAATCAGAACAGGATTGTTCTTTGTTTTTCTCGAAAGGATCCTAATCACGTTCCTTATCTCCGCGTCTCTGCCTATTACGGGGTCAAGCTCGTTCTCCCTGGCTCTCGCGACGAGGTCCGTCCCGTATTTGTTCAGGGCGTCGTAGGTATCCTCGGGATTGTCTCCGGTGACCGGCGACGATTTTACTTTGGCCAGCTCCGCCGAAAAGGCGCTCTTTGTGATCCCGTGGTCGGAGAGGATCTTTCTGATCGACGGGGTAGCAGACGCGAATATGCCCAGCATGAGGTGTTCGACGGAAACATACTCGTCTCCGAGCGACGAAGCGGTCTTCTCCGCCGCGTTTACCGCCCTGCTGCATTCGCTTGAGAGATAGACCTCCGAGCTGTTTCCGACCTTGGGCAGCTTCCTGATCTCGCTGTCAAGTTCCGAGAGTATGGCTCTGCAGTCCGCCCCCATCTTCGAGAAGAGCGAGGGGATAAGGCCGCCGTCCTGTGAGAGCAGCGAGTAAAAAAGGTGTTCGGGTGTGATATAGGAATTATTGTTCTCCTCAGCCAGAGACTTGGCCGCCTGAAGAGCTTCAAGACTTTTCTGTGTATAGTTCTGTGTGTTCATTTCGATTCCTCCTCATTTTTGTTCGATAAAAATTATAATACAATTATATAAATTGTCAAGATATTTATATAAATATTATTACAAAATAAAAATCATCTTTAAAAATGCTGTATCGGATGTTACAATAAGCAAAATAACTCGGAGGTTTGCTTATGACCGGGAAAAGACTTTATGTTATCACGGGCCCGTCCGGGGCAGGAACGGCGGAAATAGTCGAAAAGGTCCTCGCTGATACGGAAAACGTTGTTACGGTGACGCCGCTCACAGCCCGAAAGATGAAAGAAGGGGAAGTAAACGGCGAAGGCCTCATATTCTATGATCTTGAGGAATGGAACGCTCTGAAGGAGAACGGAGATCTTCTCGAGTGCACCGAGATGATGGGAAACGATTACGGGACTTCCCGGAAGCTGGTTTTAGAGGAATTTGAAAAGGGCAATAATGTTCTGATCCAAACGGAACCGGAGAGGGCAGCCCAGATCAAACGGAATATGCCCGAAGCCGTATGTATTCTGGTATATCCGTTTGACAGCGATATTCTTAAGGCAAGATTTGCCGAAAAAGCCAGAAGCAGTTTCGAGGTGTCGGTGAGAACAGAGGTAGCCTTAAGCCAGATAAACAGCTCAAAGCTTTTCTGCGACAGGGAAGTGGATTCCGGCAGCGAAGATAAGGCCTGCGGGGAAATGATCTCCATAATAAACGGAAATTAAATAAACATAACATGTTTTCAAAACTGTGCGCCCCGGTCTGTCCGAAGGCGCGCAGTTTTGTTTTCCGATCGATTTTGCTTTACAGACCGGATAACAGCGGTGTAAACTTAAACATTGGATTGATTCGTATATTCTCCCGGAGGTGAATGACCGGATGAACGACAACAGAGTGGCCCTTGCGACATGCGAAAGCTATGAGCCGGAGACCGTTTCAAGAGCCTTTGATGAGCTTCTTGGACCTGTCGGAGGGCTCGATTGGGTAGAGCCCGGAATGAAGATAGCAATAAAAGTGAATTTCGTGCTCCCGAAAGAGCCGGAGAAAGCGGCGACTACACATCCCACCCTTGTCAGAGAGCTGTGCAGAAGACTCACAGCAAAAGGCGCGGATGTCGTGGTGGGCGACAGCCCCGGCGGACTGTTTTCGAAGGCTGCCCTGGAAAACACCTATAAGGTCACGCGTATGACGGAGATCCTCGATACCGGCGCTAGGCTCAACGACGATTTCACGGAGCGCGAGGTACACCCTGAAGGGGCAAAGGTATTGAACAGTTTCTGGGGCGTGAGTTTTCTTTTGGACGCGGACGCGATTATCGATTTCTGCAAGCTTAAGACGCACGGGCTCATGGGATATACGGGAGCCTGCAAGAACATGTTCGGAGGCATCGCGGGGCTTCACAAATCCGAGTGCCACTACCGCTTCCCGAACCACGCTCAGTTCGCGGCCATGCTTGTCGACCTCTGTGAGTATTATAAACCGGTGCTTTCGATATGCGACGGTGTGCTTGCGATGGAAGGAAACGGCCCGTCTTTCGGAGACCCGAGACAGCTCGGGGTGCTGCTGGCATCCTTCAATCCCCATGCCCTAGATCTGGCGGCCTGTCATATAATAGGACTCGGGACAACGGATATCCCGACTCTGAACGAAGCATATTCGAGGGGACTTATCCCGGAAAAGGCTGAAGATCTTGAGATCTTCGGAGATATTGAAAAGTACCGTGTCAGTGATTTCAGGCACCAGCCGCTCGGGGACATAAGATTCTATTTCATTCACAACAAGGTCTTTTATGATTTCGCGAGACCTTTTGTCACAACCCGCCCGAAACCTGATGATAATTGTATAGGTTGCGGAAAGTGCGCCTCGGTATGCCCGGAAAAGGCGATAGAGATAGTAAAAGGAAGGCCGAAGATAGACAGGAAAAAGTGTATAAGCTGCTTCTGCTGCGGGGAATTCTGTCCCCGGGGAGCAATGAAGCCCTATGAGCCTCTGTTCCTCAGAATGATCCGGAAAAAATGATCCCGCTTTGTGAACGGACTATTAAAAATACGCCCGAAGCTTGAAAAAAGGATACGGCTTTCTTATAATAGCCACCGTGAAGCGAGAAACTCCGGAGTTTGATAATAAGTAAAAGGAGATAAATAAATGGCAGAAGTAACAGTCACAAAAGACAATTTCAAGGCGGAAGTTCTTGAATCCGATATTCCCGTTCTCGTAGATTTCTGGGCCAGCTGGTGCGGCCCCTGCAAGATGCTCGCACCGATCCTCGAAGAGGTCGGCAGAGAGAAGGAAGGCTCGCTGAAGATCGCGAAGATCAATGTCGATGACGAGCCCGAGCTCGCGAACCAGTTCGGGATCAACAGCATCCCCAGCGTGTTCCTCTTCAAAAACGGACAGGTGGCAAACAGGGCCGTGGGCCTGATGCCCAAAGCAAAAGTCCTCGAGTTTATAGGGTAAAAATTAAGGAACTGCCTGAGCGGCAGTTCTTTTTTTATGCCTTCTCAATGTGTTGAAAATGGCACACCTGTATGATAAAATATCCCAAAATACGATGAAAGAGATCTGTTATGAAAGGCAGAAAAGTTGAGATCAGAGGCTTACGGAAGGAAGATCTGCCGCTGCTTCTTGATATGATAAATGACCCCGTTATTAACAATATGACGGTAGGAGAGAGCAAAAAAGTCTCGATGCAGGAGCAGGAGGCCTGGTTTGAAAGATACCTGCAGTCCGGCGCGAACAACCGTTTCATCATCGAGAATAAGGATGACGGAGCGGTCGGGACGATAATAATCACGGACATTGATGAGCTCAACAGATCCTGCGGTCTCGCGATCAAACTGAGCGAGGGAAGGATCAGCTCGCCGGGAGTCGGAATAGACGCTTTCATGGTGATGCTGAGGTATTGTTTCGAGGACCTTAAAATGCACAGGGTCACCGCAAACGCTATAGACTACAATAAGGCGTCCCTGAACCTGCAGTCGAGATGCGGGATGAAAAAAGAAGGCGTTCTGAGGCAGGCCGCTTTTAAAAACGGGGAATTTCACGATGTGATCATCACTTCGATGCTCGAAACAGAGTACAGGCAGTTCATAGAGATCGAAAAATACTGGGATTGAGAGGAGAAAGTCCATGCCTCATGAGGAGATAATGAAAAAAATAGGGGAGATATTCTGTGAAGTATTCGACGACGACAGTCTCGTAATTACCGAGCAAAGCTCCGCCAAAGATATAGAGGATTGGGACTCGCTAATGAACATAAATCTGATCGCCGCTATGGAGGATACATTCGGCATAAGATTTGCGCTTAAAGAAGTCTCCGATATGCAGTGTGTCGGTGACGCCGCGGATATTATTGAGAGGAAATATGCAGGAACTTGATTATCCGTTCGATGCGGAAAAAATAATAAAAGGGAAGAAGAGACTGAAAAGGCAGCTTCTCGAGAGCGGAAAAGCGACTGTAAAGAAAAAAATAGCCGTTCTCGGAGGCTATACCACATCCGATATCGTTTCGTGTATCGAACTGTTTCTGCTCAATAACGGCATAGAACCGGTCTTTTACGAATCGGAGTACGACCGCTTCTACCAGGATGCGGTCTTTGATAATCCCGAACTCGAGAGCTTCGCTCCGGATATAATATATATCTGCACCTGTGTAAGGAATATAAGCGAATTTCCGAAGGTTTCCGACACCCGGGAAAGAACGGATGAACTGTTGAATGCAGAAACCGAGAGATTCAGATCGGTATGGGAAGCGCTCGAGAGCAGATATCATTGCCCGATCATCCAGAACAATTTCGAATATCCGCTCGTGCGCAGGCTGGGCAATCTCGACCGCTCCGATTATCGCGGAGCCGTGAATTTTGTCTCCCGCATAAACGCCGTTTTTGACGCGTACGCGCTTGAACACGAACAGTTTTACATATGCGATGTAAACTATATCAGCGCGGATTACGGACTTAAGAAATGGTCCGATCCGTCATACTGGTATCTCTATAAATATGCCGTTGCCGTCCCCGCGATACCGTACCTGGCTTTCAATGCTGCAAATATTATCAAAGCCATATTCGGCAAAAACAAGAAAGGCCTGGTTCTGGACCTAGACAATACGATCTGGGGCGGTGTGGTCGGAGACGACGGAGCAGAGAACCTGAGGATCGGCCCCGACACATCCGAAGGCCAGATGTACAGCGAGTTCCAGAGATATCTGAAAGGCTTCAAAGATATCGGGGTGCTGCTCAATATAGATTCCAAGAATGACGAAGAGAACGCGCTCCAGGGGCTGAATCATCCGGACAGTATATTGAGACCGGAGGATTTTATCGTTATCAAGGCCAACTGGGAAAACAAGGACTCGAATTTCAGAGCCATTGCTTCCGAACTGAATCTTGGTGAGGACAGCCTCGTGTTCATAGACGACAATCCGGCGGAGAGACATATCGTGAGAGAGCAGATTCCGGGCGCCGGAGTACCTGAGCTTGGCGATGTCTCTTCGTTCATGACGGATATCGACAGATCCGGCTTCTTTGAAACTGTCTCCCTTTCCGATGACGATATGAAGCGCAATGAGATGTATCGCGAGAACATTGAACGCGACAAAGCGGTCAGGAGCTTCAGCAATTATGATGAATATCTCAGATCCCTTGAGATGAAAGCGGAGATAGAGCCGTTCAACCCGTTATATATTCAGAGAATAGCCCAGCTTACAAACAAGACGAACCAGTTCAATCTGACGACCAGACGTTATACATTAAGTGAGATAGAAGATATAGCGGACAGTGACGATTATATTACGCTGTACGGAAAGCTTGAGGACAGGTTCGGCGACAACGGGGTCGTCTCATTGCTGATAGGGCGGAAAGAAGGAAATACCTGCCATATGGATCTCTGGCTTATGAGCTGCAGAGTGCTTAAAAGGGATATGGAGCTTGCTATGGCGGATGTGCTCGCAGACAGATGCCTGGAGGCCGGGATTACAGAGATCGTCGGATACTATTACCCGACCAGGAAGAATAAGATGGTGGAGAATTTCTACGCGTCTCTCGGCTTTGAGAGAGTATCTCTCGATGAGCAGGGCAACAGCGTGTGGAAACTGCCGCTTGAAGGGTATACGCATAAAAACACCCTGATAGAGTTATTGTGAGCAGGGCGAAGATCACAGCATGAATACATATAATATAGAAGATCTGTACACAGGACAGACAGAACAATTTGAAACTGAGATCAGCTTTGAAATGTTCAATGCTTTCAGAGCCGTCACCTGCGATACAAATCCGCTTCACTGTGATGAAGATTATGCGAAGAACAATGGCTTTAAAGGAAGAGTAGCCTACGGCATGCTTACGGCCTCTTTTCTCTCTACGCTTGCCGGGGTTTTCCTGCCGGGGGAGAGGAGCATTATCCAGTCTGTTGATGTCAGATTTCCGAGACCCGTATATGAGGGCGACAAACTTCTGGTACGCGGAACAGTGACGGAGATCCACGAGTCGGTCAGGCAGATAACTGTAGCGGTTGAGATAAAAAACCAGAGAGATGAGAGCGTACTGAAGGGCAAGATGAAGGTCGGAGTCAGAAATGGATAAAAGGGTACTGCTTGTCAACGGAGCTTCATCCGATATAGGGTGTGAGCTCATAAGAAATATCGCGAACAACTATGACCGTGTCCTGGCCCACTACAATTCGGATAACAGCGCTCTTATATCGCTGAGAGAGAAGTTCGGAGATGAGAAGATACACCTTCTCAAGGCGGATTTCTCGGATCCCGAAAGTGTTCTGGCTATGATAGGGGACATCAGGTCGGCCGGGCTTATACCCTCACATATAGTCCATTTCCCGTCGCCGAGAGCGGAAAACATCCATTTCAAAGACTGCTCATGGGACAAGTTCTCTGCAGGAATAGATACTTCTTTCAGGTCAGCTGTCGAGATTCTGAGGGCATTTGTACCCGATATGGCGAAAAACAGATACGGAAGAGTTGTATTCATGCTCACAGCCTATGTTACAGGCGAGCCTCCCAAATTCCAGACACCGTACGTGACATGCAAATACGCGCTTCTGGGGCTGATGAAGAGCCTTGCTTCCGAGTATTCCTCAAAAGGCATTACATTCAACGGAGTTTCTCCCGAGATGATGAATACAAAATTTCTTAAAGGAACCTCACACCTCATTCTGGAAAAAAACGCCGAAGAAAGCCCGCTGAAAAGGCTTTTGCTACCCTCCGATGTAGTACCTTACTTTACTTATCTTCTGTCCGATGAAGCCCGGGACGTAACCGGAACAAACATAACGGTAACAGGAAAAGATATTGCTGAAGCAAAGAATAATGAACAATAATACTCTTTACCGGAAATATATAAAAAGGATACTTGATATTGCGGTATCGGGAGTGGGGATCACAGTCCTGTCTCCCGTATATCTAGCGCTGACTGTGACCGGCGCGATCTCTATGCGCGGTAATCCCTTCTTTGTTCAGCCGAGACCGGGAAAGAATGAAAAGATCTTCAATATCATCAAGTTCCGTTCCATGAACAACAGAAGAGACAAGCAGGGGAATCTTCTTCCTGATGAGCAGCGGCTCACGGCTTACGGAAACTTCCTGAGGAATACGAGCCTTGATGAATTGCCCGAGCTCTTCAATATTTTTATCGGAGACATGTCGGTGGTCGGGCCGAGGCCTCTGCTGCCGGAGTATATACCGTATTATACGCCTGAGGAGCACAGGAGACACAGCGTCCGCCCGGGCCTTACCGGGCTTGCCCAGGTAAACGGCAGAAACTATATGACCTGGGAGACAAAATTCGCGCTTGATCTGGAATATATCGACACTATGAGTTTCTTAAATGATCTGAAAATTCTGCTGAAGACCGTAGAAGTTACTCTTAAACACTCGGATATCGAAACTGCGAGCGTGATAAAGCATGACGGAATGGTTATCATGCCGATGAATATAGAACGCGAAATGAAAAAGAAAACTGAGGGAGAAACTGACAGCAGATGAGAGTCTTTACACTTGACGAAAGCCGTGCCTGGGATGAGACGGTCAGGTCATTTCCTCATTATGATGTGTATTATTTAAGCGGATACGTTAAGGCTTTTAAGATCCACGGCGACGGCGAGCCGCTGCTTTTTTATTATGAAAGCGATACTTTCAGGGCTGCGGATGTCGTCATGAAGCGCGATGTGGCCTTGGACAGACATTTCAAAGGCCTGCTCCCTGAGGGAAAGTATTTCGATCTGGCGACTCCGTACGGATACGGAGGCTGGATCGCTGACAAAGACGATGTCAGCGATGAGGATAAAAACAAACTCTTCGGGGAATATCTGGATTACTGCCGTGAAAACGGGATAATCTCGGACTTTGTCCGTTTCCATCCGCTGTTGGGCAATAACAGACTTTCAGACGGCTTCTATGAGGTCATTCCTCTCGGAAAGACAGTTGCGATAGACCTTTCCGATAAGGACGCTATCTGGACGAATATGAAAAGCGAATGCCGGAACCGCATCAGGAAAGCGATCAATTCGGGTGTTACCGTACACCACGGCTCGGCAAGCGAACTGTATCAAACGTTCCGCTCTATCTACAATTCCACGATGGACGACGACAACGCCGAGAACTACTATTATTTTGGAGAACAGTTCTACAACAGTGTAAGGGAAGACTTAAACGGAAACGCGGAAGTGTTTTACGCAACGCGCGAAGGGAAAACCATCGCTTCTACTATCATGCTGTATGCAGACGACAGACTGAATTTCCATCTCGGCGGTTCTCTCCGTGAGGATCAGTGTTATGCACCGACCAACCTGATATTCTATGAAGCCGCGCTCTGGGGATGTGAAAGAGGTTTGAAGACACTTCATCTCGGAGGGGGAGTCGGATCTTCCGACGATAATCTGATGCGCTTTAAACGCAGTTTTTACAGAGGAGACTACAACCAGTTTTACATAGGCAGGACTGTATTGAACAGGGACGAATACGACAGACTCTGCGCTATGAGAACTGATGATATCAGTTCGGGGTATTTCCCCGCTTACAGGGCATGAATATTCTGTTTCTTACAGTCGGCAATGCTGAGACATTTGAAGAATACGGTGTGGAAGCGCGGGGCGTATATACGGACGTGCTCAGAAAACTGCGCAGCGAAGGGCACAGCGTATATGTCTGCTATCCGGGAGAGAGAAGATACGGGGCGAAAACACAGCTCAGGGAATCAAACGGAGTAGTGCTCCTGAGAGTTAAAACAGGCAATCTTACAAAAAGCGGTCTTATAGAAAAGGGTATTTCAACGCTTACGATCGAGCAGAGATACAGAGATGCCATAAGGAAATACTTCCGTGATATCAAATTTGATATCGTTCTCTACTCCACGCCGCCCATAACCTTCGTCAATGTGATCAGATATGTGAAAAACAGAGACAATGCCTTCTGTTATCTGCTCTTAAAAGATATCTTCCCGCAAAATGCAGTTGATCTGAATATGCTGTCTGAAAACGGTATCAAGGGGCTGATATACAGATTTTTCAGAACAAAAGAAAAGGCGCTGTATGAAGTTTCGGACAAGATAGGCTGCATGTCCGAAGCAAACAGGAGCTATCTTATTGATAAAAATCCGGAACTTGATGCGGGAAAAATCGAAGTGTCTCCCAACTCAACGGATATAACCGAAGAAGAGCCGGAGACAAAACATGCAGATAACGGCGTGATAACGTTTTTATACGGCGGCAATCTCGGCAGACCACAGAGTATTCCGTTTCTTGTCGAGTGTCTTAAAAGCCGTATGGATCATGAAGATGAGAGATACCTGATAATAGGCAGCGGAACGGAAGAAAGGGTGCTCGACAGTTTTATTGAGAGGTACCGTCCTTCAAACATCGAGCACATAAAAGAGCTCCCCAGGAAAGAATATGAGGAAAGAGTCAGTTCCTGTGACGCCGGTCTGATATTCCTGGACAGCAGATTTACCATACCCAATTTCCCGTCGAGACTTCTTTCTTATCTGCAGGCCGGACTGCCTGTGATTACCTGCACGGACGACGTAACAGATATAGGAAGGATCGCGGAAAAAGAAGGATTCGGATTTTCATCTTCATCGTCGGATACAGCCTCGTTCGGCGAGGCGGTTGAGAGGCTTAAAAAGGCTGACAGAGCTGAGATGGGGAGAGCTGCAAGACGTTATCTCAAAGAAAACTGCTCTGTTCAAAAAACATACGATCTTATAATATCAGCGTATAAACGATCAAAGCAGTGAGCAAAGCTCACTGCTTTTTTAATATGTGATCCTCGGAAAAGGTGTTTTTGTCTTGTTCCCGCCCATGTATTTCAGAACTGCTATCTGAGGCTCCGTGTCGGGTTCGAGTTCCAGTGTATCGGTATCATAATAATGGACCAGCTCCGGAGACTCGTAATAGTTCAAAAGAGCATCGAGATGCTCAAGCCGGCGGTTCGTGTAGGTACTGTGCCTGTAATGCATCGGGATTATGACTTTCGGGAATACAGACTCGGTCAGTCTCCAGACTTCCTGGGAAGGGAGCCCGGTGCAGCTTCCTGCCGTGACCATCATAGCGTCGGCGCCAAAGATAAGGCCCTGTTCGTGATCGGTAAGCTTTGTTCCGATATCGCCCATGTGGACTATTTTCATGCCCCCGGCTTCAAGAATATAAACCTTGCTCTTTCCACGCATGATCCCTCCGTGGTGGTCGTGCCAGACTTCAAATGAGGAGATATCAAAGGGGCACTCGCTTTCGCTCTTTCCGCTCAGAGTCACGGCCTCACGGCAGTTGTGCCCGTAATGCTCGTGTGATATAAGAAGCATATCGGCGCTGACTTTCAGCTCCGGATAACCCACTGTGTACTTGTAGTTGTAAGGGTCTGTTACTATACTGAAAGAATCCTGTGTAATCTTAAAGCAGGCATGTCCCAGCCATTGGATCTTCATCTGTCCTGTCCTTTCAATTGCTGATCCGATTATATCAGTGCTCCTTTTTTTGTCAACGTTGTTGATTTGCGCCGATTACAGATGATATACTGAAAATATGGAAAAGATCAGTTCAAGAAAAAATGAATACATAAAACATCTCAGGAAACTTGCCGCAGACTCAGTATACAGAAGCAGTTGCGGGGAATTTGTATGTGAAGGAAGAAAGTTCCTCGATGAAGCAATATCTTCCGGAGCAAAGATAAGCTCAATACTCTGGAAAGACGGGGAGGCAGGCGAAATCTTGGGAATAAGCCCCCAATACGTCGCGTTCCCGGAGCTCTACAGCTATGCCTCTTTCTCCGAAAACAGCAAAGGCCCTTTGTTTACAGTAAAGATAAAACATAAAGAACCGGCAGGGGATATCCCGAACGCGATTATACTCGAGTCTGTCCAGGATCCGGGAAATCTCGGAACAGTGATAAGAACCGCTGCTGCTTTCGGTATCGGGGCAGTTATCCTGACAGGCGCCTGTGCGGATCTCTATAATCCGAAGACTGTCAAAGCGACAATGGGTGCGATATTCAGGCAGAGAGTTTTGAAGCTCGATCTCGGAGAGACAGCAGCCTTCGCGGAGGCAAACGCCCTCACTCTTTGCGCTGCCATATTGTCGGATGAAGCTGAGATCCTGGGAGACACTGAGCTGGGAAGGGCTGCCGTGTGCATCGGCAATGAGGGAAGCGGGCTCAGCAGGGAACTGTCAGATCTTTGCAGGAGAAAGATAATCATTCCGATGCAGCCGGGAAACGAATCTCTGAATGCATCTGTTGCAGCATCTGTCTTCATGTGGGAGATGAGGAAAAATGGATGAGATATATTCTGTCTGGCTTTCGGAACTTAAAGGTCTGAGCTATGCAGCCAGAAGAGCGATAAAAGAGCGTTCTTTAAGCCCTGAACAGCTTTTCCCGAAAACAGCCGAAGAACTGAGAGGCGTAAAAGCGTTTTCGGATAAGGATATAAGTATAATTGCAGACAAGGATATCTCGGAAGCGGAGAGAATAATAAACGACTGTGCAAGGCAGGGAATAAAGGTCCTAGGGTTTGGGGAGGAAGACTATCCGCGGATGCTCGCCGATACGGCGGATCCGCCTCTTGCTTTATATGTGAAAGGGAAACTTCCGGATACTCAGGATATTCCCGCGATAGCCATAGTCGGAACAAGGAATCCGAGCGAATACGGACTAAAGATGGCAGAAAGGATCGGATCTCAGCTGGCAGAGGAGGGGGCCTTGATCGTATCCGGGCTCAGCTCCGGGATAGAATCTGCAGGTGCACGCTCTGCTCTTTCTGCAGGAGGAACTGTGATCGCGGTCTTGGGAACTGAAATTGCTAAAGCTCCGAGAGATTATTCGGAAAAGATATGCAAAAAAGGTGCACTGGTGTCGGAATATGCGCCGGGCACCAAGACTCAAAAGAGCTTTTTCAGGGCAAGAAACCGGATAGGATCGGGACTCTCTGCAGGAGTCGTCGCAATAGAAGCGCCCTTGGGAAGCGGTACGCTTTTATATGTTGCTGAGGCGATCGAACAGGGCAGGGACATTTTTGCCGTCCCGGGAAATGCCGACTCTCCCAAAAGCAAAGGTACTAATGAGCTGATAAAGAACGGGGCAAAGGCTGTGACCTGCGGAAACGATATTATGGAGGAATACGGTACCCGCTATAAAGGCAGGCTGAAAGTATTGCCCGCTGATAAGGATAAAGCTCCGGACCTCAGCCCTGAGCTTAAACACAGAGACAAATCGGTTGACAAAAAAGAAGAGCGCGGATATATTGATTTGTTGGATAATTTGGAGAGCCTCAGCGTAAACCAGCTCGCAATAATCTCCGCCATAGAGAGCCCGGGCACCGGGGTTGACGACATTATCGAGCGAAGCGGACTTCCCGCGGCAGCCGTTCTCTCTGACCTGACGATCCTTCAGATAAAAGGTTTTGTTATTCAGGAGAGCGGAAAGAGATTTACTCTGAATTTTAATTAATGAAATAATAAATATCACGTAGAAGAGGAACTGCAATGCCTGAAAAAAAGAATCTGGTAATAGTTGAATCACCCGCAAAAGCAAAAACAATAGAGAAGTATCTGGGTAAGGACTATAAGGTCGTTGCTTCAATGGGGCACCTTCGGGACTTGCCAAAGAGCAGACTCGGAGTCGACCTGGAGAACGGGTTTGAGCCAGAGTACATAAATGTGCGTGATAAAAGCGCGCTGATAAATGAACTTAAAAAAGACGCCAAAAACGCAAATAATATCTATCTCGCGACTGACCCGGACCGTGAAGGAGAGGCGATCTCATGGCATCTCAAGGAGATCCTGGAGCTCAGTGAAGAGAAAGCAAACCGCGTCACATTCAATGAGATTACCAAAAATGCAGTTATCAAAGGCGTTCAGTCCCCGAGAGAAATAGATATGGATCTGGTCGATGCCCAACAGGCAAGAAGGGTACTCGACCGGATCGTCGGTTACCAGCTCTCCCCGCTTCTCTGGAGAAAGATAAAGAGAGGTCTCTCTGCAGGGAGAGTCCAGTCGGTGGCAACCAGGATAGTCGTAGACAGGGAAAACGAGATAAGGAATTTTAAAAGCGAGGAATACTGGCTTCTGGATGTGGTCCTGAAGACTGAAGAAGAGCAGGCCTTCAAGGCTCGCTTTTACGGTTCCGACAGGAAAAAACTCGAACTGAAAAGCAAAGAAGACGTCGATAAGGTCATATCAAAGGTCTCAGAAGAGCCTTTTTTGATCGGCTCAGTCAAACGGAGCGATAAAAAGCGCAGCCCCTCGCCGCCCTTTATAACCTCGAGCCTTCAGCAGGAGGCTTCGAGAAGACTCAATATGACTCCGAGACGCACCATGGCTATCGCCCAAATGCTCTATGAAGGAGTAAATATAAGCGGCAGAGGAAGTGTCGGTCTGATCACATATATGAGGACCGATTCGCTCCGTGTTTCCGAAGAGGCCCTGGCAGCAGCAGGAAGCTATATAAAAGAAAAATACGGAGAGAGCTTCTATAACGGTTCTCCCAGAAGATTTCATGCGAAAGCGGGAGCCCAGGACGCGCACGAGGCTATACGCCCGACAGACGTGACGCTTTCTCCGGATGTTGTCCGTTCAGATCTCACGGGGGAGCAGTACAGGCTCTATTCTCTGATCTGGAAACGTTTTATAGCTTCACAGATGGCAAATGCCGTATATGACAACATGTCTGTCGATATTTTATCCGGGGGATATCTCTTTAAGGCAAGCTGCAGCAATATAAAGTTTCCCGGATATACAAAGCTTTATGAAGAAGCAAAAGATGAAGAATCCTCAGAGATAAGCTCCTCGATTCCCGAACTTAAGGAAGGGGAGAGAGTATGGCCGGAGAAAATGATACCTGATCAGCAGTTTACCCAGCCTCCCAGCCGCTATACAGAGGCAACACTTATCCGCTCGATGGAAGAACAGGGGATAGGCAGACCTTCAACTTATGCTCCTACGCTTTCGACGATCACATCGCACGGGTATGTCATAAAGGAGGGGAAGTATCTGAAGCCGACTCCGCTCGGAGAGACTGTAACTTCGATGATGAAGGACAATTTCTCGGATATAGTCGATCTCAAATTTACAAGCCAGATGGAAAAGAATCTGGATGAGATAGAAAACGGCAATGAAAACTGGAGAGATGTTATCTCCAGATTCTATTCGGGCTTTAATGACGAAATGAAGGCCGCCGAGGACAACCTTGAAGGAAAGAGAATAAAGGTTCCCGATGAACTGAGTGATGAGTTCTGTGAAGTTTGCGGAAGACAGATGGTATACCGCATGGGCAGATTCGGCAGATTTCTCGCTTGCCCCGGTTTTCCGGACTGCACTTTTACAAAGCCGATAACTGTAGAAATGCCCGGCAAATGCCCTAAATGCGGCAGCAAGATACTCAAGAAGACATCCAAAAACGGGCATGTATATTACGCCTGCGAGAGAGGCAAGGATTGCGGCTTCATGACATGGTCCGTACCTACTGCGGAGTTCTGCCCTTCCTGCGGGAAAACTCTTTTCAAGCCAAACGGCAGAGGTCCTTTAAAGAGCTTCTGCATAAACGAACAGTGTGAAAAGTTTGTACCTGAGGAAAAAAGGAGCTATCACAAGAAAGCCTCCGGCGACAGGAAGAGCACTGCGAAAAAGACGTCCGGCACCAAAAAAAGCACTTCAAAGAGCAGAAAAACAAAGAAAGAACAGTAATGGAAAAAGTCAGTGTCATCGGAGCGGGTCTGGCGGGTTGCGAATGCGCATGGCAGTTGGCTGAGAGAGGGATCTGCGTCGATCTCTTTGAGATGAAGCCTGAAAAAATGAGCCCTGCACATCGCTCGCCGAATTACTCGGAGCTTGTATGTTCTAATTCCTTAAGGAGCGACGAACTTACAAACGCCGTGGGTCTTCTGAAAGCGGAGATGCGCATGTGCTCATCTCTGATCATGGAGAGTGCCGATATAAACAGAGTTCCTGCCGGAGGAGCGCTGGCTGTAGACAGGGAGAGATTCTCGGAGTACATCACAAAAAAGATAGATTCACACCCTTATATAAACGTAGTACATTCTGAAGTGACGCACATTCCCGAAGGAGAGACTGTTATAGCGGCAGGGCCTTTATGCAGCAAAGCTCTCTCGGATGAGATCTTTTCGGTTCTTCCTGAGGAAGGACTCCACTTCTACGATGCCGTTGCGCCGATAGTCACCTTTGAGAGCATAGATTTCGGCAATGCTTTTTTCGCATCCCGTTACGGAAAGGGAAATGCAGATTATATAAACTGCCCAATGAACAAAGAGGAGTACCTCGCATTCATAAATGAACTTGTTTCAGCGAAACAGGCCGAGGTGCACGGGTTTGACGATGCCGGGGTATTTGAAGGCTGTATGCCTGTAGAGGTAATGGCTAGAAGGGGTACGGATACCCTGCGATACGGACCTTTAAAGCCTGTTGGCATCACAAATCCCTCAACAGGAGAAGAATACTACGCAGTGGTCCAGCTTCGGAAAGACAATTCCGAAGGAACACTGTATAATATCGTCGGATTCCAGACACATCTGACCTGGGGCGAACAGAGAAGGGTGTTTTCTATGATACCTGCTCTTAAAAATGCAGAGTTTGTGAGATACGGAGTAATGCACAGAAATACCTTTCTCAACAGCCCGAGGCTTCTGGACAGATATTACAGGCTGAAAAGCAGACCGGATGTATCCTTTGCCGGGCAGATAACCGGAGTTGAGGGATATGTAGAATCGGCTGCTTCAGGAATGCTTGTCGGGATCGAAACCGCGGCCCGTCTGAAAGGGAGAGAACCGGTGAATTTCCCGAAAGAGACAGCTGTAGGAGCATTGAGCCTATATATCTCTGAAAACTCGGTCGGCACATTCCAGCCGATGAATATCAATTTCGGGATAATATCGCCGCTGGGCAGGCGCGTCAAAGGAAAACGCAACAAAAACGCGGAGATTTCTGCCCGTTCGTTGAAAATTATGCAAGAGATCACTGGAAAGGAGAATTTCAATTGAAGATAATAGTTGACGCAATGGGAGGGGACAATGCCCCTCAGGCAGTTGTTGAAGGAGCAGTAAGAGCGAGAAAAGAGCTCGGCTGCGATATACTTTTTGTCGGAAGAGAGGAAGAGATCCGTTCCTGTCTTAAGGACGAAGATCCGTCTCTGTACGGAATCGTCGACGCCAGAGAGATCATCACTATGGAAGACGATCCTACCACCGCTACGCGAAGGAAAAAGGACAGTTCCATGGCTGTTGCTCTGAAGCTTCTGAGCGAAGGGAAAGGTGATGCGGCGGTCTCTGCGGGGAGTACGGGAGCGCTTCTGACCGGTGCCACTTTAACTGTTAAGCGAATAAGAGGCATCAGAAGAGCAGCTATGGCGCCTGTACTTCCGGGCGGCGAGCACGGAGTCATGCTTATAGACTGCGGAGCAAATGTGGAGTGCACTGCCGAATACCTGCTTCAGTTTGCTTATATGGGCTCTTACTATGCAAAAAAGATAATGGGAATAGAATCTCCGAGAGTCGGACTTCTGAATGTGGGAACAGAGGATACCAAGGGCGGAGAACTGCAGAAACAGACATTCGCGCTTTTGAAAAAAGCGGGTGACGCCGGCCGTATAAACTTTGCAGGAAATGTTGAAGGAACCGGTGTTTTTGACGGCTCGTGCGATGTCGTCGTCACAGACGGTTTCACCGGGAATGTACTGCTGAAATCTGCAGAAGGTGTCATCAAATACATGATGAAGTCGCTGAAGGGCGTTTTCTATAAGAGCACTAAAAACAAGCTTGCTGCCGCAGTTTTGAAGAACGATCTCGGAGTTATGAAAAAAACTCTCGACGTTAATGAGATCGGCGGGACAGCGATGATCGGAATATCAAAGCCTGTAATCAAGGCCCACGGGTCCTCAAATTCCTCCAGTATTTTTTCTGCCATCAGACAGGCGATAGCTTTTGCGGAATCAGGCATTATAGACGATATCAAAGCGGATATAGACAATATGAAGATAAGCGCAAATGAAGAGCTTTGAAGATGTAATCTCATATAGATTTAACAATAAAAGTCTTCTCGAGACAGCGCTTACTCACAGCTCATTTGTAAACGAGAACAGAAAATATGCCACTGAGGATTATCAGAGGCTGGAATTTCTCGGAGACTCCGTGTTGGGCTTTCTGACTGCCGAATATCTGTATTCAAAGGAAAACATAACCGAAGGCATCATGACGCGCATGAGATCGGAACTGGTCTCGGAAAAAGCTCTGTATGAAGTTGCAAAGGCAATAGATCTCGGGAAATATATCCGCATCGGAAAAGGCGAGGAGCATATGGGCGGACGGGAAAGACCGTCTGTGCTTTCGGACATCGTTGAGTCAGTAACGGCAGCAATATATCTCGATTCCGGTATGGATGCAGCGAAGGACTTTGTCATGAGATTTGTCCTGAACGATGTCCACATGGCCTCGGCAGAAGTGTCGGATGATTACAAATCCGCCCTTCAGGAACTGATCCAGCACGATCCTTCGAATATCCTCAGCTACGAGCTGATTGAAGAAAAGGGTCCGGATCACAGCAAGACATTCACGTTTGCCGCTCTCTTAAACGGGGAAGTTGTCGGGACCGGCAGCGGAAGTACCAAAAAGAGCGCTGAGCAGGCTGCAGCCCGCAACGCGTTGGAGAAACTGAACGATGAGCGCCCGTGAGAGCATAATTCCGGTCTTTGTGCCGCACCTCGGCTGCCCCAGGAAATGTGTTTTCTGCAACCAGAACCGCATTTCAGGAGCTTTGAAGCCTGCAGATGCAGGTACGGTCAGAGAGGCTGTGGAAAAAGCTGAAGCTGCTTCTCCTAAAAACGGCAGGAGGCAGCTTGCTTTTTACGGGGGCAGCTTTACGGCGATTCCCGGAGCCTCTCAGGAAGAACTCCTTTCTGCGGCTTTTGAGTATCTGAAAAACGGATATATCGATGAGATACGGCTGTCTACCAGACCCGATGCCGTAAACACGGAGGTTTTGGATAGACTGAAAAGATACGGTGTGAAGACAGTCGAGCTCGGAGCCCAGTCCATGGATGATGAGGTGCTGGTTTTGGCTGAAAGGGGTCATACAGCTGCAGATGTAGAGATTGCCTCCTCAATGTTGAAAGAGAATTGTTTCAGACTGATCCTTCAGATGATGACCGGCCTTCCGGGAGATACGCTTGAGAAGACTGTTTACACGGCGAAGAAGATAGCATCGCTTCATCCCGACGGAGTCCGTATCTATCCCACAGTCATAGTAAAAGATACTCCCCTTTACTACATGTGGAAGAGAGGGGAATACAAAGAGCACAGCATAGAAGAAGCCGTAGAATACTGTGCCGCCATATTGCCCGTTTTTGAGAAAGCTGGCATTCCGGTTATAAGACTCGGGCTCAACCCCACGGATGACCTCAGCGGAGGAGATGCAGTCGGAGGAGCCTACCACCCGGCTCTCGGTGAGATGGTGAGATCCCGCCTGATCTATGAAAAGATCTCGAAACTGATTAATGAGAACACTGAGGCCGAAAGCTTGACAGTCAAAGTAAACCCCAGGAGCATTTCACAGGCTGTTGGCCAAAAAAGACGCAATATTGAAAAGGCAAAGCAAGACTTCGGAGTGGAACTTAAAGTAGTACCTGACGAAAACATCCCGGTCGGCGAGGTCGGACTTGAATAACAATATCAATATCTGAAGACCAATGAAACCGGATACCGGCATTTAAGAGTTGAGGGCTTTTCGGAAAAAGCATATTAATAAGGCGTAAATTCAGGTCTTATGACCGGCTTTACGCCTTTAATATATCCTGTATTCTGCTGATTGGAAATGAATGACAGCACTGTTTCCGTATGATATAATGCCTTCAAAAAGGGGAGAAAATGCTATGGAACTGCAGGTAAAAAGATTTTCGGAACTGAGTACCGAAGAACTGTATGAGATACTCAGACTGCGCGTTTCAGTTTTTGTTGTGGAACAGAAGTGCCCGTACATGGAGACTGATGACCTCGATCAGAACGCGCTGCATATGTATTTCAGGGATGCAGACGGCATAAAGGCTTACTTGCGCATTATCGACAAAAGCGATACAAGGGAATATGTCACAATAGGCAGAGTCATATCCGTTAAGCGGCGCCGCGGGATCGGAACTGAGCTGGTCCGTGAAGGGATACGCATGGCGATGGAGATGTTCGGCGCAGATACGGTATACATTGAGGCGCAGGTCTATGCTCAGCCGTTTTATGAGAATCTGGGTTTTGTCAGGATATCCGATGAATTCCTTGAAGACGGAATTCCGCATGTAAAGATGCTATGGAAACGCGTTGAATCAGGTGAATGAATACTCACCGTCAAAATAGCCGTTAAGAAAGCTTTGAGCGAGGCTGCCGGGCCGGATGCTGGCCCTTGCCTCAGGTATCGAAAAACATTTCCATGAGTCTATCTCCCAATTCGGAGAGGGCTCATGTTCTTTTACTGTCACGGTATAATTCAGCATGAGCGTATTTGTCCTCGGATAGTATCGGCTCCGGTTGAAATGAAGCGTACTGACTGTAAGGCCCATCTCCTCCTTCACTTCCCGAACTGCGGCGTCTTCGGCGTCCTCCCCGAGATTTACATACCCTGCAACAAGGACATAGCTGTCCTTTCCGTACTGTTTTATCAAATAGACTTTGTCTTTTTCCTCATTCATCACTATCATGCTGACAGCGCAGTTGAAGAAAGGATATCTGAACTCACCGCAGCTTGCACACCAGGGGATATCCTTCGCCTCGTGCTCATGATATCTGAGTCTAAGCGGAGCCCCGCATTTTACGCAATAGTTCATCTCCATTCATATTTCCTCCGTATCGTTTATATGCGGGAATTATAGCACAAAAATGTCCTTATGCGTTGAAAATCAAATTCTTTTATAATATAATTAATCGTTTTTAAGACTTGAGAAACAGAGGATATATATTTGTACCTGAAAGCACTGGAAATACAAGGCTTTAAGTCTTTTCCCGAAAAGACGGTCCTCAGCTTTGAAAAAGACATAACGGCTATCGTCGGGCCGAACGGCTCCGGCAAGTCCAATATCTCCGACGCAATTTTGTGGGTCATGGGAGAGCAGAGCAGCAAATCCCTTCGCGGAAACAAGATGGAGGATGTCATCTTCGGCGGAACAGAGTCGAGAAATCCCCTGGGATTTGCCCAGGTCTCACTGGTATTCGACAATTCTGCCGGTATATTTGATTCGGAGCTTGATGAAGTCACGCTTTCCCGGAGATATTACAGAAGCGGAGAGAGTGAGTATTATATAAACAAAGAAAATGTCCGTCTGAAGGACATCAACAGCCTTCTCATGGATACCGGCCTCGGCAGGGACGGGTACTCGATCATAGGCCAGGGAAGGATCGCCGAGATCGTCTCCTCCAAGAGCATCGACAGGAGAGACGTTTTCGACGAAGCTGCCGGCATTTCAAGATACAGATACAGGAAAGAAGAAGCGGAGAGAAAACTTGAAAGAACGCAGGAGAGCCTGCTCCGCATAAATGACAGAATAGAAGAGCTCGAGCTCCAGGTCGGCCCGCTCAAATCCCAGGCTGAGACCGCAAGGCGTTATCTCCTTTTAAGAGACGATCTGCGCATTAAAGAGGTCTCGCTGTGGATGGACTCGCTTGAGCGCATAAGAGACAATGCCAAGAGCATAAACGATGAGTTTCAGTCCCTGTCCTCAGCGCTTGAAAAAGCCAGAGGAGAGCTTGAGATGATCTACAGGTCTTCCGACAATCTTTCCGAGAGAATGCACGAAAGGGACATATATACCGAGAAACTCAGGGAGAAGCTCTCTGAAAAGGAGGCCGAAGTATCCGCACTTGAGGCCCAGAGAGCTGTGACTCAGGCAAATATCGAAAGTCTCCGGAAAAACAAAGAGCAGATGCTCAGGGATATCGAGGAAGGAATAAGCCGCACCGAAGAGATAAAAGCAGGCATCCTGTCAGGCCAGAACCGTATAGACGAGATAAAGGAATCCATCTCCATATTGGAGGAGAAGATCGTTGAGAGCGGCAATATAGCAGACGGGCTTGAGATGAAGCTGGGAAGCAGAGAGGCTGATGTACAGAGACTGTCTTCGCAGCATACAGAGGCCGAGGTCGAGAGCAGGAGCATGGAAGCGCGGATCAATATGCTCGCATCCATGGAGAGAGACTATGAGGGCTACTCCAAGGCTGTAAAGGCAGTTATGAGAGAGGCCGGAAGAGGGAATCTGAAGGGCATATACGGGCCTGCCGCCAATCTCCTTAAAACAGATGCCGAATATGCCGTAGCAATAGAAACGGCTCTCGGGGGTGCAAGCCAGCATATAGTGACAGATACGCAGAAGAGCGGAGCTGCCTGTATAGAATATCTGAAAAGGACCGACAACGGCCGGGATACGTTTCTTCCTGCGGATACGCTCTCAGGAAGCCTGGCCGGGGATCTCCCCGAGGAGGATCCGGGATATGTGGGACTTGCATATGATCTGGTCTCGTTTGATAAGAAATTCGACGGCATATTCAGGTATCTTCTTGGCAGAGTACTGGTTGCAGAGACACTCAGTGACGCCATCCGCATCGCTAAAAAGACAGGCAATAAGCTGAGAACCGTTTCACTCGACGGGCAGCAGGTCAATGTAAGCGGATCGCTGACAGGCGGAAGCGTATCGAAAACCGGCTTCTTATCCAGAGCAAACGAGCTTGAAAAACTTAAAGCTCAAAGCCTTGAGTATAAGAGAAAAGAAGAACAGCTCAGAGCTTCTCTGAACAAAGCAATGTCCGAGCTTGAAAAGGTCAGGGCGGATATAGCCGGTGCCAGAGCATCGCGCGCTTCACTGGAGAGCAAGAAAGAGACATTAAA
>JAFRMX010000018.1 GCA_017430455.1 Oscillospiraceae bacterium
CAGTGCACAATTCACAGTGCACAGTTCACAGTTATTCTTTCCTTCACTCTGCACTGTGCCCTGTGCACTTTGCACTTAACTGTGCCCTGTGCCCTGTGCACTGTTCAGTTTGCTGTGTCGGTCGCGCTGAAGCTGCTGCAGCTCATTATCCTGAGCAGCCTCTCGGGGTAGAGGATCGTAGCTCCGTTCGTCTCGAATTTATATCCGATGGTGCTGAACTGGTTCAGAGGTCCGCCTATCTCGTCCTTGTCGTGAACGATCATCTCGAGCGCTCCGCCCTCCGGATCGACTATTCCGAAAGCGTCTTTTCCGAAGAGGAAGGTCGCGTAAGTGACATTTCCGTCAGCATTCTGGTACAGGCTGCTTCCGAGCACGGGCGCATTGACCGTCTCGATGAATCTCACGCCGTGCAGTTCGCCGATCTCTCCGTTGAACAGCTGTTCGGGAGCCGCGTACTTGTGCGCTTCTATCCAGCCCTTGCACTCTCTCAGGTCGAAGGCGACGCTCGGATGTACGACCGCGTAATATTTCCCGTTGAATGCAGGCACCTTGTTTTTCTTCATGATCGAAACGGCCTTGTTTATCATGGAAGGCGTCAACATCGAAAAGCCGTGCGTCGAGTCGTTTCTGGAGGCATACATGCCGCTGCATGCAGTCGGAGTCGTGATTATCGCGCCGGTCGAAGTGTCTATGTTGTCGCAGTAGAGAACATTGGTTCCGGTCAGAAGTCCGTCGCGGATAAGCAGCTCCTCGGTCTGCGCGGCGCTCGCGCCCATCTCCTCTGTGGCAGCAAGTATGATGTCGTCATAGGCCCGAAGCTCGAGCTTGTCGGAAACTGTCGTGTAGGTCCCGAACTGGTTGACGGTCCCTGTGACTTTTGTGAGCCCGAATTTCTGGCCGGTGGGTATTACGCCCTCCGTGAGCTGCTCGGCGTTGGCGAAGGTGTTGAACCTTCTCCATTCGACCTCGCCCTTGTGGTGGGCGGGCAGCACCTGCTTCTTGCCGAACTGGGCATATACAAGTTCTGCTCTGGTGTTTTCAAGCAGCTCGGTGTCGTAGAATGCCTTGAGCTCGGGAGCGAGGGTATTGCTTCCGGAGAAGGAAGTCGCGCTTCCGTTGTAGGCGTTTACGTAGTTCTGTGTGGTGTTGACAAGGTTTCCTGCCTCAGCAAAAAGCTGCAGGTCGATATTATCCAAAAATTCTTTGATATTTATTCTTCTAAGCATTTAAGATCCTTTCAAAAATCATTCCGGGTATACTTTTTCCCCGCGGACAGAAGCCTCAAAGACTCGTTTCTTTATCTCGTCCCTGTACGCCTTGTCCCGGATATCGTGCTGAGGTTCGACAGGAGCGCTTTCCGTATTCTCCACAGGCCTGTTCATCCCGGACGCGATGGAAGCCGAGATCCTGGCCTCGGTATCTCTTGCAATGTTTTTTGCCATGACATCCATGAGCAGATCCATGTGGGTGACCATGAAGGCCTGTTCGACAGGTACTCCCGCATAGACGAGATGCCCGAATACAGGGTCCTTCATCTCGAGAGCGAGATCGAATCCGGGGATCTTTTCCGCCAGCGCGACAGCCTGGTCCAGAACATCCCTGATCCTCCCGTCCTCTTTTTCCTGTACAGCACTCTGTTCGCTGTTCACTGTACTCTGTACACTGTTCACTGTACTCTGTTCACTGTTCACTGTACTCTGTACTCTGC
Organism: Oscillospiraceae bacterium; assembly: GCA_017430455.1. Lineage (GTDB taxonomy): Bacteria > Bacillota > Clostridia > Oscillospirales > Oscillospiraceae > Limivicinus. Next base: position 1,709 of record JAFRMX010000018.1, read on the forward strand.
CATCTACCCTTTCCTGTGGAACTTCCGCTTCTTCGGGAGCATCTGCGATACCGGCAGAAGCTTCTTCAATGGGGGACGCAGTCCCCGTCGCGGTATTGAATTGGCTTCCGGTGGATGCCAAGACCCGCGACTGACCGAGCCCGCAGGCGAGATCGTTGTCGTTTTGTATGTTATTTTCGTTTTCAAGCATGAATCGTTTTCCTTTCGTAATTTGAATGTGTCATTGCGAGAAAAATCTGTCGGGGGAGTACGGATTCCCACGGCTTCGCCTCGGAATGACAGATTTTTCGCGGCAATCCGTCCGTCCTTCACTGTTCACTGTTCACTGTTCACTGTACTCTGTACACTGCCCGCCGCTTCCGCGTTGTCGGCGACAGCCGCCATGATCCTGTCTTTGTTCTCAAAGTCCATCATCTCCATACACATGAGAGCCGGCGCCGCGTTTTCGGGCACAAAAAAACCCAGCCTGTAGAACTGGATCGCGAGTTCATTCTGGCTGAGCCTTGAGTAGGCGTCTTTTTTCTGCGCCTCGACCTTGATGTCGAAGACCGGGAGCCTGAGCCCCAGATCCACGCCGTATTCGTTACAGACCGGCTGGGGTTTAAGTCCTTCGTTTGAAAAGACTGTAAACTGCATCCCTGCTCTGGAGGAACCGAGTATCCTGTATTTCCTCGGGAGATCGTAAAACTGCCTCTGCAGCTCTATGCACATTGAGACTATATCCTGAAATGCCCTGTAGGTTCCGCGTATGGAATCCCGCGAGCCCTTTCCGGAAGCCTCCTGAAGAGCGACGATGGCGCTTGCAGCTGTCACGCCTGAAGAGACCTTGCCGGTGGCCGTCTCGGTATTTCCCGAGGTCTGCCTGAGCTCATCTATCATTCTGTCAAGCACCTGCAGTGCATTGGTCGGAAGGCCGGAAAAGCTTACGCTCTTGAGGCTGTCCTCGCCGAGGTTGCCGTTTACATGGATTATGGGCTTTGTCACGTCCAGAAACTCGTCTTCATTGACGGCGCCGTCGATCCTGGAGAAGTATCTGGGCATGGAGCCTACCATTGCGTTTCTGACAAATGCGGTGGACAGAAGGTCTATCGAGGTCTGGCTGTTGGAACAGAGGTCTATGTATCCGTATCCGCAGGGGGAGCCCTCAACGGGGAAGAGGACGTCGAAGACAAAAGGATAGAGGCCGTGATCGTAAAGGCTCTCGCCGTTTGTTTCATAAAGTACCTGGTCGCCGCAGTACTTGACGTATGAAAGTATCTGCCGGCCGTTTATCTTCTCCTTCCGGTAGCATTCGACGACGCATACCTTTCCGTCTGTCGGTACGTAGTCGTCATAGAGGAATCTGCTCGGCTTTAAGCCGTTTCCCTTGAGCTTGCCCTTAAGGGCGGGATACATTTTTTCAAGCTTTTCTCTGTCCTCAAGCTGTGTATGGAAAACATATTTGGATCTCTGTATATCTGTAATGCCCGGCTCCCAGAAAAGGTTCAAAAGATCGACTCTGGAGATGCTTATGTCCCCAAGTCCGTTGAGCTTGCTCTGGTCCCAGATGACCTTGTAAACTCCGGTCCCGGTCTTGAGCTTCTGCCAGCATACGTTTGAATACACTTCTTCGAATCTGTTCTGTTCCAGGACGCAGGGTATGATCTCAGAGAGGATCTCAGCCTCTTTCTTGTCTCCCGGCTCTCTCGGAAGTATTACCGGAGCCGGAAAGCTGTCTATGGCGTCGGCGTGTTTGTTTACAATGACATTGTGCAGCCAGCCTGTCGTGGAATGAAATCCGGCGTCGGCGGGCGTAAATAAGCTGCGCTTCTCCTCAAAGGAGTTGCGCAGCTTCCACCAGTTCTCGGCCTGTATCACGCGCTTTTCAAGCTTCTGTTTCGCGCTTTTGTACCTGCCAAGCGTGCTGTTGAGTTTATTAAGTTGTTCCCTCGTCATATTTACCTCATCTGCTCAGCGGGTCGTTGAACATAGGCCTTCGTATAACGACAGGCCTTACCGGCAGTATCGGATAAGCCATACAGGCGTATCTCCATTCGTCGGCAATGTGGTCCTCGCCTTCAGTGTCGAGATCCTCGGGTCGGTAAGCCGAATACTGCAGCAGAGGAATGGTCCTGATGAATTCCTTGCAGTTGTCGAATACATAGAACCGCGCCCTGTCATTCTCGTCCAGTTGAAGGCGGTAATGGCACTGCATCCAGCCGGGGATCCTGTCGTTTACTCCTTTCAAAAAGAAGAGCCCGTATTTGGCAGCGGTATCTGCGATCGATTCGCCTCTGGAACCGTCCCAGATGCTCGGGTCGGCAACGCCTTCGATCTTTCTGTCTTTGAGCCAGGGGTGTGACCGTTCTATCTCAGCGATCTCCTTAAACTGCTGGTCCGGCGACATGCGGACCCCTTCATTAGGCTGCCCCGTGCAGCCGTAATATTCGAGTATCCTGTACATGGTCCCGTCCCTCGAGAGAGCGGTCCACCCGCAGGAAAAGGGGTGGTGATAGCCGAAGTCGTATGATCTGATTATCTTCCAGTATTTCTTCTCTCCGGTATTTAAGTCGAAGGGCTCGATCACATGCTTTTTTATAAGAAAATCCTCGAAAAACTGACCTTCGTATACGTCCCAGTTTCCGTAGAGCCAGGCGTCCCTCAGCTTGGGCGGCAGCGCTTCCAGCTGTTTGACGTAATCGGGCTGCGCCTTCATTAAAGCCTCGTTATCCGTGACCAAAGACTGAATAAATGAATAGTTGTTTGGATCTTCGTTATCGAGATAACGCTGCTCTATAAACAGGCGTTTGGCCCAGTTATGTCCCTCTCCGCCCGGGTTCATCGTGTAACAGACCCTCTTCGGGAAACCGTTGACTCCTCTTACGCAGGCGCTGAGCTTCTGGATCCTCGCTTCGCTCTGCTGGGTCGCCTCATCGATAAAGAGAACATCCACCTCGATGCCCTGGAAACGGTCTGCGTCCTTGTCCGTATCGCAATAGCGGAAAAGGATCTTGCTGCCGTTGGGGAAAGAGATGAACTTCTTCTGGTCGTTGTAGTTTGCCAGCCTCTGCCGGGGATCTTCCTGATAGCATTTGAGCATCTTTATGAGCGGCTCTATGTGGTTGTCCCAGAGCTCCGGGTAAGTTTTTCGTACAATGAGCACTTTGATTCCGGGGTACCTGTAGCAGAGCAGTACGGCTTTGTTCCGTACTGCCCAGCTTTTCCCGCCTCCGCGGGCTCCTCCGTAGCCGATGTACTTGTGCGTGTCGAGCATGAAAAGCCTCTGTTTCTCGCTCGGCCTCTCCAGTACCAGTTCCATTCTTCACTGTGCCCTGTGCACTGTGCACTGTGCACTCATTTCGCCACCGCTTCATGGGTGCCTGTGGCCGCGAGTCCCGATGCAAGTCCTATTATCAGGGATTCCAGAAGGTCTGCTCCCGGAAACTCCGGTACGAAATAAAATCCCAGAGTACCGAGAACTGTCCCGATAAGCGCGCACATCACCGGAATGAATCTCGTATTCCAGGTCGTGAGCTTGTAAAGTTCCGCCACGCTGTAGCAGAACGCAGTTATTATAGCTATGGTCATAATCAAATATCCTTTCTTCTCAGGCTTCGCCCTTCAGGGAGAAGCTGTCTGCCGCGGCAGACTGATGAGGGTCGTCTTTTCACTGTTCACTGTACGCTGTACTCTGTACACTCCACTTTGCCCTGTGCAATCATACGCTTTCTTCTTCGATCTCAAGGTCTTCGTATTTAATCGTCAGTTCCGCAGCTCCCTGGCCGAAGTACTGCATGACCAGCGGATTCAGGGTGTTTACGACTGCGACAAGATCCTTGAGCGATCTCAGATCCGGCTCAGGCGCATCTTTATATTGGGAAACGCAAAGCTTTGTCATTTCCGAGAGCATGCTGACCGAATCGCTGATATTTTTCACCTCGCTTATACTGCCGCTTTTTTGTCCGCTTTCCTCCATATCAATCTGCAAGGTCAGTGACCAGTCCCATATCCCTGAAAGCAGCGAGCGCGGATCTTATCTGTGTCGCCTTGAAGTGATGTCTGTATTTGTCGCGGAATTTCGTGCAATCGAAGGGCACAAGCACATCACCGACAAACGGATCTCCGCCGAGTTCTCCGAACGTCTTTTTTCTCAGAATGCTGTAGATGATCGCGATCTCGTCTCCGCCCGGCGTATTCAAAAGCCCTTCCAGCATTTCAGCCGGCATTCCGGAGTTCAGGATCTTTACATAGGGGGTAGCTTTCTTTGGTGTCGTTTCCATTTCAAATAATTCTCCTTTTGATTGATCTTTTAGTGATTTTCGGGCGGCAAAAAAAGACGGCGCTCCTTTCGGGGCCCGTCTTTTCTCATCGTTCCGGCAAGCATATAATACTAAAGTCTGCAGGGTGACATCTTATGGTACGGTATGACAATTCGTGACAATTTTGATTTTTTACGGGATTTTTATTTCCGTTTTGGCTTTTGCCAAAGATCTGTATACAGTTCTCTCATTGACTCCCAATTCATTTGCGATCGCTTCGACCGAATATCCAAGCAGATATCTGTAATAAAGAACCATCTTCAATTGTTCATTTGAAACGCTGTCAACAGCTTCACGAACAGCGGCTTTTTTCTGTAACAGTTCATCTACTTCTTCATTGATCTTATCTTCGAGTTCTATGATCCTGTCGATCGCGGTTTCAAAAAGTGCTTTCCCGTTATTTGAATTCTGAACCCGCTCTCCCATCCCGTAAGCCGCAAGCCGGTCTGCCATTATACGAAGATTATGTATTTCTTTGAGATGAAAATTGATCCTGTGATCTAAAAGTATAGCGCTATTTAAAAATGCAGTCTTAGAATCCATGTTTTGTCTCCTCTTTAAGTCTTTTTATCAGCATCTCACCGTCGAGATCCGTAAGAGTCTTAAACCAGTCGGATCTGAAAAACTCCTCAAGATCCTTGATATTCTCTTCGGTATCTTTTCTTTTATATCTTTTTCTTCTGGATTTGAGCAGTGTACGGTAATCCGTTACAGCCTGCAGGATTATGGAGATCGAAAGCTCCGTATAAGGGTCGTCGCGTATCTGCTCATGCCCCTCGTGAATGATCCTTCTTCCGGTCTTTAGTGCTTTTACAAGCGCCCCGCTTCTGTATATCATTTAGATCACCTCCATTTTTCCGACGGTACAAAGGTCTTGGGGTCGTAACATTTCAGGATCTCCCAGCCGTTTCTGCTGATCATGCCGATCATTGAAGATGCCTGTCTGAAGGACCATTCACCGACGTTTCTGTAGCCCAGGCCCTCGAGATACATGATCTGTCTCGGTGTTGACAGCCCTTTGACCGACCTTTTTGCGAGCTTATCGATCAGCATGCTGGCAAGCCCCTTTGTACTGATGGCGCCGGTATGTATTCCTCTTCTGCTCAGATACTCGAGCTGTTTGACGGTAGGCGGCTCCTTTTCCCATTCGAAAGTCGGGGTATACTCGGCAATGTCTTCGGCCATGATAGAAAGGGCATACTTTATGGGATCGACGGAGCGGCCGTTTCTGCCGGTGTTGCCCTCGATCGCGGAGGCAAGCGCTTTTTCGCGCTCGGCCAGAACATCTCTTGCGGCGCTCTCCTCGGCTTCCATGAGATCGTATTCGCCGTTCTTTCTGATAAGCCTGTCTATCTTCAAAGCAGTTTTTTCGTCCTTCGAAACAAGACAGCTCGGCTTGCAAAGATCATGCTTCGCAGTCATCCAGAGGAAGTCGAGCAGAAGAAGGTTTTCCTTTCCCGGCCAGATCCTTGTGCCCCTTCCCACCATCTGCGCGTAAAGGGATCTGATCTTTGTCGGCCTCAATACCACAATGCAGTCGACCTCGGGACAGTCCCAGCCTTCAGTCAGAAGCATTGCGTTGCAGAGAACGTTGTATTTCCCGTCTCTGAAGTCATTGAGGATCTTCCTCCTGTATTTGGATCTTCCGTTTACTTCGGCAGCTGAGAAGCCGTGCGTGTTCAGGATCTTTGAAAATTTTTCCGCTATTCTTACCAGCGGCACAAAGACCACCGTTTTCCTGCCTTCGCAGCATTTCTCCATGTGGCTTGCTATGCTGTCAAGATACGGCTCCAGAGCGCAAGCAGATTCTCCGGGAGCAAAATCTCCCTGATGCAGACCTACTTTGGAAATGTCCAGCTTGAGCGGAATCATTTTGGCAGTGATCGGACAGAGATAACCGTCCTCTATTGCCTTGTCTATGTTGTATTCATAGGCCAGAGACTCGTAATAGTCTCCGAGGTCTTTCATGTCCCCTCTGTCCGGCGTAGCGGTGATTCCGAGCACGTTGGCATTGGGGAAATGCTTCAGGACATTCTGGTATGTGGGTGAGAGCGAGTGGTGCGCCTCATCGATTATTATGTCCGTGAAATGATCCGGGGAGAAATTTTCGAGCCTCCTGCCCCTGGATAAAGACTGGACCGAGCCTACCGTAATCGGAAGCCCGGTCCCAAGTGAAGTCGATTTGGATTTCTCAAGCGAGGTGTCCATGCCGGTCGCGGCCCTGATCTTGTCTCTGGCCTGTGTAAGCAGCTCGTCCCTATGCGCCATCATCAGCACCCTGCCGCCGTTTTTGACCCTGTCTTCGGCCACCTTTGCAGCCACAATTGTTTTTCCGGTGCCCGTGGCCTGCACGAGTAAAGTACGGCGTCGGCCCGATTGCCATTCATTCAAAACGGCTTCGACCGCCTCCGCCTGATAAGGTCTTAATTCCATATTGCTCCTTTATTTTGTTCGGTTTTTTCAGATATTTCTTCCATCGCGGCTGCAGCTCTTTCAGACAAGACAATGCTTACGTACAATGGGCTGGGCCTTAGCCCATTGTATGTATGCAATTGTCTTCCCGAAAATTATCATTATCACTGATATATATAAGCCTATTAATGATAAAAATCCCGGGGCCCGATAAGAGAGACGATTCCGTTTTTGATCATGTATTTGTCGCTATACGATTCGTTGATGTAACGCCTCATCGTCAGCTCCGTGCAGCCGGTATAATCAGCCATTTTCTTTACAGTCAGCTTCGGTTCGAGCTGAAGAGCCTCAAAAGCCGCGTCTACTCTGTCCCTGCGCTGCTCCCGTGTAGTACGTTTGGGCGATTTGGCCAGGTTTGCCTGTTTTGACCCGTGGACATACGACCCTTCGAGATACTGAAACTTGTCCAGAACGTGTATCGGGTACTTGAACCAGAAATTCCTGGGTTTGAAGTTTTTGAATTCCCTCAGGTCTCCGGTCAGTCTCCAGCCTGTCTCATCGTCATCGACAACGTTGTTTTTTACGTCATCGGACAGATCCAGCTGTATCATGTCCAGTATTGCGTCAGGGTCTCTTGCAAACACCCCGCTGCCGGAAGCACGGTCCTTGGAATCCTTCTCCGCCTGGCCTCCCTTGCTGTGATGGTGGCAATAGATGGCGGAGGCTCCCGTCGCTTCGCAGACTTTGTCAAATTCATTGCAGAAAGCGCCCATGTCCGAGGCGTTGTTCTCGTCGCCGGTAATCACTTTGTAGATCGGGTCGAGTACAAAAGCGGTATAACCTTTGTTTTCCATTCTGCGGATCAGCTTCGGGCTGAGCTTGTCCAGAGGAAGCGCCTTGCCCCGCAGATTCCAGATTACGATGTTCTCCATATGCTTCTGCTCTATCCCGAGAGCTTCATATATCTTCAGAAGCCTGTTTATGCACGAGGCCGGATCTATTTCCAGATTGATATAGAGGACTTTTCCCTGCCTGCATTTGAAGCCCAGCCATTCGAGCCCTTCAGCGATCGCGATCACGAGTTCGAGAAGAAGAAAGCTTTTGCCCGCCTTGGATGCTCCTGCTATTATCATTTTGTGCCCGCATCGCAGAACTCCGTCTATGAGTACGGGCAGGAGCGGGGGAGGATCCTTTGCAGCATCGGCAAGGTTTAAGAAATTCGGCAGGCCGTCATCAGACTCGTCGAGGGTCTCTATCCAGCTCTCCCAGTCTTTCGGCCCGAGATTTACGGCTACGAGCCTCTGCACTTTGCCGTTTCTGGTGACTCCGGGCATTCTCGAAAGCCTTGAGAGATTCCTGTTCTGCTTATCGAGCGTGAGGCCTTTCTTTTCCAGATACGAATAGAGGAAATCCACCCTATCCCTGAACTGCTCAGGAGAAGAGGCGTTTATTCTGACAATTGCGTGAAGACTCTTGCCTCCGCTGAAGACCAGAGCTGCGATCGGAAGATTCAGATCGGTATAAGCCTTATACTGCTCGTCGATGCTCATAGTATCCGATTCGACCAGCGTATATCTGCAAGCGGTGACATTTTCATTTTTGATGCCCATGCCATCCACGGGATTGAACCTGATCCATGCTCCCGCCTCGTCTTTCCAGTCTCCGACTGCAGCGCCGAGATCGCCCGGGTATTTGTCCAAAGCATCGATTATCTGTTTTGCAGTCTTTCGGTACACTCCTTTTTTCGGGAAGTATTTTCCGTCGTCATCTTTCCAGACGTCGCTGGTCACATACGAGACATACTCGTCCGGTTCAAACAGCGTTTCCAAATAGGTCCTCAGCTGTAAAACGGGGGATGAATAATCTTCATCCCCGTCGTATTCGATCACATCGTCAAAAGCCATCGGACCTTTATGTGAAGGTTTCCAGCCCCTGTCCTTCGCCATCTGAACTATTGTCCCGCCGGTTACGGGAGAAGGGCAGCTTCCGAAAGTGCGCCACTTCTTCTCACATAGCCCGTCCTTATATCTCGGGTCATTCCTGCTCCAGCTGTCCCACACCTGAACCGGAAAGCCCTCGCGCTTCAATGCCATGCCGACGTTTATCCATTCCTGGTAACTCAGATCGGCAACATTAAGAGAGCTTAAAGCGTCAAGAATGTTGTTCATAAAGGAAGCTCATCTCCTTCAAGAGCTTCTGCTTCCCGCATCCAGTTAAGATCTTCGCCATCCTTCGGGTCTATGAAACGGACCAGGGAATTGGTCTGCCTCTCTTCTCCGTCTTTTACGTAGGTACGGGGTTTGAAGTGCGCTCTGCCAAGCCTCCCGATAACGTCGAACCAGTTCATTTTCAGCCGTTCGCCTTTTTTCTTCTGGCCTATGCTTCTGAAAAATGCGGAAAGCTTCCATTCGAGCTCATGTGTAAGCAGCAGATCCTCCCTGCAGAATGCAATTCCTTCATCCGTTTCGACAGATACAGTCAGGGTAACTTTGGGACAGGGACCGATCTTTCTTCCGCCGGGGAAGTCGCCTCTCTCGGTACTTTCAACTTTGAAAACATAATCTCCTTCAGTGAGCAGAATATATTCGCTTTCGTCGGTCTCGATGATGTCGTCCGGTTCCATAGCCCCGGTTTTCTTTTCATTTTCCATAACTAATCGTTTCCTCTCAAAATAATACAGTTCTGTGCGGCCGCACAAAAAAAGCGCCCGGGTCTTCCCGAACGCTTCTCGCAGTTTACACTATAAGGCATGAGAGTTTATCATTACACATCATTTCACATCAACAAACATCGCATTACAAACAAAAGATCAATTTACATCAGTTCACATCACAACACATCCTTTTACATCATCCGAATGTAGATGAAGACTTGTGCTGTACAGGATCCGGCCATTTTTGCTTTATTTTTTTTACAGCCTTGTCATGAGCTCTCTGCACACTCTGATAGTTTGCATATCCGAGAGTATCGCAGATTTTTTCAAGCGTCATTTTGTTGATGTATCTGTATTTCAGAATGCTGCGTTCCTTTCCCGCAGGGAGCTCATAAATTGATTTCCTGATGTTTTCCTTAATATCGATATAGTAATCCACCAGTTCGTTGCATTCCCTCATCTGTTTTTCACAGCTGACATACAGCGCTTCAAAGCCGCCACGGGCGTTGATGCCGGATTCCTTTGCTTCTTTGATATGCGCAGTGCAATCCGTTAGTTTTACGAATAAGCTTTCAAGTTCCAGCTGAGCGGAATTGATATCGTCATCTGCTGTAAAAGCCTGGTTTAAGTATTCCTGATTCGTCATTTCTCTTTTCACTTCTTTATCCTCAAAATTCAAATATTTTCAAAAAAATAAGCCGGAGCATTTGAAGCGTTAGTGCTTCATGCTCCGACTGAGGTAATCGGTGTCCCTTAGATCCCTGCTGAGGTGCAGGCGTACCGTTATTCAGTTTATACGGCTATCCGTTCTCTGTCCCTTTCGGGTACATCGTCTTCCTTCACTGTGCGCCGTGCACTGTGCCCTGTGCACTCATCCGCGCTCCGTGCCCTTTTCTCGTCTCCGCTTCCCGCGAGCAGTTTTCGGAATTCAAGATCCCTCGCCCTGTAATGTATGTGTCTGTAGGCTATGCAGTCCGTAGATCCTCACCTTCCTTTTCATATCTGTCCTCAAGAAGACCGTAATTCTTCAGCTGAACGATCGCGGCCGAGTGGGAGACCCCGAAGCGTTCCCTGCAGTATACGAGAAATTCCTTGAAGACGTAGTCATTCAGCCTTGCCTTTTCCGTATGCCTGACCCAGATACCGTCCTCGAAACCGGCCCTCTTGAAGAAACTTCTCGCCGTATCGATAAAGAGCTCGTCCGGCATAAGGATAGCTCCGGCGAAGACATTCGCCTGGTGCTCGAGAAAATCGCCCGGGGTAGTGAGCGCCCTGCTTCCGAAGATCATGCTCCTCGTACAGCACTTGTCCCTGTTCTCATAGAAAAAGGAGTGCATAAGGAAGTGCGCTGCCTCATGAAGCGCCGTAAATCTCAGAAGATACTCGTGTTTCACTATCGATCTGTCGAAAACGACGGTTCTTGCCCCTGTTTTTACGAATCTGGGGCAGAAGCCCCGCTCCGACACTATCGCGAATCTGTCTGTGTCCTTAAAGAGCGCCGCGGCGGCGATCCTTTCGTCATCCGGCCCCTGCCATATATCAGCGACTTTGGCGTCGAGCTTCATGTAGTTTTGGAGAAAGTCCCTGACATCTATCATGCCCGGGTCCTTCAGAAGCCCCGGCCTGTAATCGGCGAGGACCATCTTCGCGTACTGCCGTATATAATCGTCTCCCACTACGGGGACTCTGTTTTTGTCATACCACTTCGGCACAAATCGTATCATATCTCTTCCTTTTTGCCTTCCCCCAGTCGTTCGGGGGAAGGTGGCAAATTCGAGCCTGCGAGAATTTGACGGATGAGGGTCGCCCAATACAACGGATGAGATGAGGATCGTCCGATCCCGACAGATCAGGCGGCAAATTCTGTAATACGGAGTATAAATCAACCGTGAGTTTATGTCAAGGGTCATTTTATAAAATAATTTTTTAACTTTATATTGACAGGCGTATTTTCCGTATATATAATGGTTGTACCGATCCTGTATTTTTAAGGAGGCTTTTATGCCGGCTAAGATAACAGACATTACCGGAAGCCGATATGACTATAACGCCGAGAGGCGGGGCAACATAATCGGCAAAAAGATAAAAGCGGCGAGAAAGGCCCGCGGGTGGTCCCTGCAGCGCTTCAGGGAGGAGCTTGAAAACAGCGGGCTCGAATTGACAGCCCAGGCTCTCAGCAAATGGGAGACGGGCGGGGCCGTCCCAAACGCCTACCAGTTCCTGCTCATGGCTAGAGTATTGGGCGTAAAAGACCCCTTCGAGTTTTTCACTTCCTCTTCTCCGAGGCCTGAGCTCAATGAAGAGGGCGAGGACAAGCTGAGAGACTACAAAAAGCTCCTGAAGCTCTCGGGGCTCTACAGGCCGAGGTTCTTCCGCGAGATGCCGAGATGCATAAACCGCGTCTCCGCCGGAACGGGCGTAAGGCTCGACGACGACAGCTTCGAGATGGCGGATTTTGACGAGGACGAGATCCCGGAGGGCGCCGATTATTCTATAGTCATATCCGGAAACAGTATGGAGCCGAGATACCGCGACGGGCAGGTCATCTGGGTAGAGAAGTGCAGCTCGCTCAAGCCCGGGGATATAGGAGTCTTTGTAATAGACGGAGAGGGCTACGTCAAGAAATACGAGGAACGGATCCCGGAGGACAAAGAGAGATACACGGACAGCGAGGGAGTACTTCACAAGCAGATAGTCCTCGTTCCCCTGAACGAAGATTACGACGAGATTATCGCCGGAGAAGGAGCTTCCCTTATGATCGCCGGGAAGGTACTGAACTGAGAAAGGGGATAAAAAATAGCGGTACACCACCCGTCCTCCCGTCTCCCGGCTTCCCCTTGAGGGGAAGCTGGCTGCCTTTGGCAGACTGATGAGGTGGCCCCTCGTCATTCCGCGGAGCGATTTATCGCGACGCGGCAATCCGTATTTCCTAAAGCGTGGGAATCCGTAACTACGTCCTTTACAGGAGGCAAAGGCCAGAGCGGTCATAGCCGGGCAGATACTGCCGTATCTGAGGAGGACACTGAAGGTAAGAGAAAAGAAAGGAACGACATCATGAAAACAGGGACAACGGTATTATACCTACTATGAGGATGAGATGGGCTATCTCACTTCGCTGAATGATTCCGCCTATGTGCTGATTACGGCAAACAAAGCGGATATCGAAGCAATCGTGGCAAGGTTTACGCTTTCCCTGGCAAATTAACTGAATCGTCAAGTGAGCAACAAAAGGAGAAAAATAGAACAATGAAGAAAATTATTTGCTTTATCCTGTGCACAATCATGCTGTTTACGGTCGCAGCCTGCGGTACAGAAAAGTCGGAAAACAGTGCTGAGCAGCAGACGGCAGCCCCCTCTGAAGCAGAGCAGGCGTCGTTCGAGTGGACCCGAGAGGGCTATTTCCAGGATGAGAATGAGAATATGCTCTCCGTTACCTGGATGGAGGATATTGACGAGCCTGGCTGGTATGTCGGCTGCATGCTGGGCGAGGACTGGATCGAGGACTCCTGGGGCGGTACCCTTCCGCAGGAAGGAAGCACCCTGCACGGTGCTCTCCCTTCTTCCGGCAGTAAGGATGACATCACAGTCACGGTTTCTGAAGAGGGCGAAGACGGTCTCCTTCTCATGGTAGAGGGTGGAGAGACGTACCATTTCACCTCCATGGGCGATATGACGGCCAGCATTATTGTGACGATAGGCACAGAAGGCTTTGGTATGATCGGTTATGAAGAGGGCGAGACCGTGCCGGAGCTTGACCCCGAGTGGCCCTATCAGTCCGCGCAGGTCAATCTGGGCGATCCTGCGACCTATACCTTTGCCGCTGCGCCTGAGGCAGGCAGCATGTTCGTAAAATGGACAAAGAACGGCGAGGACTTCTCCACCGAGCCGGTCATCACCGTACTGTTGGACGAGAGCGCGGAATTCGTCGCGGTGTTTGAGGAAGACCCCGGCTAACAGAATCCGGTCATGAACTTCATCGGTGAGTACCAGAGCGACCGGGCCCACGCCCTAGTGGAGTGCTCCGGCACCGAGGACGCATTGATCACCATCTCAGCCCTGCAGTGACAGGCTTACGGACGTGGCCTGATACAAATGCCTGTGCGCTTTTGGGAGGTGGTATCATGAAAAAGCAACTTCGAATTGCCTTGCTTTTCCTGCTTGTGTTTGCGATGCTTCTGTGCTCCGACTGCGGACTCCATGAAGGCGCTGACCGTTTTTCAGGTTTATGAAGGCATCGGCGAATGGTTCGATCTTTCGAAAAAGCCTATCGAGCGTGCCACCTTCACCTTCGGGAGAGCATCACAGAAACCGGAAGGATACTTCATTACAGATGCCTGTATCGGCTGCGGAAGCTGTGAGGCTGCTTGCCCTCAAAGCTGTATTGTCACAGCCAGCGTTCCTCACGTGATCGAACAGGAGCATTGCCTGCACTGTGGAAACTGCATGGAGGCGTGTCCCGTAGGCGCAGTAGAAAGAAGGTAACACCATGAATGAGAAAACAATCCAGGAGCAGCGGCTTGACACGCTGGTTGAAGCGTTTAAGGCTGATTCCGTTCAATATAAAGATCTGCAGCCGCCGCAGGATACGGAGGGCAAGAGAAGACTCCTCCGCTCCCTCATGAACATTCGGATGCCGAAGAAGCTGGACGATTCGGTACTGGCCATACAGGATGAATACCTGCGGGAGCGTATCCGCGAAAACGGTATTGTCACGCTTTCAGAGATTCCCGTTATTCGGAATGGCATGTCCATCTGGCAGGGCGACATCACCCGTCTGGCCGTTGACGCCATTGTGAACGCCGCCAACTCGCAGATGCTCGGATGCTTCGTCCCGATGCACACCTGCATTGACAACTGCATTCATACCTTTGCCGGGGTACAGTTACGTGCGGAGTGCAATCGACAGATGAATCAGCTTCGCATCCGCTATGGCAGAGATTATGAGCAACCGACCGCTGTCCCCATGCTGACAGACGGCTATAACCTGCCGGCGAAGAAGATCATCCATATCGTCGGCCCAATTGTTGAGGGCAGGTTGACAAAGGCGCTGGAACAGGATCTGGCGAATTGCTACCAAAACACGCTCGATCTGTGCGCGGAAAACGACCTGCGCAGCGTAGCGTTCTGCTGCATCTCCACGGGAGTGTTCCGCTTCCCGCCGGAGCGGGCGGCGCAAATTGCGGTGAAAACCGTGGAGCAGTGGCTTGAAGCACATGACGGAAGCATGGACCGTGTCATCTTCAACGTTTTCAGTAACAAGGACAGAATGATCTATGAACATCTTTTCCAATAATCAAAAGGCAGACTATACGCAGACGCTTCATAAGGGAATCTCATTCGTACGCAGCCTTCGCGGCGGCCTCACCGACAACACTGGCAGCCGGGAAGAGAACCTGAAACGCCTGAAAAACGAAATAGAACATGCTGACGCCATCGTAATCGGTGCGGGAGCCGGGCTTTCCACCGCTGCCGGTTTTACTTACAGCGGAGAACGTTTCGACCGATATTTCTTTGACTTCAAAGAGCGCTTTGGTATCCGGGATATGTACTCCGGCGGCTTTTACCCCTTCCCGGATGACGAGACCCGCTGGGCATGGTGGGCACGGAATATCTATGTCAATCGTTATGTATCTCCGTCAAAGCCGGCGTATGAAGACTTGTTGACACTGGTCAGAGACCGGAATTATTTTGTGATCACCACCAACGTGGATCACTGCTTCCAGCGGGCAGGCTTTGACAAGCAACGCCTGTTCTATACGCAGGGGGATTACGGTCTGTTCCAAAGTGCTGATGGAAGAATTAAAAAGACCTACGATAACGAAGAGTGGGTCAGAAAGGCGATGTCGGCACAGCGCTTTATCCGGGATGAAAGCGGCATATTCCAGGTGCCGAAGGATCGTATCATTTCGATGCGTATTCCACACGAGCTGATTCCTGTCTGTCCGGACGGCAGCAAGGTAACCATGAATCTGCGGATCGACGACACTTTTGTTGAGGATGCCGGGTGGCATGCGGCAGCAGAACGGTATGTCGAATTCCTGCATGATCACGAAGGACAGCACGTGCTGTTCTTCGAACTTGGGGTCGGCGCCAACACGCCGATGATTATAAAATATCCTTTCTGGGCGCTGACAGCTGAAAATCCAAATGCGGTCTATGCTTGTCTGAACTATAATGAGGCAGTATGTCCGGAGAAAATCAAGTCACAGTCGATTTGCCTGGATGGAGACAGCGGTGAAGTGTTAACTGCTTTATTGCAATAGAATACAACGAGCATCTCTTTAGTGAACCAAAGCAAAAACCTGTGACCCCGGTTTCAGAGGGGGTGACCCCAAAAGTGTGCGAACTATGTATTATTGGGGTTCTTCTCCATAAAGGGACTCTGATCATGATACGATCAGAGTCCCCTTTTCTTCTTCAAATATCGTGCGTTGCCTGTTATAATGATCTCAACAAATCGGGATTTATGGAGGTGTTGATATATGGATTTGAAAGATGTGAGTACAAAGTCAGCAGAAATAAGAAGCCGCTATCATGATTTGGAAAGGCAGATTCACGGCTCTGTCTGGTCGGTGGAAGAAGATGCGTTAGCTTTTCTGACTGATGCTGGATTGGTCGGAAGATTAACGATGGATAATCAGGGACGCTGGCCAAGTGAAGATAAAGAACTGCTTCCTTCCAAGATTGGCGAATGTGTCTGGTGGTTGGCCGTCCTTGCCGAAAGAATGGAGTTAGACTTTGCAGATTGTGTAGAGCAATTCCTTAATGAACGGTTGACGGCTTTAGAGTGATAAATTCTAGTTTGTCGAGCTGCACCCCACCTCTGAAAAATGCACCCCACGCGACACGTGGGATGCATTTGGTATCATTATCAGCGTGATATTTCATAAAACGGGAAGGGCGGCTTGTTTTCTTAGTCATCTTCGTCTCTGTATCTCTGCTGTTTTGAGGCTTTGCCTGATCTTCTGCGTTTCCTTCTTTTGTTTTCAAGCGTTTTGAGATAGATCACGGTCCCGCAGATGAGGGCGACTATAGCGACTGCTCCGAAAACGAAAAGGCCGGTGTGGTCTTTTTTGCCATTATCTTCAGGCTCGGGAGTCGGTGAAGGGGAGGGCTCAGGTTCGTCTGTCGGAGTCGGAACAGGCTCCGGGGTCACTGCGGCTTCTTCTGTCGGAGCAGGAGTTGCTTGTGCCTGGGCCGGTGTCGCGGGAGCCGCCGTCGCGGGCGCGGGAGTGGCGGGTGTAACGGTGATCTTTGCGGCTCCGGTATATACGGGGCCTCCGTTTCCGCTGAATGAAGCATAGACTGTCCAGCCGCTCATCGAGACCGGAATATTGGACAGATGAAGCGAGTCGTTGTTCGCTCCGGCCACCGAGAGCCCCGGAAAATGTGAGGGAGCATCGGCTGCAGAATATACAGTGCCTCCGTCTGCGCTCTGGACATACCAGTTTGTCCCCGTGGAATTGTCGGCATGGGCCACGAACCATGCGTCTTCGCCTGCGGCAACAGATTCACCGGTAGGGCTCTTGGTAACTTTAACTTTCGAATCGGGAGCCGGTGTTACGGGTGCGCCCGTCACAGGCGGATCGGTTACCGTGACGCTGCGGGTCTCTGTTTCTCCGCAGCGGGAGCAGGTCCGCTTCTCGCTGCCGGAGCCGCTTGAAGTCCAGGCGCCCCAATCGTGACCCAGGGCAGGTATCTCTCCGGTCGGACCTGTCCCGGTATCCCAGCAGTTCATACAGATATATATGTATGTTCCTTTTTCGGTACAGGTCGGATACGCGGCAAAGTCGTATACCTGCCAGTTGTGGATCCCGGTATCCGAGCCTGAGCATCCGTTGTTCGGCAGATTGCTGGCGTGCGCCGATACAGGCAGAACGGACACCATCAATACAAGGACCAACAGGAAGCATGAAAGCTTCAGCACCTTTTTCATAAGAGCCTCCTCCTTTGACAAATTATCAGCTTTTGTATAAAACAAATATATCAGATTACGGCTTTAAACGCAAGAAGAAGGGCAGCTTGCCGGACCTTCTTTCTGCTTGAGCCGTGTTATGTTTAAAAGGAAAGGAAAAACAGATTGTTTCTGCACTTCGGAAAGCATTTATTCCCGCTCATCGGTTTATGCTGGTGGGCGGGATCCTTGCATTGCCTGGAATACAAGCGTTTTCTAAGCCCCGCTTTATGGAAAACTGTTGGCTGCTTTATATATAAGAGTTAACAAATTCTTCACAGAATAATTAGCACTCTCCCTTGACGAGTGCTAACAAAAGTGCTATAACATACTTGCAAGAAGGAAAGAGATCCGGAACTCAGGTTCCGGGTTTCCTCCTCTCCCCTTGCGGCATATACCACAGCAACAGCCCTGAACAGCATCCAGGACCGAAAATAAAAGGAGGTTTGACTTATTATGTTGTACATGCCTGGTATTTTTGGTGAGGATCTGATGGATCGTTGGTTCGACGATATGGACCGTGATTTTTCCCGGATGGAGAAGCCGCTTTACGGTCACAACGCGAAGAACCTGATGAAGACGGATGTGCGGGAGCACGATGACGGCTATGAAGTGGATATCGAGCTGCCCGGCTTCCACAAAGATGAAGTTCAGCTCAGCCTGGAGAACGGGTACCTGAACATCACGGCGGCAAAAGGCCTTGACAAGGATGAGAAGGACAAAAAGTCCGGCAAGCTCATCCGACAGGAGCGCTATGCCGGCAGCATGAGCCGCAGCTTCTATGTGGGCGATGAGCTCACGGAAGAGGATATCAAAGCCAAACTGGAGCACGGTGTCCTGTCGCTGCAGATTCCGAAGAAGGA
>JAFRMX010000019.1 GCA_017430455.1 Oscillospiraceae bacterium
ACGGATTGCATTTCCTTCTTCAAAGCGGACATTGGTGACGCCTTCGGCTTTCGCATTGTCCTCACAGCGCTTCTTCGTGAAAACCGCCTTATAAGCGCCGGACCAGATGTCGCAGCCCACCACGACTGCTTTCGGATTCCGCTTCGCAGAGGCGATCGTCAGCGCACCGCTGCCGCAGCCCACGTCAAGCCCCATTCCGCCGTCCGGGATCGTTACGTATTTCGCTGTGCCGTCAATGATTGTCTTCGAAAGCTTCCGCTTTCCGTTGTAATCGAAGGTTTTGTGCAGCGCGCCCATCCAGACTGTAAAGAACAACAGCACCAGCGTACCGATCCCGAAAACGATACCTCAGACCAAACGGGCTGTCCCCTGCAATACCGCGCCAGTCGCACCGAGAAGAAGAAATGCCGCAAATGCGACAATCGTTCCCCCTGCCAGCCCGTAAACCATGCTCTTCGGTACCCAGTTTTGATAATCCGGTTTCATCTGACTCCTCCTTTCAATGCAGCAGGATGACGATTCCTGCTATAACTGCCGCCCCGGCGATCCAGATCAGCGTCAGGATTCCGCGTTTTTTCAGGACCTGAGGCCAGGTTTGTACAAACGGGATCTCCTCCGTGCCGGGTATGATCCAGAACCGGCTGTGACCGACCCAGAAGCGGTCGATCACGAAATCTCCTTTATTTCCGACAGCAGAAGCATCCGATTCCTTCCACCGCTGTGACCTCGGCCTCCTGATAAAGACCGGAAAGCCTGGTGCGAAGGCTCCCCTCCGTCTCATAAGGCGGTGTGAAAAAGCCCTTCGGCTGGTAGAGATGCCTTATGAACCAATCCGTTCGTTTATGGCCGCCCTGCACGTAGAAGCAGCCGCAGAAGGTCCCGCCCGGTTTCAGCACGCGGTAGGTTTCACGGTAAGCAGCCTCCTTGTCCGGGAAGGCGTGAAAGCCGTTGAGGGACAGCACGATATCGAAGCTTTCATCCTCAAACGGCAGTGCGCCGACGTCGCCCTGCAGGAATTTGATGTTCGAAAGTCCGAGCACTTTCGCTTTTTCCTGTGCCGAGGCCATCATGTTCTCCGAATAGTCGAGGCAGGTAATGTCCGCGTCCGGAAGTTCCCGGTAGACTGGCATGGTCAGGACGCCCGTCCCCACAGGGACTTCCAGCAGCTTTCCGGAGAAATCCTCCGGGATCCCCGACAGCGCCTTTTCCAGATACCGAAGGTTCTTTTCGCCGTCCATGTTCCAGACGATCCGGCAGATGGCCTTTCCGGAAAGTGTGGAATATGTCATCATCCCGTCATAAAAGCTCGCATTGCTGCCGGTCAGCTTGTAGGCGCTTTTGATCTGTTCTTTTCTGGTCATGACCATTCTCCGTTTAAATATGATTTAGCTTCTTGTACCCGCAATCACAATATGGGCCGCCGGAAGCCAATGTGTATTCCCGCACGAATTCCGTCGCACCTCCCGCCTCACTCATGGTGTAATCCAGACGACACATGGCTGGCACCAGATGGGATAGTCCCAGCTCCTTCATCAGCGTGCAGATACCGCAGGTCGTAAACCGCGCTTCATAGCCGCTCCCGTCCGGATAGGGAAGGTATTCCATGTTCCAGGAGTAAGGGTTCCGGTCCGCAGCTTTCAAAGCCGCAGTGGCCTTCATCCCCTGAATATCCTTTTCACTGAATTTCTTTTTGCCGCTCATCCGGCAGAACCACTTCATGGGGGCGGTCATCATAGACACCCGATAGTACTCTGTCGTTTTTTCGAGACTCGGTCTTTCCGGCAGGCTCAGAAGGAAGGAGGAGAGCAAGGCGCAATTCACTATATTCATCTTGAACCGGTCGGCCTTCTCAAATTCCGGCAGGCGGCCGATGATCTCTTTATATTTCGGCTTTGCTTTTGCAGCGATTGCCTTTGCCGTTTCAGGATCATATCCGTAAACTAACGATAAATGCTTCCGAAACGATCCTCCAAACAAAACCCACATGCCCATTGGCATTCCGGCGTATTTCATCTCATTGGTCTCCGTTAACTGCGTGGGTCCATAAACTCGTCGATCGCCTGCAGCACCGGCGCGGTGTACTGCTCTCCGCCGAAAAGCCATTGCTCATGCTGCATATCGAATTCCCGGATCTCCGGGTCCCGGAAATACTTCTTATAACGATTCAGATACTTCTCGCCCATCTTGTTGGCATAAATGAAATGGACCCGGGTGCCCTCCACGTGGATATCGTCCTTCAGCCAGGTGAGCAGATCCGTATAATACTCGTTTTTAATGGACTCCGGATTGAATTTGGAAAAGCAGCCCATGAACCGGTCCGCGGTCTCGTCGTCCATTTCAAAATAGTTTTTGAGCTTTTCTCTGGTTTTTGTTTTCTTTTTCTCGCTCTTGGTAAAGCTGGTCAGAAGCGGTACGACCAGTTTTGACTGGAGCCAGGCGCTGAATTTCCCGCTCTGGTCCAGATCCGGGCTTCCGAAAATACCGTGATCAATATGGATATTTTCCCTCGGGATCAGCTGCCCCACAAAGGTGCTTCCTAAGGAGGAGCCGATCGCGCCGTTTCGGACGCCCATCGCACAGATCAGGTTCAGCAGAAAGCCCAGTCCCAGGCCTTCTAAAATGAGTTTAAACGCAATCACCTTTCGGTCTCCCTTTCGTCATTCCTGATCGCCCGAATCCCCCCGAGGAACATCACGATCCAGCCAAAGCTTTCAAAGCCGGACGCAAAGCCGTTGAAGGGCAGCGGAAGGATCATTTCCAACAGAAATCCGATTCCAGCAACGAGAAGCGGAGCCGCCAATACCCAGATTTTTTTCAGCGGCAGAATTCCCTTTAGAACGAGAGCGATCCAGCCGCCGGTGGAGGCGATCCCCAGCACGACAAACGATACCCAATAGGGAAAGGCCTGCACCGCGTAGGAACGGTTCCAGGCTGCCACAGCTCGCGCAGTATCGCCCTGTGCCGCTTCATAGATAACGTTGTAGTTGTGGATCAGTGTTCCGCAGGCCAGGTGGAAATAGATGAAAACCATACAGCCCCAGATCAGTCCAGCGATATAGAGCTTCAGGAATCGTCTGCCCCATTTGTCGCTGCACTGAGAGAGCTTGTATTTCAGATATTCTATGAAACTCAGAGCCGCAATCGCATAGAAAACCGTTCCGATCAGGCCGCCAATATTCGACATCGCAATGCGCCAGTCCGCAATGGTGAGCCAGCCGGAAGAAATCATAAAGGAAATGCTCGTGCTGTCTTTCGGCTCGATCCCCATGCAGTAGTCGCCGATGATTGCCAGAATCATACCGGGAATGATCCAAAGCATCCGTTTACATATTTTCGCGCGTTGTTCTGCTGTCATACTCTTTTCTCCGTTCTTCCCTTCGATTGCAGGTGTACAGCATCCACCTCTTCGATAAAGCGTTCCGTGTTTTCGCCGATCAGACCGCCGTGGCCCATGTCCTCAAATATTTTACAGGTAAAGGGATAGCCCTTCGCTTTCAGTTCTTCCAGATTGGCCGAAAGCTTTTTGTCTACGGTTCCCTTGATCCCATACCAGATATGCATATCGGTATTTTCGAAAACACTGTAATCGGTCTTTTTACCGATCAGGCACTTATCTTGGTTCTTCCAGCTTTTCCAGCTGGCCTTGGTGTAGAGGATCCGGTCAGCTTCTTCAAAACTTCGCCCCGTGATCTTTGCCAGAAGCCGTTTGCGCAGCTTTCCCGCTCTGCCCATGATAACGAAGAACGTTCCTGTAAAGAAAAAGAGATAGACCTCTTTCCAAAAATTGTTTTTGATATCGGGATAATCCCGCAGAGACATCCCGTCGGCAATTGTCGTAGTGATCTCCAGCCGATTGTCCTCCAACACCTGCATCAACGTACGGCAGCCGTAGGAAAGGCCATAGAGGATATCCACCTTGCCGCCGTAATTCTCTATAAGATAATCTTCCAGACCTTGTGCCTCATAGGCCAAAGACTGAAATTCCGTCTCCGGTTCGGACGGATTGAAGCCGTCGTAGGCAAGCAGTACGACATGGTATTTCTCCGCAATTTTCTTTGCTGTGGGAAGAACGCCGAGATAGCTGGTCCCACCGCCATGCAGAAGGACTATCAATTCCTCATTCTCTTTACCAAATTCAAAATATTTCATGGGAAAGTAAATCCTCTCTTGGTTATCGTCTCATCGGATCAATGTCACAAGCCACCCCACCAGAGCAGCAGGGATCAGCGCGAAAATGATGCCGGGAAACAGCATGCCCTTCGCGTGGAACCACTTCTGATGATAGGCCTTGTCCATATGCTCGGTACCCTCCAGCCGAAACATCGGCAGATTGGCAAACAGCACCCAATCAAGGAAACAGGTGTCATAGATGCCGATCCACGCCATCAGACCGAAAGTGAGCCCAAAGCCCTGCCAGAAGGTTTTCGCCCCGGCAACAAGGGCGCAGACCAGCAGGATACCGGTAAAGAGCAGCACGCCGAAGCTTTTCGTCAGGATCACATTTTTGGACTTGTAGCTTACATCGACCTGCTCATGTGTTTTAAAATATTCCTCCTGAATATCGGGCGGATAATTATGGATGCTCGCAAGGCTGTACTTTCTGTCGCCGCGATAATAGATAAATATGATCGCAGTAAAAATCGCCGCAAAGACGATCATTTCTATCAGGATAACCCAGATACTCATATTCAGACCTCCGTATAAATGCTATCAAAACAGGGTGCAGATTCACGCCGCCAGCGCAGATACCGCCGGAAAAATCACAAACAGCTTCAGCAGCTGGCTTACAATGTTGAAGCCATACTTCCGCCCTTCCATCACATGTGCCGCTTCGGGGTAATAATGCTGGAAGAAGTGAAACTTCAGAAGCAGAAAGTTGTCGATGAGAGCCATGTCGCAAACCTTATAGATCGTAAAGATCAGCACGAATCGCAAAAAGAACTGCCTGAAGGTAAAGCCGCTTCTGAATCCGTCCCAGACAGCGATCACTCCCACACCGAGGATCATCAGAACGCTGATGACAAACAGTGTCCATCCGATTGCCCTGGCACCGTAGAAGAGTTCCTGATCTCTCTGCACAAGTACTTCTCTCACTTCCTTTGGAGCAGAAGAAAAGAATCTATTGTCCTGAATAAACGCCACGCAGGATATCAGCATCAAAGCCATCGCCACACAGAATACGATTGCCAGGAAGATCGTTAACAACATAGTGTACTCCTTATTTCCATGCTAGTACTGTGATCCACGGTTTGGACGGATAATGATTGCTCTTTACGTCGGAGAAGCCTGCCTTTCTAAGCGCCGCTTCGATCTCTCCCTCAGTGTGTGTTTTCATCCCGTCGATGATCTTTTCAAATTTCAACCCGGCAGCGTCCGTTCCGTCGGATTCATTGCAGATCATAAAGAGCCCTCCGGGCTTCAATACCTTTGCGACCCGGACAAAGCACTTTTCAAGCCCCGGCCAGAAGTAGATGGTTTCAAAAGCCGTGGCCAGATCAAATGCGTCCGCGGGGAGCTGCAGATCCGATACATCTCCCTGCATGATCTCGCATCGTCCGGCTTTGATCATCGTCTTGTTATAATCTTTTGACTTTTCAACGGACAAATATGAATAATCAATGCCGGTCACATGCGCTTCCGAATATCTTTTCAGCAGTTCTCCTACATTCCGCCCCGCGCCGCAACCGAGATCCACGACATTTTCAGGCGACAGGTTCGGAAGGAGGGAAAAGCCCCAATCCGCCATTTTCGCATGACCGGAATTCATGCTGCTTAGCATCATTTTTCCGAGAAAGCCATCCGGCTTGCGTGTTTGACTCACAAATTTTTGAAACAACCCCATTCTCATTCCTCCAGAAATCTTTTTACTTCTGCGGCAAACCGCTCCGGAAACATCATCACAAGTTCCGCGTGGGCCAGGCCATTGAGCTCTTTGAATACTGTCTGAGGAAAGGCCTTGCTGACGAATTCGATATCATGTTCCTTCTCTCTTGCCTGCTTTTCTTCTTCGCCGTACCAATACTCTATTTTCGTATCCACCTGGGGGACCGGGTCCGGCATAGAGTAATTATCCGTAGACCAGAAGACGTTGTAAATCGTTTTGGCCGAGTAGTGCTGCTGAAAAAACTGGTGCAGCGCCCGGTAATGCGCCTCCGGATCCTCGCCTTTAGGTGTCCACCTTTCCGGCGGATAAGCAAGCTTCATGAGCCGGAGGGATCTGGTGCCAAGCATGACCATGATCCAGTCCTTAACGGATATCAGCCTGCAGATAAATTTTGCATAAGGATACGGTGTGATACCGGCGTCGACAATCGCCTTCCCCACGGGAATGTCCTCCGTTGCCAGAAAGCGGATCACCGCGGCACCGCCCATAGAAACGCCGTACATACCGTCTACCTGTACGATGTTCTGCTCTCTCAGATAGTCTGCTGCGTCCATCGCATACTTCTCAAGCGAAACGAATTCGGTGCCAAGCTCGTCGTGGCCGTCCGCAATAAAGAGATACACATGATAGTCCTTCGCCATTTCTTCAGCAGACGCATTGAACACCCACCAAGGTTCGACCGCGCACTGGAACATGACAAAAGATTTCACATGCTCTTTTCCAAACTCATACACTTTCATTTTAATGCCTTCTTCATGATAGCTACGGCGCAGGGAATGCCTCCGTCTGCCAAGGAGACCTTCACGTCAACCTGCACATCTCTTTTCAGTTTTACCTGACAGGCAACAGCATTTTTATAGGTTAGCTATCTCTAACCGCATCAAATTATATTCCATTTTCGGAAGGAAATCAAGATTATTCTTTAATTATAAAGACCCACTACCGTATGATAGTGAGTCTATTGCAGAATATGGTGATTCGAGCCGATTTGGGCCCTTTAATCAATACAGCTTAGCGCCTGCCGGGATGCGCGGATCGACGATCAGAAGATGGAGCTTTTCTTCCTCGCCCTCGTGATGAACGGCACTGATAAGCATGCCGCAGGATTCGATTCCCATCATGGGTCTGGGAGGCAGATTGGTTATGGCGATGCAGGTCTTGCCGATTAGCTCTTCCGGTTCATAATAGGCATGAATCCCGCTCAAAATGGTTCTAGGCATGCCGGAGCCGTCATCCAAAGTGAACTTCAGGAGCTTCTTGGACTTTTTTACGGCCTCGCATTCCAGCACCTTCACGGCACGGAAATCGGACTTGGAGAAGGTCTCAAAATCGACAAATTCCTCAAACAAGGGCTCGACCTTTACGTTTGAAAAATCGATCTTTTCCTCGACGACAGTAGCCGCTTCAACGGGCTTTTCTTCCGCCTTGGTCTCCGCCTCTTCGGTCTTATCCCTATCCAAAGGTTTCATTGTCGGGAACAGAAGCACATCTCTTATCGCCGCGGAATCGGTCAGCAGCATAACAAGCCTGTCTATCCCGTAGCCGATGCCTCCTGTAGGGGGCATACCGATCTCAAGGGCATTCAGGAAATCCTCATCTGTATGATTGGCCTCCGTATCTCCCGCAGCGGCCAGAGCATCCTGTTCCTTGAAACGGGCGCGCTGATCGATAGGATCATTGAGCTCTGAATAAGCGTTGCACATCTCTCGTCCGAAAATGAAGAGCTCAAAACGTTCTACCTTTGAAGGATCTCCGGGCTTCTTTTTTGTCAGAGGGCTTATCTCTATCGGATGATCCATTATGAAGACCGGCTGTATGAGCTTTTCTTCGCAATATGTCTCGAAGAAGAGATTCATAATATCTCCGCGCTTATGACGCTCTTCAAAAGCAATATTATGCTCTTTTGCAAGCGCTCTCGCCTGTTCAAGGGTCTTGATCTCATCGAAATCGACACCCGAGTATTTTTTGATGGCGTCGTTCATTGTGAGACGCTCAAACGGCTTTCCGAGATCAAGTTCCGTTCCCTGATACACTATTGTCGTACTGCCGCAGACTGTCTCTGCAAGATGGCGGAACAGTTCCTCCGTAAGATCCATCATCCCGTTATAATCGGTATATGCCTGGTACAGCTCCATAAGGGTAAATTCCGGATTGTGGCGAGTATCGAGTCCCTCGTTCCTGAACACTCTGCCGATCTCATATACTTTCTCAAGGCCTCCGACAATAAGACGCTTGAGATAAAGCTCCAGAGAAATTCGAAGCTTGACATCCATATCAAGGGAATTGTAATGGGTCTCAAAGGGTCTTGCGGCAGCTCCTCCGGCGTTCGATACGAGCATCGGAGTCTCGACTTCCATAAAGCCCTTATCATCGAGGAATCTCCTGATCTCGCTTATTATCTTTGACCTTTTAATAAAAGTATCGCGAACCTCAGGATTTACAATGAGATCAAGATAACGCTGGCGGTATCTCGCGTCTGTGTCGGTAAGTCCGTGGAATTTTTCCGGAAGCGGCTTTAAGGATTTCGATAAAAGGGTGATCTTCTCAGCATGGACAGTTATCTCCCCCGTCTGTGTTTTGAATACATACCCTGTTATTCCGACTATATCGCCTATATCCAGCTTTTTAAATCCCGCATAGGCATCCTCTCCGAGAGAATCACGGGCAACATAGCACTGAACAAGGCCTTCCCTGTCGGATATCTTGCAGAAGGAAGCTTTGCCCATGAGCCGCTTTACCATCATCCTGCCGGCAATAGATACCTGCTTGCCTTCAAAACTGTCATAATTGTCCTTTATCTGCTGCGAAAGGGCAGTTCTGTCGAAGCGGGTCTGTACAAAAGGATCCATCCCAGCTTCCTGAAGCGCTTTAAGTTTTTCTCTTCTGATCCTGAGGATCTCGGAAAGCTCCTGATCCCCGTCTTTTTTTATATCAGCCATATTTTCTCCGGGTTTTCAGTTGCGGACTGACTTTATTTCAAATTTAAGCTTTCCGGCAGGAGCATCGATAACTATGGTCTCTCCGGTTTTATGCCCTTTCATTCCGGCTCCGAGAAGGGAGTCATCGGATATGCGGCCTTCCATGGGGTTTGCCTCCTGGGACCCGACGATCTCAAATTCTAACTCCTCTTCAGCCTCGAGATCCACTACCCTGACCCTGCTTCCAAGCGTAACGGCATCTTTGGGAAGATTGTCCTCATTTGCTTCCACGACTTCGGCATTCTCTATGAGATCCTTGACTTCGGATATCCTGGCATAGACCTTTGCCTGCTCATTTTTTGCCTCGTCATATTCGCTGTTTTCGGAGAGGTCACCGAAGCTTCTGGCTTCAGCGATCTGATCAGCGACTTCCTTTGCCCTGACGGTCTCAAGGTAGTTGAGTTCTTCCTTTAAAGCTTCGAGCCTTTCTTTGCTCATTCTGTATCTCTCGGGATTTTCCATGTCTTTTCTCCTTTATTGCATTCTTGTTTTTACAGTTTATGCACCATAACTCATGGACTTCAAAGCCGCGTCGAGCTGATCATCCGCCAGCGCGGGGTCGCTTGTCTGATAAACGACCTGATCCGGTATGACTCCGCCGGAACTCGAGAGATCCACTCTCAACGGAGTCAGATATTTGTGTGTCGAGAGCCTGACAGCGCTTCCGTCCTCCAGCTGTATGGTCTCCTGCTGACGTGTATTGCCCGTCGTCGCTTCACCGATCACATCTGCCCAGTTATATTCCTGCAATGCCGCCGCAAACAGTTCCGCTGCTCCGAATGTATTGGCATTTGTGAGGACAGTCATCTTCATGCTGATGCTCAAATTATCCGATCTGACTATCTCTTCCTTGCCGTATTTGTCTATGCTCACAAAAAGGTCTCCGGATGGGAGCAGGTAATCCAAAATGGTCTCAAGCTCATTCATGAGCCCTCCGGGGTTATCCCTGACATCGATGCAGAGTTCTTTTATCCCCTGGTTTACAAGATCTTCGATCGCGCTGACCGCGTCTGATCCTCCGCCTGCTTCGAACGAAGATATCTTCACATATCCCGCTCCGGTCTTTGCGATCTCATATGTGACCGGGCTTATATAGAGCGCCTTGCAGTCTACCTCCACATCCGTACCGTCTTTGAGGTTGAGAGTAAAGACTGTGTTCATCTTGGATCTGATGAGAGTCCTGACCTCGTCAAGAGACATGTTTTTTACTCTCTGCCCGTCCACTCCGTCGATTATACTGCCGGCTGAAAGGCCTCCCAGAGCTGCAGCCGATCCGGAATTGACACCGGTGACCTGAAACTCGCCGTTTTTAGTCTGCATGATCTGCATACCCAGTGACGCGTATTCATTGGATGACGAGAGGAGGAAGTTGTTATACTCATCCTCTGACATATAATAACTCCACTTGTCACCGAGACCGCTTATTATTGCCGAAGCGGCGTATCCCAGAAGTTCTTCTTCATCCACTTCATCAATATAGTTGTCTGCAACAATATCTCTGATCTCGATATACTGTTTGGCATCAGAATAGTTCTTCGTTCCGCCTATATCGCGTATTATAACAGCCGAAGACACAGCCGCTGCTGCTACCGCAAAAACCAGAACAAGTATCAGAAGATACTTGAGACTGACTTTGATATTGAAAAATCTGCCGAAAGCACGGCCGAGCTCGTAAGAAATCTTTCTGAAAATAAATATCAACCCCGATCTGTTGAATTGTTCTAACAGTTATAGTAGCTGAGGGCAACTCCAGGATACAGAGAGATCGGATCCATCGTCGAGCCGTTGTACCTGACCTCGAAATGAAGATGTACACCTGAGGCAAGCCCTGTTTCACCGGCATATCCTATGACCTGGCCGCGCGATACTGTCTGACCCGCGGAAACTGCCAATCCGGAACAGTGAGCATATACCGTAGAATAGCCGTTACCGTGTGTTATCATGACATAATTGCCGTAGGAGTTGTCGAATGTTGCTCTGGCAACGGTCCCGTCATCGGCCGCGTATATGGGAGCTCCAGAATTCGCGTTTATATCGACACCCGCATGGAAGCGCTCGTATCCGAGTATCGGATGCATTCGGCTCCCGTACCGGGACGTTATAAGTGTCGAATTGATCGGCCAGTACCACTGCCCCGTGCCGACCGTGGCGTTATATGCCTCGCCCTGGTTTTGGGCAGCCTGTCTGGCAGCCTCTTCCTCCGCGGCAAGCTGGGCGGCGAGATTCGAGAGTTCGTTCGCCTTTGCCTGCTCCTGCGCGAGAACAGCCTCATACTGCTCTCTGGTGTTCTCTATATCTTCCTCGAGCCTGGTTATCAGAGCCCTGGCCTCTTCGATCTCCGCTTCCAGCTGTCTCTGCTCTTCCTCCAGAACCGCTATCTTTGCCTCGAGCTCAGCCTTGTATGCCTCATACTCTGCCTGGATAGCCTCATGGTTTTCCCTTGCCTGGATATAGGCATCCTCAAGGCGCTTGTCGCTTTCCATTATCTCGCCAATATCGTCGATAGCTGTAAGAAGCTCTTCAAAAGAACTGCACTGCAGTATAATCGCGAGATAGTCGTAGTTGCCGTTTTCCTCCATAGTCCGGACTCTTGCCCTCAATCGCTCAAGCTGCTCGTCCTCTATGGCCTTGGCCGCCTCGACATCTTTCTTTTTTTCCTCTATCATCTGGTTATAGAGCGCGACTTCCTGCTTGTTCAGCTCTATCTGCTCGAGAGTGATCTCATTTCTCTCGTCCAAAGCCCTTTTCTGCTCCAGAACATCGGCCTGCTGAGCTTCGAGCTCATCGATCTTGGCCTGAAATGTCTTCTTCTGGGCTGTCAGCGCTTCTTTCTCAGCCTTTACCGCGTCAATATCCGCTTGGGTGACGGCGTAAGCCCGCACAGGGATCACCATCGCCAGAAGCGATATGAGCATAAGAGCTGCCAGAATAATACAGAGTATTTTTCTGAATTTCCTGCTGTTCATGGCTCAGACCTTCAGATAATTCCTTATCGCATTCAGACTTCCGAAAACACCTACCAGAACGCCGCTCGCTACAAAAGCGACCAGTACGGTCGTAGACACGCGGCTGAACGGGACGATCGTAATAAAACTGTTTGCAAGAGACTCCATAAGCCTCCTGGTAAGGCCCGCATAAAGACCGAGCTCGGCAAAATAAGCAAGGATCCCGCCGAGAAGCCCCAATGTGAGTCCTTCTATGATGAACGGCATGCGTATGAAGTGATTGGTCGCTCCAACCATCTTCTGGATCGCG
Source organism: Oscillospiraceae bacterium (assembly GCA_017430455.1). Lineage (GTDB taxonomy): Bacteria > Bacillota > Clostridia > Oscillospirales > Oscillospiraceae > Limivicinus. The sequence goes on from JAFRMX010000019.1 coordinate 12,118, forward strand.
ATCTCTTCTCTTCTGCCGTAGGTCGCAAGCTTTATTGTATTCGTCATTATAAATACAGACACGAAAGCAAGTACGACTATCAGTATCAGCGATACCACGCTGACTATGTTCCTGATAGATATAAATGCATTTGCATAGTCAACATGAGCGTTTACCTTGACGACTCCCGGTATCTCTCTGAGTTCAGCCACGGTATCTTCCATCTGGGAGATATCTTCCATATGGATCACATATCTGTGTCTGAATACAGATACATCGATATACTCTCTCATCGAGGAGTCATAGTTGCCCATAAAGTTTTCCATCGCCTCTTCCCTCGGAACGAAATCAACGAGAGAAACATTGTCCGTTGATGCGATCTTTTCCTCCAGAGCAGCTGCCTGTTCGTCCGTATATCCTTCATCGACAAAAGCCACGACTTCATTCTGTGATTCGAGACCGCCGATGATCTCATCGATATTCAAAGAGAGCAGGGATACGCTTCCCATTATTATAAGGCAGGCCATGATTATAGTGACTGAAGCAAAAGACATGAATGCGTGAGTCCCTATACTTCTGAAGCCCTCCCGTATCAGATATCCGATTCTGTTAAGCCTCATAGCTGTAATACCCGTCCATTCCGTCTCTGACAATATGTCCCTTGTCGATGGTAACGACTCTTTTTGTGAAAGCGTTGACCAGTTCTTTTTCGTGAGTAACGACCAGAAGCGTAGTGCCGAGATCATTTATTTTTTCAAGAAGAAGCATGAGCTCCAGGCTCTTTACAGGGTCGAGGTTGCCTGTCGGCTCGTCTGCTATAATCATTCTGGGGTTGTTGACAAGCGCTCTTGCGACAGCGACTCTCTGCTGCTCGCCGCCGGAGAGTTCCCGCGGGAATCTGTCTTCTCTTCCGGAAAGGCCTACAAGATCCAGAACATAAGGTACCCGGTTTCTGATCTGTCTCGAAGAAGCGCCGACAACACGCATGGCAAAAGCCACATTGTCATATACCGTCATGTCCTCTATAAGTCTGAAATCCTGGAAAACTACTCCGAGAGTCCTTCTTACCTTCGCGAGTTTTGATCTCTTGAGCTTCGTCATATCATAGTCATTGACAATGATCTCTCCGGAGCTGGGTTTGAGTTCACCGGTCAGAAGTCTGATCATTGTTGTCTTGCCCGAGCCTGATGCTCCGACAAGAAACACGAAGTCGCCCTCGTTGATGTTGAGGTTTATGTCGTACAGAGCCGGGGTATCGCTCGTCGGATAAACCATGCTCACATTTTTCATTACTACCATAAATAATATTTCCTCCGATAAAGGATCAGTATTTCTGTTTATAACCGCCAAGAGATTCGAGGTACATCTTAACCATCATAGCGACCTTGAACACTATGGCATGGTCGAATTCTCTCAAATCGAGACCTGTCAGCTTCTTTATCTTCTCAAGCCTGTAGACCAGGGTGTTTCTGTGGACATACAGTTTTCTGGAAGTCTCGGAAACATTCAGGTTGTTCTCGAAAAACTTGTTGATCGTATCAAGCGTGTCTCCGTCAAGATCCTCTATTGAGCTTCTTTTAAAAACTTCATTCAGGAACATCTCACAGAGAGTGGTCGGCAGCTGATAGATTATACGGCCCAGACCGAGATTCTCATAGTTAATGATGGAATTCTCGCTGTCAAAAATATTTCCGACGTCGATGGCTGTCTGCGCCTCTTTGTAACGGTCTGCCAGTTCGCGCAGATGGTTTGAGACTGTGCTGATGCCGATCTTAACATCGATGTTCAGTTCTTCATGAAGGCGTTTTTCTATGACTTTGGCGATCTTCCTGCAGGAAATTGCGTCTTCATCCTCTTCAAGACGTTTAATGACGACTATATCCAGATCGTTCATACTGATAACGAAGTCATTCTGATCGTCCGGGAAGAGCCTGGCTACCGTCTCCGTGGCTGCGACATCCGGATTGGTGACCTGGCGAACTACCAAAACCGCTCGAGGCTCATCGGTTATAAAATGGAGCTCCTTGGATCGGACATAAACATCACCCGGAAGAATATTGTCCGAAATTATATTCTTTATAAAAGCACCTTTATTATGCTTCTCTTCATAACTTGTCTTTGCTTCGTTGAATGCTATAGCGGATAAGAGACATATCTCCTCAGCAGTCTTTCCGGTCCCTTCAACAAAGGCAGCATAGCAGAGCCTGCCTGCTCTGGTAAGAAGCGGTGAATACACTCTCTCTCCGGTTATGAATATCTTCTCCCCATCTGCAATACCGGATTCAAAGTCGATGTCCTTAAAATCATCGAGGGTAGTCCCGATAAGCGAAAGGTTGCTGCTGGATATGACCTGTCCCCTGTCGTCGGTGATACCGACAGTTTCTTCGATCCTGTCCTTCATCTGAATGATAGTATTCTGAAATATTTTTGCAGCCATTGTATATTTCCCCCATAGTTACGTCAAAATGACAAAAGAGCTGAACAACAATGTTTGCTATAATACAGCATTCTTTCGTTATTTTCAATAGAAATCACGCTTCATTTTTGTGGAATATGATCAAATGTTTTGCATATTTGTCAAAAATTCCTTGATTTTCAATGCATTTTTTGAAATATTAACCAAATGGAAACTTTTGTCAAATTGCACAAAAGAAACGGGAGAAAATGCTTTCCCCCGCCTTTTTTATGCGATTTTATGACACGTCTGCTGTTTGATTTTATATATCCTGCAAAGTCTGTCCGTTTTCCACGCGTGATAATTCTCACCTGTAAGCCCGAAGTAACCGTCAGGGCATGTAAAGAGAAATGACTTTCCGAAGTAAAGAAGGCTCATGGATACTATATCGTGAAACATAAACTCCTTCTCTCCGAAAACCATCCTGTCTTTGTACAGCTTAAGCGTATCGGTGGAAATATCCTTCGTTTTATGCTCTGCAGGGAATATCTCATAGAGCCTGATATTTTTTTCTGTAAATACCGGCTTTTCCGGATCCGTCTTTTCCATATCGCTGTCAAAGCGCCCGGAAAGCCAGTCGGAATAACTGTCCACTCTGGAGAAAGGCAGACCGTCCCCTTTTAAGAAACCGTATTCATCCATCTTTCCTCCAAGGCCACAGCATTTGCATTTAAAACGGTCTCCTTTGGCAATGACGGTATCGTATGATCCGCAGCGGGGACAGATTATGAGTATATTCTCAAGTCCTTCCGCAAGACCTTTTGCAGTGTAAGTGTAGGCCTTTTTTTCCTGCCTGTCATAGGCGTTCTCGGCAAGATCTCTGTTTATGGCACCGGTAATTTCACCGGAGCTCATTTTTGAGATCTGCTCAGGAGTATAAATATTGACGATCTCCCCTTCCGCATGTCCTTTGCGAAAATGATAAGCCCATCTCGGTGCGATAAAATAGCCACCGTGCATACGGTAAGTGACCAGCCCGCAATGAGCCTTTTTCAGCAGTTTGCCGGCTGCAGGAGTTGCTTTGTCAGTAACGCCCGTGAAGGATCTGGCTCCTTCCGGAAACATCATTATATTATTCCCGTTGGCTATACGTCTCAGTATCTCCTTTACCGTTGTCTGCATGGATCCGCCCCTTGGAGCCGGAATCGGATCAAAAAGCTTCCCGATCACGGGGCCGAATTTTGATCTCAGGAGATGCTCGCCGCACACAAAGTACATATGCTTTTTAAATGCCCGCATCAGCATTATCATGTCGGATTCTGTTGTGTGGTTCGACATTACAATATACGGAAAATCAAGTTCCGGAGCCTGTGCAGTCCTGTAGCTGTATTTGCTGAGCAGCAGCGGTGAGACTAAATGTGAAAGTGAATAAATGAACCTGTGAAGCTTTTCGTTTTTTCTCAATGTATGCCCCTCCCTGAGGACCAAACTGTTGTTTATTATATACTTTAAAAAGAAAACTTCAACAAAAACTGAATATATGCTCCTTTTTCCCAAACAATCATCTCAGTTTTTCTTGTGAAAGATCAGTTGTAAAAGTATAATCAACTAAGGAAATGCAATGATCTGATGAGACGGGCTTACGGCCCTTCCCGGGAAAGGAGAAAAGAATATGAAAGAACAGGCCCGAAGCCTTCCTGTTTATTATGCTATATACGTTCTGGCCATGCTGATCTTCGGCACGAACGGATATGTGGCATCGAATATCTCTTTTCAGGGTAGTCAGGTCGTTCTGTTCCGCACTCTGATCGGCGGGGCGCTGCTGACTGTTCTGGTATTGCTGCGCGGCGGATTCGACAGCTCTGCATTACGTGCTGAAGCTCTTCCTCTCCTGCTGGGCGGATCGGCGCTCGGATTCAACTGGATCGCGCTGTTTGAGGCTTTCAGGCTTTTAAATGTCAGCCTTGCAACTCTGATCTACTACGCCGGCCCGATGCTGATCCTGCTTTTCTCCCCTCTGCTGTTCCATGAAAAACTGACCGGCCCCAAGATCCTGGCGCTCTGTGTAGTGGCAGTCGGTCTGGTCTGCATCAGCGGAAGCATTGCCTTTGGAGGAATGAATACGATCGGGCTTGTTACGGCGCTGGTATCCGCGCTGTTCTATGCATCGCTGATTGCATTCAACAAACAGATCTCCCGGACATCAGGCATGCAGACAGCAGCCATCGAACTTGACACCGCCTTTGTCGTAGTCCTGATCTATGTGATGTTAACTGTCGGTCTCCCGCATCCGAAGCCCTCAGACATTCCATATATCGCTGTAATGGGTTTCATCAATACAGGCCTTGCCTATCTGCTCTATTTCTCGGGACTGCAAGAGCTTCCTGCACAGTCCGTCGCGCTCATCAGTTATGTGGACCCGGTATCTGCTCTTCTGTTTTCCTTTCTGCTTTTACATGAAACCATGACGTCGCTCCAGATCTTCGGTGCCATACTTATCATCGGAGGCGCTATGCTCGGAGAAATAAAGAACAGGAGTTAGGAGAGATATGCAACTTTTCCTTGACACAATCCCCAACAGATGTACAATTCTTTTTGATATAATATTGTAAATAAACAGATTACATTTTACAGCGTGGTATATATGAAAAGATTCAAACAAAGAAAAGGTAGTATTATCCGTCAGGTGACCGCTTTTTTCCTGCTGGGTGTCCTGGCCTGCGGTCTGATCACATTTATCTCCCAGCGCCGCATAACCGATGGTCTTGTCAGGACCCGTACAGAAGAACGGGCATCGAACATAGCCGAAGAGGTAAAGCTGACCATTAAAGAGTATCCGGCTTATAAATGGCTGATCCGCTACTGGTATGAGCATGCCGACAGCCTTGATATCGAATACGATGCTGACTTTTCCTCTGGAACGGAGACCGAAAATAAAAGCAGACTGTTAAATGAACGTTATCCCGGTGTGCCGCTGAAGTATATAAACACAGAGGAGCTTCAGGCGATGTCTGAAGAAGATCAAAAGCTGTATGCCGAGATCGTATACTCGTGGATTACGGCCCGTTTTGATCAGATTCATCAGGCAAATGACACCGATTACCTGTTTTGCGTTGTGACAGACGATACCTATGAAACACAGTTTTTCCTGTTCAGCGCGGCTGAACCTGGCGCTGTTCGCGGATCAGAATATGAGGAAGTCTATACTCTGGGAACGACTGTAACAGTCGGGAAACGCCAGAGTGAAGCGATGCGCCTGGCAAAAGATAATTCAGGGCATTTGGCTGACGCCGGCAAATATATGGATTATTATTCTTATTTCACCTCTGATGGCGACCTCGAAGTTCTTATCGGAATGACATACAACCTTTCCGGATTGATGGAGCTTATTAACAAACAGACTGTACGCAACTCCTCCTTTGCCATGATCTATCAGCTCGTACTTTCAGCTTTATGTCTCGGACTTATCTCATTTTTTGTCCTGCGGCCTCTGAGAATGGTTCAAAAAAATATACGTTTATATAAAGAAACCAAGGAAAGCAGCACTGTACGCAGCAACCTGGCGGAGATCAATCCCAGAAACGAAATAGGCGATCTTTCGGCCGACGTGTCCGATCTGGCAAAAGAAATAGACAAATACATGAAACAGATCGAAGCTGCCACAGCAGAAGAACAACGTGTCAGTACCGAACTCGCGCTGGCCGCCCGGATCCAGGAAGATTTGCTCCCGAATGAATTCCCCGCTTTCCCCGGACGAAAAGATTTTGACATATATGCCGGTATGGATCCGGCCAAGGAGGTGGGCGGAGACTTTTACGACTTTTTCCTGATCGATGATACCCATCTCGGGCTTGTCATTGCAGACGTTTCCGGAAAAGGTGTTCCTGCTGCTTTGTTTATGATGGGCTCAAAGATTTTGGTAGAAAACTATACCATGGAAGGTAAAAGTCCCTCAGAAGTACTCTGTACGGTCAACGAACAGATATGCTCCCACAACCATCAGGAGATGTTTGTAACAGTCTGGCTCGGCATCTTGGATACAGTTACCGGAAAGATCGTAGCTGCAAATGCCGGACATGAATATCCCGCTGTACAATATTCCGGCGGGAGCTTTGAGCTCCTTAAAGACAAGCATAGCTTTGTTATAGGGGGCATGGACGGCATAGGGATCAAAGAGTATGAGCTCCAGCTTACCCCGGGTTCCAGACTGTTCCTGTATACAGACGGTGTTCCGGAGGCAACGAACGCTGACAACAGGTTGTTCGGAACAGAACGTATGATCTCAGCGCTTAATGAGGAACCCGCTGCCTCCCCCGAGATCATCCTGAAGAATGTGCGCAGAAGAGTTGATGAATTTGTTCAGGATGCAGAGCAGTTCGATGATCTTACGATGCTCTGTCTTGAATATAAAGGAAATGAGGAAGCTGATAATAAGTGACTTGTATATAACGCAGGAAAGAACACCCGGCTGAGCCGGGTGTTCTTTCTTGAACGATTACGCGATCTGTTCGGATCATATTTCATTTTTCATCCTGTATCTTAAGATAGAGGATCGCGCACGGGTAATCTCCACGCATGGCCGGCAGTGTTATCCCCGCATACATTAGTGCGGCGCCGGTGAAGCATCTCTTTTTCATTGCTTTAATATCTGTCCCTGACGGGAACCGCTGTTCCTCGAGGACATAGACGGCCTCCGGGTCCAGTCCCTTCAGACGAAGATGCAGCGGTCTCGGATTTGCCTCCGCTTCCCTCATCACCAGACTCACCAGGCACTCGCTCCTGTCACTGGCAAGATTCTGCCATGCGACAAAACTGCCCCGATCGTCAGTAAGTCTCCAATAATCTCCCTTATCAAGCAGCGGCTGCCAGCTGTGATAATCCCGTATCTGCTTCCTGATCGTCTCCTGCTCTTCCGTGCTGAGCTTCCCCGGATCCAGCTCATAGCCGAAAGCTCCGGCCGTAGCCACGCAGAAACGGGTTTCGAGAGGCGTAGTACGCCCGGTCTGGTGATTTGGTGACGCGGAAATATGTGCGCCAATGGTCGCAGGAGGATACCCGAAGGATGTCCCGTACTGGATATTCAGGCGGGCAATGGGATCAGTATTGTCGCTGCACCAGATCTGAGGGCAGTATGCCAGCATCCCTGCGTCAAAGCGCCCTCCTCCGCCCGCGCAGCCCTCAAACAGCACCCGGGGGAATTCGCGTGTCAGCCGATCAAGCAGTGTATATACTCCAAGAATATATCTGTGGGCGATCTCGCCCTGTCTGTCCGGCGGCAGCTCCGAGCTGTAAAGATCCGTCAGGTTCCTGTTCATGTCCCACTTTATATAGTCCACTCCGGAGCGTTGAAGCAAAGCGCTCAGCATCTCAGAAAGATAATCTACCACTTCCGGACGGGACAGATCCAATGCCAGCTGGCTGCGTCCGATTTGGGGCTTGCGTCCGGGCATAATAAGTGCCCAATCGGGGTGCTTGCGGTATAAATCAGAATCCTCACTGACCATCTCAGGTTCCAGCCAGATTCCCGCCTTCAATCCCATCATGTGAAGCTTCTCCACCAGGCTCTCGAGACCTCCGGGCAGCTTTCGGGAATCCTCTGTCCAGTCGCCAAGGCTCGTCCGATCGTCATCCCTATGGCCGAACCAACCATCGTCCATGACCAGCAATTCAACGCCAAGATCTTTAGCATCCTTTGCGATGCGGAGTATCTTTTCCCCGTCAAAATCAAAATACGCCGCTTCCCATGTATTCAGCAGCACAGGTCTCGGTCTTGATGCATAAATGCCGCGGCAGATATGCTCCCGAATAAAACGGTGAAGATCATGCGACAATGCTGTCAACCCGCGGTGCGTGTAACTCAGTATCAATTCCGGACAGGAAAACTGCGCTCCGGGCTCCAATTTCCAGCGAAAACCTTCATCATGGATTCCTGCCACCAAACGAACCGAGCCACCCTGATCTTTCTCGACATCCATTCGAAAACTTCCGGAATATGCCAGCATTGCGCCATAACACTCTCCCGAATCTTCCGTGGCAGAAGGCTCACACAGAATAAGGAAAGGGTTGTGCTGATGACTTGATGCTCCGCGTTTGGAGCCGATACTCAAAACCGAATTGCCGACCGGGAGGCGCTCCGCTTGCCGCTCCACGGCATACCGGCCGTGGAAATGCAGCAGATCCCATTCTCCGAAGGGCAGATCCAGACAGCCCGAAGCTGCCTTATCCAGATACAGCGGCGCTGAGCCGCGGTTGGTGATCCGAACTGCGCGTGTTATAACATTCTGTTTGTAAAAGACCCCATACAGAAGCTCCACTTCCAAAGCAGCAGCCTCATCCTGAAGAATGACAGACAGAGTCTCCGCATCATCTTCACGGGCATAAGCAGAGGGCAGACCCTCAAGCTCATATTTCCCGCGGCGTATCTCCCAGCTTTTTACACGCAGATCCGCGCCGGATATTCCGTCGGCAGTCTCGATCCGTATGGAAGAAAGCCGGTAATCTCCGCAATTTGAGCCGCTGTATTCCTGCGGCATAGTGTCCAGAGACCATTCGCGCTCATCCTGAAGCTCATACGGATTGGGTGAAAATCCGCAGTCTCTGGGCAAATGCAGATATTCTGTGCTCTCATCCAGGCGGCGGCCGTAATACAGGTGCAGCAGATAGCCCAGAGGGCCGATCTGCATCTGATAACTGGTATCAGCCGTGTGCAGGCTCCATGTCTGGCTTATCTTATCAAAGGCAATGCCCATGTCACATCCTCCAAAAGCATGCTGTATTCAATAGAACGAGAAGCTGTCTCATGTTCTGGGAATTGGCCTGAATGCTGTTTTATCGAGGCCTTGTACGAGCTTAAAATGCGGTTAATTATATCATCCTTCTTCAAGGGTTTCAACGACAGACATTCATAAAAATGCCCGCGCGTATGTTATAATTAAAATACTCTTCTGCAGAAATTGCCGACGAATGTGTTTTATGCTATAGTATTTTCTAAAAAAGGATAAAAAATGATCGATCATCCCAAGCCGACCGGCGCCGGCACTGTGCAGGCTTCGCGGCGCTTGTGCAGGCAGCTAAAGAGAAGGCCGGATCGTAATATCTTACTGTTCAACATAAAGGAAATAACATGGAAAGATACACATCTCTGGAACAGGCGCTGCAGGACCCGTCACTTGTCATAATAACCGGTGACATAAGCTCACAGATCGAGCTGGACAATATCTACCTCAGATACAAAGTCCTCCCGAAAAGGCAGAAACGGTTCTCCAGCTATTACTCAAAAGAATTCCTGGGTCATAATGTGCCGGTAATGTACTACCTCCTGAAAGAAAAACTGGCCTCTGACAAAGACATCTTTAAAGATCTGGATCTGCCGAAAGACACCGTCATTGTTTCTGAACCTGATCTCTACTACAAGGAAGAAAACTTCAATTCGGGCGAAACAAACATATGCTTCATACTCGGGCATTCCGGAAGCGGAAAATCTATAATGACAAGGACCATTGAGGGCGACGATACAGATCATATCGAGCTTGACGACCTGCTTCTCACCAAAGATCATTTTACAATGGATGAGCTGAAGGGATATTCCGATATGTTTTACAGCTTCTTTAACGGTGAGGGGGCAAAATACTATATCGGTGTCGAGGAGAGGAACAGTATCCCAAAGGAAGAGTATGAAGATAAAGTATTTGTTGACTTTGTAAAGTTTGCAACGGATTATGCGAAGCTGCACAGAAACAAGAAATACATAATCGACGGGATCTGGATCTATCTCTATTTCGACGATCCTTCCGTATTCAAGGATTATGCGGTATTCATTAAAGGAACTTCTTTCCTCAAATCCAAGATCCGCGCCATAAAGAGGGAGATGCAGAGAGACAAGGAAACTCTGCAGGACAGGAAAGAGATGTTCGGCAGAGAGGTCAGAAACTATCTTCTCGATGAGGAGAAGATCAACAGCTATCGCAAATATTTTGGCGACAGCCCCGATACAATCTTCAGAGAAGAGCCGGACGATGCTCCCAAAAAAATCGATATCGTAATAAATGAAGTGGACAGCATCGATAAATGCTTTGTAAACGGCGATAAAGACGGAATCACCGCGATAATGAAAAAAGCTGAAGAAAACGCCGAATTGTCCAACTTCAGCAGATTATGGATAATCAACGAATGCAGATCGGCCATGGAAGAACTGGAAGAAGCGTCTGCTCTCCCGGATGACGCCAAAGCAGCTGCAACACCGGTGTGATCTCATTCGCTTTGTCATTCCGAATTATATGGTTAGTTCTTTTCCAAATGCGTGTAAAAGCCGCCCTCTCGGGCGGCTTTTTGCCATATTCTCCCCGTCTTTATAGGCATAGCACAATTGGGGCCGTATAGTATTATTGCTGCTTCTGGAATTTTTTCCGATACTGCACCGGAGTGTAACCAGTGATTTCACGAAAGCATTCACTGAAGTAATTCGGAGTGTTGAAAGCTAACGCCGTGGATATGTCCCTTACAGGGAGATTGGTTGACACAAGCATAGACTTTGCTCTTTCCATCTTGGCGTATTTAACATAATCCGCTACGGACTGGCCGGTCTCACTACTGAACTTTTCCGTCAGGTAATACTCTGTATAACCGCACAGTGAAGCCAGATCAGAGGCTCTTATTTTTTTATCCAGATTTAGTTCTATATAATCGCAGCATTTCTGAACCGCTGATGAGTATTCCGGATTTGATCTCAGATCATGAACGCGGCAGATGAAATCGTGATACATAGCGTTTGCAAGCGCAGAAATCTCTCCGGAGTCCCGGCAGTTTTCACAATCCTGGATATATGAATCTCCCAGGGCGTATGCAATTCCCGGAGAAAGTCCGCCTTCCATAGCCGCTCTGCTTACCAGTGTCGTAAAGACTGTAATAGAGGTCTTCATCTGTCTCAAAGGATCCTCTCCCTTAATCGGAACGCCCGGGCTCAGTTTTGAACTGCTCTGAAAAGCCCACTGATAGTTTATGTCTCCGGTTTTTACCATCTGGAGTAAAGCCCTTTCAGCCAGATAGATATCCGACCTGTTTCTTTCCGTTTCGGAAAGCTCATTCTGCTGCCCGGAATAAGATTTGATCTCCGAGAGATCCAGAGATGTGCTGTTGATAATATTGCTGAACAATACGGCATAACGGGTTATTACGCTGTAAGGCATGATAGAAATATTTGGAAGAGTCTTATAAAAAGAAGACGCCCATATACTTTTATCTCGAGTATTTATAAACTCCCGGAGGGATTTCCTTATACGGCTTTCCATAGGCACGGAATATAAAACTGGCCCCAGGACAAACATAAGATGGAAGCTTTCATGCTCGCTGAAAATGACGCCCCACTGCATGCCTATGTGGGAACCGAGCAAAAGCGGATTTGCAGATTCGCGCCCCAGTTTCAGAGCCTTTTCTCTTGCACCGAGTATTTCAAAAGCCATGTCGAGTACGGGCTCAAAAGGGCAGGTGCTTGAAAGCAGATTCCCGCCAATATCGTAGCACCAGACATAAAGACCTTCGGTTCTTGGAATTATCGAAGAGAAAAAACCGAGTATCTCTTCGGGAGAATTAAATACGATCTCCATAAAAATCACCGCCTTTTTTTAATTTTAACAGCAGAGAAAAACTAAGGCAAGAATAACATTAATTTTTGTAATTAATCCGAAATAATTGGATTTACCGTTTCTTGATATACAGATAAAATAGAATCACGAAAATCCAAAAAAAATATTTAATGATTTTTAAGGAGAAAGAGAAGATGGCAAGAGAGAAACTTAGTCAAAGCGAGATCGACGGCGTTCAATACCGCCGTGCCAAGCTCTGGCAAATCATTTTGGTAGCCTTTAATGCCTTCAACGGCATGGCTATGTACTTCCTTATCGGTCTGGCCAGCTATTCGGCCAGCATCGGTTACGGTATCGCCACCCTCATAGTCGGCGGTCTGCTGACATTTACCCGTATTTTTGATGCTATTACCGACCCCCTGCTTGCTTTCCTATATGACCGCGTGAACACTCCGTTCGGCAAGGTTCGCCCGCTGATGCTCTTAGGCTGGCTGATCCAGAGCCTTGGAGTTTATTTCCTGTTCAACGCATTTTCAAGCAAGGGGCACGGCATTCCCGTTTTTCTGGCTTGTTATATGCTCTATGTTATCGGTTATACTATCGTAAACATGACAGCCCAGACTCTTCCGGCCCTGCTAACAAACGACCCCAAGCAGCGTCCTACCGTCGGAGTATGGCAGACAGTGTTTAACTATATAACTCCAATGGTGCTGAACATCGTGGTCTACACCAAGCTTATGCCTGCCTTCGGCGGCAGCTTCAACCAGGAGTTTTTAAATGTCGTAACCTGGCTGTGCATTGCTCTGTCTTTCGTGGGCGTGGTGCTGGTTTGTATCGGAATTTCCGCTTACGACAAACCCGAAAACTTCAAGGGAATCGGTAAACACGAGCACCTTAAGCTCAAAGACATGTGGAACGTACTCTCACACAACAAGCCCCTGCAGAGTTATATAATCTCCGCGTCCTCCGATAAGATCGCCCAGCAGGCTTCTTCCGCCTCCATAGTCAGTACAATGCTCAACGGTATACTGATTGGAAATATGGGACTTGCCACCACATTGAGTATGATCGGAATGTTCCCCTCCATCATCTTTGCGATTCTCGGCGCCCGATATGCAGGCAAACACGGAAACAAGGAATCGATAGTCGCATGGACGCGATACAGCATTCTCGCCAATATCGCAATGATCGCTTTCTTTATTGTGACCCGCATGACGGTAGGCACGACGGCAATATCCAATTCCCTGATCTTTAAAATACTGTTTATCGTACTGACATTTGCTGTCAACGGCTTCGCAATGGGCGTCACCACCGCAAACACCGGCTTTATGGCAGACATCATCGACTATGAGCTGGATCGCGGCGGCAAGTACATCCCTGCTGTAGTCTCAGGTACATACAGCCTGATAGACAAGATCGTTTCCTCTGTGTCCGCGGCTATTGCGACTGGGTGTGTTGCTCTGATCGGTTACACCTCCACAATGCCTCAGCCGGATGACCCCTCCACCCCGGGCGTATTCTGGATGACAATGTTCCTTCGTTACGGTCTGGCAATTCTTGGCTTTATCTGCACACTTCTGGCCATGCGCAAATGCAGGCTGGATAAGGCCGAGATGATTGAGGTGCAGAAGCGCATCGCCGAAAAGAAGGAGGCAGCGCAAGCTGAATTGTTCGAAAAGGAGCTGCACTGCGGAGACCCGTATCAGGCTTGATAAGGCAAACAGAATTTTATTAGATTTACTATAAGGCGGGTCTTCCCCGCCTTATCCTTAATAAGCGATAATGACACGAGGTGTATATGAGAAAACAAACAGTATTCAACGACAACTGGATCTTCAGAAAACCAGGCTGTGAAGAGCAGACGGTTACGCTTCCGCACACATGGAACGCCATCGACGGGCAGGACGGGGGCAATGACTACTTCAGAGGCACATGTGTCTATGAAAAGAGTTTTGCCCGCCCGGCTGGTGACAGGATATTCCTCGAAATAAACGGTGCTGCACATACCTGCGACGTTGAGCTCAACGGAACTCATATTGCTCATCATGAAGGAGGATACAGCACATTCAGAACAGATATTACAGACCTTCTTGAACCAGACAATCTGATAAGCATATCCGTAAACAACGAAGACAACGACAGAGTATATCCCCAGAAAGCAGATTTCACCTTCTACGGAGGGCTTTACAGAAATGTTAAACTGATATCGGTACCGTTTGAGCATTTCGAGCTTGAAAAGGACGGAACTCCCGGAATAAAAATCACTCCGACAGTTGATCTTGAGAATAAAAAAGCCTTCATAAAGGCCGAGACATGGCAGAATGCAGATAAAGTGATTATAACCGTTAACGGGGAAACAAAGAGCGTGTTCTCTGAAAACGGTCACGCTGAAGCGGATTTCGTTATTGAGAACGTACATCTCTGGGATGGGATCGATGATCCATATCTTTATACAGCCAAAGCTGCTCTCCAAAGCGGAGATGAGATAAGTGTTCGCTTCGGATGCCGAAGATTCGAATTCGATGCTCAGAAAGGCTTTGTCTTAAACGGCAGATCATATCCTTTGAGGGGAGTGTCCCGTCATCAGGATCTGAAGGGCAAAGGCAATGCGCTTTCTCTTGAGGATCACAAGGCGGATATGGAAATAATAAAAGAGCTCGGCGCTAATACTCTGAGGCTTGCCCACTACCAGCACGCCCAGGAGTTTTATGATCTGTGCGATGAAAACGGCCTGGTGGTCTGGGCAGAGATCCCATATATAACAATGCATATGAAAAACGGCAGAGAGAACACACTAAGCCAGATGAGAGAGCTCGTGACCCAATGCTATAATCACCCGAGCATCGCTGTATGGGGACTTTCAAACGAAATAACGGCAGCCTCTGCCGTAAATGATGAGCTCCTGGAAAATCACAGGGTACTGAACGATCTTTGCCACAGCATGGATAAGACAAGACCTACGGTTATGGCAAACGTCTTTATGCTCGAAATAGACAGCCCGATTCTTGAGATACCGGATATAAACAGCTACAATCTTTATTTCGGGTGGTACCTGGGCGAACTGGAGCAGAACGAGGAATTCTTCGACGAATACCACAAAAAATACCCGGAAAGAGTCATAGGGTTCTCGGAATACGGGGCGGACGCCAATATTGCATTCCATTCTCCGGATCCGGAAAAGGGCGACTACACCGAAGAATATCAGTGTCTGTACCATGAGCATATTTTAAAATTAATTGAGGAAAGGTCTTGGCTCTGGGCGACACACGTATGGAACCTGTTCGATTTCGGAGCAGACGGACGCGACGAGGGCGGAAAGCACGGAGAAAACCAGAAGGGTCTCGTCACCTTCGACAGACTCTCGCGCAAAGATGCTTTCTATCTGTATAAAGCCGCCTGGAACAAAAAAGATAAATTCGTGCATCTATGTGGCAAGCGCTATATAAACAGGCATGAGGATGAGACCGAAATAAAGGTCTATTCGAATCTGGACAACATCTCCCTGTTTGCGGACGGGAAATGCATAGGGCGTCAAACCGGGAAAACAGTATTCAGGTTCAAAGTCAGACTTGCCGGTGAACATTTAATTGAAGCCAGAGCAGGAGAGATATCCGATAAGATGTGCATACGCAAGGCAAATGAGCCGGACGAGAGCTATATTTTTGTAAAAAGATCCCCCGTCACCAACTGGTTTGATGAAGAACCGGATCCTTCATGCTTCTCGGTACAGGATACCCTTGGAGAGATAAGACAGAATCCGAAGGCAGGGGCCATAATAGAGGCTATGATGGCAAAAGGCGCATCTGAGCGCGGAGATGTGGCTGACGCGGTAAAGGACAATCCCGCTCTTCAGAGAATGATGGGAAGAATGACTATGATAAGCCTTCTCAAACAGGGAGGCGCGGACGAACAGAGCATTAAACAGCTAAACCGTATCCTTCAGGGGATTAAGAAATGAAAACATATGTACAGCAGATTATGCTGGGGACTGTCACAGGCAGCGAACAGCAGGCACGGGACACATTACAGCGGATTAAAGCTGCAGGTTACGACGGTTTGGAGCTGAACGCTTTCATGGTGCATCCGAGTTCATTCACGGTGCGCCTGCTGACGCGTGCCGCCGGTATGCCCACCGGAAAAGGAGGGAAGTTTGACTGGCACAGTCTTACAGATGAGAGCGGCCTGTCAGTCTGTGCCCTTCATACGGACCTGGGCGCTGTTGAAAGAGATCCTGAGGCAGTTGCAAACGAGACCAAAAGCTATAATACGGAGACTTCTGTAATAACCGGCATGTACAGATTCGATTACAGTGACAGAAGTAACGTAAAAAAGCTTGCAGAAAGACTCAATAAAGCCGGAGAAAGCCTTAAAGCGGAAGGTATCTCGCTTCTGTATCACAATCACAACATCGAACTTCTGAAAGTTGGCGGAAATACAAGGGCATATGATATCCTTATAGACGAAACGGATCCTGAATTTGTAAATTTCGAGTTTGACAGCTACTGGTTCACCGACGGAGGCGCCGATGCCAAGCTCTGGATGAAGAGGCTCGGGAAGAGGATAAAGCTCTGGCATATAAACGACAGAGGCTCAAGACTCAGTGGCTCTGCCATGACCCCAATACTTAAGGAGGACAGCATGGAGCTTGGTACGGGCAATATGGACCTGGAAGGTCTCCGGGATATTGCTATTGAAAACGGTGTCGAGGCTGTCGTATTGGAAAGTCATAAGAATTGGATCGACAGAGACCCGGTAAAAAGTCTGGAATTGAGCTCTAACTGGCTGAACGGGAGATTTTGAGATGAAAGCGACAGATTCCCTTCCCCGGATATGGAAAGCAAAATGGATAGACCCGGAGCTGCCGCATGACAGTGATAAGCGTCAGCCCGCCTCCGTTCTGCGCCGCCGCTTCAATATGGAGAACACGGAAAACGCCAGACTGTACATCACCTGCCACGGTCTGTATGAGGCAAGTCTGAATGGCCGGCGCGTGGGCGATTTCGTCCTTGCACCCGGCACCGGGAACTATCGCAAGCGACTTTGTGTGCAGAGCTACGATGTCTCTGCACTCCTGCGCACAGGCATCAACGAGCTGAGTGTAACATTGGGAGACGGCTGGTATCGCGGCAGTGTGGGTATAGACGGAATGAACAATTATTACGGCACTGATATTGCCCTGCTCTGCCAGCTGGAAACAAACGGTACCCCCGTTCTATGCAGTGACGAAGAATGGGAGGCAAGTCAGCAGGGTCCTACGCGCGAAAATGACCTCCAGCAAGGCGAGACTTATGACGCCCGCATGGAGAAGATCACCGATTGGCACGCCGTAAGTGTTCTTGACTTACGCTATGACAATCTTGTATCCGATGAGAGCGTGCCCGTCATTGAACAGGAGCGTTTTCCAGGGAAACTGCTCCGCACGCCGAACGGTGATACGGTGATCGATTTCGGGCAGAATCTCGCGGGCTATACAGAGCTGCATGTGACTGCTGAAGCCGGTCAGAAGCTCACGCTCTGGCACGGCGAGACACTGGACGAAAACGGGAACTTCACACAGAAAAACTTCGATCCGGGTGACCGCAACAAAAACGGTATACCGCAAAAGCTCGATTATATTTGCAGGGACGGGGAAAACAATTGGAAACCCCGCTTTACGGTCTTCGGCTTCCGCTACGCAAAGGTGGAGACGGATATCGATCTTACGGGCGCCGAGTTCACTGCGATCGCAGTATATTCCGAGATGCCGCAGACAGGTTTTTTTGAATGCGGAAATACAGATGTGAACCGTCTCTTTCTCAACAGCATGTGGAGCATGCGATCCAATTTCTGCGACATACCCACGGACTGCCCCACCCGCGAGCGGGCAGGCTGGACAGGCGACGCGGGCGTGTTTGCACCGACTGCCGTCTATCTCGCTGACTGCTATCCCGTTCTTCGAAAATGGCTCGTTGAATGCCGCCTTGCGCAGCATGAGGATGGCCTTGTTGAAAATATTGCGCCTGTAAACAATAAGGGCGGCATGATCTCCAACATGCTGCAAGGCTCCGCAGGCTGGGGCGACGCCTGTGTGCTTGTACCATGGGCACTCTACGAGGCCTATGGCGACAAACAGATCCTTGAAGAAAACTATAACATGATGTGCCGCTGGGTGTCTTTCTGTGAAAAACGTGCCAGAAAGACAAGGCCTCACAACCTGCTTAACCCTTACCACAGATATCTGGTGGATGAAGGCTTCCATTTCGGAGAGTGGTGCCAGCCTGATGTGAACAACACAGAGACCATGAAGAAAACCATGCTGACAGGTGCACCCGAGGTGGCCACCGCCTATTATTACCGCTCTTCCTCTCTCCTGTCGCGTATTGCGGGAATATTGGGCAATACTGAGGATGAAAAAAGATATGCAGAGATAGCTGAGGGGGCAAAAAAGGCTTACCGGTATAGTTGTACAAAAGACGGGAAGATCAGTTCCGACCGCCAGTGCGAATATGTGCGTCCCATTGCCTTCGGTCTTCTGGACGCAGATGAAGCACAGTCAGCAGCGGACAGGCTGAATGATCTGGTCGCAAAAAACGGTTATCATCTTAACACTGGTTTCCTCTCCACCCCCGATCTCTGCCGTGTACTGGCGGATCACGGTCACACGGATACGGCTTATAAACTTCTGCTTCAGGAGGAGTGCCCGGGGTGGCTCTACGCCGTGAAAAGAGGTGCTACTACGATCTGGGAGACCTGGGACGGCGTGCGCGCAGATGGCACGGTGCACGATTCTTTGAACCACTATTCTTACGGCGCGATCTCAGGCTGGCTCTTCAACGGAGTTTGCGGGATCCGACTCTGTGCCAAAGATCTTTGTATCAGGCCTCACCCTCATCCGTCCCTCGGCTTTGCAAAGGCCGAGTGGCGCTCCCCTGTCGGAACGATACAAAGCGGCTGGAAATACGAAGACAGCAGACTGATCTTTGACATTACCGTACCTGTCCCGGCGATAATTGAGCTGCCGGACGGAGAAAATTACGAGGCTGCGAAAGGAGATCATCATTATGAAGTACTGCTGTAATCCAATAAATATCAACTACCGGTATCAGTTCAACGCTGACCCGCGCAATGGCGGGAAGCTGCAGATCTGCCGCGAAGCTGCAGACCCGTCCATGATCCTGTTCCGCGGCAGATATTACATCTTTGCCTCCATGACACTCGGGGTCTGGATCTCGGACGATCTGGTAAGCTGGGAGAACCGCCGTCTGCCCGATACGCTCCCGCTCTATGACTATGCGCCGGATGTGCGCGTTGTCGGAGATTGGGTATACTTTTGCGCCTCAAACCGGGAGCACGCTTGTGACTTCTGGCGTACAAAGGACATATTAAACGGCCCTTATGAAAGGATCGAAGGCAGTTTCCCGTTCTGGGATCCCAATCTGTTTTATGACGACGACGGGCGGATCTATTTCTACTGGGGCTGCTCAAATATGACACCGATCTACGGTGCAGAGCTGGACCCTGAGACCTTGCAGCCGATCGGTGAGAGGAAGGAACTGGTTTTCGGAGATCCCGCCCGTATCGGCTATGAGCGCATCGGAGAAAACAACAGCACTCTGCCCGCTTCTGATGAAGAAGTCGAAGCAAAATACCGGGCATTTATTAAAGCGAAAGGGGTCCCGGAAGAGCATCTTCCTGCTGAAGTCAGACCGCTGATCCGGGGCATGTTCACCAACAGGCCGTATATAGAAGGCGCGTGGATGGACAAGTACAACGGCAGATATTACCTCCAGTATGCAGCGCCCGGTACCCAATACAACACCTATTCCGATGGAGTTTATGTCGGTGAGAGCCCGCTCGGCCCCTTTACGCTGGCAGAGAACAGCCCCTATTCCTATAAGCCCGGCGGCTTTTTGCCCGGTGCGGGACACGGATCCACCATGCGGGATAAACAAGGGAATCTATGGCATACGGCTACAATGCGTATATCCGTAAATCACGATTTTGAGCGGCGTGTCGGAATCTGGCCTGCAGGATTTGACCCGGACGGAGAGCTTTTCTGCAACCAGCGCTACGGGGACTGGCCGATGCCCGTTTCAGGCGGCCGCGACGACCCCTGGCGCGATCCGCCATGGATGCTCCTCAGCGTACATAAAGCAGTGACCGCTTCCTCCTCCGTTCACGGACATGAGCCCGAACTTGCCGCCGAAGAAAATGTGCAGACATGGTGGAAAGCCGAAACCAACAGCCGTGACGAGTGGCTCTGTGTCGATCTGGGCAAGGCCTTAAATATTCACGCCATTCAGGTGAATTTTGCAGACGACAGCCTGGATCTCCCATGCCCCGGCGAGATCCGCCCCGGATCGCAGGCGCGCTATATTGAGGAGGCAGACCTCGTAACGCAGTGGAAGCTTGAGGGCAGCCTTAACGGCACAGACTGGTTTGTTATAGAGGATAAATCCGATGCCGGAACCGATCTTACGCATGATCTGATCGTTCGTGAGTCCGGTTTTGACGCGCGTTTTGTACGCCTTAGCAATATTGCACTCCCATACGGACAGGCTCCATGCGTCT
The DNA here is from genome assembly GCA_017430455.1 of Oscillospiraceae bacterium. GTDB lineage: Bacteria > Bacillota > Clostridia > Oscillospirales > Oscillospiraceae > Limivicinus. The sequence continues at coordinate 32,623 of JAFRMX010000019.1, forward strand.
CCGGGCTGCGGATTTTTGGCCTTGAATCCGGTAAAAAGCCTGCCCCTCCACTGTTTCATGCAGTTCGGAAAGGTGACCTGGATCTGGAAGTGACTATTCACGGACAACACGATGCTCTGGGCTGGAACATTCTCTTCGGGAGCAGCCCGGAAAAGCTCTATCACAGCTTCATGACCTTCAAACCCGGAACACTGCGCATCGGTGCCCTTGTCAGCGGCCGTGATTGCTGTGTCAGGGTCGATGCCTTTAACGGAAGCGGCATAACGAAAAGCAATTATATCAAAGCTGAATAAAGGAGCAGAGACCATGAGTTTTCCAAAAGGATTTCTGATCGGCGCGGCAACAGCTGCCCATCAGGTTGAGGGCAACAACATCCACAGCGACTATTGGGCGCAGGAGCAGCTGCCTCACACCAGTTTTACGGAACCCAGCGGCATTGCCTGCGATCATTACAACCGCTATGAAGAGGATATCAGGCTCCTCGCAGGCGCCGGACTGAATGCCTACCGTTTCTCCATTGAATGGGCGCGCGTCGAGCCTGAAGAAGGCAGATTTGACGAAACGGAGATCGAACACTACAGGAAGGTCATCGCCTGCTGCCGGCAATACGGCGTGGAGCCCATCGTGACGCTTATGCACTTCACGAGCCCAGTCTGGCTTATTAAAAAAGGCGGCTGGGAAGCCGAAATCACGATCGCTTATTTCCGTCGCTATGCAGCCTTTGTGGCCGAGAGGCTCGGAAGCGGGATCAGCTATATCTGCACGATCAACGAGGCCAACATGGGGCTGCAACTGGCCGCCATTTCCAAACGCTTCCGGCTGATGGCCGAGCAGGCTGCCAAGAGCGCCAAAAATGCGGAGGGCACTGTTCAGGTTGGCATGAACTTTGAAAAGATGATGGAAAACATGAAGTTTGCCGCAATTGAGAATGCCGAAATCTTCGGAACGCCCCAGCCCCAGATCTTTGTCTCCTCCCGGACTCCTGAAGGCGATGCTCTGGTCTTCCGCGCGCATCAGGCTGCAAAAGAAGCTATCAAGAGCATACGTCCGGAGATCAGAGTAGGCATCACGCTCTCATTGCACGATCTTCAGGCTCTTCCCGGCGGTGAGGCTTTGGCTGAAGCAGCTTGGGACGAAGAATTCCGTCACTATCTTCCTTTCATTCGGGACGATGACTTTCTCGGCGTCCAGAACTACACACGTACACAGTACGGTCCTCAGGGACAGCTTCCCTGCCCTGTAGGTGCAAAACTGACCCAGATGGATTATGAATTTTACCCCGAGGCTCTGGAGCATGTGCTCAGCCGGGTTCATGAGGATTTCAGGGGCGATATCATCGTCACGGAAAACGGTGTCGCGACCGGCGACGATGAAGACCGCATCGAATTCATTCGGCGCGCTCTGAAAGGTATTGAAAACTGCCTCAATGACGGGATTCCCGTGAAAGGGTACTGCCATTGGAGCCTTATGGACAATTTTGAATGGCAGAAAGGATATTCCATGACCTTCGGACTCATAGCCGTTGATCGGGCAACACAGGCGCGGACGCCAAAACCGAGCCTGTCATTCCTCGGTTCCGTGACAAAAGAGTAAAAACCAAAGCCGCCCTACAGGGCGGCTTTTTTCAAAGATAAGAGGTGCCTTTTTATTAATTGCGTTTATTTCTGACCGTAGTATGCGTTTGCGCCGTGTTTGCGGAGATAATGCTTGTCCAGCAGAGTCTTCTGCATATCCCGGTGTTCGGGATTGATCATCAGAGCGTGCCAGTCCATGAAAGCGACCTCTTCCATGACCACCGCGTTATGTACGGCATTTTTGGGGTCTGTCCCCCAGGAGAAAGGCCCGTGGGAGTAAACAAGCACGCCGGGAACATCATCCGCCTGTATATTCTTGAACGTTTCAACGATGACTTTTCCGGTCTCTTTCTCATAATCTCCGTTTATTTCCGCTTCGGTCATGGGGCGCGTGCACGGAATATCTCCGTAGAAATAGTCCGCCTGCGTCGTCCCCATCGCCGGAATTGGCTGACCGGCCTCTGCAAAGGTCGTCGCCCATCTGGAATGGGTGTGAACTACGCCGCCAATGTTTGGAAACGCTTTGTACAGCTCGATATGGGTAGCTGTATCGCTCGAGGGCTTCCATTTGCCCTCAATTACGTTGCCGCCAAGATCCACTATCACCATGTCCTCAGGCGCCATACCGTCGTAAGGCACCCCCGAAGGCTTGATCGCAATAAGTCCGAGTTCTCTGTCGATGCCTGAAACATTTCCCCAGGTAAAGGTGACAAGATCATATTTGGGGAGGAGCAGATTTGCTTCGCAGACAGTCCGTTTCAGTTGTTCCAGCATATCAGACGACCTCCGTTGCCGTGCGTTCCACAGGGAGCGCTTTTTTGTATCTCTCGAGGAAGGCCGAGAAGCCCGCGATGTCTTCCTCGCTTGCCATAACGGTCGTCGATCCCGCTTCGGAGAAGACCTTGTTGTCGAGATAGTCTTCAAGCGTCTCGCCCTCGTCCTTCCAGAGCATATAGGCGCAAAGCAGCGCCATGCCGTAAGGACCGCCCTCGCCCGCTGTATCCATTACGGATACCGGCGCTCCTACTGCTGCAGAGAGCATCCTCTGGCCGACCTCGGGGGTCTTGAAGAAGCCGCCGTGACCGTAGAGCTTGTCTATGGGGAGCTTTTCTGTCCGGGTCAGTATGTCCAGGCCGATCTTCAGGGTAGCCAAAGCGGAGAGCATATGAGTACGCATAAAATTCGGAAGGGTCATTCCGGCGTCAGGCAGGCGCACAAACAGCGGCCTCCCGGAGTCAAGATCCGTGACTCCCTCGCCCGAGAAGTAATTGAAACTGAGAAGCCCGCCGCAATCGGCGTCACCCTCCAGTGCTTTTTGGAAGAGCAGAGTAAAGAGTTGCCCTTTATCTGTCGGATGCCCGATTGCGAGCGCAAATTCTGAGAACAGATTCACCCACGCGTTGATATCCGAAGTGCAGTTGTTGCAGTGGACCATTGCGACCGGAAGCCCTGCCGGAGTCGTCACCATGTCGATCTCCCGGTGCACGCCCGGAGCGTGATCGGTTACCAGCATGGCAAAGTCCGAGGTCCCTGCAGAGACATTGCCTGTCCGCACACGAACGGAATTTGTAGCCGCCATGCCCGTGCCGGCGTCCCCTTCACACGGGGCAACGGGGATTCCCGCTTTAAAGGCACCCGTCGGGTCAAGGAACAGGGCGCCGCTCTCAGTAAGCGTACCGGCATTTTCCCCTGCAACTAAGACCTTTGGAAGAATACCGCGAAGGTCGATCCCGGTCAGAGCCTTGAATTGCCGGAGCATCGTCCCGTCGTAATCCTTCGTTGTGCTGTCGATTGGGAACATGCCGCTGGCCTCGCCGACTCCCATGAGTTTTTCACCGGTCAGCTGCCAGTGGATATATCCCGCAAGCGTCGTAAGATAATCGATATCCTTCACATGCTCCTCGCCGTTCAGGATAGCCTGGTAGAGGTGGGCGATGCTCCAGCGCTGGGGGATGTTGAAGCCGAAGAGCCGGCTGAGTTCCGCCGCGGCCTCGCCTGTGATGGTATTGCGCCAGGTACGAAACTCCGCCAGCTGTTTTCCCTCCTTATCAAAGGGAAGATATCCGTGCATCATGGCCGAGACGCCGATGGCGCCGACAGTTGTGAGATCGGCATCAAACTTTGCCTTCACATCGGCCTTCAGGTTTGCAAAGCAGGTCTGCAGGCCGTTTTTGATCATGTCCATCGGGTATGTCCAGATCCCGTTTACGAACCGGTTCTCCCACTCGAATTCGCCCGAGGCGACCGGAATATGCTTTTCATCAATGAGCACGGCCTTGATGCGAGTCGAGCCCAATTCGATTCCCAGTACGGTTTTTGTAAAATTCATCATTTCAGTTTCCATATAAGGTCCTTCACCATCAGCTCTTCTTCAAGTTTTTCGGGTGTGGTGTCTTTTGTGATATGTACAAATTCAATGTCCATCATCCGCGCCCAGTCGCGCAGCATCCCAGGCGTCACATCGTAGCTGAGTACAGTATGGTGTGCGCCGCCCGCCGTGATCCAGCACTCAACGCCGGTGGTGAGGTCCGGCATTGCCCGCCACATGACACGGGCAACCGGGAGATTCGGCATCGGCATAATGGGCTTGACCGCTTCAATGTCCTGAACGATCATACGAAGCCTGCCGCCCATGTCGATGAGACTGCAGACCAATCCCTTTCCTGCCTTGCCCTCGAATACCAGACGGGCGGGATCCTTCTCGTTCATGCCGATGCCGAGATGGTGGGTCTCTATACGGGGCTTATCCGCGGCCAGAGAAGGGCAGACCTCAAGCATATGCGCGCCGAGCGAGTATTCCATTCCCTCAACAAGGTGATAGGTGTAGTCCTCCATGAAGCCGCTCGCTCCGTTGCCGTTCTCGCCCATGGCTTTCAAAATGGCGGTCATTGCGCTGACCTTCCAGTCGCCCTCCGCGCCGTAGCCGTAACCCTGGCTCATGAGGTGCTGGCTTGCCAGTCCCGGAAGCTGTTCCATTCCGTACAAATCCTGGAAAGTGTTGGAAAACGCCTTGCAACCCTCGCGGTCCATCATACGCTTCATGGCGATCTCTTCTCTGGCCTGGTAGCGGATGGCAGCGGTATTATCCGTAGCGAGATCATACTGGGACAGATACTCGTTATACAGCGCGTCTATCTCTTCCTCTGTAACGGCGTTCATCTCTTTTACCAGATCGCCTACAGCCCAGGTGTTTACCTGCCAGCCGAGCTTTGTCTGTACTTCTACCTTGTCGCCCTCGGTAACTGCCACTTCGCGCATGTTGTCACCGAAACGCATGACCTTCATCTCTTTGGAGACAGCCACGCCCACAGCGGCTCTCATCCAGTCCGAAATACGTTTTTGGACTTTTTCATCCTGCCAGTACCCGGCGATGACCTTGCGCGGTTTACGCAGTCTGGCGCCTATGAAGCCGTGTTCACGGTCTCCGTGAGCTGCCTGGTTGAGGTTCATGAAGTCCATATCGATCTCTTCATTCGGAATTTCGCGGTTATACTGTGTCGCAAGATGGCACCATGGCTTTTGCAGATCGCGCAGACCGTCGATCCACATCTTGCTCGGGCTGAATGTGTGGCACCAGGTGATGATGCCGGCGCACTCGTCCCGATAGTTTGCTTCCTTAATTGTTTCCGAGATCTCCCGGTTGGATTTTGCAGTTACCTTGTACACCAGCGGATATGGCAGGACCCTGCTCAGCTTTTCCGCCATCTCTCCGGCGCGGGCATCTACCGTGTCCAGCACGTCCTGCCCGTACAGGCTCTGCGAGCCGACTACAAACCAGAATTCACGTTTCATTTCTTTTACTCCTTTTGGAAGACAGCTTTATTTTTTGTTAATTATATAATACCATATCATAATATCATTTGTTATTCTGTCAGGCAAGATTTTAGTTGTTTTGCGGACAAATAATGTGCCGGCTCTTTCATATCTTTCAACGGATAATCCCGAGGCCTGTCACTCAAGCTCCATGCCGCGGGCACGCACACATCACGGGCCATATAATAGGTCGCAGAGGCAACACATGTCAAACAACCAAATTAAAGCACCGGCATGGCTCCTGAAGAACCCAGCCGGTGTTTTTTAATGTCGTGTATCTTCGCCGCAAAGTCAAACCCCGTAATACCGTGGATTTTTACGCGGGCTTATGCATGCTGTACTTAAAGCCCGACGAACTCATAGGTTCCGGGGCCAAGATCCCGGGATTCTCCCCAGAGAAGCAGCGTTGCGGTGCAGTTGGCCGGAATAGTAATAGTAAAACCGGTTTTGCCCTCTTTCTTCTCCCAGCCTGACTCCACCCTGCCATAGACGCTGTCATAGCCGGCTTTGGCAAATCGGAAATGCCCGCCCGGACGCGGAGAGATTGTGAAATGATTTTCCCCATCTACCCGGATGCCGCACATGGTTTTGAACAGCCACTCGACGACGGCTCCTTTGGAATAATGGTTGAGACTGGCGATGCCGCCCTGGGCCTCTGTGCCCTCCCAGCTTTCCCAGATTGTGGTGGCGCCTGCCTTCGGCATGAAGAGCCAGCCGGGCATTTCCTCATTTTCGAGAAGCCGGTAAGCCGCCTCAATGTCGATCTGGCTGAGCACGTCGAGGATTAGCGGCGTGGAGAGAAAGCCCGTGCCCAGCCGCCAGCCGTAGTGCTCCAGCGCCTCGATGAGGCGCTTTTTTGCGTATGCCGTCTGCTCCTCACTCAGCAGTTCAAAGGCCAATGGCCGTACCAGAAGCGCCTGCCGGTCGGTGTCGAGGTCTTTGCCGAATGCCTTCTGGTAGGCCGCTTTGCACCTGTCCGAGACAGCGCGGTATTTCGCTGCGGCCTCCGGGTGATGAAGCTCCTCGGCGATCTCTGCCATGCAGCACAGCACATAGGCGGTGTAGGCGGTGCTTACCTCGGGATGGGGCAGCACCATGTCCTTCCAGTCGTTGGGCTTGACGTCCGCGGGCTCAGCCCACTCGCCATAGCTCTGCCCCCTGCGCACGACCCCGTCCGGGGAGACGCGCCGGATCATGAAGGCGGCGTATTTCTTCATGCGCTCGTAGTACTCCGTGAGGATACCGGGGTCACCGTATTTTTTCCAGAAGCGGTAGGGCAGCAGAACCCCGATATCGGACCAGCCCACCGAGCCGTTCATCGTCCACATGTAGAAGTCCACGCCGCCGTAGGGCGCGATCTGGGGCAGGCGGCCGTTGCGCTTCTGCCAGTCGTATACGTCCCGCAGGTATTTCCTGGAGAAGGCCGCATAGTCGAAAAGATAAGAGGCCGTCTCGAAGAAGATCTGCGCGTCGCCCGTCCAGCCGTGGCGCTCCCGGGTGGGACAGTCGGTGGGGATGTCGAGAGAGTTGGACTTGGTCGACCATTTGGCGGCCTCCACAAAACGATTCAGGAGTTCGTTGGAGCTTTCAAAGTGCCCGGTTTCCCGTAAATCGGAGTAGACAGCGATCGCCTCTATGTTTTCGGGCAGAAGTTCCACGTCCGTCTCCACCTCCGCATAACGGAAGCCAAAGATCGAAAAGGTGGTTTTATATTCGTTCCGTCCCTCCCCGCATGAATAGTCGATCTGCTGTAAGGGGGAGGTCTTCTTTTTCCCGATACACTGGATATTCTTGAGTGTGAGGTTCCCGTCCTCGTCCAGCATCTCGCCGAAGCGCCAGAGCATCCGCTGCCCGACGCGGGCAGTCACCTGAAACCGCACATATCCCGCGATGTTCTGTCCGAAATCCAGGAGCTTTTTCCCGTTCGGGGCTGTGGTGATTGTCGGATGAAAACGTTCATGCTCCGTGACCGGAACGTTATCGGAGGCCGTCGGTACGACCGGATGGCTCGTCTCTTTTGCTTTGCCCCGGTATAAGGGCGTGCGGAAGGCCTCAACGATCTCGCCGTCCTTGTTGTCGGCAAAGCGGATGGGGCCGTCGTTGGACCACTGCCAGCTTCCGTCGGAGATCACCGTTTCACGAGGACCGCTTTCATACTCGTATTCCAGCTGGCACAGGAGCTTCGTCTCCGAGCCGTACTGATTAGTCAGTCCCCAAGCGCCGCAGCTGCCGCGATACCAGCCGTCGGCCAGCTGTACGCTCAGCTCGTTTTCACCTTCGCGCATCATGTCGGTCACGTCATAGGCATGGTATTGCACGCGTTTGCGGTAGTCCGTATGCCCCGGTGTGAGACAAAAGTCTCCAACCTTGCTTCCGTTGAGCTGTGCCTCGTACAGCCCGCAGGCTGTGATATACATACGCGCGCAGCGGATGTTTTTCCTGACCGTAAAGGCTTTGCGGAAGCAGTCCACGGGATAGCGTTCCTTTTTACTTGGCGAGTAATCGCCGGTAATCCATTTGGCCGTCCAAGCGGTTTTTTCAAGAAGGCCCATTTCGAAGAAGGCCTCGCTCCACTCGTCGGGCTGATCGTTTTCATCCCAAAGCCGGACCTTCCAGTTCACCCGCTCGCGGCTGTGGAGCGGCAGAGGGTAAACTGCGTGCATGGAGGCACTTTCCACCTTGCCGCTGTCCCAGTTTTCTGTGATAATCTGGTACGCCGTCTGCTTCACGCCGCCTTCGCAGTTCCACATGAGGCGGGGGCTCTGCACATCGATGCCCAGCGGGGTCTTCAGATATTCACAGCGAAGTCTGATCGCTCTCATAGTCCTGCCCTCATCTCCTCAAATCGTCAAAGCCGTTTTCCTCGATGACACGCTCCAGCGCCGGAAGGATGTATTCGTCGCGCCACCGGAGCCGCGCCTCGTGGGTCAAGTGGATCCCGTCAGAGATAAACAGCTCCTCCGCGTAATCCGTACCGTCAAAGGTGAAATCCTCAGCGTCCACGAAGGTCATATACTCCGACGCCTCGCACATTTCCCGGAGCTGGCGGTTGATCTCCTGCGTCATCTCCGTATATTGGCTCCTGCCGGGCAGGAGCAGCCCGCTCATGACGATGAACTGCGCGTCGGGCAGACGCGCGTGGAAGAGGGCAAACATCTCGCGCTTGTCGCTCAGACAGGCCGCCAGCTTTTCCTCACGCGTCCCCGGCAGGTTTGCCAGGTCGTTGGAGCCGGTCTGGAAAACCACGATCTTCGGCTCGTAGGGATAGAGGATGCGGTCTGCGTACTGCATGAGCATCCGGTCTGTGCTGCCGCCGAACCCATGATTCTGCATCTTATATGCGGATAAGTCCTCGTCCATCTCCTTCCACAGGCGGAAATTGGAGGCACCGTAAAATACAATCTCACCCCTGCGCGACTCCGGGTCATAGCGCTGCTCGATGGCCTGGACGTCGCCCTCGAAGCCCTTGAACAGGAAGTGGAAGGGCCCCCAGCCGATCTGCCATCCGGTGACGGCCAGGCCGATCACGCAGGCGCCCACCACGCCGCCGGTGATGCCGGCAGCCCATTTCATCGTCTTTTTCATCGGATCTCCCTCCTGGCCTTGATCTCTGCCTGTTCCTTATCCACACGCTTTTCCACGTCCACGAAGAAGAGAATACCTGCGAGAAGGATGCCGGTAAATACCTCCAGACCAACGAAGGCAAAGGTGATTGCCCAGTTGGCGTTGGCAGACTGCTGCATGGCTACCGTATAGACGCCGTCTGCCGCCGGCTTGAGCATGTCGAGCGCGAGCTGCGGCGTCAGACCGTTGGCCGTCAGATAGGCCGAGGCCTCAGACAGGCTGCTTACGCTGATGGGCGCGACGTAACCGGCAAGCGCCAGCATCCAGTTGAAAACGCCCGTCACAATTCCCACCATGGCCACCGCAATGATGTTGTAAATGGACATGGCCGCGCCATCCACACGGTTATCGGACTTCCATTCCAGATGATCCAGACAGTCGGCAAAAAGTGCCATAAACACATAAGCGCAGGGAAGACCGCCGATGTTCTTGATAAACTGACCGATCAGAACCATAACCAGATTCGTGGAGAACAGCCAGCAAACCAGGCTGCCGATGGCATAGAGGATGAATCCGATCATCGTCACATTCCGCTTGCCGAAGCGCTTGGCCAGCGGCCATACGGCAAAGATGCCGATCCCCATGGGAATGCCACCGATGACGGAGACCAGCATCTGGGTCACGCCGTCATTATAGGTGCCGAGAACATAGTTGCAGTAATAGACAAGCGCAAGGTTTTTGAAAACGGTGCCGGTGGTATAGATCAGGAAATAGGCGTACATCAGCAGCATGTATTTATCCGTGAAGATAATCTTCATCTGCTCGCCGAGACTCAGGTTGCTTTCCTCGCCCGCATAAGCCTTCTCCTCGGTGACGCGCTCCTTGGTAAAGAAGTACTCCATCAAGGTCAGCGGAAGCGCAGCGATGGAAATAATTGTCATCAGCGTGATCCACTTCGACTTATCCACGCCGATCATCGGCATGATGACCATGGGGAACACCAGCGCCACCAGGATGCCGCTCATCATGATGGTGGTGATTTGGTTAAAGACCGACAGACCGCCGCGGGCGGTGGTGTCGCGGGTACTGAGCGGCACCATCAGGTTGTGGCTCATGTTGAAGAT
>JAFRMX010000020.1 GCA_017430455.1 Oscillospiraceae bacterium
ATTGAGATTTATTATTCTTTTGTTGGCAAGGTGGACTTGCCCGAATAACCGCCCGACCTATCCGACACAATGCGCAAGTGCCGGATAGGAACGGCAAAATTTTTTACACTTCTATTACTTCTTTATCGCACATCAGTAAAAGGACTGCGATTATAACTATTTTCCTTTTTCTGATAATTGTGATCATACTCATGATGGCAATTTTCTGGAGCACAGAAAGAATGAGCCGCGCAGCAGAAACTGCTGATATGAAAGTATCGGCAGAGCCTCCCGTATTAGCGCACAGTTCCGATATAGTACCGATACCGGGTGATATGACAACGCCGAATCCAGACGGTGAGAAATCTGTGACAATGAATTATTCTCTTGATGCAAAGCTTTCTCAGACAAACAGTGTTATAAATCTTTATTTCCAGAATCCGAACAGTTCAAATCATGATGTTTCACTGGAGCTTGTTGTAATTGATGGGAAAAGTGAAATCGTTATTGCCGAATCCGAATTGATTAAACCGGGATTTCAGCTGCTCTCAATTCCTTTGGATACAAATTCAGCAGTCCTGGGTAAAGGTGTATATAACGCCAAGTACAGAGTATCTTTTTTTGATTCTGTAACCGGGGAGAAATCACAGATCTCGTCAGAGATAACAGATGTAACACTGACAGTAACAGACTAAAAAAACAGGGCATCCGAAGATGTCCTGTTTTTTCTTGAGCTTCAATACGCAACGCCCCAGTATATCATATGTTTTGCTTTCTTTCCGCAACATGCACAGGTCTCACCCAGGTTCTCCTGCTTAAAGGGGATGCATCTTGAGGACATGCCGGCCTTTTCCTTCATGTCGAGCTCGCACTTAAGGTCGCCGCACCACATGGTCTTAACAAATCCTCCGTAATTTTCCTGGAGTTCCTTTGCTTCTTCAAGGGAGTAGGCAGGGCGGATGTTTTTGTCGAGATTGTTTTTTGCCTTGTCATAGAGGCCTTTTTGAACGGCATCGAGAAGTCTTGGAATTTCGGTTTCAAGCTCTGATAATGAGACAGAAGTTTTCTCGCGGTTATCGCGTCTTACTGCCATGCAACTGCCGTTTTCAATATCTTTAGGCCCGATCTCCACACGGAGAGGAACACCCTTCATTTCATACTGTGCACATTTCCAGCCGAGGCTGTTATCCGAGGTATCGATCTTTGCGCGGATCCCGAGCGCTTTAAGCTCCTCATAAAGAGCCTGAGCCTTCTCAAGTACGCCCTCTTTATGTTGGGCGACGGGAACGACGATGACCTGGACAGGGGCTATTTTCGGAGGCAGCACGAGGCCGTTGTTATCTCCATGCGTCATTATTATCCCGCCGATTACGCGGGTAGAAAGCCCCCAGGAAGTCTGGAAAGGATATTTTTGTTTGTTATCTCTGTCTGTAAAGGTGATGTCAAATTGTCTTGCGAATCCATCACCGAAGAAATGTGATGTTCCCGACTGCAGGGCTTTCTTGTCATGCATCATGCACTCGATCGTATATGTATTGACTGCCCCGGCAAATTTTTCCTTGTCAGTCTTATTGCCTTTTATGACCGGCATTGCAAGATAATTCTCGCAGAGGTCAGCATAAACATCAAGCTGCTTCAATGTCTCTTCTCTCGCTTCTTCCTCAGTCGCGTGAAGTGTGTGACCTTCCTGCCAGAGGAACTCGCGGCCTCTCAAAAACGGGCGTGTAGTCTTCTCCCAACGGAGAACAGAGCACCACTGGTTGTAGAGCATAGGGAGATCACGCCAGGAGTGGAGCACATGGCTCCAGTGATCACAGAAAAGTGTCTCGGAGGTCGGCCGCACGCAGAGCCTCTCGGGGAGTTCCTCATCTCCGCCGTGTGTGACCCAGGCGCACTCGGGGGCAAAGCCCTCAACATGATCTTTTTCTTTCTGGAGAAGGCTTTCGGGAATGAGTACCGGCATGGAAACATTCTCGTGCCCGCCTTCTTTGAATTTCTTGTCGAGTACATTCTGTATGTTCTCCCAGATGGCATAGCCATAGGGGCGCATGATGAAAAAGCCCTTAATGCCCGAATAGTCGACCAGCTCCGCCTGTATGCAGACATCCGTGAACCACTGGGCAAAGTCCTTTTCCATATCGGTGATTCTCTCTACTTTTTTATCGTTTGACATGTTGAAGATCCCTCTTAAATCGCTTTTTTGTGTAACACGGGTATTTTATATTCAGCCTCAAGACTTGTCAATAGCGGCATCCTCAAATTTCCCTTGACCGTAAAAGCCGATTTTAATATAATATCTGTGTATGTTCTGAAAAGAAGGTGAACAAAATCAACAAAAAACAATTCCTTGCAGAGCTGGGAAGACTCCTGACTTTTATGTCCGAAGAGGACAGAAAGACAGCGCTGGACATCTATGGAGACATGTTCGACGATTCCCCGGATGAGCAGGCCCTGACGGGATTTTTGATTTCTCCGACCAGACAGGCCGTGTACATGGCGCGCGCCTACAACAAGAAGCCGGAGAGCACTTTTGACCCGATGAAAGAATACGGTGAAGAGCCTGAAGAGCCTGAAGACGAGAGGCCCGGATACATAAAGGCACTTGACCATGCAAGGGCAGAGGCCGAAAAAGCCGGAATCGTGACTCCTTATTCCTTTGCTGAGCCTGAATCGGAAGATTCATTGGAAGAGACAGAACCGGAAGAACTTCAGGAGGCCGACGACTCTCTGCTTTCGAAGGACACTGAAAGCGAAGAGACGGAAGAGACTGAAGAATCGGAAGAGCCTGTGAAAAACGTGGAGACGGTTGAAGACGAAGAAAACGACGACGATGAGCCCACAGAGACCGGGAAGACTAAAATAAATCAGGTTTCGAAAGGTAAAACAGTAAAGAAAAGGCCATTGCTTTTATTATTGTTTTTATTGATCTTCATACCTTTGGGACTCCTCGGTATCGTATGCCTTATAGGTTTCGCGGCTGTGGCCCTGGCTTGCGGTGCAGCAGCATGTGCTCTCGGGATATTTGGTGTGAGAGCGGCACTGACGGGATTTCCGATCGTTGCGGACGTTATAATCATACTCGGAGCAGCGCTTATCGCCCTTGCACTCGGTCTTTTGTTCTTCTGGATATTCATTTGGCTGCTCTTCAGCGTGATCCCGGGGTTAATAAAAGAAATTGCCGGCCTCGGAAAGCGCTGGTACCTGAAGGAGGTAGATGCCTGAATGAATGACGGATGGAGAGTAATAATGACGGTCGTGATGGTCTGTCTGCTCCTGGGCGCCGTGGCCATCGGAGTGGGCTTTGTGACTGGAGGAAGTATGGACAGAATAGAGACCGGACTTGAAACACAATACCACATAAGCACACTTATCGAGACCTACCGGAATTATATTCCGGAGCTTGTCTCGCAGTATCTGTGGCCGCTGAATACATGAAATCGAAGTACTACATAATAGAAGAATCGGCACTTCCGGAGATATTTGAAAAAGTCCTCAAAGCAAAGGAACTTTTGGAAACCGGTGAGGCAAAGACGGTTGCCCAGGCTGCGGAAAGTGTGAACTTGAGCCGCAGTGCTTTCTACAAATACAGGGATCTTATACAGCCTCTGATAAACTTCAAGACCGAGTCCGTAGTCACTTTTCACGTGACGCTTCATGACAGACCGGGGGTGCTTTCAAAGCTCCTGTCAGTATTTCAGGAGAGCGGAACGAACATTCTGACGATCAACCAGAGCATTCCGCTCAACGGAACGGCGCTGGTCACCATCTCAGTGATGATGGGGGACTCGGACACAGGTCCGGAGAACCTTATCGATAAAATGGAACAGTCCGAAGGCGTTATCAAAGTGGACTTTATGGCGGGATGATATAAAGCCTCCCCAGCAGGGAGGCTTTTGCATTTAAAGGAACTATTTATGACGGAAATTTACCTTATAAGGCACGCTCAAGCGGAAGGCAACATATACAGATTTATGCAGGGCCACTGGGACGGAGATGTCACGGAAACCGGGCGATACCAAATCAAGGCTCTGGCCGAAAAGCTTAAAGACATAAAGATCGATGCTGTCTACTCGAGTGATTTAAAGAGAGCCTTTCTGACCGCTCAGGCGGCACTTAAGTATCACCCGGAGATCAGGATAAATACTGATAAAAGAATAAGGGAGATAAACTTAGGGCCATGGGAAGGAGTGCCTTTTGGAAATCTCTATTATCATCACCAAGAGGAGATGACACTTTTTTTAAGTGATTCCCCGGATTGGCATATTGAAGGAGCAGAGACGTTCGAGCAGGTCACGCACCGAGCTTATGAAGCGCTTTGTGAGATAGCAAGAAGGCACGAAGGACAGAGTGTCGTTATAGTGAGCCATGGTGTTACCCTCAGGTGCCTGCAATCCAGGATGATGGGTGTGACGATAGACAAGGCAAAGGATCTCCCGATTTCTAAAAATACAGGAATATCTCATTACTTTTTTCAAAACGGCGTCTTTACACCGGATTATATCGGGGATTCATCGCACCTCAATGTCCTTGGAGGAGAACTCAAAAAGGAACCGCTTGCATTTGGCGGAGTTTTTTTCAGGTTTGAGGCTGAGGATCCTGCACAGATGGAAGCTTATTACAAGTCCTGTTATGAAGATTCCTGGTATTTTGCCCACCGGAATACGGAGCATTTTAACGCCGACACCTACTTTAGAAGCGCCGTTTTGCATTACCGGAAGGATAAAGACTCGATAATAAAGATATATGAAGGCAACGAAGAAGCAGGACTTCTGGATCTCGATCCCGAGAGAGGGAAAAAGGACGATTGCGGTTGGATAAGTCTTCTGTACTTAAAGGAAGAATACCGCGGAAGAGGACTCGGCATTCAGGCGCTCGGGCAGGCTGTGATGCATTTCAGAAAACTCGGAAGGACAAGACTGAGGCTTTTTGCTGCCGAGAGCAATGCTCCGGCTCTCAGTTTTTACAGAAAGCACGGATTTAAAGAAGTCGGGTTTGAGACGGCAGCGGACGGGAATATCCTTTTGATGGAAAGAGGGATCTGATGTGGCATGATAAGGTAAAGATCGAAAAGCTCAACCCCGGCCATGAAAGAAGGATACTTGTCGTGTCCGATATCCACGCAAATCTTCTCTATTTTGAGGGTGCTTTAAAAAAAGCAGATTATGATCCTGAACAGGATGAACTGGTTATAGCCGGAGATTTTCTTGAGAAGGGCAGTGACAACCTCGCTGTTTTAGAGAAGATAATAGCGATGGCGAAGGAGGGGCACACACATGTGCTCTCCGGAAACTGCGACACCTGGGCGGAGCTTTTCAAATGGGGAGCGGAGGCAGACTCCAGGCTCCTGCAGTATTTCAGGTACAGGCGGTCGGGGCTCATATGGGAAATGAGCAGAGCACTCGGATTTGATCTGATGACAACAGATGAACTCGGGCCTGTAAAGGAAAAGCTGTTCGAGGCCTATCCTGAGCATTGGCGGTTTCTCTCCGATCTTCCGGCCGTAATAGAGTCAGAGCATTATATTTTTGCACACAGCGCCGTTCTGCCCGGGAAAGCATTGGAAGAGCACACGGGACAAGAGGTCATGAAGACCGACAGGTTCTACAATCTCGGATATTCCTTTCCCAAGTGGGTAATAGTCGGGCATACTCCGGTCTGCCTTTATACAGAGAAGCTTGTGTGTGCAAACCCGCTGATAGACAGAGAGCGGAAGATAATCTCCATAGACGGAGGCTGTGTTCTGAAGGATGATGGCCAGCTTAATGTGCTTGTGATCCCTTTTGAAGGGAGCGAGGACTTTTCCTGGGAGTATTATGACAGCTTTCCGGAAAGAGAGGTTTTGGACTATCAGAATGAAAACAGGGATTCATACTATATCCGATGGGGTGACAGTGAGGTTGAAGTGCTCGAGAGGGGCGAAGAATTCTCGCATTGCAGACATCTCAGGACCGGATACGAGATGGATATTCTGACGAAGTACCTTTTTACCGGAGATAAGGTTACGCGCTGCAACGACTGTACGGACTATATCCTCCCTCTGAGGCCCGGTGACACAGTTTCAGTTGTGGAGGAGTGTTCGAATGGGTATTTTGTCAAACACAACGGAATCTCCGGCTGGTATTACGGGAGACTGAAATAAAAAACTGCCGCAAAAAAGCATATATTCATAATAAAGTTTTGATTCGCACTGATTTAAAAGTACTGAAAAAAGAATACCGCTCTGTTGTATAGCAGCAGACCGGTATTCTTTTTTTATTTATTATCATGTATATCTATGATTATTCAAGAGAATAAAGTAGCAAGGTTTTATACTAATATCCATGCTGGGTTCAGTTTTTTTACTAATTTGCAAGGTGTTCACAGATCCGAACCTGCACTAATTTTTGAACCGGCTTGTAGAGAATTCATCCCGAACCAAAGATCACATTTAGTGTGAGATGCGAGTATTCATGCTATGTTGTTATATCGTTGGATGAATGGCGACAACTACCGATGTCAATAATTTTTCTATCTTTTATTATTATACAACGCATAGCTTTCATTGTCATAAACGAGAAGGTAGTCCGTTTCTAATAGTTGTTCCAAAAATAAAGGCAAATCACCTCCCTCTTCCGGTAACACAAGCCAGGCGGGAGGATCAGAAATAAAGGTCTTTTTTAAATCGTCATATATTTCGGGCATTAAAGAAATATAATGATTTTGCCAACCACAATATTTTATACAGGGAAAGAGATCAGCATAGGTATACCAAGAGGGATTTATGTTATAACAGAAGACAGAATCTTTGTCTTCCTCAGGAATCTTTGATGAAATATCTTCTACTACTTGAGAGATATTATATCTATCTTGCAGGAAAAGATGTGAATATGCTGCCCATGAATAATAATCAAATAGCGAATAAGAAGATATGAGCATAACCACCACCAAGACAATTGCCAATAATTCTTTCTTCCCTACTTTGATGCGCACTGATTCAGTGATTGAAATCTCACCAAGTACAAGCAAGGGAATCGCCAGTGTATAATAATGGATATAATTATTCCCTGAAGCTATTGCAATAAAAGTAAACAGTCCTCCCAAAAAAGCAAGCAACCGCTCACGCCAAGTTCTCCAACCGAGGAGGATGGGGATGCTGCATGGAACAGCAAGTAATAAAAGAAGTTGCTTCTGGTCGCTGATAATTGTTTCTGCCACATGCTGTGTAAAAGATTTTTCAGCAGAGTACTTAATACCTAAAATAAATACGGCATTTAGCATTTCGTGTAATAAGCCCTTATAGCTATAATACAGAACTGCTGGTGCTAAAGAGATTATTAGGCCGACTAGAAACATGATAATGCAAATACTAAGTTCCTTGAGTTGAGATTTCTTAATTAGATTGATCACAATTACAAGAATCATTGCACAAATAAAGGCTGCATTCGTTATTCTAATCATTACAAGCAATCCAAAGCAAAACCCGAACCATACTCCCGCATACCAGAATATATCTTTTTGATAAAATTTACTGGGAGCTTCACTTTTATCAAAGTATACCAGGCAGATATAGAGACAAGAAAGGAGCGGAATTAATGAGAACTCTTCAGTAAGGTTTCCTCCTTCAAACGTAAAACTTGCAATAAATGCCAGTATTAGTAATAAACATATTTGTATATACCGATTCGAAATATTATAGTGATCAAATATTTTACAAATAATGATTAGCACACAGAGCAAATTGATCCACTGAACAATAAATATTCCTAAACGCCCATAGGATATTCGTTGCCCAATAAATTCAATGAAGAACAAAAAAGGTCCTTTCATATCAAAAAAATCACGATAAGGAAGATACCCTTTTGTTATACCTTGACCGACAAGGCGGAAAAAAGCAGCATCAGAACCATTTTCACAATGGGATAATGGAGAAGTATAATAAGAAAACACTGCAAGAAATAAAAGTGATGCAAAACTGAGAAAAAAGAAAAACAGCAATCTTGAAAATGCCGTTCGTTCCTTTTCACAATGGTACATTTCATCCTCTCCTCTGTCAAAGTTTAGGTGAGCAGTATACTGTATCAAGCTTGAAAGAAGAAATCTGTTTGCTTCTTTTTTTTCTTTTGGTAGATACATTTAAATTCATCAGTACTCTATCACAGTCGTTATTCATTGTCTATATTTTAAAACAAGGAGTATCTTTTTCAAATCAGGATTTCGAGTCGAAACATTGACTTATAAAGTAATGTTATATTATTCATAAAGAATTATGATTATTGAAAGATGACAAGGGGGAATAGTTCTTCACATAAACAGAACTATTCCCCCTTGTTTTGTCCAGCCTGTTAGATGGATGCTCACGACATTTCGTTCAAAACTGACTTATGAGTATTCATCTTTCGACTCTGGTATTATATTCAATATATCTGTCTCAACTCAGGAAATCCTTGAGTTTTTTGCTTCTGCTCGGATGACGCAGTTTACGGAGAGCTTTTGCTTCTATCTGGCGGATACGCTCTCTTGTTACATTGAATTCCTTACCAACCTCTTCAAGCGTCCTTGTTCTTCCGTCTGTCATGCCGAAGCGGAGTTCAAGGACTTTCTTTTCTCTCGGGGTAAGAGTGTCGAGCACCTCGTCCAGCTGCTCTCTGAGGAGTGCAAAGCTTGCAGCCTCAGCAGGCTCGCTGGCTTCTTCATCGGGGATGAAATCTCCAAGGTGACTGTCTTCTTCTTCACCGATAGGAGTTTCGAGAGAGACCGGCTCCTGTGCGATCTTCAGGATGTCCCGAACCTTGTCTACAGGCATATTCATCTCCTCGGCAATCTCTTCTGCAGTCGGATCATGCCCAAGTTCCTGGAGAAGCTGTCGGGAAACACGGATGACTTTGTTTATCGTCTCGACCATATGGACCGGGATACGGATCGTTCTGGCCTGATCGGCTATGGCACGGGTAATGGCCTGACGGATCCACCAGGTTGCATAAGTCGAGAATTTATAACCTTTAGTATAATCGAATTTATCGACGGCCTTGATAAGCCCGAGGTTGCCTTCCTGAATGAGATCCAGAAATTGCATTCCGCGGCCCACATATCTCTTCGCTATCGACACTACGAGCCTTAAGTTGGATTCGGTCATGCGATTTTTTGCTTCCTGATCTCCGTCAGACATACGCTTTGCAAGATCCACTTCCTCATCCGGAGACAGGAGCGGAACGCGGCCGATCTCCTTCAGGTACATACGGACGGGATCGTCAATAGTAAGGGAATCGACATAGGCATCGGTGTTGGAGAGTTCTTCTTCAGTAACTTCTTCAATCTCCTCAAGTTCCAGATTCTCCGGAGCATCTTCGTCCAAAGGAGGCAGAGCGTCATCGTCAGAAGGGATGTCGAGACTGACCCCGTTCTGCTCAAGGGCTTCATAAAATCTGCTCTCAAGTTCAGGATCTACGTTGGCATCTTCGAGAAATTCCAGGTCTTTAAACTTGAGCTTTCCGGTTTTCTTGCCTTTTTCAAGAAGCTGGTTTAACTTAGCTTCCAAAGCTTTTCGGGCGTTTTCGGCCTCCTGCTTTTTCTTCAGATCCTCTTCTGCAAAATCCTGGGGTTCAACTGCGGCGTTTCTTGCTTTTTCCATATCCGTTACCTGTATGATTTCCTTTCTCTTAATGTTTCTGCAAGTTTATTGAGATCCATCTCCGACTGTGAGCTGAGGGACTTAAGGCGATCTATGCAATCCTGCAGGCCGGCTGTATCAGAACTTCCCGGGCTTTGGGTGATAGAGGTGAAAAGAGAGATTTCGCTCTGTGTCAGCAACGTGCCGAGAAGATTTATATTCAGACTTTCACCGTTTTTGATGTTTTCTGTTATGACTGTATATATCTTTCTGAGTTCCGGTGAAGTGAAGAGTTCCGGTGAAGGAAGTTCAATACCTGCAGCGCAAGCAGGATCAAAGGCCAGTTTGCCTATTATCTGTTCCTCACATGCTGCAGACTCGGGATTTGTATAGTTTATTCCTATACTTTTTCTGCCCGATTGCTGTATTGGCCTTGTTTCAGAGGTGTCAAGTCTGCGCTTGGCACTTTTTTGCATGACGCTCCTGACGCGCTCCACCTCTTTGGAGACTGCAGCTTTGTCTGTCCGGGCGTTTTCCGCTATCCTTTCGGAATATATGACACGCTCCACTTTACCGGGAAAGCGGGCAACGAGCGCAACAGCTTCCTTGATATATGCGACACGATCCTCGTCCCTGGAGAGATCATATTTTGAATTTATCCTGGACAGTCTGAACTCTATCTGATCTTCCGAGCTTTCTATCAGATTTCTGAAAGCATCGGCGCCTTTGAGTTTTATGTATTCGTCCGGATCTTTAGCGCCTTCCATCTGAAGAACACGGACCTTAATATCGAGCTTCTCCAGGATAGTAATAGCCCTTTGAGCCGCTTTCACGCCGGCTTCGTCGCTGTCATAAGCGATGATCACTTCATTTGTATAGCCTGCGATGAGTCTCGCCTGTTCCGGGGTAAGCGCTGTGCCCAATGAGGCAACAGCCGAATCGAATCCCGCCTGGTGCAGAGAAGCGACATCTATATTTCCTTCTGCGAGGATAATATAACCGCACCTTGAGTTCTTTGCAAGATTTAATGCAAATAATTGTCTGCTTTTTTTGTAGACGGGAGTATCGGAAGAATTCATATATTTTGCCCTTGCATCAGGATTTAGTGCTCTTCCGGAGAAACCCAAGACTTCTTTTCGTACACTAATGACGGGAAACATCAGACGGTCCCTGAATGTATCGTAAATACCTCCGTTTCTCCCTTTCCGGCAAAGATCTGCCGACAGAAGCTCTTCTTCGCTATAGCCTTTTTCACGCATGGCTTTTGTGAGAGAATTCCAGTCATCCGGCGCGTATCCGATACCAAAATTGTTGACGGTTGCAGAAGTGAGCCTGCGATTGCTGACATATTCCCTGGCTTTTTCTCCTTCGGCAGAGAAAAGTTTCTCCCGGAAAAAAAGAGCAGCATCCTTATTGAGCGCAAGCATACGCTTACGGGTCGTATTCTCCTGGATGTCGGCAGTCTCAGGCATATGCATTCCGACCCGTTCTGCAAGAAATTCAACTGCCTCCGGAAAACTCAGATGCTCCTCTTCCATTATGAAGTTTACGACTCCGCCGCCTTTGTTGCAGCCGAAACAGTAATACATCTGCTTTGCCCGGTTAACGCAGAAGGACGGGGTGTCCTCGCTGTGGAACGGGCATAGACCGAATTTGTTGTTTCCGCTTGTCTTTGTAAGGTTTACATATGAGGAAACAACATCGACGATATCGTTTCTTGCGGTAACTTCTTCTATAAAACTTTCAGGAATAGGCATAGGCTACTTGACCTTCCATGTAAACGGAATATAGATCTCTTCGTATTTTTCCATGGCATAACCGTCAGTCATACCGCTTATATAGTCACACGCAGCCCTCTCAGCGCCTTCATTTTCTACTATTTTGCCGAATTCGCCGGGAAGAGTTTCGGGGTGAGCCGTATAATAACGGTACAAGCCTTCAATAATACCTTCAACTTTGCTCTCTTCTCCTTTAGCCACGGGGTGGACATATATAACACCGTACATGTATTCATGAAACAGATCGTAGGCTCTTTGCATTTCGGGAGAGAAGCGGATAATATCGTCGGCACTGTTTGATATCATGTCCGACACCATCGAATCAATACGCCTGCTGGTACTGTGACCGCATATCCTGACTATTTCATTCGGGATGTCGCTTTCTGTGATTATGCCTGCCCGCAGGGCGTCATCCAGATCGTGGTTTAAAAAAGCAATATGATCTGAATATCTCAAAACAGTGGCCTCGCGTGTGTCATCAGGAGCTCCGCAGGTATGATTGAGGATCCCCATCCGGGTCTCATAACAAAGATTTAATCCTCTGCCGTCTTTTTCCAACAGATCAACGACACGCAGGCTTTGCTCATAATGCTTAAAGCCTCCCGAATACAGCTTGTCAAGTGCCCTTTCGCCCGCATGACCAAAGGGAGTGTGCCCGAGATCATGACCGAGGCTCATAGCTTCAGTGAGGTCCTCATTGAACATGAGAGCCCGGGAAATCGTACGGGCTATTCTGGTCACTTCCAAGGTATGGGTAAGCCTTGTGCGGTAATGATCTCCCTCAGGTGAGAGAAAGACCTGAGTCTTGTGCTTAAGCCGACGAAATGATTTGGAGTGGGTTATGCGATCTACATCCCGTTGGAAACAGGTCCTTATATCGCATTCAGGCTCAGATCTGAGTCTGCCCCGGGAGTTCTCAGCTAAAACTCCGGATGGCCCGACAAGTATATGTTCAAGCTGTTGACGTTTTATACGGGGGGAAAGCAATTCAGACATTTTACTCCTTAATAAGTTCCCTGATCTCTCCGATCAGATATTTTGGATTCATACTTTTCAGCATGAGCTTTATATTGGCGTGGTATTCTCGCTTAAACAAAGGGAAGACAAAAACGGCACAGCATTCTGTCATCAGTGTTGCCAGGGCTGCCCCTGATGCGCCCATCCTGGGAATCAGAACAAAGTTTAAGATTACATTGAAAAAAGCGGAAAGCACGGAAATATATATGGATTTTTTTTGCAGATCTTCACAAACGACCCATATGCCTCTGGCGACTCCCAGATAAGAAAACATAGTGTACCATGTCAGTATGCGGAACGGAATGGCCGCAGGGAGATATTCAATGCCATAAAGGAGCAGAATTATATACTTTCCGAAAAAGGAAAAGATCAGGGAGACGGCTATACACGGATATATGATCATCGCATAAAGCCTGCAATTGGCATTTTCATAATCTGCAGGGTCATGTTTTTGAGCTTCGATTATTGACGGAGACATAGAATCGATAACAGCCTTTAAGACAAATGTCCACATCGCACAGATGGCCGCTGCAGTGGAATAGTATCCGACCTCCGAAGTGTTCAGCATCTGCTTAAGCATAAGCTTGTCTGTATAACCGTATACTGCAACCATAAGTCCGATCAATATATAAGGCGCGCCGCTTTTAAAAAGTGAGCGGGCGATGTTGCGGGAAAAAGAGAGTTTATTGCCTCCGTTTCGTCTGTATGAGATATAAAGCAGAAGCCCGCTGACGATCAGATCAAGTGATGTTGCAAATGCAAACCAGACAACACTTTTCTGAAGAGCAAGGAGCAGGATCTTGAAAAGAGACGTTATTATATAAGCCGTGAGAGAGACAATAGAACTGACCTTCGAATTCAGTTTTGATTGGAACCAATAATTGAGAGTAGTGAATATCTGAAATTCAAGACCGAGACAGCAGACGGCAACGACAGTTATTGTAAGGGGTTCGCCGCGGTCAGCAAAGGAAACGATCCCTATGATCATCAAGGCCGAGAGAAAACTTGAGACAGCCCGAAGAAGCATGGCACTGCCAAGAACCTCTCCGTCTTTGCCGGGGTTGTCGCTGAAAGCTTTCATTATTATATTTGAACCCAGACCAAGGGTGCAGAAGGAAGTGAAAAATGCAGTATAGGCACCTGCATAGTTTATGAGGCCGTAATCTGAAGGACCAAGATAGCGGACCGTAAATATATTTACAAAAAAGCTGACGACCATCTGGGCAATATTGCCTGCAATGAGCCAGCCTGCATTTTTGGCAACTCTATTGCGAAGTAAGCTTTTGAACAGTTTCATCTTTAACCTTTGAACCAGTCGTTTTTCAGGATAACCGCTTTGCTGCAGGGACCGCTTCTGAACAGGTCACAGTCACCTGTTTCCTGAAGGCAAAGGGTAAGCTTTATCAGTCTTTCAGCGGCAACTTCAGCATTCCATTCTAGGGAGATCGTTTCATATGCCGCTGCACCAAGTTTCTGTTGATATTCCGGATCCGTGAGGACAGACTTAACTTTTCTGTAAAAATCTTCAAAATCACCGTATCTGTATATAAGGCCGTTTTTGCCGCTGTCTATCAGGAAAGGCACGCTTCCTGCTGCGTGACTGGCCACAACTGCACAGCCGCTGTTCATGGATTCGTTGCAGACAGCTCCCCAGCCCTCAATGAAGTTGGACGTAAACAGGAAAATTCCGGCTTTTTCCATGTTATCCCGGACTTCTTCCGGTGACATGCTTCCGAGCATGTGGACGCAGGAATCCAGGCCATAGCCGGAGATGAGACTCTTCAATTCGTCTTCCATCTCACCGTTGCCGATAATATCCATATCAAAATCGAGGCCTTCTTCATTAAGCCTCCTTGCAAGCTCAACAGCATATTCCGGGTGCTTGAGCGGAAGAAAACGTGATGCCCACAGTATTTTTTTCGGGTTTTTATTTGACAGCAACGAGTCAACGGAGTATTTGCGGAATTCAGGGAAATAGCCCCACTTATATGCTTTTCCTTTAAAGCAGCCGTAAAGCGAATAATCGTGCAGTGTATACGCGCTGGAGCAGAGAAGGTAAAGATTTTTATAATGTTTGTATTTTTTTGAAAAGCGGATGTATCTTACAGGCCATTTATACCATTCGTATTTTGTGCGGTATATACGCTCATTTGAGAGAAGCACACACTTTCCGGCATCAAGTGATGGTTGGATATGATCCCTTATATCTCCTCCTGAGAGAATGGCATCTGCTTCAGAAAGCAAGGAAAGGCGTTCGGATTTTCCCTCTTCAGTATCTGAAAACGGAACTACAAAATCAACGTCTTTCAGAGGTTTCCATCCCATTTTCAGCCTTTTAGGTCCCATTGTGTCGGTTTCAATGAATTTAAAGCGCCCTCCGGTTATGGAATGCATAGCGTTGCAGAATGGAGCCTGATGATGGTTGTAAAAGTTTGAAATATAAGCGAAATTCAAATAATTGTCCTTGTAAGAGGCTTTAAAACTGTGAGTGGTACGGCGGTCTTCTTCGGGAGGCGGAGTCATATAATCCCCGAATTGGGTCTTTAAATATTCATCAAAACCAACAGGAGCGGGAAAAGCTTTGCCCTCGAATTCCACGGAGACATTGCCGCCAAACCAGCTTCTTTCGCAGAGAATATAATGCTTCGGGAGAGCAGAAGGTTTGCCGACATATTTCGAGGTCTCATAAGGATGATTCCTGCCGATTTTTAAGAAATAATTGTAAACAGCTCCACGGAAATGTTTTAGAAAGAAAAGCCTTACAAGACGCAGAACATCAGCCGGCGAATGCGG
The DNA here is from genome assembly GCA_017430455.1 of Oscillospiraceae bacterium. Taxonomy (GTDB): domain Bacteria; phylum Bacillota; class Clostridia; order Oscillospirales; family Oscillospiraceae; genus Limivicinus. Next base: position 15,154 of record JAFRMX010000020.1, read on the forward strand.
TCTTTCATAATCAAACATCGAAATATAAAGCAGATAAGAGATCCGCTTGCAGTTTTTGAGTTTTTTTTCAGCTTTGGCGCGGTCATTGCCGAGCCCGTCCAAAGGGAAGACATCTATGCACACACCCGCGCCGGGGATGTCAAAATCACGTTCCTTCAGTACGGTCTCAGAATCGATGATCTTGCCGAAAAGAAGCCCGTAAAAATTCCGGTCCGTCGAGAGATCGCGGAAACGGTACCGTTCATTGTCCGAATTGAATCTCGCTTTCAGTTCCTCATAATCCGGCCTCGGCATAAAGACATCGATATCGTCATCCCATGGTATGAATCCTTTGTGGCGCACAGCGCCGATCAGAGTACCGTTCCCGAGCCAATAACGAAGATTATGCATTTCACAGTAATCTGCAAATGCACATAATATACCGTATTCGGTTGACTTCAATTCAACTAAAGTCAGCTGTTGCATATTTCACCGTATATTTGAAGCAATCTCTGCATGTTTTTTTGGGGATCGTGCCGTTCTTTAGCTCGCACCATGGCTTTTTCGGCCATTGCGGACGACTTTTCCTTATCCTCAAAAACCCTGCAAACCGAATCGGCCAGAGCATTTGGATCATCGTATCGGTACAACAATCCTTCTTCAGGCGATTCCAGTATGGAAGGAGTTCCTCCGGTGGAGGACGCCGCAACAGGGCATCCGGTAATCATAGCTTCACATATGGAATTGGAGGAATTCTCAAGCGTAGATGCGGATACAAAGACTTCTGACAGCAAATACTGCTTGCACATGTTTTCTTCCGGCAGATTCCCAAGAAAAACCACATTGTTATTAAGACTGTTTTTATTAATCAGAGATATCAGATATCTGTTGTATGAAGTAAGCCGAAGACGCTGCTGCACACTCAATTTCATAAGATCCCCGCCGGTTACATATATCTTCGTATCCGGGAATCGTTCAAGTATCCCAGGCATGGCTTCAAGCAGGAAATGGAAGCCTTTTACTGGGGAAGTGTACTGACTGAAAAAAATCGAATGAGGGATCACAGAACGTTCATCCCTTGATGTCCTGTAGAAAGACGGCCTTAGTGTTTCATTACAGAAATAGTAATTCAGGCCGTAATTTATTCTCAGACAGGTTTCTTTGTCCCAGTCAGTCCTTCCGATTATGTTCTTTGCCTTTTTCAAAACCTCAATTTCCGCTCTGCCGCGGGCAGCATATGCTTCTTTTGCAAGAGCAATGTTATCGTGCCTTAAAAAATCGCGGAATGTATAGGAATTGACGATATGTTCGGGGACTCCGTCCGCATAATGCTTGGCATATTCGGATATTATCCCCTGAATGCTCACAACACAACGGTCAAGAACGCCAAGCTTTTCGCATACTTCAACCGCAATTAAGGAATGGAAAAATTCAGCACCGTGTATATGTATAATGTCCGGCTTCCCTGAAGAAATAACCGATTCCATTCGCTTCCTGCAGTTTTTATCTCCAAAGGAATGACAAGAAAAGCCGGCAGTCTTTCCGTCTGTTTCCGGAGAAGCCAGATCTCTGTACAGAATACTGAAATCTATATCCGGATTTTTTGAAAGCATTTCAGCGGGCATATCGAGCCAGCCTCCGAAAACCTGAGCGGTATTCCCGAGCAGTTCGGAGACGATCTTAACTTTCTGATTGCATATCCAAAGTACTCTCATTTCAAATTCCACCGGATAAGAGGAAACAGATCTCCTTCATGCATACTAAAGGGAAGAATTATAAACAGGCCTATTCCTATAGGCGTCCAGAGGGAAGTGTTTATGAAAGAGAAAATAAAATATATGACGTATGAAATAATAAAACCGGGGCGCAGATCCCTGACTGTATATTTATACCCGCTTCTGAACATGTTGACGACAAACCAGATGAACAGCGCAAAGAAGAACACTCCGAAAAGAGCAAGCATATCGCCAAATTCCGAATGCCCTCCGCAAGTCGCGCTTCTGGTGAAATACCCGCCGAGAAGCTTTGACTCGCGAATACCTTCCAAAGTCAGGGAATAATGATACAGTCTGTCCTGAAGATCGGAATTGCCGACATCGAGCCCGGTAATCATCCGGTAAATGCTGTAGATCCTGTCCGATAATACCGACCCGAATAAATTGCTTTCATACAGGGAAAGAAGGATTTTCGGCAACAGCAAAATCAACAGGGCAATAAGGATAATAAGCGAGATACTGATCGGGAGCCTGGCCTCTTTCTTCGATCTTTCAAGAATAACGATCATCACAGCAGCCAGAATACCGGAAGAGATAAGCATAAGCGCTATAGTAAACTGCGTTTTCATGACAGTAAACCAAAACAGCAGGCAACAGACAATCAGGACCAGACTTTCATATCCGGGCTTTCTGTGTTTTCCCAATGCCCTGTAGAGAAAGGCTGGAGTCAGAAAAGACAGAGCTCCGACATGATAGAAACCTATCATCGTATAAGTCTGGAGACCGTCATAGACCCCGTACATATCAGGGGAGACCAATGCCCTGGCATAATCGGGATATTCCTGAAGAAAAATAATCGAGTGGACGCAGGAAATAACAGTCTCAAGAAACCAGACGGCAACAATGATTGCCCTGAACTTTTCAAATCCGGGGCGTGAATAGTACAGAAAGATAAAAGCAAAAAACGCGAAAAAAAGAATGTTTTTGGTTGTTGCTGCAAGATAATTATCATTACTTTTGATCAGATACAAAGTCGCGGCAACCAGAAAGCAGACAAGGACCGGCCACAGCAAAGAGAGCCATTCCTTTATTTGCCCTCTGCTGCCGATCATAGCAAACACGACCCAAGCCAGCATGGCGGAATAAGACAGAATCCTGTATATACTGCTGGAAGTCTTTAAGGTCGATGACATAAGAGACTGAAGATAAAAAAGCGAAACCAAGGCCAGGAGCAGCATCAGCCATTCAAAATATATTTTTTTCTTTTCTTTAAAGACCGACACCGAAATTCTCCGTGATAAAATCAAGTATTCTTCGCGACTGGGTGATGCAGTTTTTATTGTTATAGATATAATCTCTCGCCTTGAGCCCTTTTTCTTTAAGCTCAGAATCGGACTTGGAGGATATTTCCCTCATAGCAGCGGAGACACCGGAAGATGATTCCTCTTTAATGGAATAAACATACTTATAATACTCCGAACCTATGCCCGGAAGCACAGTCATAAGCACCGGAGTACCGCTTGCCATATACTCGAAAGTCTTTGAAGGGAATGAATATTTGCAGAATTCGGAACCGGAAGGACGGGGATTTATGAGAAGATCCGCTTCGGATTGCTTTTCGACAATAACGTTATTCGGAACTACACCGAAGAATTTTATCCGGCTGTCTTTTCCGGCAAGCTCTGATAAATAAGGTGCGAGGTCGCCGCTTCCGTAAAAGTGCAATTCCCAATTCTCAAGTCCGGCATCGAGAAATCCCTTTATAAAGTATTCAAGTCCCGCCGCCTCCCTCCAGAGAGCCCCGCTGTATAGAGCAATGCGCTTATTTCCGCTTTTTTGTTTCAGATCAGGCAAAATGTCGCTGCAGCAGCCTTCCATGATCATATAGGGTCTGCGCTTCGGATTGACTACTTCGTTCATCTGCCGTGTAAGCAGAATATATCCGTCAAAATTCTTCATTATTGCCGCGTTGCGCCTGTCAAAAAAACCTGCTTTCCCGGTGCACATGTACTCCGGAACGTCGGTTATTATTGCAGAAGCAGGAATATTATTCTTTTTTGAAAGAACATAAGCTGCAACGGAAGGGGAAAACGCTATGGAGTCACAGATAATACATTGCGGTTTATATCTGTTTATTATTTTCTGCCCCTCCGAGAGCATATAATAAATATTATACAGATAGTGAAGCTTTCCGGTCCGGTTGCGGATACAGATATATCTGGCGGAGCCGATGCTTTCTTCTATTCTTTCTGCGTCAGTATTGTCATAAGGCAGATTTGAGAGGGCGGTGATATCCGTGAGGCTTCCCAGCCCTCTTATGAGATTGTTGTTGAATTTTTGCGCGGTATATCCGGCTTTTATTCTTCCTTCAGCTGCAAGTCTGTCGTATATAGGGTAAGCCGTAGCGCTGCTGATATACAGAATCATTTTTCCTTCTCAAAGAGTTCCATGTGAGACAACGACATGCTTTCCACAGTGAACCTGTGGGCGGTTTTTATTGATTCACGGCCCATCCGGACCTGAATATCTTCATCAGAAAGGATCATGGCAGATTTTTGGACTATATCGTTTACGCTCTCGACCGGAATAATATACCCGTTCACATCGTCTTTCACCATTTCGATCCCCGCATTGCAGCGGTCTGTAGTGATGACCGGAAGACCGTAACCCATTGCTTCATTTATTACAAGGCCCCAGATGTCTTCCCTTGTGGGGAAACAGAACAAATCGGCAGCCATATAGTAATGTTTCAGCTTTTCTTTGCTGCTGAACGGAATGAAATGTACATTTGTGGCGCCTAAGCGGTCCTTTATGTTTACGAGCTTTTCGGGAGCATCTCCTCCTATAAGATAAAAACCGACTTCTTTTGGAAATTTTGCAGCAGCTCTGATCAAAAGATCAGGGCCTTTTCTCGGAATAAGGCTTCCGACAGAAAGAACGACCTTCTGTTCTTCGATTCTCAAAAGATCACGCAAAGCGGCCTTTTCTTCAACAGAAGGAACATCCTGCAATACATCAGAATCGAAAATTGAAGAGAACGGATATCTTCTGATTTTTGACGGTTCTGCACCATAGTCGACGAAGTATTTGTCTAGGTTTTCACAGGTGCTGAGATAAAGATCTGCTCCTTTTAAGATTGAACTCTTCAGTTTTGCCTTTATATCTTCCGTATTACCGGTAAAAGCCCCGTCCCCTTCGATCCAGAACGGGATCTTTTTTCGCTGCATGGTCTTGGAAGCGAGAAACCCGGTAGGACTCATGGGCTCGGAGATGACGATCCTGTCATATTTTCCCGGCTTCAGGTAGTCGACGACCTCAGGACAAAGAGATTTTTTGTTGCTGTTCAGTCTGGTCCCTTTAAGAAATATGCCTTTAAAAGTCCTGAAAGAAAAGTTTTGCCAGGACTTATCGCGTTCGCTGAAAAATCTGTCCGAAAACAGGACTGTCAGATCGCAGCTTTTCCCAAGCTCATTGAAGAAATCAACGCGATACGGCTGAGGAATACTTGTAATAAATAAGACCTTCAAGCAAAAGCCTCCGGATGGATTAAGATTATAATAATTCAAAATATTATAGCACACATTACAGATTAAATAAAGGAAAAGCTAGCCTGTTCAGGTTGCCAATAAAATGTGTCTGTGTTACAATAATATGAATTATTATGAGCAAAAAAACTGCATTGCGGAACGAATTGTCTAAGATAATGCGTTCCTGCTTTGAATAATAAACGTCGGGGAGCAGCGGATGTTCAGGAAACAGTCCGATAATTGGACAAAGCATATTGATTTTATCATATTTGATCTCATAAGTCTTCATCTGGCTTTTCTGATCGCCTATTTCCTGCGTTACGGGACCTTTTCCGTAAATCCTTATACCGATGAATACTGGACGAGGTTTATGCTTATATCCGAGATGATCGATCTGTTTGCTGCAGCTGCATTCAACACTTTCCACAACGTCTTGAGAAGAGCTGCTTCAAAAGAACTCGGAGCATCTGTTCTTCAGGCTCTGGCGGTTATCATTCTGACGACTTTTGCCATGTATTCCCTTCATATAGGGGAAGTATACTCGCGTATCGTAACGTATCTCACAGGCGCGATATATGCAGTGCTGACATTTGCTGTACGCGTTCTCTGGAAGCATTATCTTAGAAGCAGATATACCGATGCCGGCAAAAGGCATATGCTGATAATTGCCCTTGAAAAGAATGCTGAAAAAATAGCGGACTCGATACTCTTTCAGGACAGAGACAGATATGTCATTTCCGGGATCGCGGTTGAGAACGCGCGGCAGTCAGGGCCTGCCATAGGCAATTACAGAGTTGTTGCCGATAAGACGGATGTAACAGAATACCTGAAGCGCAACTGGGTCGATGATGTTTTTCTGGATCCCGAGCTGGAGACAGAACAGGACTACAGCAAATTGAGGACTGATCTGGTCGAGATGGGTATAGTTACACATGCTCCGATAAAAGAGTATTCGGACATGAGCGGAAGAGAGCAGGCCATACAGACTATCGGCGGGAGCAGAGTCGTAACTACAGGGCTTAAAAGCGTTCCGGCATGGCAGCTGTTTATCAAAAGGCTTTCCGATATTCTGGGCGGTCTGATCGGGACAGCAATCACGCTTGTTCTTACGGTCTTTATTGCTCCGGTGATATGGATGACCGATCCGGGGCCTGTGTTTTTTACACAAACGAGAGTCGGAGAAAACGGAAAACGTTTCAAAATGATCAAATTCAGAAGCATGTATAAAGATGCGGAGAGACATAAAGCGGAGCTGCAGACAGGCGAAAACTCTGACGGGTTGCTTTTCAAGATGGAAGCGGATCCCAGGATCATAGGCTGTAAGGTAAATGAGGACGGGTCTGTAAAAAAAGGCTTCGGCAATTTTCTGAGAGATTCAAGCCTTGATGAGTTCCCCCAGTTTATCAACGTTCTTCTCGGGCAGATGTCCATGGTAGGAACAAGGCCTCCAACCGTGGATGAGTGGGAGAACTACGACCTTCATCACCGCGCGAGACTCTCGGTCAGACCGGGGATAACAGGACTCTGGCAGGTGAGCGGAAGAAGCAATATACAGGATTTTGAAAAAATCGTTGAGCTGGATACGGAATATATAAACAACTGGTCACTTTTGCTGGATCTTAAGATTCTTATAAAAACGATTTCCGTAGTAATAAAAAAAGAAGGGGCGATGTAATGTACAAAAAACGCTCTTCCGGGTGGATCAAACATATAGACTTTATAATAATAGATCTCCTGTGCCTGCATTTGGCTTTCATTTTTGCGTATATCATGCATTTTGCCGGAGATACTTACGAGTTCGGGACCAATCCTTACAGTGAGCCTGACTGGGTGAGATTCATGGTAATGATGGAGATCCTGGATTTTATGTTCATTATCGCGACAAATTGCTTTTCAAATGTGCTCACCCGCGATTGGGGAATAGAAACGCGAAGAAGTTTTGAGCAGGCTGTTTCTGTCGAGGTTCTGATGACATTTGCTCTTTATGTCCTGAAACTTGGGGAGACATATTCAAGGACAGTTCTGCTGCTGACAGGATTTTTATATTTTGTGCTTACTCTTCTTACGAGAATGTTCTGGAAACATGTTCTGCGAAGCCGCTATACAGACGCTGGAAAGAGGCACCTTCTCGTAATTACAAAAGCCGATAACGCTAAGAAACTTGCCGATTCCATTCTCGACAACAACAGAGACCAATATGTTATTTCGGGCATTGCAGTGATGGATTCAAAAAAGCAGGATGCAGATATCGGAAACTACAATGTGGTGGCGGACCGGGAAAGCATAGTGGATTATATCCATTACAATTGGGTCGACGAGATATATATCGATTCGTCACTCGAAGACGAGCCATATTATACTGAACTTCGAAGTGATATAGCAAAAACGGGCATTACTCTTCATACTCCCATAAGGACTTGGGACGAGGAAGAAGGAAAAGAACATATTCTCCAGAAAATCGGAGAGAAACAGGTCATAACGTCCGTAATCAATCCGGTTCCGGCCTGGAAGCTCCTGATCAAAAGACTGACAGATATACTCGGAGGAATAGTGGGAAGTATAATTACGATCATTCTTACCGTTTTTGTTGCTCCCGCCATATATTTTTCCGATCCCGGACCGATATTTTTTACACAGACAAGGGTTGGAGAAAACGGAAAGCCCTTCAAGATAATCAAATTCCGCAGCATGTATAAAGATGCTGAAGCCAAAAAGGCCGAACTCCTTGCCCAGAGCGATGTTGATGACATTATGTTCAAGCTCAAATTCGACCCTCGCATAATCGGATGTAAAAAGAATGAAGACGGGAGCATAAAAAAAGGTATCGGCAATATCATAAGGGACACAAGCATTGATGAATTCCCGCAGTTTTTCAACGTGCTAATGGGAAACATGAGCCTTGTCGGGACAAGACCTCCCACAGTAGACGAATGGGAACGCTACGATCTTCACCACAGGGCAAGGCTTGCGGTAAAACCCGGAATTACGGGACTGTGGCAGGTCAGCGGAAGAAGCAATGTAGAAGATTTCGAAAAAGTTGTGGCCTTTGACACGGAGTATATCAACAACTGGTCACTTTGGCTTGATTTTAAAATACTGCTCAAAACCGTTGTGGTCGTTTTCAAGAGAGAAGGAGCAATGTGATTAAGGTTGCCCAGGTAATAGGAAAACTGAATAAAGGCGGAGTCGAAGCGGTGATAAACAACTATTACCGCTATATCGACCGTGATAAGTTTCAGTTTGACTATTATATCGATTCGGACGGATCCTGTGAGCCGTCTGAAGAGATGAAGGCCTTGGGCGCGCGTTATTTTGTTATTCCTCCGTATCAGAAGCTTCCTCAGTATATGGAGGCGCTTGAAGAGCATTTCACAAGAGAAAAGTACGATATCGTCCACGTCAACATGAATACGCTGTCGCCCTTTGCTCTGAGGGCTGCAAAAAATGCTGGGATCCCTGTCCGGATCAACCACAATCACTCGACTCTCGGCAAAGGCGAAACGAAAAGAAATGTCTTGAAATATGCTCTGCGCCCGTTTGCCAAAAAGTATGCTACGGATCTCGCTGCCTGCAACGAGACCTGCGCGGGATGGCTTTTCGGTAAAAATGCATTTGAAAAGGGAAGAGTCAAAATACTAAGAAACGCGATAGATCTAGAAAAATACGCGTACGATTCATCTGTGAGAGACGGGAAACGCAGAGAGCTTAATATAGAAAAAAGGACTGTAATCGGGCATGTAGGCAGATTCTGCACGGTGAAGAACCATCGTTTTGTCCTGGAGATCTTTGCAGAGTATCTGAAAAGAGACTATAATGCGGTGCTCCTTCTCATAGGGGATGGTCCGCTTATGGCAGATACGAAAGCGAGAGCGGAAAGCCTCGGAATTAGCAGAAATGTTGTGTTTACGGGAAATCGCGACGATGTTCCCGAGCTGTACAACGCCATGGACCTTGTTTTGCTTCCGTCTCTGTATGAAGGACTTCCCATGGTCGGAGTCGAGGCACAGGCAAACGGGCTTCCGGTAATCATGTCAGACAGAGTGCCCCGGGAGGCAAAGCTGAGCAGTTCGGTTTCCTTTCTGCCTCTCGGAGACGCGAAGCTGTGGGCAGACGCCGCGGAGGAAGCGGTAAGACACTCAAGATATGATACCTTTGAGGAAATGAAAAGATCCGGATACGACATAAAAGAGGAAGCAAGAGTGCTTGAAGACTGGTATCTTCAGATTCTGAAGCGAAAATAAAGCAAGATGAATATAGCAATGATCGGGCATAAGCAGGTTCCTTCAAGGGAAGGCGGAATAGAAGTTGTCGTTTCGGAACTTGCTTACAGAATGGCAGAAAAGGGGAACAGCGTAACCTGTTTTAACCGTAAAGGCGGCAAAGAAACTGAAAGCAGAGTCCCTTATAAAATAGTAACGGTCCCGACTGTAAAGAAAAAAGGACTCGCCGCGGCTTCATCTTCTTTTTTTGCAGCGCTCAGAGCGGCTGCCGGAAATTTTGATGTGGTCCATTTCCATGCGGAGGGGCCTGCTTTTATGTGCCGGATCCCAAAGCTTGCGGGGAAAAAAGTAATAGTAACGGTGCACGGGCTCGATCACCGGAGAGCCAAATGGGGACGCTTCGCGTCCGCCTATATAAAAGGCGGGGAGAAAAATGCGGTAAAGTATGCTGACCATATTATAGTTCTGAGCAGGAATGTTCAGCAGTACTTTCTGGATACATATGCCAGAGAAACAGTCTATATTCCAAACGGAATAGAGCGCCCCGAGAATAAAGGTCCTGATCTGATAACAAAAAAATACGGGCTCAGAAAAGACGGATATATCCTTTTCGTCGGAAGACTTGTGCCGGAAAAGGGCCTTACATATCTTATAGAGGCATTTAAAAATACCGTCACAGACAAGAAACTTGTAATAGCCGGCGGGAGTTCTGATACGGATGTATTTACCGGAGAACTTAAAAAGGCCTGCGAGAATGATGACAGGATCATTTTTACGGGATTCGCGGCGGGAAGACTGCTTGAAGAGCTTTACAGCAACGCGTATGTCTATGTCCTGCCGAGTGACGTGGAGGGCATGCCCCTTACGCTTCTTGAGGCTATGAGCTACGGGAACTGCTGCCTTACAAGTGATATAGCCGAATGTACAGAGGTCACGGAAGATAAGGCGCTTTCTTTTAAAAAAGGAGATCCTGCCGATCTGAAAGAAAAATTGCAGTATCTCATAAATAAAAAAGATATTGTATCGTACTACAAGGCAGATGCCTCGGATTATGTCTGTTCCAAATATAATTGGGACGAAGTGACAGACAGGACACTCATGCTCTACAGGAACTGAAACGGAATTGCAATGAAAATTCTGATGATCAATAAATTTCTATATCCGAACGGGGGATCAGAGACATATATGTTCAAGCTCGGTGAAGAGCTTGAAAGTCAAGGGCATTCAGTCCAGTATTTCGGAATGGAACATGAAGGACGCTGTGTCGGCAATTCCGCAGGAGCCTATACTTCCGAAATGGATTTCCACAACGGGAGCAAACTTGCAAAACTGACATACCCGATAAAGACCATATATTCCGCGGAGGCTAGAAGAAAGCTGAGAGAAGTTCTCGATGATTTCGCGCCGGATGTTTGCCATCTCAATAATTTCAATTATCAGCTGACACCTTCCGTTATTGAGGAAATAGCCGGATGGAGAAATGAAACAGGAAGAAAATGCTGTATCTTCTATACTGCGCATGACTACCAGCTGTTATGCCCCAATCATATGATGAGAAATCCGAACACGGGAACCAACTGTGAAAAGTGTCTGGGAGGACATTTCATAAACTGTGTAAGAGGCCGATGCATCCACAGGTCACTTTCCAGGAGCATTATAGGGGCCGCGGAAGGTTTTTTCTGGAGCCGGAGAAAGGCATACGGTCATATAGACAGAATAATATGCTGCTCAGAATTTCTGAAAACCAAAATGGATACAAATCCCGTCTTCAGGGATAAAACGATCGCGATCCACAATTTTGCAGACAGAGATACTTCGGAGATAAAAGAAAAAAAAGAGTATGTTTTATATTTTGGCAGGTACTCCGAGGAAAAAGGAATCAGGACTCTCATTAAAGCATGCAAAGAGCTTCCGGAGATAAAATTCGTGTTCGCAGGCTCGGGTCCGCTTGCACCGGAGATAAAAGGTATTACAAACATTGAAGATTCCGGATTTAAAACCGGAGCTGAACTTGTTGATCTCATTAAAGGAGCGTTATTCAGCGTATATCCTTCCGAATGGTATGAGAATTGCCCGCTCTCAGTAATGGAAAGCCAGATCTGCGGTACGCCGGTCCTTGCCGCGGCAATCGGAGGAATACCGGAACTCATAAAAAACAAAGAGGCCGGCGAACTCTTCGAAAGCGGAAATGCAAAAGACCTGAAAGAAAAAATAAGAGATCTTTATGATAACAGAGAGAAACTGGAGTTTTATACCGGTAATTGTCTCAAGGCAGCCTTCGATACAGCGGAAAGCTACAGCAAAAAGCTTGTACTTTTATATGAAGACAGCCTGAAGGGTAAATGATTCATTAATTATCAATCGGAGTATTGTGTTATGCCTGAAAAGAAACTCAACGGGACCGTAATCGTAACATATCGCTGCAACGCCAGATGCACTATGTGCAACAGATACAAAGCGCCTTCCCTTCCGGAAGAAGAAATAAGCATCGAAACGATAAAAAAGCTTCCGCGCATGTATTTCACAAACATAACCGGAGGCGAGCCCTTCATCCGAAAGGATCTTAAAGAGATCGTAAGGGAGTTGTATAAAAAAAGCGACAGAATAGTCATTTCGACCAACGGTTTCTTTACCGACAGGATAATTGACCTCTGCAGGGAATTTCCTCAGGTCGGAATAAGAATATCCATAGAAGGGCTTGAGAAGACAAATAACGAGATAAGAGGCCTTCCCGACGGATTTAACCGGGGCTATACAACGCTTAAAACTCTGCGGGAAATGGGTATGAAGGATGTTGGCTTCGGAATGACAGTACAGGATAAAAATGCTCCGGACCTTGTACCTCTCTATGACCTCTCCGATAAACTCGGAATGGAATTTGCCACGGCTTCGCTTCATAACAGCTTCTATTTTGTGGAAGCAAAAAATGTTATTCACGACCGCCCGATGGTCGCTGAAAACTTTGAAGCGCTGGTCAACAAACTGCTGAGAAGCAACAGCCCCAAAAAATGGTTCCGCGCTTACTTTAATCACGGACTGATAAATTATATATACGGGCAGAAACGTCTGCTCCCCTGTGATATGAGTTTTGATACATTCTTTATAGATCCTTACGGCGACGTAATGCCGTGTAACGGGACTAAAGACAAGGAAGTCATGGGAAATCTCAATACTCAGACCTGGGACGAGCTTTGGAACAGTCCGGAAGCAGAAAAGGTAAGAAACAAAGTCCGCCATTGTGACAGGCAGTGCTGGATGATTGGTTCTGTAAGTCCTGCAATGCACAAATATATCCGGGTCCCTGCCTGGTGGGTATTCCGCCATAAACTGAAAGCGCTTTTTACCCGAAAACCCTATTCGATGTATGAACTCAAATGCTGCCGGGACTACAGAGACGGAAAGCTTACAAAAGAAATGTGCGACGCCTGCTCTACATGTGATCTGGCGGCGGTCGCAAATAACGGATTATCCGCTGCGTCACGCGATCTTCTTAAGACAAAAACTGGCGAAGAAATCGTTGCTGAAGATAAGGATGTCAGAGAAAGGACTTTTGATTGAAGAGAGTTTTATATATCTCCAATATCGAATCCCCATACAGATCCGGATTTTTCAATGAACTTGCCGGGCATTGCGATCTGACCGTGTTGTATGAAAGAAAAGAATCGTCAAACCGTAACAGCCTTTGGGCGCATTCGGAGGAATGCAGATACAACAGACAGTTTCTGGGAGGAATAAAGACCGGAAATGAAACGGCCTTTTCTCTCTCAATTCTTAACTGTTTTAAACAGGATTATGACATTGTTATTATCGGATGCTGTAACAGTCCTGCTGAAGTCTTTTCGTTACTTTTCCATAAAAGGATCCCATCGCAAAAAGTGTTCATTAATCTTGACGGGGAACAGTTTATAGCAGGCGACATCATTAAATCAAAAATTAAAAAGTATGTATTGAAATATGGAGATGCATATCTAGTCGCAGGGGAAAAAAGCGCGGAAAATCTCAAAAAAGCAATAGGACATAAGAAGGAAATAACCCCTTATTATTTCAGTTCGCTTTCCGTTCAGGAGCTTGAAAAACACAGAAATTCCTTTGAAACCGGGGCAGAGCGTTCTTCGCCCGGGAGAAATAATACTATTCTGGTGATCGGGCAGTACTATGATTATAAAGGATTGGATATAGCGCTTGAAGCGGCAGCAAAGAATAAGAATCTTTTTTACAGATTTGTCGGCATGGGAAAGAGGGCGGAGTTGTTTCAAAAAAAGGCCGAAGAACTGGGAGCAGCAAATATAGAGGTTATTCCGTTCCTCCAGAAGAAAGAACTTGAGGAGGAATACCTGAATGACAGAATGCTTGTTCTTCCGTCCAGAAAAGAATGCTGGGGCCTGGTGGTCAATGAGGCGGCTTCTTTTGGTATGCCGGTAGTTTCCACCTGGGGGAGCGGAGCAGGCGTGGAATTCCTGTCAGATAAATATCCGGAGTTTCTGGCAAAACCGGGCGATGCTGACGGACTGTTGAATTGCATCGAAAAACTGCTGGCACTTGATGATAATTCCCTGAGAGAATACAGCAGATATCTGATGCATAAATCGAAGGATTATTCTATAGAGCGGTCCGTACAATGCCATATTAAAGCTTTGAAATTGGAACAATAAGATGATATCACTTATTCTTGCAACATATAATGGCGAAAAGTATATAATTGATCAGTTGGAATCAATCAGGAATCAGTCTTTACAGCCTGATGAAGTCATAATTAGGGATGACTGTTCAACTGACAGGACGAGAGAAGTTGTATCCAATTTTATTACTGCAAACGGACTCAATTGGAATTTGATCTGCGCTGATACAAATTCCGGATGGAGAGATAATTTTTACAGCGCAATAGGTTTATGCGCAGGAGACATTATTTTTTTATGTGATCAGGACGATATATGGTATCCGGAAAAAATTGAATCTATGGTATCGGTTGTTGAGTCGCATCCGGAGATTATGCTTCTTGCATCGGGGTATCATTCGATTTATTTTGACAATGTAAAAAGAATAGATCTTCCGGGAGATTCCGGAAATGACGGGTCAATAGAAAAAGTCCCTTTTGATAAACATTTTCTTTCCATTTCATATCCGGGCTGCACGTATTGCTTTCGAAAGTCGCTAAAAGATGAATATTTAAAATACGGAAGTCCCAAAATGGCACATGACGCGCAGCTCTGGTGCTTTGCATTGCAAAAAGACGGGCTTTTCATATTAAACAGAGTACTTATGGATTATTTAAGGCATGAAGGGGCACAAACCGCAACAACAAAAGCGCATCTGGACAGGCAGTATTTTATATTTGCAACCAAATGCAGATTGGAATTTGTAGAGAAATTTTTAGATAAGGCATATGAAAACAATTATTCTGATGAGCGAATAAAGTTTATAAAAAGAATGAAAAAATGGCTGGAAGCCAGAATTGAGCTGTATTCCTCAAGGAATCTCTTTAAGGTATCTGGAGTATTGCCGTATCTTTCCTGTTATGAAAAACCTAAGCATTTTGTGAGAGACATTTTTCTCGCGGTTAAGAAATAATTGTGAATTAATCGAAAAGCAACATATGAAAACATGCGTTTTATTAAGCACATATAATGGTGAGAAATATCTGGAAGAGCAGCTGGATTCACTGAAAAGCCAGACAGTAAAGGATGTATTTGTTCTTGTCCGTGATGACGGGTCTTCAGACTCTACAAGGGAGATCCTTTTAAGGAATGAGTCCGAAAAAATCAAGTGGTATTCCGGCGAAAATGTTGGAGCTGCGCGCAGCTTTATGACTCTTGTCAATGACGCGCCGGAAGCAGATTATTATGCATTTTGTGATCAGGATGATTACTGGCTTCCGGAAAAACTGGAAGCTGCAGAAAATATACTGGAAAAAAGCAATAATAAACTGAAACTTTATTATTCGAATGTTACAGTTGCTGATGAATCGCTTCATGCTATAAAAAAGAGCACTTATGATCCGGATTCAGGCAGTCTTAAAAAAATGCTGATCCGAAATTTTGTTACCGGATGTACTGAGGTGTTCAGTAAAGACCTGCTGGAAGCATTGAGATCGTATTCACCCGATTTTATCTTTATGCATGACTGGTGGTCGAATCTTGTGTGTTTGAGTCTTGGCGGGGAAGTTTTCTTTGATGAACACTCATATATTCTTTACCGGCAGCATAATGATAATGCTCTGGGCTATAAAATGGATAAGAAAAGAACTGTTTTTGAAAAAATAATAAACAAGCCCGATCGTTTAGTCCGCAAAAACGCAAATGAACTGATAAACGGATATGGCGGCATTATGCCTGAAGAAAACAGGAAAAGTGTATGGGATATCGCAAATTATTATAAAAATATTCCTTCAAAGATGCGGGTCCTCCTGGATCCGGAGTATTATCCCGATGATCCTGAGACACGAAGAAATGACAGGATAGCCTTCCTTTTTAACAGAAAATAAGGGATGAAGATGTTTGCGAGGTGTGCATGAAAATAATCGAACAAATACGGATAAACAAATACAAGAAAAAGTGGAGACAAAAGAACAAACACAATAAAACCTTTATTATTAATATCCCGAATTGCAGTATCGATCAGATTTCAGTCGGGAGAGAAACTTATGGGGCTATTACAATACAAAATAACAGCTGTGAAAGAAAACTGAAGATCGGCAGCTACTGTTCTATCGGTGAAAATGTTCAATTCCTTGTATGTATAGATCACCCGACAGATCTTGTGTCCACATTTCCGTTTAATGATGTGATATTGCATAAGCCTTTTGACGCCTGTTCAAAAGGAGACATTATTATAGATGATGATGTGTGGATTGGGACAAATGCGATTATTCTTTCCGGAGTTCATATCGGACAGGGAGCTGTTATAGGCGCAGGGGCAGTCGTAACAAAAGACGTTCCGCCTTATGCTGTTATAGGAGGCGTGCCCGCTGCAATAATAAAGTACCGTTTTCAGCCTGAGATAATAGACAGGCTGATGGAAATAGATTATGAAAAATTGAGTCCGGATACAGTAAGAAATTGCATTGAAGATCTGTACACAAGTGTAACAAGCGAAAATGTCGGGGAGCTGATAAAAAACCTTCCCAAAAAAACAGATGAAAATAATTCAAAACAATAAGACGGATATAACCGAAAGAGTAATCCGCAAACTGGACAGAATAGCAGCAGATTGCATAAAAGCAGGGAAAACAGAGCGGGCAATGCAGGCCGCGGGCGTGTCTGCAGAAATATCCTATACATGGAACCAATACTATTCGGATCCGTCCCTTGAAAAGGTCCTTCTTGAAATAACTGAGAGCATGGGCACGCGAGAACTTCCCCGTCCGCGGTCCGACCCGGAAACAGTGCTGTTTTATGACGGATTCGCACTTGACACGCGGGGCCTGGCGCTTATATATCTTAAAGCACTGTGCAGACTCGGATATAAGGTCATCTATGTTACATACGATGCTGATTACAGCGGTAAAAACGCGACTGAACAGCCTGAAATAAAAAAGGCAACCCGCGGATCCGATATAAGGATGATATATATCAGACGTTCATCCGGGTACCTTGAAAAAGCAAAAGAAATACTGAATCTGATCGATAAGTACAGACCTGCCGTGAGCTTTTTATATTCGCTTCCCTTTGACATACCCGCAGTATGTGCGTTTACAAAAGCGGAAGGAACTACCAGGCGATTTCTGATCAATCTGACAGACAATGCTTTTTGGGCGGGACTTAATTCCTTTGACTATTGCATAGAATTCAGAGATTACGGCGCAGGGATATCTTTCTATGACCGGCGTATACCTTCCGGGAAATTAAAAGTGCTTCCTTTTTATCCGTTTACAGATGAAGGAATCGAATTCCAAGGCTATCCGTTTTCATTTGACGAACATTCGCAGAAGCTGGTTTTTTCGGGCGGAGCCTTATATAAGACATTCAGCGAGGATAACGCTTATTATAAACTTGTTGATTTTATATTGGCGGCAGACCCGGAGACAGTTTTCTGGTATGCAGGTTCGGGAGACCGGAGCAGATTTGACCCGCTTCTCAGGAAATACGCGGGGCGCATCTTTATTACGCCGGAAAGGAAAGACCTCCTCCAGGTGCTCAAACGCTGTTGCTTTTATTTGAGCACATATCCGGTTTCCGGAGGACTAATGTTCCAATATGCAGCAAAAGCGGGTATAATTCCTTTGACGTTCCGGCATGATATGTGTAACGAGGGCTTCCTGATCGGTCAGGAAGAGCTGGGAATAGAATTTGATTCGATCGAAGAAACGGAAGCAGAGATCTCAAGGTGCTTATCTGACAAAGAATACCGGGAACAGAAAGAAAAGAAACTGACAGACGCGCTTGTCACCGAAGAAGAATTCACCGAACAGCTGGGGAAACTTCTCAAATCGGGGAAAAACGATTATTCTGTTACAATAAAGCGACAGGAAACGGAAATCTTTAGAGAAGAATATGCCAAAAGGTGGGAAGTAAACTCATTAGTACCATTTTTGGTAAGAAGAAAAAACAAATGGATAACTGTGAAGTTTCCGGAGTTTATGCTGTTGTATATTCTCAGGAGAATTGGCGGTAAATAACTGTATGAACTTCAAGATAATCAGATTTCAGGAGCACGGTGACCCGAGAGGCCAGCTCGTTGCTCTGGAAGAGAACAAAGAGATACCGTTTAAAATAAAGCGCGTTTATTTTATGTACGACACGCTTAAGGATGTTGTACGAGGACACCATGCCCATAAATCGCTTGAGCAGATCCTGTTTTGCGTACACGGCTCGTGCAGAATACATCTCGATGACGGAACGGAAACTGCGGAAATTTTGCTAGATAAGCCTTATGAAGGGCTTTATATAGCCAATAATCTCTGGAGAGAGATGTATGATTTTTCGGAAGACGCGGTCCTTCTGGTCCTTGCCTCGGAGCTGTATGATGAATCGGACTATATAAGAGATTATGATGAATTTCTGAAATTCATAGGGAAAAAGAAATGAAAGTACCGTTTGTAACACTGAAACCTCTGGAAAGAGAACTCGATAAAGAGCTGAAAATGGCGTTTGAGAGAGTGCTTGATGCCAGTTTCTATATACATGGTGGGGAAGACGAAGCGTTTGAAGAAGCGTTTTCGGTGCTTTGTGGAGTGAAGCACTGCGTCGGCTGCGGAAACGGGCTTGACGCGCTCATGCTCTCCCTTAAAGCGCTCGGGATCGGAGAAGGCGATGAGGTTATAGTTCCCGCCAATACGTACATAGCGACAGCGCTCGCCGTCTCGTATACAGGCGCGGTCCCTGTGCTTGTTGACCCTGATATTAATACATTCAATATAGATGTCAGCAAAATAGAAAGAGCGATTTCGGACAAAACCAGGGCAATCATTCCTGTACATCTCTACGGGCAGCCCTGTGATATGGATCCGATCATGGCGATCGCAAAACAATACGGTCTGTATATCGTAGAGGATTGCGCTCAGGCGCATGGAGCGAGGTATAAGGGAAAACGGGTCGGGTCATTCGGAGACATTTCCGGATTCAGCTTCTACCCGGGCAAGAATCTCGGCGCCCTGGGCGATGCCGGAGCTGTTGTGACGGATAACAGGGAACTTGCCGAAACAGTCAGAGCGCTCGGAGATTACGGCTCGGATTACAAATATCATCATATATATAAAGGACACAATTCGAGGCTCGATGAGCTGCAGGCTGCCTTCCTTTTAGCGAAGCTTCCGTTATTGGATAAGATAAATGAAAACAGAAGAGAAACAGCACGGAAATATCTTGAAGGCATCAGCAATCCCGGGATTATTCTTCCTTCTGTTCCGGAATGGGCAGAGCCTGTCTGGCACGTATTCGGCATAAGATGCAGCAGACGGAAAGAACTCGAAGAACACCTGAAAAAGGCCGGGATCGGAACCAACAAGCATTATCCGATACCGATCCACCTGCAGAAGGCTTATGAAGATCTCGGATATGAAAAGGGAGATTTTCCGGCGGCTGAAGAAATAAGCGAAACGGAGCTTTCCGTTCCGATGTACTACGGAATGACCGATGACGAGATCGGATATGTCATCGACAGTATAAACAGCTTCAGATAAAGGATCTTGATATGGCAAAAATACTGATTGGCGGAGCGGGCGGCGCTCCTTCGGAGGGAGTAATAAAATCACTCCTTTTAAGCGAAAAACATGAAGAAATAATCGGTATGGGCTCGGTCCCTTCGGATCTTGTTCTTTCCGCTGCCAAAAGAAAATATGTAATTCCATACGCCAATACTACCGAGTATAAAGATGAGCTTTTGAAGCTTTTGAGGTATGAAAAACCGGATCTTATCCATTTCCAGAATGATCTCGAGATCTACCATGCGTCGCTTATCCGTGACGATATCATGGAAACAGGCACAAAGCTTTTTATGCCTTCTCACGACGTAATCGACACATGTGTTCACAAATGGGATTCCTGGCTCGCTTTCAAAAAAGCAGGGGTAACAGTTCCGGAGAATATCTTTATCAATTGTGAAGAAGATTTAAGGCGCGCCTTCAAAGAGCTTGGAGACGAAGACGGAAAGATCTGGCTCAGAGCGAACGATCTCGGCGGAGGAGGCATGGGCTCCATTCCGACAAATGATTACAATATGGCCAAGGCGTGGATAGACAGATATAAGGGCTGGGGCAATTTCATAGCAGCCGGGATGCTGACATCAAGAACTGTTACCTGGCTCTCGATCTGGTATGAGGGCGAGCTTATCTGTGCCCAGACCAGAAAAAGAACCGGCTGGATACACGGCAACCGTTCAGCCTCCGGAGTTACGGGCGTAACAAAGGTCGGGACGACGTGCTCGGACGATCAGGTGACCGGGATCGCCGAAAAGACGATCAGAGCTGTTGACAGTAAACCACACGGGATATTCGGAGTCGATATGACTTATGATAAAAACGGCATCCCGAATCCGACGGAGATCAATATCTCAAGGTTCTTTACAACGATACTCTTCTTCACAAAAGCAGGGCTCAATATGCCGGTCATTTTCAAGGATCTGGCGCTCTACGGCGAAAAGCCGGAGCTTAAGAAAAAGATAAACCCGCTTCCGGACGGGCTTATGTGGCTCAGAGCCATGGACAGGGAGCCTATGCTCGCAACTCATGAAGAACTGGAAAGCCTAATAAGTCATGTCGGATAAAAAAAGATTCGATTACGTTTTCTGCGATCTGGACGGGACTCTTCTCGAGGATAAGCAGCGGCACTACGAGTGTTATAAAGCGATAGTAAATAAATACGGCGGGAACTGTATACCGCCTGATGAGTATTGGAACGACAAGCGCGATAAGGTCAAAAGGACTGTTCTTCTCGAAAAATCCGGTTTTCAGGGAACCTATGACGATTATCTCAGTGAGTGGCTAGCGCTTATTGAAACGCCTGAATTTCTGAAATATGAAACATTAAAACCCGATACACTGAGTTTCCTTGAATGGCTCGGAGACAATTCGGAGCATATCGTTCTGACCACGCAGAGAAGAAACAGGGAAAACCTGTTAAGCCAGCTCGAAAAGCTCGGGATCTCAGGATACTTTGAGGAAGTCGCGTCAGGGGATAACAAGCCGGATATCCTTGACGGGAAATACAATAAGGATTCACTGGTTATCGGCGATACGGAAGCGGACGAAGAAACGGCGGAAAGACTCGGCTGTACTTTTATCGCAGTGACCTCAGGGCTTAGAAACGAAAAATATCTGGCGGCAGACAGAAAAATAACCGCGCTTAAGGAGTTGTATGAATCAGGGAATTAAAACTGCAGCAAAAAAAATAATGGGAGAGGAAGTTTTCTCGAAGCTTCAGTTGACCAGACAGCTCGACAGATGGGAAAAAGCGAACAGCCTAGGCATAAAAGAGGATCTCGCGAGGAACATCCGCTTCAAAGACATCCATGAAGGCGAAAGATGTTTTATCCTGGGCAACGGGCCTTCTTTAAAGGAGGTCGACTTAAGTCTTTTAAAAGATGAGGCCGTATTTACGGTTAATAATTTCTGCGAAGTAAAAGATTTTGAGAAGGTGAGACCGAATTACCATCTCTGGCTGGACGGAGCTTTTTTCGGGCTGAGAAACGATTCATCACAGGATATTGATAAGATACTGGAGCGCTATGAAAAAACTGCTGCAGCAGATCCCGAATGCTTCGTTCCGGCTGATGCCAAGAAATTCATACTGGAAAACGGACTGGAGAACAAACTGAGGATCAATTATATTTTCCCGGGACTTCCGGAGGCACAGACAGCAGGCGATATACGCACTGATCTGACCGGGGCAGTAAACGTATACAGGACGGTAGTTCAGTATGCGGTCGCCGTCGCAATTTATATGGGATTTAAAGAAATAATCCTTCTCGGATGTGACAGTACGAACATTTTAATGCATATAAACACGCGGTTATACGGGAAAAGCAGCGAACTGCATGCTTATGAAAAAGGAGAGGGAGCGCAGCAGGCAAAGCAGCTGACCCGATCCTGGAAGTTTTCCGAACTGCTGAAGGACCAGTATCTGCTGTTTCGGGAATATGAAAACCTTGCCGAATACTGCAGCAAAAAAGGAATCAAACTATATAACTGCTCTTCGCAGACACTTATAGATTCGATAGAAAGAAAAACACTTCAGGAAGTATTAAATGTTTAGAAAGGATTCGTAAAATGGCAAACAGGGAAGTCAGACTCGGCACTTATACGGTAACGGAGACCTCAAAGCCTTATATGATCGCTGAGATAGGAATAAACCATAACGGGGATCTGCAGATCGCGAAGCAGCTTCTGGACGCTGCTTTTGCCTGCGGCTGGAATTGCGCGAAGTTTCAGAAGAGAACACCGGACATTGCAGTTCCGGAAGCGCAGAAACAGGTTCCCAGAAACACCCCATGGGGAACAATGCCGTATATTGAGTATAAAAAACGTATAGAGTTTGAAAAGCCCGAATACGATGCAATTGACGCGTATTGCCGCGAAAAACCGCTGGATTGGAGCGCGTCGGTCTGGGATCTCACTTCTCTGGAATTCCTGCTGCAGTATGACGTCCCCTTCATAAAACTGCCGTCTGCTCTGAACTGCAATGAAGAGCTTGTGAAAAACGCCTGTCTGTCCGGGAAGCCGATAATCCTTTCCACAGGCATGAGCGAATTGGAAGAGGTCGATCAGGCGATCGATTGGCTCGAGAAGTATTCGAACGGAGATTATATCATCTGCCATACGAATTCCTGTTATCCCAGTCCGAATGACGAACTCAACCTGAGACTGATTCAGACATATAAAGACAGGTATAACTGTCTTGTCGGCTACAGCGGCCACGAGGACAATCTGGAGCCGTCTGTCATCGCTGCTGTTCTCGGTGCCTGCATCATCGAACGCCATGTTACGATCGATCATACAATGTGGGGCTCGGACCAGAAGGCGAGCCTCGAGGTCCAGGCAATGGCGATGCTTAAGAAAAGCATTGACAGCGCCCTCGAGACACTTGGAACGGGAGAAAAGAAACTTTACGCGTCAGAGCTTAAAAAGCGCCATGAGCTGAGAGGAGACAAGTGACGGAAGATCTCATAAAAAAGTTCTGTCTCAGAGAAGACGCCTGCCTGGATGAAGCCTTGAAAATAATTGACTGCAACCAGAAGGGATTCGCGGTCGTCACAGATGCCTGCGATAAGGCGGTCGGAGTTTTGACAGACGGTGATATCAGAAGAGCTTTCATCGCCGGGGCAACAACTAAAGACCCGGTGGCCGGATACTGTTCAAAAGCATTTACCGCGCTGAAAGTATCTGATTCTTTTGACAAAGCAATAGATATATTCAAGGACAAGAGAATAAAATTCCTTCCGGTCATCGGAGACGACGGAAGGCTCTCAAATATTCTTACCAAGGAGCAGATGCACGCGCTTCTGCTCCAGGATATAAGCGCGGATCTCAGTTATGATTTCAGCACCCTCGATGAAAGCATTGTGGATACCGAGGTGTTCAGGAGACCCTGGGGCTTTTACAAAACCACGGTATATAATGACTTCTATCAGGCTAAGGTGATATCCGTAAAACCGGGTGGAAAACTCAGCCTTCAGTCGCACAGACACCGCGAGGAACATTGGGTCGTTGTGCACGGAACAGGTACAGTCCAGATAGACTCATCTTTTGTCAATGTAACGACCGGAAGTTCCGTATTCCTTCCGAAAGGATGCAGGCACCGGGTTACAAATACGGACGCGGAAGAAAACCTGATTATCAGCGAGATCCAGATAGGGGACTATCTCGGCGAAGATGATATCGTCAGATATGAGGATATTTACGGCAGAGTATAAAGCCTGAATATATAGGAGACAAGATCATGAATGTCGCATTCATTCCGGTCAGGGGCGGGAGCAAATCGATTCCGCTGAAAAACATAAAACTCATGGCGGGAAAACCGCTTGTATATTGGACTGCCAGAGCCGCTTGCGAGTGCAGGTATACAGACAAAGTTTTTATCTGCACGGACAGCGACAGGATCCGGGAAGCAGTTGAAGCCTTCAGGAGGGAAGAGAGCTGTTTTTCGAAGCTTGAGGTTGTCGCCAGATCCGCAGAATCGGCGACCGATACTGCTTCTACAGAATTTGTAATGCTTGAATTCGCAAAGCAGCATGATTTCGATAATATAGCGCTTGTTCAGGCGACCTCTCCATTGCTTGAAGCGGCCGATCTTGACAAAGGCTTTGAACTCTTTTCCGGGAAAGAGACAGACTCCGTTATGTCTGTTGTACACCAGTACCGGTTCAACTGGAAGTATGACGAGCGTGGTTTTATAGTTCCGACAAACTATGATGTGTTCCATCGTCCGCGCAGACAGGAATTTGCCGGTTATCTTGTTGAAAACGGAGCCTTTTACATAACATCCAAAGAGAGACTGGTCAGCACAAAAAACCGGGTTTCCGGCAAAATCAGAGCAGTGGAGATGTGTGAAGAGAGCTTCCTTGAGATCGACGAGCCTTCGGACTGGATGATCATAGAAGGGCTTATGCGGGAACGCGAACTGAAAAGAAGACAGGCGAAGACTCCGGAAATAAAGATGTTCCTCACTGATGTCGACGGATGCCTTACAGACGGAGGCATGTACTATTCCGAAAAAGGCGACGAACTGAAGAAATACAATACCAGGGACGGAATGGCCTTTAAACTTCTGAGAGAGAAGGGAATAATCACCGGAATAATCACATCCGAAAACGTGGAGCTTAACAGGCGCCGCGCGGAAAAGCTGAAACTTGATATATATCTGCCCGGATGCAAAGACAAAGCAGCTGCAATAACGCGGCTTTCGGAACAGTATCATATCCCGCTTGAAAATATACTGTATGTCGGGGATGACATAAACGATATTGAGGCAATGAAAATTGCCGGGGTGCCATGCTGCCCGCGAGACGCGAACAAAGAAGTCCTTCAATATGCGAAGTGTGTGACAAAAGCCTCCGGAGGAGAAGGCGTGATCAGAGAGATAACGGATATGATGATCGGCGGAAATCTGCATGAATAGTACTGAGGAGCTGCCAAAAAAAGATCTCAAGCGTATATTAAAAAATGTCGCTTGGCTGGTCTACAACAATGTGTTCAACCTCCTTTTGAGCCTGTTTGTAACCGTAAAGGTTGCAAACCACTACGGATCTTTGGGATATGGCACATATCAGTATGTTATCAGCCTTGTAGCAATACTTGAGGTTCTCGCCTATTTTACTGACGGCAGAGTAGTAAAGAAAGAGTACGATATTTACGATCCCGCAAAAGTAGTATTAACGGCTACTTTTTCAAGGCTTTTCCTTTCAGCTGTATCTGCAGCAGCGGGGATCATATTCGCACTCTTCTACAGTGGCGGAAGAGAATTCAATCTGATCCTTGCTGTGTTGCTGTTGAATTCCATAGTCGGCAGCACATTTTTCGGTGCCTCAAACAGGTTCGAATATCTCCTGATATCAAAGAGAAATGTTATTGCAGGCAACATTGCAGCAATTACCGGCGCTTTGCTTCAGCTTCTTGCGGTAGAACTTCAGTTGCCTATAATAGTGCTGCCGGTCATCTCACTGCTCACCACTGCGATCACTGCTTTAGTTATTATTCTTCAGTATAAGAAAGAATTCGGCCTTTCGTTCGGGACTGAGCTTATTGACAGGGATCTTCTCAAGGCGCTTTATAAAGAGAGCGCTCCATTGGCGATCGCCTCGGCATGCGCGATCATTTACACAAGGTGTGACTCGCTCATGGTAGGGAATATGCTTTCCCTAGCTGAAGTCGGAGTATATGCGATCGCCATAAAGCTGATCAATATCGTAAACATGCCGTTAGGGCCGATCCGCGAATCCTTTTATCCAAAGCTGATTCAAATCTATCGTACGGATAGAGACCGATACGCAAGGATGTATATAAGACTTTCAAGTTTTTTAACATGGTTTTGTGTCATCGGAGTCCTGTTTTCATTCCTGGTTTTGCCGTATTTCTTCAAATGGCTGAACAAAGAGTACTATGAGGCGCTTGGCGTATATCGGGTCTATGTCATATACAGTGTTATCTCTTACAACGCGGGACTGAGAGCGGGGCATCTCACGCTGATCAACCGTGGGACAATATTGGCTTACGCTCAGGCGGCAAGTGTTGTGATCAATATAATACTGAATATCGTTCTGATCAAAAACTACGGTATATACGGAGCCGCCGCTGCGACTTCAATAACCCAGTTCCTGTCGCTCACGGTGTCCAATCTGTTCTTCAAAAAGGACGGCAGGGAAGTATTCAAATGGCAGATAATGGCGCTGAACCCGCTTGAAATGCTTCCGAATTACAGGAAATCAACAACGGACGTTCAAGTATAATTATTCAAAGTAGAAGCAGATGCGGCTTATTGTATTGACAGCATTTATGAAAAAGCACACCTGCTCAAAAACCGGATCGAAAGAAAACGCAGAAAAGACTTCACGGAATGATACTTGGCAGGAAAGGGGACTGTTATTATGATAAGCGTTATCATTCCCGTTTATAATAAGGAAAAGTATCTTCCAAGATGCATAGAGAGTGTTCTTGCCCAGACATACAGAGATCTTGATATTATACTTGTTGATGACGGATCCCCGGACAACAGCGGAAAGATCTGCGATAAATACGCGGAGAAAGACGGCAGAGTACGCGTTTTCCACAAAGAAAACGGAGGAGTATCCTCTGCCCGGAATCTCGGGCTTGAGAAAGCCCGTGAAAAGAGCTCCGAATACATAGGCTTTATAGACGCCGATGACTGGATCGAGCCGGAAATGTATGAAAAACTGCTGAATGTGATCTTTGAAACAAACGCGGATATTGCTGTCTGTTGTGAAAAAACAGAATTTACACAGGAAGATAACAGACAGGACAAAAATACAGGGAGCGGACTAAACCTGAAGCAGACCGTTTACGATCGTGACGAGGCTGTAAGAGCGCTTCTTAAGCTGGAAATCAGCACATTTGTTCATGATAAGCTGTATAAAGCGCATCTTTTTACCGGAATAGCATTTCCCGAAGGGAAGGTATATGAAGATCTGGCGACGGTGTTCAAATTGATAGTTGCGTCTGAAAGAACTGTACTCCTTTCGGAGATCTTATATCATTACATAGTAAATCCGGGCAGCATCACTCATAACAAAAGCATGAAAAGTCTTATTGATTATTGGGATGCCGGCATTTCCCGTTATTATTACTTCTCGGAATACGGTGATGATTATTGTACGAAACTGCTGCTTAAGGATTGCGCGGAAATAATATCAAAGATCTGGAGATGGGCGTATCTGAATCCCAAAGAGGAAAGGGAAAAGTATTCGGAGAAAATTCATGAAATAACACGGTTTACAAGAGAGCACATTCCGCCGTTTGGCTTTTCTGAATGGCCGCTTTGGCTGAAAGCAAATATATTTCTCGCTCATTCGGATTCGGAGATGTCCTTTGCAATATCTTATCTGATGATCAAAGTATACAGAGCAATAATTCCGAACAAATATATGTAAGAATTATATTTGACACGCAGTGTCACGCGGAACTGCAGCGAATGTCCTACAGCACAAGGGGCAAGGATAAAGAAAACCTGGAAAAGACTTTGCGGAATGATACCTGGCAGGAAAGGGGACTGTTATAATGATAAGCGTTATCATACCCGTTTATAATACGGAAAAGTATCTGCCGAGATGCATAGAGAGTGTTCTTGCCCAGACATACAGAGATCTTGATATTATACTTGTTGATGACGGTTCCCGGGACAACAGCGGAAAGATCTGCGATGAATACGCGGAGAAAGACGGCAGAGTACGCGTTTTCCACAAAGAAAACGGAGGAGTTTCCTCTGCCCGGAATCACGGGCTTGAGAAAGCCCGTGAAAAGAGTTCCGAATACATAGGTTTTATAGACAGCGATGACTGGATCGAGCCGGAAATGTATGAAAAGCTGCTGAATGTGCTCATCGAAACAAATTCGGATATTGCTGTTTGCTGTGAGATCAGAGAACATACAGATAAAGAAAACAGGCAGGAAATAAAAGCGGGGAAACGGCAGAGCGGAGAATGTCTGAAGCAGACCGTTTACGATCGGGATGAGGCTGTAAGAGCGCATCTGGAATGGAAAATCAGCACTGTAGTTCATGATAAACTGTATAAATCTGATCTTTTTACCGGAATAGAATTTCCTGAAGGCAGGACATATGAAGACTTGGCAACTGTATATAAACTGATAGTTGCGGCTGAAAGAACTGTAGTCCTTTGGGAGGACTTATATCATTACGATATGCATCCGGAAAGCATAATCCATAACAAAACCATGAAAAATCTTACAGACTATTGGGATGCCTGCAGATCCCGTTATGATTACTTCTCTAAATATGAAGATGAGTCTTTAAAGAGGCTGCTGCTCAGAGATTGCGCGGAAGAAATAATATCAAAGATCTGGAGATGGGCGTATCTGAATCCTAAAGAGGAAAGGGAAAAGTATTCGGAGAAAATTCATGAAATAACACGGTTTACAAGAGAGCACATTCCGCCGTTTGGCTTTTCTGAATGGCCGCTTTGGCTGAAAGCAAATATATTTCTCGCTCATTCGGATTCGGAGATATCCTTTGCAATATCTTATCTGATGATCAGAGTATACAGAGCAATAATTCCGAATAAAAACATATAAGAATCATAATTGTCACGCATTGTCACGCGGAACTGCAGTGGACGTCACACAGCAGATAAGATAAAAAAAGAAAAAAAATAATAATATAAGTTAATATCCCCCTAGGATCCCCAAAGGGGAAGCTTAAAAAATGTTGTTTAAATAGGAGTTTGATATGGCAAGGGACAGGGATAAAGAAAAATGGTTTAAGTTTTACTGTGATTTCTTTGATGATCCGAAGATAAAGATCCTTGACGCGCTGGCAAACGGGCCGTCATATTCGGATACCGCGACTGATGCAGATATGGTCTTCTATGTTTATTTGAGACTTATGTGCATGGCTGCGACAGAGCTTGACCCGGAAGGGAATGTAAGCATATTCAAAGATCAGTCTTTCAACATCGATGATTTTTCCTATCTTATAAACAGGCCGGAGTATGAAACTTCCCAGTGCCTTGAACTTCTGCAGCAATACGGACTGATAAAGATAGAGAACAACTGCATTCACATAGAAGAGTGGGAGACGAGCCAGTATTTTGCCAAGCTTGAGGAGAAACGGGCAAAGGACAGGGAGAGAAAGCAGAAGCAGAGGGAGAAGGAAAAAGCAGAGCGGGATGCAGCTTCGGAGCAGTCACAGACTGAAGAAGAAAGTCCTATGGAAAGGATCAGAAGGATCAAAGAGGGACACTGACAGGATTAAATACGTGATAATAAATATAAAAAACACGGATCTACAGGTCAGGACAAGCATATGGACATGAAAAAAGAAATGGATATCTTAGTAAGTGTAATCGTACCGGCCTACAATATAGCACCGTTTCTGAAACAATGCCTCAACAGTCTTGTGTCTCAAACATACAGTAATTATGAGGTAATAATGGTTGATGACGGGTCTTCAGACGGAAGCGGAGAAATCTGTGACGAGTATGCTGAAAAATATGGATATTTCAAAGTTGTGCATCAGAGCAATTCCGGTCTGGGTGCAGCCAGAAATTCGGGAATTTGCAGCGCAAACGGAGAGATCATCATGTTTGTAGACGGAGACGACTGGGTCTCAGAGGATTTTATAAGGATTGCAGCAGATGCAATGCGCAGAACCAGTGCCGATATTGTCTGCTTTGGCATGTGGGATGTTGGAAACGGGGACAGAGAGCCGGAGGTTTCATTTTCATATTCACAGGAAACAATAGTAGATGGAAAAGAAGCTCTGAAAATGAATATTTACTCCAATTTGGGCAATGGGAGAGGCTGTGTTATTGGTAACAGCGCTGTCAATAAGGCTTACAGAAAGTGTTTTTTTGATAATATAAAATTTCCTGAAGCCGGAAGAAGATACGAAGACCTTGCTGTTATGTACAGACTTCTTTTCTCTGCAGAAAGAGTTTGCTGTATCCCTGAGGTGAGCTACTGTTACCGGAATAATCGTGAAGGAAGTATTATGAACACAAAATCATTACGAAACAAGGGGGACGAGCTTTTAGCTCATATGGAGAGGTATTCTTTCCTGAAAAAAGAAGCGCCGGAGCTTGCGGAAAAAGAACTTAGCGGAATAATAGTTTATTATATTATGGCCGCATTGGAAGAAATAGTAAGAACAAAAAAAGCAGACAAATATAATAGCGCTCTTTTAAATACTGCTTTATCTGTTAAAGATAATATTCTTGTTTTTCTTAAAAAATATATAAATGACATTATGAGCGACGCGAATATAGGGATAAAGCACAAAACCTTTTTCAAATTCTTTCTTTTTAAACCTGAGCTGGCAATGAATCTGCTGGGGCTTTATAGGTAGGGATATAATAAACGGTTAATTGTTTTTGGTAATTACGGGAGAAGCACAAGCGCGATAAATGTTGGATTTCATTAAAAAACACAGAGAAATAATCGCCTATCTGATAGTCGGGGTACTTACAACGGTCGTCAGCTGGATAGTATATGCGCTGCTGAGACTTGTCCTGGATATGAACGATCCGCTGCAGGTCCAGATCGCCGTTTTTATGCGGTGGTTTGCGGGAGTCCTGTTCGCTTATTTCACAAACCGGAAGTACGTGTTTCAGAGCAGGGATCCGAAGATGCTCTTGGAATTTCTGAAATTCGTCGGTTCGCGAGTCACAACTCTTCTTTCGGATATGTTTATCATGTGGCTGATGGTATCCGTTCTCGGTATAAACGACTGGATAGCGACCTTGACTTCAGCGGTTGTTGTGACAGTTTTGAATTATATTTTCAGTAAAATGCTGGTATTCAGGAAACACTATGAAAACAGAGACGTCAAAATTTGATAAATATTTTACAGTTTTCATCTGGACAGTTATTGTTGTAATATGCATTCCATTCTTGAGAGCTGTTTGTTTTGCAGGCTTCACAGCTGATGATTTTTCATTTGCAGTGCCGTTTGGATCTGAAAAGGCCGATCTGTTTCAACGCGCTCTGTATTCGACAATATCTTATTGGAAAATATGGCAGGGAGCATATGCCTCAACATTTCTCCTTTACCTTATTAATCCTCTCAACTGGTACAGTTACAGACTGCTTAAAATAATACTCATCGTTCTGCTTGTTCTCGCTGTTTCCGGATTGTATCTTTGTTTGAAGGAACTGAAAAATTATTATTCTCTTAATATAAAGCCGGTTTATCTCTTTTATCTGATCCTGATACCGATTCTCTCTTACAGGGAGTATTATGAGGTATACTTATGGTTTGTTGGTGCAACAGCTTATCTGCTTCCTGTTATTGGAATGGAATTCAGTATAATTTTTATTCTGAAGTGGAAAAGAAAAAGAAAAGCGATCTGTTATATATTGGCAGTCATCAGTATGATCTTTATGAACGGGTGCGTTCTTGAAGTGACCGGCATGGGAATGTGGTGCCTGCTGATATTCGTTATATATGACTTCATTAAAAACGGGAAAGCGGATAGAGGGCTTGCATTAGCGTTTGTTATAGCGCTGGCTCTTGCGGTACTGAATGCATTTGCTCCGGGGAATTTCGCCAGAAAAGGAACCGATGAATTGAAAGTATTCAATGCTGTCTTGTACTCATTTAAAGCAGTCGCGCAGGAAACTGTTTGGCTCCATTCGAATGCCACATTTCCCATATTTGAACTGATTGCATTTGTTTTTGGTGCAAATGATGTTACCGGACATAAGAAAAGTCTGACAAATACTATTCTGCTCGGGCTTATATTTTTCCCTGTAATTACTGTATTCCCCGTGATATTGGGCTACGGAGCGGAAAGCAACGATCTTTATAACAGGTGCCAGTTCCCTTTGGATTGCGCGCTTACGGTTTCCTGCATCGGATTGTTTTATATCCTAGGAAACTGTATCGGGAAAAAATTTGCTTCAACAGATAACAGTACTCCAAAAGCGTGGAGAACATTATGCCCGCTGCTTGTCGTAATGATTTTGATACCGTCTTTGATCAAAGGACCGGCAAGAAGTGTATGGGCAACCGTAGCCGATCATCTTTATGACGGGAAAATACCGAATAACTCATATATATGCAGAGAGATATATGACAGTATTATAGACTGCAAAGAAGAAACTGTTATTATCACAGAGCCTGTTCCCGAGCGCAAGATCGGAAGCACGGATACTGTACTGTCAGAAGATCCGAATGATTGGGTCAATATTGGTGTTGCCCAATATTTTAATAAAGAAAAAGTAATATATATTCCCAATTTCAATAAACAACAGCAGTAATAATAAATGGATTTTTGTGTTTAAAGAAAAATGAAAAAGACATTATTAAGTTTCGTGATTCCCTGCTATCGGGGCGGGGAGACAATTGAGAGAGTTATCAACGAGATCATTGAAACGGTAGCTGAAAGAGAGCAGTATGATTATGAGATCATATGTGTAAATGACTGTTCTCCGGACAATGAATTTGAAGTTATACGCGGACTTGCTGAGAACAACTTCAAAATAAAGCTCGTTGATTTCGTGAGGAATATGGGCAAACATACTGCAGTTCTTGCAGGCTATTCATTTGCAAAGGGAGAATATGTGATAGACCTCGACGACGATCTCCAATGTCCCGCAAATGAGGTCTGGAAGCTGATCGAACCTTTGGAAAGGGATGAATGTGATGTTACTACTGCCAAGTACGCGGAGAAAAAAGAATCTTTTTTAAAGCGATTCGGGAGTAATGTTAATTTCCGGATGGGAAATGTTCTTTTGGACAAGCCTAAGAATATAAGAATGGAAAACTATTCTGCAAAAAAACGGTTTGTTTGTAAAGAAATGGCAAAGTATTCGGGATCGTATCCATATCTTGAAGGCCTTATATACAGAGTAACCAAAAGAATAGTAATGGTAGACATGGAAGAACGTGAACGCGGGGACAGCAAGGCGACGGGATTCACTTTCGGAAAGTCGCTTTCTCTGTGGCTGAACGGTATGACGGCATTCTCAGTAAAACCGCTCAGAATAGCTTCGGTTTCAGGATGTGTTTTTGCACTGATAGGGTTTATCTGGGCTTTAATTGTTGTCATAAGAAAGTTTGTTCATCCTGAAGTTCCCATGGGGTACAGTTCGATTATGGCTGTAATTTTGTTGTCAAACGGGCTTATTATGCTGATGCTGGGGCTTATTGGCGAATATCTTGGAAGAACATATATTTCGGTGAATGAATATCCGCAATATGTAATACGGGATACGATTAATTTGGAGCAGGATCGAAATGATATCTTTTAATGTTCCCCCTTTTACAGGAAGTGAAGAAAAATATATAAAACAGGCAATTGATTCTCATAAGATATGCGGGGACGGGGAATTTACGAAAAAATGTAATTTGTGGCTTGAACAGCGTTTTAATTGCTCAAAAGCGCTTCTTACCACCAGCGGTACGACAGCTCTTGATATGGCTGCGCTTCTGTGTGATCTAAAGCCCGGAGATGAAGTGATACTTCCGAGCTTTACTTTCTCCAGCACTGCAACAGCATTTGTGTTGGCCGGAGCAAGACTGGTATTCGTTGATATCAGACCGGATACCATGAATATCGATGAAAAGAAGATCGAACAGGCAATTACCGGAAAAACAAGAGTGATAGCTGTTGTCCATTACGCGGGGGTCGCCTGTGAGATGGACAAAATACTGGATATTGCAGAGAGATACGGCCTGAAGGTGGTCGAAGATGCAGCCCAGGGAGTTATGAGTACATACAAGGGCAGAGCGCTCGGGACAATAGGAGACTTCGGCTGCTACAGCTTTCATGAGACAAAGAATTACTCTATGGGTGAAGGCGGAGCCGTCATTATAAATGATCCTGCTTATGTTGAACGGGCTGAGATCCTTCGTGAGAAAGGAACGAACAGATCCAAGTTTTTCAGAGGCCAGGTAGATAAGTACACCTGGGTCGATTTTGGAGACAGTTATCTTCCAAGTGAATTGAATGCGGCATATCTGTGGGCTCAGCTGGAAGTTGCCGATGAAATAAATGCGGAAAGACTGAGGATCTGGGATACTTATAACACTGCATTTGAAGGTCTCGAAAAAGCAGGCAAGATCAACAGGCCTTTTATTCCTGAGGATTGTATTCACAATGCGCATATGTACTACATTAAAACGAAAGATCTCCAAGAGCGTACGGCTTTTATCGATTTCATGAAAGCTAATGGAATAATGTGCGTATTCCATTATGTGCCGTTGCATTCAGCCCCTGCAGGCTATAAGTACGGGAGATTTGACGGGAAAGATGAATATACGACAAAAGCGAGTGAAAGACTGGTACGTCTTCCGATGTATTACGGCCTTACAAAGGAGGATCAGGCAAAAGTGATATCAAAGGTCATGGAATTTTATGGAAATCATTAACGCCACCTGGGAAAAACGCAATCTGGGAATTACATGTGAAGAACTGACTCTGTCGGATGAGGATGGATCTGCTGCCCTTGCTGACGGCTTAAATCAGTTGCAGGCAGAATACCGGATAGTAAAGGTTCCGGCGGGGAAATTTACTCTGTATACCGAATTGGCCGGGAAAGGTTTTTCTTTTGCGGAGAATCTGTTTACATTAAGAAGAGAGCTCAAAAATACAGAATCCGGCAGCCAACAAATGAAGGCCCCGGCAGCGTTTGAATATTCTGAAATCACAGAAGAGGAAAAAAGAATAAAGCTTCTGGAGAGAATAGAGAGAGAAAAAATATTCAGAACGGACAGAATAGCTTTGGATCCTTTTTTTGGAGAAGAAGCTTCAGGCCGGAGATACAGATTGTGGACGGAAGATTTACTTAAATCAGATGCGAAGCTGTTAAGTGTAACAACAGATAATAAAGATATAGGATTTTCGGTTTTAAATCATTGTTCAGAAAGAGTAACAGATCAGGCACTCGTCGGCCTGTTTCCTGAATTCCGGGGAAAAGGACTGGGATGCTGCGCAATAATGGCAGCGGTTATGGAATCAGAAAACCTTGGGGCAGAATATATACAAACAAGGGTTTCAGGCAACAATATCCCTTCATTGAAAACACATTTAAAGGCCGGATACAGTATTCAGGATTCGGTAAGCGTCTTTGTAAAGCATATCATCTTTTAAATGATGAAGCAGGAAAGTCGTGCAGGTTTTGGAGATAAGGTTCTTAAACAATGGTTGAAATATTAAAGACTCCGCTCAGAAAAATCTACTATTCGATGCCGGCGTCAGGTGTTCTGATGCTGCACCACGCTGTGAGCAGTGCCGATTTCGTAATAAGATGCGGCCTTGACACGGACCGGTTTGAAGATCTCGTAAATGAATACGGAGGGCATTTTACAACGCTCGAGGATGTGGTGAGGCACGGAAGAAAAAAAGCCCTGGCCATCACATTCGATGACGGGCATAAGGATCAGTACAGCGTCGCGTATCCTTACCTCAGAGAAAGAGGGATCCCTTTTACGGTGTTCACGACCCTCGATTTTCTGGACACTCCGAGATTTATGACAACACGGCAGTTGCTCGAGATGGCGAATGACCCCCTTGTGAGCATACAGTCGCACGGGATCTCGCACAGGCTGCCGGATGAAATGAAACCCGGAGAGATAAAAAGAGAACTGAGAGCGTCGAAAGAAAGACTAGAGGATCTGACCGGGAAAAAAGTAAGTTTCTTTGCTTACCCGAGCGGGCGGTACAATAAGGAGTATCTGGATTCTGTTCTGGAAGAATATGACTGCGCTTTTGCCGCGAGCGGCGGAGTTCTGAATTTCTGGTCCGGGCGAAACAGGAAGCTGCTGCCAAGGCTCGGCGTGGATAACAAATCATACGAATACGCGATGAAAACAATCGGCAGAATCATCTGATCCTGCCGGATGCTTATTGAGAATACAGCCGTGGGACAGCATGGCATAGTCTGCGGCGGAAGCGAAAGGTATATGATAAATGGTCTTCTCTTCTACGGTATTTCTTTTTATTTTTTTACCGGCTGTACTGATAATATACTATAATCCGCTCATAAAAAGCAGGAGCTTTAAAAATGTATTCCTGCTGATTGCGAGCCTCTTTTTTTATGCCTGGGGCGAGCCTGTGTTTGTGCTGTTGATGTGTCTGTCCATTCTGGTCACGTATATGATCGGAAATCTTTTATTCAGGAACAACAGTAAAAAATGGCTTGCAGCAGGCATGATCTATCATATAACCGTGCTTTTCATCTTTAAATACCTTACGTTCTTTCTGTCGGAGCTCGGTCTTTTGTTTAATTTCAGATCGCCTGTTCAGCTGGCATTGCCGATAGGGATCTCTTTTTTCACTTTCCAGATGATGTCCTATCTTTTCGACATCTATTACGGGAAGGCAGAACCCCAGAGTAATCCGCTCAATGTCGGTCTGTATGTTTCCCTGTTCCCGCAGCTTATTGCCGGCCCGATCGTCCGATATGAACAGATCTCATCGGAGATAACATCCAGGAAAGAGTCCTTTGAGGATCTGATCGAGGGCATGAAAAGATTTATATACGGCCTCGGGAAAAAAGTGCTTATAGCAAACTACGTAGCTTTGATAGCAGACAATATATTCGATTATATAGAAGCAAGATCTGTGGCTCTGGTATGGTTGGGTGCGGTGGCATATACTCTTCAGATCTACTTTGATTTTTCGGGATATTCAGACATGGCCATAGGATTGGGCAGAATGTTCGGATTCCATTTTCTTGAGAATTTCAATTATCCGTATATTGCGCATAGTGTTACCGATTTTTGGAGAAGATGGCATATCTCCCTCAGCAGTTGGTTCAGGGATTATGTTTATATACCGCTTGGAGGAAACCGGGTCTCCAGAAGCAGGTGGATCTTAAATCTTTTCACTGTGTGGCTGTTGACCGGAATATGGCATGGGGCGAATTGGACTTTCGTCATATGGGGATTGTTTTATTTTGTTGTCCTTTTGTTTGAAAAGCTGTCGGGCACAGATAAGAGAAAAAGCATAATTTCCCGCCTGTACACCTTGTTTGCAGTAATATGCGCCTGGGTCATATTCAGATCTCTGGATCTCTCTTCCGGCATCAGATATCTGGGAAATATGTTTGGCGTTGGCGCGTCGGGCATTGCAGACGCAACTTTCTTTGAGTATATCGGAAACACATATATAGTATTGATAATAGCAGTCATTGGAGCGACCCCGCTGGTCAGAGCGGTATTTAATAAGCTCGGTAAAGTAAAAATGGCGTGGATCGAAGACGTGTGGCTTGTTGCGGTTTTTGTACTGGCCATTCTTAAAACCGTAAACTCAACTTATAATCCGTTCATATATTTCAATTTCTAGGAGAACGATCGTGCAGGCGAAAAAAACCGAAAAATGCCTTATAGGGATCTGTATTGGATTGCTTTTCCTGATCTTTATATCGGTTTTAATTGTCATGTTTACAAGGCTGATCCTTGTAAACCGCGTGGGAGTCCAAAACGGTTTTACGGATCTCGTACTGGGAGATGCTTTTGAGGATGAATTAAATCAGGAGCAGGGTTCCGGATTTAAGATAAACTGGAAAGAATTATACCCTTTTGAGTCCGACGGGATCACCCCGGAAACAAAAAGCAGAACACCGGCTGAGATAATATGGTCAAAAATCGATAAAACAAAAGAAAGATTTGATTTTTACAGCTCCAGAGCTCTTTTGGGATACAGAACTTATGTTGAACTGGCGGAGAGGTATGAGAGCCTGGTCGGCTGGAATTTTGCTTCATACGGCGAGTATAACGGCGTTGTGGAAATGCCCGACGGCTATCTTACGGCCTACGTGGAAAAAAGAGATGTTACAGAACATGCAAATGCCCTTATAGGCCTTGACCGGTTTTGCAAAGAAAACGGATGTGAATTCCTTTATATCCAGGCTCCAAGCAAGGTCTGCAAATATGATGACAGACAGATCTCGGGCAGTTCCGATTTCTCAAACCGGAATGCAGACGAAATGATAAAAACTGTTGAAGAGTCCGGAGTTGATGTTCTTGATTTAAGAGATTCCATTCATGATGCCGGTTTCAGTCATCACGGAATGTTTTATCGGACAGATCATCACTGGCTTACGACCACAGGACTTTGGGCTGCCCAAAAAACGCTGGAGCATTGCAATGAAAACTTTGGTTTCAACGCGGATCTTTCAAGGCTTGAACTTGGCCGGTTCGATCAAAAGGTTTATAAGGACTGGTTTCTCGGGTCAAGGGGAAAGAAAGTGACTATATCGCGTACGGCCCCCGAAGATTTCGTGCTTCTGTATCCGAAATATGAAACAAAACTTCATTTTATTGTTCCTGAAGAACAGATCGACGCTTACGGAGATTATTCGATAATATACAATATGGAGGAGATCGCAGAGAAGGACCTGTACGGCAAGAACCCGTACAGAGGATATAATTACGGCGATCAGCCTGTTATTCAAATAGACAATTTGGCTGACACGGACGGGAAAAGAATACTTATAATTGACGATTCATTTGGAAATTGCGTGATCTCATGTCTTGCTTTATGCGAGTCTGAGGTGGTTTCCCTTGATCTCAGATACTTTACCGGCAGCCTGGAGAATTATATCCGGACTTTTGAGCCCGACATTGTAATGGTTTTGTATAATGCAGAAAACATTGGCGGGACAATTGACCGGACAACGCATAAGGACATATTCGATTTCAGATGAACAGAGCCGGAAACCTCAGGGATATTAATTCCTTGAGGTTTCTTTTTGGCAGTGATATAATAAAATGTCATTTTATAACCAGCGGAAGATACAGATGGGCATATTTTTATACGGCAATACGGGTACATTCAACAGAGGCTGCGAAGCGATAGTCAGAGCCTCCAAAAAGCTTCTGGGATACAGAGCGACACATCTCTGCACATCAAACCCTGAGGAGGATAAAAAGCTCTGCAGGGATATCGGTCTGCAGATGCTTTCTTTTGTCCCGTTTTCAAGGTTACAGAATTACAAATTTGCTGCTTTAAGAAAAATAACGGGCGAGTTCACAACAGGCTTTGAGACTGCGGGAAAGCAGGTTACGGATCTTATAACTTCTGATGATCTTTGTCTTATGATAGGAGGGGATACTTACTGTTATCGTCCTCCGTATTATCATATGGGAATGAACCGTTATTGCGAAAAGCACGGCATACCGTCCGCGCTCTGGTGCTGTTCGATAGAGAAAGACGTTATAGACCGGGAGATAATAAAAAAAGACCTTCAGAGATACAGATATATTTTCCCGCGGGAGAGCATCACATACAACAATCTTCTTGAAGCCGGCTTTTCTCCGGAAAAGGTCATAAAGGTCTGCGATCCGGCGTTTTCCCTGGATATCAGGGAGGTCCCTCTTCCCGAGGGCTTTGTGGACGGCAATACGGTTGGGATCAACATAAGCCCCCTGGTCGTCAAAAAGGACAATCTAAACGCCTGGAACAACACTGTAAAAACAGCAAGATGGATACTTGACAATACCGGTATGGCGATCTGTCTTGTACCTCATGTTTACAGGCCGGAAAATGATAATCAGGATCTGGAGCTCCTGAGAAAACTGAGAGATGAACTCAAGTCGCCGAGAGTATCGATCGTTGAGGAAAACTATACCTGCGAGGAACTCAAATATATTATTTCCAGATGCCGCTTCTTCATAGGGGCGAGAACACACTCTACGATCGCAGCGTATTCAACGGGCGTTCCGTGTCTCGTTATAGGGTATTCCGTCAAATCCAGGGGAATCGCGACGGATCTATTCGGGACATACAGGGACTATGTTCTCCCTTATGATGAGCAGACTGAGGCAAACGAGCTGCTTGCCGCCTTCAGAAAGCTCATGGAAAACGAGGAGCGTATAAAGGAAAATTACGAAAAAGTCTTGCCGGATTATAAAAAGCAGCTTACCGACGCGATCGAAAAATACATTCCCCGATATGAGAAGATCGGGAGCTTAAGGTGTACAGGCTGCTCGGCCTGTGCTGAAGCGTGCCCAAAGGGCTGCATCTCGATGCGGAGAAACGAAAAAGGATTTTTATACCCCTCGGTCGATGAAAGCAAATGCATACACTGCGACGCCTGTCTTAAAGCCTGTCCTCTCAATAAAGAACATGGAATTGCCGGCAAAAAGAAAGCTTATTTTGGAAAAAGCTCGGACGACCGGGTCAGAAATATGAGCACCTCCGGAGGAGTATTTGCCGAATTGGCGGAGAAAACGATCTCAAGGGGCGGGATCGTCTTCGGAGCGGCCTTTTCTGAAGATCTCAAGGCGGTTAAACACACGGCAATAGAAAGAAAAGAAGATATAATAAAGCTTCAGGGCTCCAAATATGTCCAGAGCGAGATCGGGGACAGCTTCCTTCAGGCAAAACAGGAGCTTGAAAAAGGCAGAGCGGTGCTTTTCACGGGAACGCCGTGCCAGATAAACGGGCTGAATGCATATCTCGGGAAAGAATACGACAAGCTCATCACCTGCGACATTATCTGCCACGGAGTGCCGTCTCCGGGTGCTTATGAGAAATATATTTCGGAGCTTGAAGGCGGCGCCTGCTCGAAAGCGGTCAGCGTATCATTCAGAGATAAGACGGAAGGCTGGAGAAACTATTCTTTTAAGGCGGAATTTGAGAACGGTTCGGAATACAGGAAACTAAACGTTGAAGACCCGTATCTCAGGGCTTTTGTCGGAAATCTGGATCTGAGACCTTCCTGTCATGTGTGCAACGCCAAAGGCATCAACAGATCTTCAGACCTGACTCTTGGCGACTTCTGGGGAATGGATAAAGTCTGCCCGGAGAAAAACGACGGAAAGGGAACCTCGGTAATCTTTGCCAATACTGAAAAAGGGCTGGATCTGATCACTGAACTCAGAGAAATCATTGATATTGAAGAAATAGGATATGAAGAGGCAACGCTAAAGAATTCTTCGTATTTTGAGGCGGCTCCCGTGAATATCAGGGCCGATGCTTTCATGGATTCATTAATAAACGGCAAAAGCTTCAGCAAAAGCGTTGAAAGAGCGTTTTATGTGAGTCCTGTAAAGGTCGCGGCTTCAAAGGTAAAAAAGACGGTATTTAAACATATAAAATGATAAAACAGCTGAAACGCGCAATACTTATAACGGACAAAAAACTGTTTGGCGGGGTATTGGCCAAAGCCCTTGACAGGAATAAAGAGGATTTTTTCCACAACATAAGCTCTGTCACGCTTTTCGAACCGGTCTCGGATCTCATTTTGATGCAGACGGATGAATGTTTATACAGAATGGCATATTCTTCAGATTCCGAAGACCCTCTCGTATGTGACAGAAATCTGCAGATCGTAAGCGGGCTTGGAAGTCTCAAAAAAGCGTATGAAAGCGATGAAGATCTTATAGCGACTGAAGTCAGGGATACAGAGACCGGGGCAGATAACGGAGAGATCGCGGAATCGGAGGAGATTCCCGAAATAAGAAGCTCCTGCAAAAATAAGACCGGAAATTACTATTGCATACTCTTTCCCCCTGCAGCGGAATTCTTTGGAGATATTGTAAAAGATATAGCCTCTTTTGAAGCGGACAATATTTTTGTACGGTCTTTTGAAGAGATAGAAACGACAAAAGAGAGTTTGTCGGCGTTCGTCAGAGCGATCTACGCGAAGGACAGCATCCGGCAGAAAGACCTCGAGACAAAGCTCTCACACATCGTCGACGCGACAGAAAAATATGTACTCGGAATCGTTTCCATAGATGTAACAGATCCGCGTTACAGGGCAAAAAAAGACAACGGCATGCCTGAACCGGCCGCGATTATAGATCTTAAAAACGCGATAAGAGCAAAATACAGAGATGCCGCTCCGAATCTCCACAAAGAATACAAATATGAATATGCCCACGATGTTGTGATACACACAACAGATAATTATATAATAAATACTGTGTGCAGAGATGCCGTCTCTGCTTTGAAACAGGGGAGAATATGAACGGAATAATGACCATTTCGCTGGATTTTGAGATGATGTGGGGTTATCTGGACTGCAGCGATATAAACGGATACGGAGACAATGTCCTGGGCGGGAAAAAAGCAATTCCCCGGATATTGGAATTGTTTACACAGTATGGGGTCCATGCCACATGGGGCGTCGTCGGTCTCATATACAAAAGCGGCATCGAAGAGGCAAAAAAGACGATCCCGGAAAAGCTGCCCACATATAAAAACCCGAAATACTCGGCATACAGCTATCTCGACGGTATAAAGCCTGAAGAAAACAGGTATTTCTTTGCACCTGAACTTATCGGGCTAATAAGAAATGCTCCGTATCAGGAGATAGCGACACACACCTATTCCCACTTCTACTGTGTGGAGAAAGGGCAGACTGTAGAGCAGTTTGAGGAAGATCTGAGGACGGCTCTCGCAATTGCAGCAGAAAACGGGGATACCGGAATAAAGAGCATTATATTTCCGCGAAACCAGGGGAACCCGGATTACGCGAAAGTGCTTGCAGAAAACGGCATTACGGCATATCGGGGGAATGAAGAGGGGATTCTTTATCAGCCTTCCGGATTTGAAGACAGCAGAAATATCTTGAGGCGCGCTGTCAGGCTCCTTGATGCTTATATAAACCTTTCGGGATATCACTGCAAAGATATTCGGGAATTAAACGAAGACGGGATCGTGAACGTAACGGCAAGCAGATATATGAGGCCGTATTCGAAGCCGCGCGCGTTTTTGGAGGGTCTTCGGCTTGAAAGAATTAAAAAGCAGATGACTTATGCCGCTGAGAACGGGAGACTGTTTCACCTCTGGTGGCATCCCCACGATTTCGGCCTGAATACGGATAAAAACCTTGCAAATCTGAAAGATATTCTGGAGCACTATGAGTTCCTGAATCAAAAATACGGCTTTGAGTCTAAAAACATCGGAGAAGTTGCAGAGATCTGCATTAACGGGAGAGAAGATATTTGAATATTCTTATCATCAGATCAAATCCGGTGGCACCTGACCCGAGAGTGGAGAAGGAAGCCGCGTCTCTGGCAAAAAGCGGGCATAATGTTGAGATCCTCGCCTGGGACAGGAGTTCAGATCATGCTTTAACAGATGAATCTCTGGAGCTCAACGGTTATACGGTCAGGATCTGCAGAGCGGGTATCAAGGCACCGACGGGAGCAGGTATTAAAAACATTTTCAATATTCTGAAATATCAGCAGGTGATCCGCGGCTTTATAAAGAGCCGTAAGGGGAGATATGACGCGATCCACGCCTGTGATTTTGATACCGCGTTTCCCGCTTTTATTGCCAGGTCCCCCGGAACAAGATTTGTCTACGATATTTTCGATTACTATGTTGACGGGTATAATGTACCGCGAATTGCAAAAGGGATAGTTGAAAAATGTGAGACCGGTATTATCAATAAAGCGGATGCTGTAATAATCTGTTCCGAAATGCGCAGACAGCAGATAGCCGGAAGCAGACCGAAACGTCTGTATGTGGTCCATAATACTCCCGCAAAGTTCGACTTTGTTTCTGAAAACGGCAAAACCCCGGATACAGACAGAATAAAGCTCGCGTACATCGGGAACCTTGAGGAAGAACGGAACATTCCGGAAATGTGCGAATTTGTTGCAGAACACCCCGGATTTGAACTTCATATAGCAGGGTTCGGATACTATGCGGATAAGGTGAGAGAGTATTCCGAAAAATATCAGAACATAGTATGGTATGGAAGGATAAACTATGAAGAAGCCGTTAAGCTCGAAAGTTCCTGTGATATAATGCCTGCCCTGTACGATCCGAAAAACAGGAATAACAGATTCGCGGCACCAAATAAGTTTTATGAAGCCCTGCTTCTCGGAAAACCGCTTCTGATGGCGAAGGGTTCAGGTATGTCTGAATATGTCGAAGAATACGGGCTGGGTGTTGTAGCACCTTTTGAAGATTTCGGCGCGGGGCTTGTTAAACTGGCAGAGATGCGGGACATCTGGCCAGAAATATCGGTAAACGGGAAAAAGCTCTATGATGAAATGTTTTCCTGGAATATCATGGAAAAAAGATTGCTGGATCTGTATGAGGACATAAAGTGAAGATCCTTTTTGTTAATGAGAATC
Source organism: Oscillospiraceae bacterium (assembly GCA_017430455.1). Lineage (GTDB taxonomy): Bacteria > Bacillota > Clostridia > Oscillospirales > Oscillospiraceae > Limivicinus. The sequence goes on from JAFRMX010000020.1 coordinate 59,253, forward strand.
TGGACTATGGAGGAGCGGGCAAAGTACTGGTCTGGCTTGCAAATTCTCTCGCCGAGAACGGTTATGAGGTGACTTTTCTCACATACCGGAAAGGCAAAGAGAGATTAAGCCTCACAGATAATATCCGTAAAACACAGTTCATTTTTAATGAAGAAGAATCGGGAGCAAGGAATGTTATAAAGACTGCAGTCCTGCTCAGGAAATATCTCAAAGAGAACAGCTTTGACATTGCTGTAGCATTCTCGGAGCCGTCTCAGACGAGACTTGCCGTTGCAGCAGCCGGATTGAATACCAGGTGTGTTTTTTCGCAGAGGCTGGATCCTTATACTGTTGAAAAGAAAGTCCTGATGAAACTCGTATACAGCGGAGCAGATTATTTCGTATTTCAGACCGAAGGAGCAAGGCAGTATTATTCTGAGAAGATCAGGAAAAGGAGTACGGTTATTCCCAATCCGGTTATTCCGACAGGAACAGCTGCTTTAACAGAAGACAGGCAAAAGAAAATAGTATCTGTGGGCAGACTGGATATCTTCCAGAAGAGACAGGATCTGCTTATAGAGGCGTTCAAAAAAATAGCAGCAGACTATCCTGATTTTATTCTTGAGTTTATCGGAGACGGGCCTGACATGGAAAAACTAAAAGCTATGTCCTCGGATATGACTGACAGAATACTGTTTCCTGGCGTCTCGGAAAGTGTTCAGAAAGATATAAGAAAAGCCTCAATGTTTGTACTGAGCTCCGATTTCGAGGGCATTCCAAATGCCCTGATGGAAGCTATGTCGCTTGGGGTACCTTGTATTTCCACGGACTGCAGACCCGGAGGGGCAGCAGAAATTCTTACAGACGGAGAAAACGGACTGCTTGTGCCCGCTGGCGATTCAGATAAGCTGGCGGAAGCAATGAGAAAATATATGGACGATCCTGAGTTTGCGGAGCAGATGGGAAGGAATGCGATGAATATTGCTGAAACATTTTCTCAGGAAAAGATACTGGATCAGTGGATCTCTGTTATAGAGCGGGTATAAGGAAATGAAAACAATATTGTTGATTTTCGGCACGAGACCCGAGGCAATAAAAATGTGCCCGGTTGTAAACGAGCTGAAAACAAGGAACAATATAAATACCGTTGTATGTGTTACGGGTCAGCACAGGGAGATGCTGGACCAGGTCCTGGATGTTTTCGGCGTTGCTCCGGATTACGACCTTTCAATAATGAAAGAAAATCAGGACCTTTTTGATATTACATCCAATATATTGAACAGGATAGGCGCGGTTCTGGATAAGGTTAAGCCCGATGTTGTACTTGTACACGGGGATACCACGACTACATTTATAGCTGCTCTAGCTGCCTTCTATAAACAGATCCCTGTCGGGCATGTGGAGGCCGGGCTGAGAACATACGACATCTATTCACCTTACCCTGAAGAATTCAACCGCCAGGCGACCGAGATAATAAGCAGATATAATTTCGCGCCAACTGAAAGAGCAGCAAATAATCTTTTCAACGAGGGGAAAGACCCGAAAACGGTATATATCACAGGCAATACCGCGATCGACGCGCTGAAAACGACTGTAAAGGAAGACTATTCGCACCCTGTTCTTGATTGGGCGGAAGGATCGAAACTTATCCTTATAACCGCACACAGGAGAGAAAATCTCGGGGAGCCGATGCACCGGATGTTCAGGGCGATCCGAAGGGTACTTGATGAATTTGAAGATGTTAAAGCAGTTTATCCTGTGCACAGAAATCCGAAAGTAAGGCAGATCGCTGAGAAAGAATTCTCCGGATGCGGGAAGATAAAGCTCATTGAACCTCTCGATGTACTCGATTTTCATAATTTTATGAAGAAAAGCTTTCTGATTCTTACTGACAGCGGCGGAATACAGGAAGAAGCCCCGTCCTTGGGGAAGCCTGTACTTGTTATGCGCGATACCACCGAGCGCCCGGAAGGGATCGAAGCCGGAACATTGAAGCTCGTGGGAACTGATGAGGAAACTGTATACAGCGAAACGAAACGGCTCCTTGAAGACCCCGATTCATATGAGCTTATGGCAAGAGCGTCAAACCCGTACGGGGACGGTAAAACCAGCATAAGGATCGCCGACATTCTTGAGTTCGGCAGAACAGAGGTCTGAATCGTGGAGAATCTGACAACAGGGAAAAATGTTAATAAGTATTGGCCCTGGATACATGCATTCGGCTTTTTTGTGCTGTTTGCCATGCAGATGACCCAATACTACTACTGCAATTTTTACGCGATCTGGTTTCCGAACAGATACGCCGCTGTGACATGTCTCTTTGTCATATTATATTACGCGGTAAGACGATTCAGAGACGGTCATGAGACAAACATATTGACTTCATATGCCGTGTGGGTGCTTATAACAAGAATTATTAACGGTTATTTTTTTGATGAGGATGATCTTCTCTTTACCGTCGGAATGTTTATCTGTGTTCTGGCGATGGCACTTCCTTTTCAGTTCGAAAGGAGGAACAGGCAGGCGGTTTTCAATGTCTTTACAGGCGTATTCTTCGGGGTGATAACTTTCGTATCTGCAGTGGGTATATACGCGGCGCTGGTACAGCGGTCGATAGATATCAGGTTCTTGGGCAAGACCCTGAATGCCGCCGTGTTCTGGCATGATGACGGTATTTTCAGACTGAGAATAGCGGACGCGCATGCAAATACAGGCGCCTGCTGGGCTTTTCTCGGAATGACTCTGGCAGCAAACAGATTTTTTGCAGCAAAAAAGATGTGGCTTAAAACGGTTCTTGCAGTTGCTGCAGCTATCGATTTTATTGCAATGTGCCTTACAAATTGCAGGACCATGTTTGCCGCTTTTTCAATATGCTTTGCAGTATTCATATTCATTTTGGCAGACAGGAAGCCGGTAAAATACAATAATAAAAAAAGAGTGCTTGCCTTTGTTCTTTCTCTTGTTATTATTTCGCCGCTTGCATACAAGAGCATAGATTGGACATTAAAGGGCGTAAACGCGGTCTCAAATATTATCTGTTCTGAATATCTGAGCGATGCCGAAACGGCAAACACCGAAAATACAGACGGAGATACAACACTTTTTGAAAACAGCAGAGATGTTCTTGGTGAAGGATCCACACTACGACCAAGGATATTGATATGGAAGAGCGCAGTTATTACGATTCGGCAGCAACCGGAAAGACTCCTGATAGGCAGCAGTGAAGCAAGGCTCAGTGAGGTGTCGGATGCAAGTGAAGGAATTAATTTCCACGTATATCATTACCATAATATGTTTTTGAATACTCTGATGCTGACAGGTGTTCCCGGGCTTGTCATTGTACTTGCTTTTCTGTACATACTCATAAGAAAAATACTGCTTCTTCTTTTCAGCAGGAAAGAGGAAGCGTCGCTTGCAGAAAAAACTCTTGTCATCCCGCTCATCGGCCTTATAGGATACGGCGCGACATTGGAGGTGCTTCTGTTTACGGAGACCGATATCAGAGCTTTTGCGTTCTTCTTTATAGCGGGAATATTGCTTGCCGAATGCAGGGATTTCGAGATTGGGAAACGGGACAGCGATAATGGCGATTAAAGTTCTTGAGATCATACCGGAGCTTTCTACAGGGGGAGCGGAGCAGGTAATCGTTTCATATCTGGAGAAGCTCAAAGACGACGCGGATATTTCTGTAAGAGCGGTTGCCTTTTTCAGAAATAAAGGCAGGTTATGGGAAAAATATGCGGAAGAAACCGGGCTTGCAGTAGATTATCTTGATCTGCCGGATGAGACAAACGCGCTTGAAATAATCAGGGAATTGCGGAGATATTTCAAGAAGAATAAGCCTGACGTGATTCATGCCCATATGCAGTTTGTCAAAAAGATCTGTGTTGCATCAGCACTGCTTCCGATAAAAGCCCGTTATCAGACAATACACAGCGATGTGGGTAAAATTTATTCCCGGAAAGAGGCGGCGGAAGAGCGCCTGTTTAAAAAAGCGGCAGGTATGAAAACCATATGCCTGACGGGATCCATGGCAGCTGAAGCGGAAAGACTGTTTGGGGAAAAGGCTCTGGTTTTGAGAAACGGTATTGATTTTAACAGATACAGGACGGGTGCCGGAAAAGAGTATCGGGATAAATTCGGATTTGATGAAAACATCACGGTTTTCGGCCATATAGGAAGATTTCACAAAGTAAAAAATCATGAATTGCTTATAAAAGCGTTTTCGCAGGTATACAGCCGCAATAAATTGGCGAGACTCGTTCTGATCGGGACCGGGGAACTCATGGAGGATATAAAAACTCTTTGCGGTTCTTTAGGATGTGGTGATGCTGTCCTGTTTTTAGGGGAGAGGGATGATGTTCCGAAACTCCTTCAGATGATGGATCTTTTTGTTTTCCCGTCATTTTTTGAGGGATTTCCGATCTCGCTCCTGGAGGCACAGGCCGCAGGCCTGCCCTGCCTTGTGTCGGACAGTATTTCAAAAGAGACCCTCATAACGGGAAAGATCAGGCGCTTGTCTCCTGAGGCATCTGAATTCGAATGGGCCCAGGCGATGGAAGATGTTTCAAATTATAATTATAAACCCGAACATTTTGAAACAGAGTACTCGCTTGATACCATTGCAGATCAGGTAAAAACTCTCTATACGGAACAGATCATTCCAGGGAAAGAATAAAAGATATGAAATATGTTGTTCAGAATCTTTTGAATTTCAATCCGCCATATTCCGGAAATCTTATGAAGTCGCTGCTTGCTCTTGAAAAAGCAATGCTTGATTCGGAAATGGCCATGGTTTATCTTTTCCCGAAAGAAGCAATGGAACGGGATTGGGTCCGGGCTTTAATTTCTGAAGGGAAGAGAGTTTGTTTCAGGAATTCAACCGTATTTGAAGCGCTTGACAGAATTAATAATGATTATCCGATCTCAATTATACACTCGCATTTCTCATATATAGATGATTATAAGGGAATTATCCGGTTCAAAAGAGATCATCCGGAAATTAAAACTGTATTTCATCATCATAATGCATTTTTTGTCCCATATGTAAGCAAAGGATATTTCTTCCCTCTTGAGATTGCCCGCAAGATAAAAAAGAAGGCGGAAAGAGAGATCGCGAAAAGAATAATCATGAGCGATGCCCATATAGCCTGCGGGAAAGATGTGTATAATAATCTGAAAGGACTTGGTTTTAACGGTTTTTGCTGTATAGAAAATGCGATAGATTTTAAAAGGTTGGACAGATATGCTGAAATCGGCAGAAATGGTTTTAATAATAAGTACAATAAAACCGCGATCCTGATTTTTGGCTGGGACTATGAAATAAAAGGCGTCGATATTGCCATAAAAGCAATAGCCCCGATAGCTGAAGAATACGGAATCAGTCTCTGTATCGTCATGGCCGCCAATGTCGATGAAAACATAAAAAAAATAAAAAGGCTCATGGGAGAGGTGCCTGAATGGGTAAAAATACTCCCTCCGCGAGAGGATGTGGCGTCTTATTACCGTGCCGCGGATCTTTTTATTTCTCCTTCAAGAGAGGAGGGAATGACATATTCTGTCATCGAATGCGCATACTGCAAATGCCCTATGATAGTTTCCGATATTAGCGGACTGAGTCATGCACGAGCAATTCCCGGAGCAAAGATCGTTGAAAATGAAAATACAGAGATGTTGAGAGAAGCGATAATAGAAAGCATAACTGTCGGTAACGGCAGTCTGGAAGAAGCTGCAGATTACGTCAAAGAGAAGTATTCCTTAGATATCTGGTGCAATAAGATGTTGAATATATACAATGGTCTGCTTGAAAACGGGAAGAGAAATGCAGAATAATAACCCTTTTTTTATAACGGTCGACACTGAAGGCGACAACCTCTGGGAATGGGATAAAAAATCAGAGATCACAACTGAAAACAGCAGATATATCCCGAGATTTCAGGAATTGTGCGAGCAATTCGGATTCAAGCCTGTATATCTCGTTAATTATGAGATGGCCTGTGATGAAGTCCTGTCCGGGTATTTGAAGCCTAAAGCAGAAGCAGGCCTCTGCGAGATCGGGATGCATCTGCATGCCTGGAATACGCCCCCTGACTATGAACTTTCAAACAACGGATACGGCGGACTTCCTTACCTGATCGAGTATCCGGAAATCATAATGCGCGGCAAGATCGAGTACATGACGAGGTCCCTTGAAGAAAGATTTGAACAAAAGATAATCTCTCACAGGGCGGGAAGATGGGCGACCAATGATATTTATTTCAGGATTTTGGAAAGTCTCGGATATAAGGCTGACTGTTCGGTGACTCCGGGCTTTTCCTGGAAGCAAAACAGGGGCGATACGGTAGGAAGTACGGGAAGCGACTACTCAAAGGCCTCAAGAGCTATTTCAAAGATAGCGGGTACGGATATTACAGAAATACCTTTTAATTCTGTAACAGACAGGAGTTTAGGCGTCACAGGTTTTTCTGCGGGTAATGTTCTCAGAGCCGCAAAACATGTACTTTTCGGCAGAAAACTGCAGCTCCGGCCGGACGGGGAGAATCTGAAGGATATGCTCAGGTTTCTTGAACTTGCGGAGAATGACGGCCATCTCATGTTTATGCTTCATTCATCGGAACTGATGCCCGGGGGAAGCCCCACATTTAAGACGCGGGAAGATGTTGAGAAGCTGTATAAGGATTTGGAGTGTCTTTTCAAAGAGATCTCGAACAGGAATTATATGCCGTTTACACTTAAAGAATTTACGGAGCGTAGCAGATGATCATAGATACTAAAGGCCGTATCCTTAAGGCGCGAAATGTTTGGTTCGAACAGGTGGGCTCTTTGGGCGATATACCGAAAGACGGCACGGATATAGTTTATATTTACGGAAACAGTCAGCCTCTGTCAGGCAGCAATGTGATCTGTCACAAACAGTATTCCGCGATAACAGATCTGACTTTGTGCAGAGATGATATTTTTTCGTCTTTTGCTTCTAATTTGCGAAATGAGATAAGAAGGGCAAAGCGTGAGGAGGTAACGGTACGATTCTGTACCGGGGACGACGCAATAGAGCAATTACCGGAATTTGCGGAAACATTCAGGCATCTTTATGAAGAAAAAGGGGAAAAAGAAGAATTGCCGGTAAAGGAGATGAAAACATTCGCGGAAGAAAATGCGCTGATGATATCCGCGGCATCTGTATCCGGGGAAGCAAAAGTTTTCCATTCGTATATTTATGATGGAAACAGCTGCAGACTGACTTTCTCCTGTTCCGAATTCCGGGCAGCATCCTCAAAAGAAGAAAAGCAGTCTTTTGCAAGAGCAAATAAACTGCTTCATTGGGAAGATATGCTGTATTTTATTGACAAAGGCCTGTCAGTCTATGATTGGGGAGGCTTGACTTCACCGGAAGAGCCGAACGGTATAGATAAGTTTAAACTCAGCTTCGGGTGCAAACCGGTCGAATATTATAATATTATAAAGCCGATAACAATGAAAGCAATGCTTGTGAGAGAGATAAAAAACCAAATAACCAAAAGGAGTTAGCAAATTGAAAATTATACAGTTTATTACATCTCTGTCAGCTGGCGGCGCGGAAATGATAGTTAAAGATTATGTTCTCTCTCTTAAGAAAATGGGCCATGAAGTCATGGTCCTGGTATATGAAAACAATGAAAACTGGCCTTATGAAAAACAGGTAAGAGAAGCGGGAATTCGTGTCGAATGTGTCGGGCCTCAGCCTGAGAGCGGCCTTTTCAAGAGAATTGTCGGAAGAGTTTTCAGAAGAAGCCGCATAGACAGAAAGACATTATCATTTATTAAAGATTTTAAACCGGATGTAATTCACTCACATTTGGATCTTGTTACGGTTATCTCGGATATTCGGGGAGAATTGAAAGGAATAAAACATGTTTTTACCTGCCATAATGAGCCTGAAAGGATTTTTGGAGCAAAGGAAACAAAGGCAGTGCATAATCTTACAGGGGAGTATGATTTTGTTATAATAGCGCTGCACAAAAAAATGGCATACGAAATAAAGCAAATGTTTCCCGAAACGGAAGTTGTTGTATTGGAAAACCCGATTGATTTGCAGAGATTTGCAGATCCGATAAACAGCAGAAATACGCTAAGAAAGAAATTAAAGATTCCGGAGGATTATTTTGTAATAGGTAATGTCGGAAGATTTGTTCCGCAAAAGAACCATGATCTTCTCGTAGAAATCTTTGCAAAGATCTGCGAGGTTAATCCAAAATCATTTTTGCTTATGATAGGAGAGCACACATCAGAAAACAGGGAAAGAGTGACAAATAAACTGGACAGCCTTGGCCTTTCCGGGAAATACATGGTTCTTCAGAATATATCGGATATGCCGAGCTATTATGGCATTATGGATGTTTTTCTTCTTCCTTCTCTTTTTGAAGGGTTCCCGGTATCGCTGCTTGAAGCTCAGGCTGCGGGACTCAAATGTGTGGTATCGGATACGGTTTCAGAAGAAGCTTTTCTTACAGAAAAGATAGTTCCGTTGTCTCTGTCCGATCCTGCAAAAAAATGGGCAGACGCGGTCTTGTCCGATAATGCTGTATTCTTCAGATCTCACGGTAAAATATCGGATTATGACATAAACATTGTGACATCAAAACTGTTGGATATATATAAAGCTTAAAAGGAAAGATACTTTGAAACTCAAAAGAAATGAAAAAACAGGTATATTCGGAGGGCTGATCTGGTCTTTCGGTGAGAGGATAACGGCACAGCTGGTATCAGCCATAGTCGGCATAATACTTGCAAGGCTTCTTATGCCTGAGGATTATGGAGTCATATCCATAGTTTTCATTTTTATTACCATCTGTGATATCTTGGTGACCAGCGGATTCGGTACTGCGCTTGTCCAAAAGCAGGAGGCCTCAGAGAAAGATTTCAATACAGCTTTCACTATGAGCCTGTTCATGTCCGTCGCCCTGTATATATTGCTTTTCTTTGCGGCCCCCTTGATCGCGCGTTATTATGAAAGAGAGATACTGGACCCGGTCATAAAAGTGCTTGGAGTCCGTGTTGTTATTACTTCGGTAAACAATATCCAGCACGCAAAAATACGCCGTGAAATGGCATTCAGAAAATTCTTTTTTGCAACGCTGATCGGTACAGTCATATCATGCCTGGTTGGCGTCGTAATGGCTTATTCAGGTTTCGGAGTCTGGGCATTGGTTGCTCAATACCTGACTAACAGCACAATTGATACAATCGCGCTCTTCGTTGCGGATGACTGGAGACCAAGGATCTGTTATCATAAAGACAGCGCCGCTAGGATTTTCTCGTTCGGGGGAAGAGTACTGGCAACCGATATGACTTATACGATACTCGGTAGTATTTCAAGCTTCTTTGTCGGTAAATACTTTGGCGCGAGCGAGCTTGCCTATTATAATGAAGGCGGAAAATACCCTTCATTGATTATTTCAAATATAGACAGCTCAATACAGGAGGTAATGCTTCCGGCATATTCCAGAGTCCAGGATGAAAAAGAGAAACTGAAAGAGATACTTAAGAAAAGCGTTAAATTGGGAATTTATGTCGTCGCTCCGCTTATGCTCGGGCTGTTGGCGATTGCAGATGTCTTTGTGGATACGGTCCTGACTGAAAAATGGGAAGAAATGGTTCCATTCATAAGGATATGGTGCCTAATTTTTTTGACAAGGCCCTTTGAGTCGTCCTGTCATCAGGCAATTCTCGGTCGTGGAAGAAGCGATGTTACATTCAGGATCATTCTTTTGATAAATGTAGTAAAGTTTGCGCTTACCATGCTGGCAATTTTCGTATTGAAAAATGTGCTGTGGGTTGCGATAGGGGTTCTGGTTTCTACATGGGTGAGTATTGTTTGCTTTTCGGCAAAGGTTAAGGTTCTTATAGGATACAGATTCGGAGAACAGCTGGTCGACGTCCTGCCCTCTTTGTTGCTGTCTGCACTTATGGGAATTGCTGTTTATTCTCTTCAATATACTGAACTGAGAGGAGTGGTACTTCTTCTGATCCAGATCCTTACTGGCGCGGCTGTCTATGTTTCTCTGTCGGTACTGTTCAAACTCGAACCGTATATATATCTGAAAAATCTTCTGAAGGAAAAACTCTTAAAGAAAAATATTCCCGCTGACTAGACAGCGGGACAATATACTGTAAAGTTTAAAAGAAAGGAGGGGAAAGCTTATGAAAAAATTCTTTGCAATACTGCTCATTATGGCAATTCTGTTGAGTTTTGGTTTAACGGCGCTCGCTGATAACTTAACAGAGCCGGGTCAATCCGATGGGACTGTATATTTAACTGTTAATGAAGCGGCAACGGACGAAAACACGCCAATTTACAGCGTAACGATCGACTTTACTGATCTGGCATTTACATATAACAGAGCAAGCTCTGTGTGGAATCCCAACGATCATGTTTTCAACACGACCCCGGCAGGCTGGGCAGATTCAAGCGGAAGCTTTAAAGTGACCAATTCTTCAAATGTCGCTGTTAATGTGAGCGCTAAAGTTGGCGCAACAGCATCCGGTGCAGGATTAAGTTACAATTACAACGGGATTTTACTGACACTTGGTAATCAATACGCCGAATTGGCAAAATGCATGCCCAACGGAACACCGCCAAATGCAGTATTTTCTCTAACTGCATCGGGTGAACCGGCAGAGAGCCTGACAGCAAATAATCTGCCGATCGGTTCAGTGTTTGTCACCATTTCTCCTGCAAACTGATTTAAAATGCAGTGGAGAGCGTTTAAACATTTTTATCCGACATATTAAAAAGCAGATGTTCAAGTGAACATCTGCTTTTTATGGCGGAGAAGGAGGGATTCGACTTTTCTGCGGATAAGCCTGCTCGGGTTGGAAAGCTCCACCGGAGCTTCCCTAAGTGCCCTCGCGTTCGAATCCCATATCTGACTATAAAAAGAAGATCTTCAAAAGAAGACCTTCTTTTTATGGCGGAGAAGGAGGGATTCGAACCCTCGAACGGCTTTTGACCGTTACACGATTTCCAATCGTGCGCGCTCGACCAGCTACGCGACTTCTCCGTATTTCTGCTCAGCCTGTGTATTATATTCAAAGAGATTGTAAAAGTCAAGGATTTTCCCGTGCGAAAAGCAGATTCAGATCGACATCTCCCTTTATCCCTTTGACGCTTCCGTGGGCATCGTATTGCCAGCACCATACGTCGAAGCCCCTTACGGGGACATCATCGAGATCTGCGAGCCAGAGCAGTGTGTTTTCCAGAAGAGAGGGGTCGGGGGAAAGCTCCGGAGCATCGAGGCTGATATAAACTGCTGTTTCATAACCTGCTTTTTCCAGAGCGCCGCAGAATATCCCGGCATACGCCGATGCTTGTTCAGGTTTAGTATTATATGTTATGGCGTCTTTTCTGAGTCCGCCCTTTTCAGCGGTTATATGTTCCCAATCGAAAACAACGGGAAGCTCAAGCTCGTATTCCTTAAGGACACCGATCACATATTCCGCCTCTTCGGCTGCGGATTCCCCGGAATCAGCCTGCGAAAAGAAATAGACACCTCTCAGAAGCCCGGCAGACTCCGCGCCTTTTATATTCTGTTCAAAAAAGTCGTCTGTATGAAGGATCCCCTCGAGGTAACCCCTGTATCCCAAACGGATAATAACAAAATCTATGTTGTCCTCCGAAACGGCTTTCCAGTCTATATCTCCCTGCCATGCGGAGACGTCGATCCCGACAAGAGGCTTTGAATAGGACTTAAATGATACTTCCGCAGACAAGGACGGAGTAGCTGACGGGGAAGCGTCCGGTGAAGGCATAGCTGCAACAGACGCTGCCTCTCCGCATCCCGAAAGAGACAATATGATTATAAAAAGTGTAATTATGCATAAGAACCTTTTCATATGCGGAATTATATAATAAAAAAGGCTTCCGCGCAACGGAAGCCTTTTTCGGCAGCATCAGCCGGTTCTCAGATTATGCGATCACGAGCTCAGCGATCTGAATGCAGTTCGTGGCAGCACCTTTTCTGACCTGATCCCCGCAGCACCAGATATTGAGACCTTTTTCGCAGGTAAGATCTTCTCTGACCCTTCCTACAAATACAAGATCCTGATCCGTAGTAGAGAGCGGCATCGGATAGATCCTGTTGGGCAGATCGTCAACAAGTCTTGCTCCGGGCGCCTTTGCTATAGAGGCTTTGGCGTCTTCGACGGATATTTTCTCTTTGGTCCTGACAACTATGCTCACTGAGTGGCTTCTTATGACCGGTACTCTTACGCAGGTGCAGCTGACTTTGAGCTCCGGCAGGTGCATGATGCGTCTGCCTTCGTTCTGCATCTTCATCTCTTCGGACGTATAACCCGCATACTGTTCATCGCCTATCTGGGGAATGACGTTGTATGCGATCTGGTACTGGAATACTTTGGGTTCATAGCTTTCACCCTTAAGACCGGCTTCGACCTCGGCCATGAGCTCCTTCGGGCCTGCCGCTCCGGCGCCTGAAGTGGCCTGGTATGAGGAGGCAACTATCGCCTCGATCGGGCTCAAGGCATTGAGCGCGTTGATTGCCACGAGTGAGATGGTGGTCGTGCAGTTCGGATTTGCAATTATACCTTTATGCCATTTTACGTCCTCCGGGTTGATCTCGGGAACTACCAGAGGAACATCCTCTTTGAGTCTGAAGGCGCTGGAGTTGTCGACAAAAACAGCTCCGGATCTCACTATCGCAGGCGCGAATCTTTCAGCAATATCATTTTCTGCAGCTCCGAGAACAATATCCAGACCTTCGAAGGCGTCGTCTGCCGCTTCAACAAATTTGAATTTTTCTTCGTTGAAATCCAGCTCTTTTCCGGCGCTTCTGGCGCTGGCTATAGGCCTGAGTTCTGCTATCGGGAAATTGCGCTCTTTCAGGATCTTTATCATCTCCTGACCGACAGCTCCGCTGGCCCCGAGTATGCCTACATTGTATTTTTCTTTTCTTATCATGATATTTTCTCCTTGATGAATGTATTGTAAAGGATTCTGACAGCCTGCTCGAAGTCTTTTTCCTCAACACCGACTATAATGTCGAGTTCTTCGGGCCCCTGGGTTATCATACGTATATTGACTCCGTTTTCACCGAGAGTGGCAAAGATCTTGCCTGAAGTGCCCGGCTTGTAGACCATTTTCCGGCCGACCGCAGCAACGATCGCCATGTGTTCCGTCACTTTTATGTTATCGGGCTTCAGGACTTTCTGAATTTCCGCAAGTATACTGTAAAGGGAGTCTTCAGTTTTGGAAGCCGAGACGACCAGCGAGACGATATCTATGCCGGAAGGTATGTACTCCACATTAACATTATGGGCAGCTGTGATCTCAAGTATCTTCAGAAGCGCTTCCGGATCGCTGCTCATTCCGGATTTCAAAACTGTGATTACGCTGTAGCCTTTCTTGCCGGCGATTCCGGTTATGAAATTCCCGTCATCCCCATCGTCATCGGAAATTGAATTCAAAATAAGAGTGCCGGGTTGGGAGGGGGCGTTCGTGTCGCGGATATTCAGAGGTATATTCTTTTCTCTTACCGGCATTACGCTTCCCGCGTGGAGCACCTTCGCGCCCAGAAAACTCAGCTCGCGAAGTTCCGCGTATGTTATGAGCTTTATCGGTTTGGGATTCGGAACGATAGACGGGTCTGCCATCAGAATGCCTGGCACGTCAGTCCAGTTTTCATATACATCTGCTTCCAGGGCTGCGGCGGCCAGAGCTCCCGTGACATCGCTTCCGCCGCGGGTCAGAGTTTTGACCTTGCCTCCCGGCATTACCCCGAAAAAGCCCGGAGTTACGATCCTTTTGCCTTCTGCAGCGGCATAGAGTGATCCGTAAGATTCTTCCTCGTCGACTGTTCCGTCATATTTGAATTTGAGCCAGAGCGCCGCGTCGAGAAATTCATAACCGAGAAAATCCGCCATGAGCTTTGCGGAGAGGTATTCTCCTCTGGACGCTATCCATTCTTTGTCGGCTCCCTTGCCTATACCCGCCCTTATCTCATCAAGGTCCGGGCCTATATCCGTCTGAAGGCCAAGATCGGACCTTATCTCGTTGAAACGGTCTGCTATAAGATCGAATATATAATCGAAGCTTACCCCGTATTCCACATGGGCGCTGCAGAGATAGAGCAGATCTGTTACTTTGTGGTCTCCTTTGAAACGTTTTCCGGGAGCGGATACGACGACGACCTTTCTGTCATTGTCGGCTTCTATTATGCTTTTTACTTTTTTAAACTGCTCTGCGTCCGAAAGAGAGGAGCCGCCGAATTTGCAAACCTTTAGTCCCATCTTACTCTCCAATCGCGGCTATGAATATGCTGCCGCCGTCTTTACGGACTTTGGACGCGAATGCATGCATATCCGAAACGGATTCTTTTCCGGTTATTGCTCCGCTTCCCATTTCTCCGGTGATCTCAAAGGGTATTTCTGCGGAAGTTCTTACATAATAGTTTTGTTTTAATACAGAGTTGTCGACAGAGCTCCGGACAGCTTTGTCAGTATAGAAACCTTTTGCGCCATTTGCAATGGAAATGCAGTCTGCCAGTACGTTTGCGCCTGTCGGATCTCCGCCTGCGCCGAGACCTGTGAAGCTCTGGGTCATAACTCTCTTTGCTTTCAGAGTAATTATATTGTATCCGCCTTCTGTTCCTGCCGTAGCGCTTCCCTTGTCGAAAAGCATCGGCTCCACACAGGCAGAGATCTTTCCGTCTTTTTTGGAGGCATGGCCTATAAGCTTGCAGACCTTGCCCGCATCACGGAAGGCCTTTATATCTTCGGAACTGCAGGTCGAGATACCGAAGCAGGGGACATCTTCCTTCGGGATCGAAACGCCGAATGCCACATTTGCAGATATGACAACTTTCCGCATGGCGTCGAAGCCTTCCACATCCGCAGTCGGGTCAGCTTCGGCATAACCGAGCCGCTGTGCTTCCTTGAGGCTCTCTGCATAATCTGCGCCGGAATTGGTCATAGCGCTGAGTATGAAATTGGTGGTTCCGTTTAATATGCCTTCAATGGAATCTATCTCATCCAGTTGGGATATTCTCGAGAGGCTTTCAAGCCACGGAATTCCTCCGCCGGCAGCTGCCGTGCACCTGAACGCAGCTCCTGAGCTTTTCGCCAGATCCAGAAATTCGTCGTAATACTCGCACACGACTGCCTTGTTTGCGGTAACGACACTTTTTCCCGCCTTTAAAGCTGCACTTATATACTCGTAAGCAGGATGGAGACCTCCCAGAACTTCAACAACACAGTCTATCTCCGGGTCATTTATTATATCGTTTATATCCGGAGTGACCCTGCATTCAAGCCCCGGTCTCTCTCTTCGCGAGAGAAGGGTCTTCACGTTTATGTTTTCCTGTTCGAGTGCAAGCTTGTAAAAAGCGCCTCCGACAGTTCCGATCCCAAGCAGACCTACATTCATTTGATACCTCCTTGTCCGTACCACACGGACAAATGTTTTTATGATGCGGATAGCATAGCACAGCACAGATCCAAAATCAACTGAAAATACAGAGGATAATAATATTTCGTCGATTTTAATAATATTGCATTCCGCTTACGGATATGGTATTATACAGTTTAAACAGACTTATGTAAACGAGATTATTTTTGACATGATCTACAACAGCACCAGAGACAAAAATTTAACCGCGGACGGGCTTCAGGCCGTTCTGGAAGGTATCGCGCCGGACGGAGGTCTGTATATTCCTTCGGACTTAACCGAGGGCCGCTTCGACTGGCAGGAGTGCCTTCAGAAGGATTTCACCGGTATGGCTGAAATGATCTTGAGGCATTTCTTCCCTGAATACGGTGACGCGCTGGGGGAGATGGTCAGAAAGGCATACGGCGGGAAATTTGATTCTCCGGATATAACGCCCCTGGTAACAGTCGGGGACGATTACTGTCTCGAGCTTTTCAGAGGTCCTACGTCCGCGTTCAAAGATATAGCCCTCAGCATGCTGCCGGAGCTCATAACGAACGCGCGTGCCATAAAAGGAATAGAAGGAGATCTGACGATCCTCACAGCGACCTCCGGAGATACCGGCAAAGCGGCGCTTGAGGGCTTCAAGGATATTGAAAGCACAAAGATCCTGGTATTTTATCCGGAAGAGGGAGTTTCACGTGTCCAGAAGGCGCAGATGCAGAGCCAGGAAGGTTCCAATGTCAGGGTTTGCGCGGTAAAAGGGAACTTTGACGACTGCCAGAAGGGGGTCAAAGAGGCATTCGCTCAGCTTAAGAGCATGCCCGGTCTGGAGCTTTCTTCTGCAAACTCAATAAATATAGGGCGCCTCATTCCGCAGATAACCTATTATTTCTCTGCCTATTCGCAGCTTCTTAAGCTTTGCCGCATACAGATAGGCGAGAGAGCGGATTTTGTAGTCCCGACAGGCAATTTCGGAGATATTCTTGCCGGATATCTTGCGAAGCTGCTCGGGCTTCCGGTCGGAAAGCTCATCATAGCGTCAAATGCCAATGACGTGTTGACGGATTTCATCTATACCGGTATTTACGATACAAACAGAGAATTTCATAAAACGGCAAGCCCTTCCATGGATATACTTGTATCCAGCAATCTCGAACGCCTGCTGTATCTTGAGTCAGACGGAGATACGGACTTTGTCTCCTCCTGCATGGAAAAACTTGCAGATAAAGGCTCATATGATATCAGAAAGACTAAGCGCGGGCGGGATCTGGATCTGAAAAAGGATTTTTCAGCCTATTCGTGCGACGACAAAGAGACAGCTTTTGTAATAAACAGGATCTGGAAGGAAAACAGATATCTTTGCGATCCGCATACTGCAGTTGCCTTCGCGGCAGCTGAGGCCTACAAAGAGGAACGCGGCATAAGCACTGATCCTGTTGTTGTCCTTTCAACGGCTTCTCCTTTCAAATTCCCGGAGTTTGTACTGAAAGCGCTTGGAGAAGAAGATATTTCAAGGGACCCGCTGAGAGAACTGAGCAATATCACCGGAATAAAGATCCCTCAAAATCTTAAGGGCATTTTAAACCGGGTCCCGAGATTCAGGGATACAACAGAAAGTGACGGTATTTCTGATTATGTTTTGAAGTTCGCCCTTCCCGGCCTGTATGAGACAAAAAAAGAGAGCATAAAAGAAAAGGTCAGAAATACCGCAGTTGTAAGCTCTGTTTCAGTACCGAAGAAAAAGGGCATAGCCAGAGTCCCCGCGTCGTCCGCGAACCTCGGCCCGGGCTTTGACACCTTCGGTATAGCCTGGCAGATCTATGATGAAATAGAATTCGTTCCGGGGGCAAAGGAACTCAGAATAACCGGGACGGATGAAAGATACTGCAACGAAAACAACCTGGCTTTCAAAGCATATTCGGAAACCCTGAAATATGCGGGGCGTAAAACGGAGCCGGTCGAGATCACTTTTCTGAAGACGGAAATACCGATCTGCAGGGGTCTCGGGTCCTCTTCCGCGCTGATAGTCGCGGGAGTCGGGGCAGCCAACGGACTGCATGATCTGGGCCTTTCGAAAATGCAGATGCTTGAGATAGCTGCCCGTGTCGAAGGACACCCTGACAATGTCGCACCTGCTCTGTTTGGAGGCCTCACATGCAGTATGATGGAAGGGAAAAAACCTCTCACTGCTTTTTATAATGTAGATACCTCCTGGCAGTTTACTTTGCTTATTCCGGATTTTGAGCTCTCTACGGCCAAAGCCAGAAAAGCACTGCCGAAAGAGGTCCCGCTCAAAGACGGAGTATTCAATGTCTCGCATGCGGTGCTTACCCTGAAAGCTCTTGAAACGGGAAACCGTGAGCTTTTAAAAGCTGCGATGCAGGACAGATTCCATCAGAATTTCCGCATTCCTCTAATACCGGGTTATGAGGAACTGAGAGAAGCGGCATTAAAGTGCGGTGCGGACGCGTTCTGCATATCCGGCGCCGGCCCGACGCTTCTCTGTATCTCGAAGGATCCGGATATGGACAAAAAGCTTGAAAATGAGATCAAAAACAAATATCCCGGTTGGGAAATAAAGCAGGTCCTGCCTGCGTTTGCTAAATAGATTCGGGGGAAAAAAGAATGAAAAAGTTTATTGCGGTCCTGATGCTCGTATCGCTTATTGCTGTCTTCTTTGCGGGGACTGTTGCCTTCGGGGAGAGCGCGCAGCAGCAGTTTGTTGTCGACAAGTTCAACGCTTTCGGCACGGTCGGCGAGAGCGAGCTTCAGAGGCTCAACACGCTCGCGAACGAGATATACAGAAAATACGATTACGCCATATATTATATAGTAACGGACAATCTCACGGGCCTTACGAACCAGGAATATGCAAAGCTCTGGTTTATGGAAAACTCCCCGTGCGAGGATGGCGTCGTGTTCGTAGACTATGTCTACAAAGACTACGCATACGAGATGTATTACGCCGGAAGCGCGATCTCGACGATAAAGCCTGAATACGAGACCATACGCAAGGCCTATTATGACGCCGATACATATCCCATAGGTTGCGAGGAGATCTTAAAGGCAGTCTCCGCAATATTGGATAAGACTCCGGCGGAGAAGCTTCACGCGGAGCCTACAGCCGAGGAGAAGAAAGCGGCGGAAGAAGAGGTCGCCGGAAATTCCTCTCCTTCAGGCAGAGCGGTCGACAAAGCGGGGCTTTTGAAGGCCTCGGAGCTCAAATCGCTCAATGAGAAACTTGACGCTCTGAGCGATTCCTGCGACAACGACATTACCGTTGTAACTGACAGAGCCCTTGAAGGAATCACGGCCACCGAATATGCTGCAAGACATTTCGTTCTGAACGGCTACGGCAGAGGCAGTAATCACAGCGGCGTCATGCTCCTTTATTTGAGCGACAGCAAGGAGTGGTATATAATTCCTCTCGGCGACGCCAAGGCTGCCTTTACCGACGCGGGGCTCGAGTTTATAAACGGAGAACTGGAATTCGAGATGCTGATGGGCAAATATCCGGACGCCTTTGTGCGTTTCGGGGATCTCGCGAATGATTTTCTCCTCAAAGCAAAGGACGGGAAGCCCTATGATACTGGCGATCTTCCGGAATCCACAGCCCAACAGGTGGTCAACAATCCGAATGAAATTACCGAAAGAAACGGGAATTTCCGCCAGGTCCTGAAATGGATAGTCATAGCGGTCCTTATCGTCGCCGCGGGCTTCGCGATCTGGTATCTCGTCAAGCTGATACGGGAACAGGAATGACAAAAGTAAAACAATAACCCCTTTAAAAATTACAAACAAATTACAAAAAATTTGCAAAAGGGTATTGCCTTTTGCAAATTTTTGTAGTAGTATGTAACCACTTTTAAAGCGTCTTGCTATATTCAACGCCCTTTTTGGAGGTAAAGCCAATGAAAAAACGTGTATTAAGTATGATCCTTATGGTCTGCATGATAGTGTCACTCTTGGTGGGGTTCACTGTTTCTGCAGCAGCCGAGGCGGGTATCATCACCTATACTTTAAAAGAAGGAGATACTGTCCTCAAGGCCTGCCAGAAAAACGGCATAGACTTCTACGCCAAGCAGAAGCTCATCGCGGCCATAAATAATATTACAGACTACCGCTCTCTGCCGGTAGGATTTACAGTCAAACTTCCGACAGACGCGTATGTTGCGTCCGCTTCGACTGCAGCCGCTGCGCCAGCGGCGTCTGCCGGTTCTTCCGCGGTAGCGGTTTCAGGTGCTGCCACTACGGCTAACATCGCTGCGGGAGATACTGTCAGTTATTATCTGATCAGATATCAGATGAAGAGCGGAGATACTGTCGCGGGCGTCTGCAACAGTCTCGGTGTCAATTTCGGCACATATTCGTCCATGATCAAGGATATCAACAGGATCGGTAACTGGAACAATGTCAAGGCCGGGTCGACGATCCTTATACCTTCCGCGACGGTTCCTCCGGTCGGGACGTCCTGCTATGCCGTAGTCGCGCATACCGTAGCCTCCGGCGAGACAGCAACCTCTATCTGTGCTTCCTACGGCATGAACTACGGCGCGAATGAAGCGCTTCTGAAGGCGATAAACAACAAGTCCAACCTGAACAGCATAATGAGAGGCAGCAGCTTCCTGGTTCCCGTCAGCACGACCATCAAAGGGTCAGGCACGGTGCCGTCAGGTTCAGGCTCCTCATCCTCTTCTTCTTCGGGCAGCTCCTCATCGGGCGGAACAGTAAACAGCAGTTCTGCAACTTACAGCATTACAGGCGAGATTACCAATCCCAAATGCAATGGATATGTTACATGGGAATTTTTGCTTAACGGAAAGTCTGTAACAAAAGCTGCGGCCGGTGAAAAAATAACAATTAAGCACGTCAATTCCAATCTTGACTATTTTATAGCATATATTACTGTTCTGGATAATTCCGGAAAAATGCAGGTAATCACAAGTACAAAGGATAAAACATTTGTGATGCCGGCTTCACCGGTCAAGGTATATTTTAATGTTCAGTCATATGAATTCTATGATCTTGAAGTAGTGTCTTCTACCGGCGGCAAAGTGAGTTGTTATGTGGACGGCTCTAAGGTTACCAGGGCGAGAGAAGGACAGGTCGTCACGGTTTCGGCGAGCGCGGATTCAGGCTATGAAATGCAGCGCCTGGCTTGGAGCAACAACAAGTCATTTTCTACAAACAATGTTATCAAAGACAACGGGACCTTTATAATGCCGGCAGCCAAGACATACGTTAAGGCTGATTTCACAAAAGCTTCTGCTCATACAATATATGATAAGACGCCTTCAAGCGAAAACGGAACAATAAAATTTGAAGTCGGCGGAAAGAAGACGACAAACGCCTGGGGAGGATATACCGTTCATGTAATTGCCACGCCAAAGGACGGTTATGTACTTGATACTATAAAAGTATATCAGCACGATAATATCCTGTACACAATTGCATTTAACAGTGATGATAATACATTTGTGATGCCGGGATTTGATGTTGATGTTGCAGCAACATTCAAGCAGGTCAAACATCTTATTAAAACTTCTCCGCAGTTTGTAACGGGTACGGTTGTATACAAAGTGGGTACAGAGGTCGTCTCTGAAGCCGCAAAGGGAGATACTGTTACAGCTGAAGTTACACCTTCTGCAGGCTATCAGCTTAAGAATATGTACTATCAGTATACGGACAGCAATGATAATTTAGCGACAAAAGCTATTCCCGTATCAGGAAATACAGGAAAGTTTACGATGCCCGATTGCGATGTATGTGTATTCGCGGAGTTTGAGATTGTTCCGGTTACGTACACAGTCAAAGTCTTGAAAGCCGATGGAAGTGCAATTGCCGTTAATGATACATATAACGGGATCGAGTATCTGGGCGTTACTAAGAGCTCTGCAAATGTCGGAGACGAAATAACACTCAGCGCCGTGCTTAACGATTCGTACAGCAACTCAGCATACTATACATTGGAAAACGATGTTAATCTGCATGCACATCATGAGATTCCGTTTAACAGCCCGTTTGATATGCCTGCTGACAACATTAAGATCTACCTTGTTTCTACACCGAAGGCATATACCGTAAAAGCGGGATCAATAAGCAACGGATCTGTCAGATTTTCTGACGGCAATGAAGAAAGCAATTCTTCGATCACATCAGAGAGGGACGAGACAGTCGTAGTCAAGATCAATCCCAACAGCGATTTTGAGTATATCCCGGGTTCCATAGTAATCAAGAACCAGTATGATTACGATCTTGTTGCAGGCGGCGAGATAACTCCGAATACATCGTCCCTTGCGTCTGAAGGAATTATAACATTCAAGATGCCTGCCAGCTCGGTAACTGTAACAGTTAAATATCGCAGGCAGATCCATGAACTGCCGGATCTCTCTTCTACTAATTTTGAATACAGGGTGATGGTCGACGGCAAACTTGTCAAACTGAGTGATTCGGCTATACCTGCCAAATACAAAGACGACAAGTACGCCAATACCGATTACAGTGCCGGTAACGGAAAGTTCTATTATAATACGACTATCTTTGTTTACTACACCGGCGGTACCTTTGATAAGGATGCACATACTTTCAAAGCTTGGGATAAAGTCGGTAACCCGTATAATCCCGCTAACGGAATCGGCACAAATGAAGTAGGATACTACTTTGCATTCAACGCCGATATGGTTAAACCCGCAAAGATTGAAGTAAGCTGAACTTAATTCCAAAACTTAGCAGACCCCCCCGCCTTTAGGCGGGGGGTATTTTAAGTTGAATCAATAATTCAAAAGTGGTTTTTATTTCGGAACTGCCAGGTTTAAAAGTCCGGGGAGCAAATCGGCAGCTGATACATGAACTTACATATCTCAGCTTGTGAACCGTACCTCAAAATGATACAATAGAAAACAGATGCTGGTAATGTGGGTGTGTTCCACAAGAGACGGCAGACGAATACAAATGTAGAAACATAGTTAGGAGCTGAGATGAGAACAGGAAAAATACTGTCGTTGTTTCTGGTTCTGTGTATGATTTTCGCAATGACGGCTTGCGGAAGCACGGAAAAACCGGAAGAAAGCGTGACGAGTGCTGAGCAGGCTGTCGCGGAGACTATAGAGGAAGCTGCGAAAGAGACTGCAGAAGAAATCTTGGAAGGGTCTGAAGCAACTGAAAAACCTGAAAAAGGAATCGTTGGCAGATGGAAAGGCATCTATGAAGCCGGAGATACTTTCGTGGAATCGGTCGATGAATCGGTTATGGCAGAGTATCCTGAAGTAACAGTCAGCCTTGGTGACTATTTAAGCAGTCTGCCTTTGGAACTCTATCTTACACTTGGAGAAGACGGGAATTATTCTGTTCTTCTGACCTTGCCTGAGAGTGAATATGACGGACTCGTTGAAAGTGTAGAGGGCTATTACCGGGCTGTTTTCAACGAAATAGCTGGTCGGGAGCTTGATGATGCAACTTTAGAATCTGCGCTTGGCATGCCTTTGCATGAATATGCAGTTTATTATACAGATCAGATAGTCGATGCATTCGAGTCGGGCAGCAACAGAACCGGAACATATACAATTGAGGACGGCAGGATCGTATATGAAGACGGCAGCTACGAAAGATATGTTCTTATCGATGATGATTTGACTGTGTTTGCAGACACCATTGGAGCAATTGTTTTTTCGCGAGTTGATTGAAGAGACATTAATTGATAAACAGGCGGAGCTTTTTAGCTTCGCCTGTTTTTGATGGAAAAATGATTTATACCGGTACTGCCAGATCCAGCAGTCCGGGGAGCATTTCGACCTCGACGTGTTCGGCCTGGATTATCTCGCCGTCGAGAGAATAGGCAAACCCGGGGGCGGCATCGACAACGATCTTTGTCGCCTGCCTGTAGGTAACGATATCCTTGAATTTCGGCTCGTCGAGATGCTTTCCGGCCTGATAGGGTCCCATCAGCGCCGGGAACTGTGTCCTCTTTATCGGTTTTACCAGACAGACCTCGATAAGCCCGTCGTCCGTTCTCGCTCTCGGAGCGACTTTGAAAGCGCCTCCGACGTACTGCCCGTTTCCGAGGGTACAGAGCGTGAGCAGCCCGTCCGGATTGATGACCTCGCCGTCGGCGGCGACGGTCGCTTTTGTTTTCATGGCTGTGAAGAAGGCTTTGGCGATCCCGAAATAGTAATCCGACTGTTTGCCGTATCCTCTTACGTCTCTGCGCTCGTTCATGGTCTTCGCGACCATTGTGTCGAAGCCGAAATTGAGAACGTTTATGCAGTAGCGGTCATTTGCTTTGAGTACGTCCAGCTTCTGCACCGGGGCTTCAAGTATCTTTCTGAGGTCGGAAAACTTCTCCATGCCGCCGAATACTTTTACAAAGTCGTTTCCGCTGCCGCAGGGAAAGACTGAGACAGAGACATTCCTGAGGCCTATCGCTCCTGAAAACACCTCATTAATAGTTCCGTCTCCGCCGCAGGCTATAAATCTCGCTTCTTCACCGGGGTGAGCTGCTGCCCATTCCTTCACAAGATGTGTCGCGTGAAGCACGCCCTCGGTCTCGAGGATCTCACAGTCCGCCTTCTGAGGAAGCTTTTCGATCTCGGATCTGAGCAGTTCGACAGCCTGACCTTTTCCGGCATTGGGATTTGCAATAAAAACATATTTCATATCATCATCTCCGCTCCATTGTTTCTGATACAATAATAGCATACATGTACAAATCAGACAAATAAATATTCGTTTGCCGTTGAATAACGGGTTCTTTTCGGATAAAATATAGAAAAACCGTCGGAGCGGAGAATGAGCAGAGTATTCATAATACTTTTGATAATGGTATCTGTGACGCACCTCTATGCGAGCTGGAAAAACGACAAGAAGTTGCGCGCTCTTACCAAGCCGTTTTTACTCATATTCATCGGGCTCTGGTATCTGTGCAGGACGGGAGATCCGGATCCGGTCATTATTGCGGCGATATTCTTCGGCTGGTTGGGAGATGTCCTCCTCATTCCGACAGGTACAAAATGGTTTGCAGCGGGCGGGATCTCTTTTATGCTCGGGCATGCTCTCTATGTTGCCGCTTTTGTCTCGAGAACGGATTTTTCACTCGTCCGGTGGTATAACGTCTTCTTTGCTTTTGTGGTGTATTTTCTTGTAGCCGTCAGGCTGATGCGGTCCATAAAAGACGACATGAATCCGAGACTCTACTACCCGATGCTCCTGTATCTCGCGATAAACGGCGTTATGAACATTTTTGCGCTGACGGCTCTTATGTGCGATCCCCGGCCTGAGGCGGTCATCGCCTATATCGGCGCCATACTGTTCTTTATCTCGGACTGCTGTCTGTTCCTCGTGCGCTTCCACAAACCCCCGGTAATGAAACATAAGCATTTTTCTGTAATGCTTACATATATTCTGGCTGAATTCATGATCGTTTACGGTCTGTCATTGTAAAGGAGAAAAAATGAAGAGATTTTTTAAGATCCTGCTTATAATTCTGCTCTGCTTCGTCCTGCTGGTCGGAGCATACTTTGCTTATGTATTTCTTGCATACAAAAGAATAGACGATATGCAGGAACTCGGAGTAACAGCACCTGAAACTGCGGGCAGCGATGAGGTCGCAGCCGGAGAGCCGCTGAAGATCGTTTCATATAATGTGGGCTTCGGCGCTTACAGCGCTGATTACGATTTCTTTATGGACGGGGGCACCCAGTCCTGGGCGTTTTCAAAAGAAGCGGTATATACGAATATCGCGGGTGCTGTAAATGAGATAAAAACCGCTGACCCCGATTTTCTCTATGTCCAGGAAGTGGATATCGATGGGACCAGGTCATATCATGTGGACGAGAGAGAACTGATAGTCCCCGAGCTTCCCGGCTATTATTATACATTTGCCCAGAACTACGACAGCCCCTTCCTCTTCTATCCGTTTAACCAGCCGCACGGTGCGAATAAGGCAGGAATAATGACATTTTCGAAGTATGAAATTACCTCTGCCCTGAGACGCTCGCTGCCGATAGAGAATACTGTCATGAAGCTGGTGGATCTGGACCGCTGCTACAGCGTAAACCGCGTTCCGACCGAAAACGGAAAGGAGCTTGTGCTCTACAATATGCATCTCTCGGCCTATACCTCGGACGGGACGATCGCAAATGAGCAGCTGAAGATGCTCTGCGAGGACATGAGCGCAGAATATGCCAAAGGCAATTACTGCATAGCGGGCGGAGATTTCAACAAGGATCTGCTCGGAGATTCGGGGAGCATATTCGGAGTCGCCAAGAGCGAGAATGATACCTGGGCACAGCCGATACCCGACGGCATAATACCCGAGGAATTCGTTCTGGTCGCGCCTTTTGACGAGTCCAATCCCGTCGCTTCCTGCAGGACAGCTTCCGAGCCCTACAATATAAATACGACTTTCCGTATCACAATAGACGGATTCCTTATTTCTTCAAATGTTGAACTCATAAAGTCTGATGTAATTGACGCAGGTTTCGCGTGGTCAGATCACAACCCCGTTTATATGGAATTCAAATTGAATTGACATTGCTTTACGCGGGTGATAATATCTTACCTGCGTAAAATCTTAAGCCGGTGTGGTGGAATGGTAGACACAGGGGACTTAAAATCCCCCGGCAGCAATGCTGTACCGGTTCGAGTCCGGTCACCGGCACCAAAAACACAGAATCGGAAATCCGATTCTGTGTTTTTGATATTCCTTCTCGGACTCGAACCGTCGCGGTATTGAATGGAGTGCCGGTGGCACTCCAGACCCGCGACCGACCAAGCCCGCAGGCGCGAGCGAGTCCGGTCACCGGCACCAAAAACACGAAATCGGGTTTTCCGATTCCGTGTTTTTTTATTAATAACCCCGCATGCTGAAAGCATAAGGGATTTTTTTATTGAAACTCGTGGTATCAGTGATTATAATACTATGGAATGATTATATAATAAAGTGAAGTACTGAAATGAATGCGCTTAAATGGGACATCCCTTTCGCAAAGCCGAAAGTCCCCCCGGAACTTACAGGGGCAGGCTATGCGCCCCTTCTTTCTGCCGTTTTGGCACAGAGAGGGATCGAAACAGCAAAAGAAGCTGAAAACTTTATTAATGACAACGGAGAACCTCTGCCCGACCCGTTCCTGTTAAAAGATATGGACAAGGCCGTGAGGAGGATCCGGCAGGCAATTGAAAAAGGAGAAAAGATTGCCGTCTACGGAGACTACGATGTAGACGGAATTACTTCCACATGCCTTCTCACAGACTACTTCAGATCCTGCGGGCTTGATTGTACGCCATATATTCCGGACAGGAATGACGAGGGCTACGGACTGAACATGTCTGCAGAGGAGAGCTTTGCTGAAAACGGCATCACGCTCCTTATTACGGTCGACTGCGGGATCACTGCTTTTGAAGAGGCAGTGTATGCGAAGGAACTTGGGCTGGACCTCATCATAACTGACCATCACGAATGCCATGAAGGGCAGATCCCGGATGCTGTTGCAGTCGTGGACTGCAAGAGGCCGGATGACGGGTATCCGAACAGCGGGCTCGCGGGAGTAGGGGTCGCTTTCAAAACAGTCTGCGCATGCAGCGGCGATGAGAAGGCAATGTATGAAAGATACTGCGACCTTGTCGCGATGGGAACGGTCGCTGATGTCATGCCTCTGACAGGAGAAAACAGGCGGCTTGTCAGGTCGGGGCTCGAAAAACTTGCTTGCGACCCGCGGCCGGGTATAAGATCGCTGCTTGAAAAATCGGGAGCAGCAGAGAGAAAGCTTACCGCTGCTACGATCGGCTTTACGCTTGCTCCGAGAATAAACGCGGCCGGACGCATGGGTAACGCCATAGCAGCGGCCAGACTTATTATGGCAGATAATGCGGAAGACGCTGACGCTCTTGCTGAGGAGCTCTGCGAGATGAACAGGCAGCGCCAGGCCCTGGAATCGGATATATGGAATGAAGCGCTTGAGCGTATTACAGAAAAGAGTCCCGATACGCCAATCGTTCTGGAGAGCAGCAAGTGGCACCAGGGCGTTATTGGAATAGTTGCTTCAAGGCTCGCAGAGACATATGGAGTTCCCGCCATAATGATATATATGACGGAAGATAGGGGAAAGGGCTCGTGCAGAAGCGCCGGAGATTTCAATCTTTATGAGGCGCTTTCGGAATGCAGCGAATACCTTGAGAGTTTTGGGGGGCACTCACTGGCCGCAGGACTCAATATAAAAAGAGAGAACATCGATGCTTTTCGTGAAGCCATCGGCAAATATTATCATGAGAACAGGCCCGAATTCCGTTGTGATGTAACAAGCGATATCCTGATAGCCGATCCTTCATGGTTGAACCTCGAGGCCGTAAGCTCGCTGGAGCTTCTTGAGCCCTGCGGCAGCGGCAACCCGAGGCCTGTGATGAGCATGTACGGCGCGAAGCTGGAAACCGCGGGGAATGTTGGCAACGGAAGACATTTGAGAGTCCGGGTGAGCCTTAAAGGCAAGAGCTTTGACGGGATATTCTTCGGGCACACGATGCAGGAGACGGGAATAAAAGAAGGGGATCTTGTCGATCTCTGCTTCTCTCCCCAGATAAATGATTTTCGCGGGAACAGATCCGTACAGCTGATGATATCGGCCATGAGAAAACATGAAAGCGCCGATCTCTGCACAAAAATAATCGAGGGTGAAAGCGACTGCGCGTGGGCAGAATCTGTCTTTACACCTTCCAGAGACGACTTTATTCAGGCGTGGAAGGCCCTGTCACGGAATGAAGCAGTTACAGGCACTGACTTTGATACTTTGTTGTCTTCATGTCCGGACGGGATGTCTGACGAGTGCTGGTGTATAGTCCTGAGGGTGTTCTTTGAGGCAGGCCTTATCGGCAACAGTTCCGGCGTTGTCGGTGCTGTGCCTCTGAAGACAGAAGGCAAAACAGATCTGAATTCTACGGACACGATGAAAAGGATAGCAGGAATTGGATGAGAAAAAAGAAAAACTGAATTCCGATGAGATGTATGAGGAACTGGAGCAGTCTTTAAAAAACTCAGGGCATGATTTTGACCTGGGCAGAGTGAGGGCTGCCTATGACGTCGCCAAAATGGCGCATTCCGGCCAGAAAAGAAAAGACGGTTCAGATTACATTACCCATTGTGTGGCTGCGGCTCAGATCGCATATGATATGGGGCTGGATGAGGATTCGGTGATCTCCGCACTGCTTCATGATGTTATTGAAGATACGAATCTCACGCACGCGGATATTGCCAAGCAGTTTGGAACAGCCGTGGCGGATATTGTTGAAGGCGTCACAAAGCTGACAAGAGTCCAGTATACGAGCGCCGAAGACGAGCAGATGGAAAATCTGAGGAAGATGCTGCTCGCCATGGCGAAGGACATACGCGTAATACTTATCAAGATTGCGGACAGGCTCCACAATATGCGGACTATGGAGTACCAGAGCGAGGACAAGCAGAGGACAAAATCGCTCGAAACCATGGAGATCTATGCTCCGATCGCCCACAGGCTCGGTATGCAGAGAGCCAAGTGGGAGCTGGAGGACCTTGCGCTAAAGTATCTGGATCCGCAGGGCTATAAAGAGATTACGCAGAATCTCGAGTCGAGGATGACCGAGCTGGAGGCATTCATGTCCTCTATGGAGAACAGAATACAGAAGAGGCTCAAAGAAGAGAATATCGAGTCTGCTATTTTCAGTCGCATAAAGCATGTCTACAGCATATACCGCAAAATGTATTCCCAGAAGCTCGACATGAACGGCATATTCGATCTCTGCGCGTTCAGGGTAATAGTCGATTCCGTCTCAGACTGCTACAATGTGCTCGGTATCATACATGAGATGTTCAAGCCTGTTCCCGGCAGATTCAAGGACTACATCGCCACTCCGAAACCGAATATGTATCAGAGCATACATACCACGGTAATAGGTGCCGAGGGTATTCCGTTTGAAGTGCAGATCCGGACCTGGGATATGCATCGGACTGCTGAGTACGGGATTGCCGCGCACTGGAAATACAAGATGAATTCCACCTCCGGAATACGGGAAGGAGAAGAGGATAAATTTGCCTGGGTCAGAAGACTGCTCGAAAGTCAGCAGGAGTCCGACTCCCAGGACTTTCTCCACAACCTGAAGATAGACATGTTCGCGGATGATGTCTTCGTATTCTCTCCCAAAGGAGACGTGATAAATCTGCCGGCAGGAGCGACCCCGATAGACTTCGCCTACGCCATACATTCGGATATCGGCAATCATATGGTCGGAGCCAAGGTAAACGGAAGGATAGTCAACTTCGACTATGTCCTTCAAAACGGAGACATAGTTGAGATACGCACCTCCAAAAGTGCTCCCGGACCGAGCCGTGATTGGCTCAACATAGCAAAGAGCGGCAGCGCCAGGACAAAGATAAAGCAGTGGTACAAGAAAGAAAGACGCGAAGAGAACGTCATCCGAGGACGCGAGATATTCGAGAATGAACTCAAACACGCAGGTCTTGCTCCTGCTGATGTTATGGATGAAGATGTTCTCCCGCAGCTTCTTAAAAGAGTTGCGTACGACAATATAAACGATCTCTATGCGGCCATAGGCTACGGCGGGGTTACGGCGACAAGGATCGTAAACCGTATGAAGGACGAGCTTACCCGCACCCAAAAGCCCGCCCGCAGCGCTATAGAGAAGATGAATGAGGCTGCAGAACGGAGGGAGCAGCAGGCAAAGAAAGAGACCAAAGCTGTCCACGGAATACTTGTAGAAGGCCTCGACAACTGCCTGATCCGTTTTTCCAGATGCTGTACGCCTGTCCCCGGAGACGATATTTTGGGATTCATCACGAGAGGCCAGGGAGTCTCGATACACAGGACCGACTGTACCAACTGCAAAAAGAGCCTTGAACAGGAAGAAAATGCCGGACGCTGGATAAAGGTCAGCTGGGCCGGGAAGATCACGGACAGCTATCTCACTACGATAGTAATCTCCTCACGCGACCGCTCGGGATTTGTAATGGATGTTGCAACCGTGTTAAACGGTATAAATGCCAAGGTCAGATCGCTCTCTGCAAGAGATATCGGCGGAGGCATGGCGCTTGCCAACCTTACTCTTGAGGTAAAGGATCTGGACGAGCTGAATTATATAATTTCAAGGCTCAGAACGATACCGGGAGTCCGGGAGGTCCTCAGAAACGGTACCGGAACAAATCTTTCCTCTGAAAAGGAGAAAAAGGGATGAGAGCAGTCCTGACAAGAGTAAAATCAGCTTCCGTAACAATAGACGGAAAGCTTAAAGACAGTATAGGAAAGGGATTTCTTGTCCTGCTCGGGGTTCATGAATCGGATACCGAGCAGCAGGCAGAAAAAATAGCAGACAAGATATGCGGACTCCGTATCTTTGAGGATGAAGCCGGCAAAATGAATGTAAACCCTGCAGATGCCGGCGCTGAGATATTGATCATTTCACAGTTCACTCTTTTTGCCGACTGCAAATCCAGACGGCCCGGCTTTTCAAAGGCAGCAAGACCGGAGAAAGCGGTACCGCTGTACGAAAAGACAGTTCAGTTATGCAGAGAAAGGGGCTTTCATGTCGGAACAGGCGTTTTCGGCGCTGAGATGATGGTCGAGTCGGTAAATGACGGGCCTGTCACGATTATACTTGATACGGAGGAGCTTTAAATGCTTATTAAAACACTGGTTGTAGGGCCCATTGAAACCAACTGCTATGTTGTAACCAATGAAAAGACCCTGGAGTGCGTTCTGATAGATCCGGGTGACAGTTCTGCGACGATTCTCGATTATATTGAAGATAACAGACTCAAGTGTGAGGCAGTGCTTCTTACGCATGCGCATTGGGACCACACAGGAGCGCTTCGGGCTGTTATGGAAGAGACAGGATGCGACGTCTATGTCACTGATACGGATTTTAATATGAGCGTCAAAGACGAACCGCCCTTCAGAATACTTCCTGATGAATGCAAATTTTACGGCGACGGAGATATTCTCAGTATAGCCGGACTTGAGTTCCATATTATGCTCACCCCGGGGCACACTCCCGGAGGAGTGACGATAGTTTGCGAAGACGCTGTGTTTACAGGGGATACTCTCTTCAGGGGCAGCTGCGGCAGAGTGGATCTTCCCGGCGGAGATGAAGAGACTGAACTCCGGTCGCTTAAAAAAATATGCATGCTCGAGGGAGATTATGAAGTATATCCTGGGCACGGAGATTCATCGACGCTTCAGATCGAAAGAATGTTCAATTATTATTGCCGTGAAGCAGTGAAGAATTACTGAAATATGGATGAGAACAAAGGAACACTTTATATAGTGGCGACGCCGATCGGCAACTCTAAAGACATGTCTCCGAGAGGCACCCGGATCTTAAACGAAGTGGATATAATTGCAGCCGAGGATACCAGAAGATCGATGGTTCTTCTGAATATGCTCGGCGTAAAAAACAAGCTTGTTTCAAACCATAAATTCAATGAACACGGCAAGGCCACTTATTTCATAAATGAGATGCTCTCCGGAAAGAGTGTTGCCGTTATAACCGATGCAGGTACTCCCTGCATTTCGGACCCCGGTAACGAGCTTATAAAAGCTGCCGTCGAGGCGGGCATAAAGGTAAGCGGTATTCCGGGTTGCTGTGCAGCTGTTACGGCGCTTTCGGTATCGGGTTTCGATCTTTCGAGCTTCATGTTCCTGGGTTTTTTCCCGAGAGAAAATGCTGAGAGAAAAAAGCTTCTTGAAAAGATAAGAAAAGGGGACACAAAGACCTTTGCTTTCTATGAGTCCCCGCTTCGGATAATGAGCCTCGTCGATTTTCTCATTGGAGAGGATGCTAAAGTGCGTATCTGCCTTTGCAACGATATGACTAAGGTGCATGAGATGATATTCAGGGGCAGTCCGCGCGAGATAAAGGAGCAGCTTGAAGACAAAGGAAACTGGGAAAAAGGGGAATATGCCCTGGTCATAGAGCTCGAAGACGACTATGTTTTCAATAAGACAGAACACACAGTTACCCCTGAGGCTTTGCTGACAGATATGATGGTGAAAGGCGGATTCAATGCGAAAGACGCTGTTAGCGCCGTTCTTAACGACCCAAACAATTCATACAGCAAAAATGAGCTCAAAGCAGCCGCACTAAATCTGAAAAAGCTTTTTGGGCAGTAAAATACCGCCGGCATAAGCCGGCGGTATAGTAATATTATAATAAATGATCTTTAGCTTATTTGAGGAGAAGGAGAGAATCGGTTTTAGGTACGAGTTCGATAAGATGTCTGCGTGAGCACTCGATCTGTTTTTTCCCGAACTCGGTTCCGGAAAGTCTCTTTATGGATCTCCTCATTATCCTTGTCTGGCCGATTATCTCGGATTTTGTTTTTATCTCGCTGATCCTTGCCTCGTCATCCGTATCGAAATACATGCGGACGGTTTTATCCCATATATACTGCGCCGTCTCCCAAGGAACGCCGAGGAAAGACTCGGTTACAGAATGGTCAAGCTCGGAAAAGCCCGCGTAGCCGTTGTATATGGAGCCGAATTCGAATATCGGATCTCCGAGACAGAGCGTATCCATATCTATCAGGATCACTTCTCCGTTCTGCATGAGGACATTCTTCATATGATAGTCCCCGTGGAGCATATTGCAGCTTGCAGGAACGTCGGAGATCAGAGAGACGAGCTTTTTGTGGATATCTTCCGGGAGATGCTCTTTGAGGAAGTCAGCCCATGATAGAGCAGTCTCTCTCATATCAGGCATTTCGCCGGGCTTGAGCTCAACGGAGTGTATTTTTTTGAGCAGATCTACAGAAAGCGAAATGTATTTGTCGATGTTTTCGGGTTCGTCAATTATCAGGTCCGAAAACGACTTGCTGTTTATAAGCTCAAATACGCTGCCGTAGCCTTCTCCGACCCGGACGACATCATAGGGGATGGCAGTCGGGACCCCGAGAATGAATGCTTTTCTGGCCAACTCCCGCTCTCTCTGTATCTCGGGCAGAGCATCAGGGTTCTTATAGACCTTAATGATGGTTTCGTCGTCTATCCGGTACACCTCGCCGTTGGAACCGCTGCCTATTATTTTGCAGCCGTCGACACTGAAGTGTCTGTATGCTTTTTTAACTTCCATCATCTCGGTAAAACCGGTCATCTCAAAGATATCATAGACCTCGGAAGAAGCGTTTATGATCTTAAGAGAGGGATTGCTTTTCTTAAGCCTTAAAATGACTCGCAGCCCTGCGCTTGATATATATTCGAGACCTTCGCAATCGAGAACTGCAAGATCGTCTCCGGATTGATCCGCGAGCTTATTTATTTCTGCTTCTATCCCGGCTGCGTTAGAAGATGAGATCCTTCCGCTCAGCTGTACAGTCAATATTCCGTTTTCGATATTGCTTTTTACCTCTTCCATCGTTTCCTCGCTTTTCCGTTTTCGATTCAAACCGGACCGGGATATGACCGAACGGCTCGGGTTCATTGTTCCCGATTGGAATAACAAAAGAATTATACAACATAAAATAATGTTCTTGCAACAGGTTTTAAGTCCGTATAGAAAGTGCTGTCGCAATGAAGATTATCCGGACAAAAAGATCCGGGCATAATAAAAGCACGGCAAAAAAAGCCGTGCTCTGAATCGGGGATATTATTTGAGGTCCTCTCCGCGGATATACTTTCCGAGCGGCTTGTTGAGGATAAGGAATATAACAAGGGTAATGATTATATTCGGGCCCATATATGCTATATTGTAGAGCAGCGAGTAGAACCACGGGCTTTTCATAGCCATGCCGAAAAACTCTTCTGGCATGTATTCGGCCCAGATCGTAGCACCCACAACATAGTGGACGAGAAATCTCGCCAAACCGCCAATTACAGTTCCTGTATATATAGCACCATTCTTCTCTCTTTTGACGAGACCTGCCAAACCGATAGCGGTAAATGCCAGCAGGTAATCGCCAATGATGGACTGCCAGCCGATTGCAAAGCCTCCGTCAAATACAAACTGCAGAATGCCGAATACGAAACCGGCCAGAAGTCCCGGGACTATGCCCCATCTGACAGCATAGAGCACAATCGGCACCATCGCGAGAACTACGGAGCCGCCCCATGGCATTTCCCAAAGCTTCAGATAGCTCAATACCTGTGCCAGGGCAACAAAAATAGCGCCTTCGGTAAGGGCGCGCAGAGTAAGGTTTTTCTTCATATACTACCTCCCAAAAATGATTCCGGGGGCATGTTAGCGTCATTTCCTACGCCGGCATTACCCGGATCAGGTTCGATGGTTTCAGAGCTCAATTACTCTGTCTCAGCCGGGAATACCCAGCGCCCATTATCAACAGGAGCATTGTAGACCCATATCAAAATCCTGTCAAGTTTTTTCGGTTTCTGTTGTAAACTGGACATCAGATAAAGTATAATGAACAAAAAAGCAATCAAAAAACGTATAATAAAGGAAGGTAATATATGCTTAAGAAAGTAAGACTCGGCAAATCAGAGCTGCTGGTCACAAAGCCCGCAATGGGCTGTCTTCCGCTTCAGAGATGCGAAAAAGAGTATGCGGTAAAGCTCCTTAGGGCTGCTTATGAGGGCGGGATCAATTATTTTGATACCGCGAACGCCTATACGGACAGCGAGGAGAAGATAGGTTTGGCACTTAGCGATGTCAGAGATAAGATAATCATCTCTACAAAAAGCCAGGCAAGAGACAGGGACGGCGTCATCGCTCATATCGAAAACAGCTTAAAGATGCTTAAAACAGACTACATCGATCTCTTTCAGTTTCACAATGTGCCGGAGATGCCCGACATAAATGACGCTTCCGGAGCTTACGCCGGAGCGCTTATAGCGAAGGAGAGAGGACTTATACGCCACATAGGCGTCACATCCCACAGGGTCGGCGTAATAGAGCAGTGCATAGAGTCCGGCAATTTTGAGACTGTCCAGTTCCCATTCAGCTATATCTCCTCTGAGAGAGACCTTGCTCTTGCTGAAAAGGCAAAAAAGGCTGATGTCGGATATATCGCCATGAAAGGGCTCGCAGGAGGCCTGCTGACGAACACCAGAGCCTGCCAGGCGTTCATGAACAGCTTTGAAAATGTCGTTCCGATATGGGGAATCCAGAAGCTTGAAGAACTCGAGCAGTGGCTTGAGGTCGCACAGGAGGATGTACAGCTTGATGATGAGATTAACGCTTTTATTGAGAAGGAGAGAAAAGAGCTTGCAGGGACCTTCTGCAGGAGTTGCGGCTACTGCATGCCCTGTACTGTAGGCATTGAGATAAGAAACTGCGCGAGGATGAACATGCTGCTCAGAAGATCTCCTTGGCAGCAGTATATGACAGATGAATGGAGAGCAAAGATGGAGAAGATCGACGACTGCATTGAATGCTACAATTGCGCTTCCAAATGCCCATACGGACTTGATACTCCGAAGCTTTTAAAGTTTATGCTGAAGGATTACCGCGAGTTTTACGCTGAGCATTTGAAAGAGGCAGAGAAATGAACTGGATAAAAGAAGAAAATTACGCTGAAGAAATGAAAACGGTCGCAGAGCCCTATGTGAGGGAGCGCGGCAAAAGAGCATACTTCGAACGCGTCCCCGGGCAGAAGATCGCATACGTATGCTTTAAAGCGGATTCCCCGAAAGGCATAATCGTCATCAGCCACGGCTTTACGGAGTCCTACAGGAAATATGCGGAGTCTGTCTATTACATGCTCCAGGCCGGCTACAGCGTATGCATACACGATCACCGCGGCCACGGCAGGTCTTACCGCTCAAACGACAACGCCTATGTGGTACACGTAGGGAATTTTGAGGACTATGTGCTGGATCTCGTATATATGACAAATACGATCGCAAAAAAGCTTGGGGAAGACCTTCCTCTATATCTCTACGGCCACTCTATGGGCGGTTGTGTAGGAGCCTGGGTTATAGAGGAATATCCAGATCTGTTCAAAAAAGCTGTGCTGTCTTCACCGATGCTGGGACTCAAATTCAACTTGCCGACGCCTGTTATGGTCGCGGGTGCGACAGTATTGGGTGTTGGAGGGCGGAAGAAAAATTCCCTTGAACGCGTGGACTCATTCCCGACTGAGCCGGATTTCGAAAATTCCTGTGACTCTTCGAAGTGCCGATACCTCTATTACCATGCAAAACGCCTCGGAGACATTTTCCTTCAGACGACCTCTCCTTCAATCGGATGGGGTCTTCAGTCGGTTCGTGCCTGCAAAAGAGTCACTTCAAGAAAACAAATGGCGAAGATTAAAATACCTGTTCTTCTATTTCAGGCGGGCAATGATACTGTTGTTGACAATTCTGCACAGAATCTGTTCAGCCTAAATGTACCATCATGTGAATTCAGAGTCGTTCCGGGAATGAAGCATGAGTTGTATATGACCGATTCCGATGTGCTGATCCCGTATTGGGAAAAGATCTTCTCCTGGTTCAAGTAATTTCTTGCACAAATAAGATCTGACTGATATACTGATTTAAATAACAAAAACTAATTAGGAGGAAAAAGAACATGTATGCAATACTTATTATACTTGCGATACTCATTGTCATAATCGTGAGGAACATACGCGTGGTACAGCAGGCAAAAGCCTTTGTTATCGAGCGCCTCGGCGCCTATAAAACGACTTGGAATGTCGGCCTTCATCTCAAGGTGCCTTTCATTGAAAGAGTAGCCAAGGTGGTGAGCCTGAAGGAACAGGTCGCGGACTTCCCGCCACAGCCCGTTATCACGAAAGATAACGTTACCATGCAGATAGACACTGTAGTCTATT
Organism: Oscillospiraceae bacterium; assembly: GCA_017430455.1. Classification (GTDB taxonomy): domain Bacteria; phylum Bacillota; class Clostridia; order Oscillospirales; family Oscillospiraceae; genus Limivicinus. Next base: position 96,407 of record JAFRMX010000020.1, read on the forward strand.
TCCAGATCACGGATCCTAAGCTCTACACATACGGGATCGAGCAGCCGATACTTGCAATAGAAAATCTGTCGGCAACAACGCTTCGAAACATCATCGGCGATCTTGAACTCGACCAGTGCCTGACGAGCCGCGACATCATCAACTCCAAGATGCGCAATATCCTCGATGAGGCGACAGACCCGTGGGGCATCAAGGTAAACAGAGTTGAGCTCAAGAACATTCTGCCTCCGAAAGAGATCCAGAACGCGATGGAAAAGCAGATGAAGGCAGAACGTGAAAGAAGGGAAGCAATCCTCAGAGCCGAAGGCGATAAGAGAGCGGCAATTCTTGAGGCCGAAGGCGAGAAGGAAAGCGCAATCCTGAGAGCAGACGCCAAGAAACAGCAGCAGATACTTGAGGCCGAAGGCGAAGCAGAAGCTATACTGAAGGTCCAGAAAGCCAGAGCGGAGTCCATAAAGCTTCTCAATGAGGCGGCACCTTCCGATGCGGTTGTCAAGCTCAAATCTCTTGATGCTTTTGAAGCTGCGGCTCAGGGTCAGGCCACGAAGATCATTATACCCAGCGAGATCCAGGGTCTTGCGGGACTTGCCGAGGGCATAATCGAGTCAGTTAAGAAATAAGATTCTCCAAAAAATCAAATAACCGGATGTCAAGACATCCGGTTATTTTTTATTGTTTACTCAGCTTTAGTCTTTAGCGCGTTTTGCAGCTTCCTCTTCCTCAAGAGCTCTGTATGCAACTTTTCCGACCAGAGTCTTCGGCAGCTCGTTTCTGAATTCTACTTCTCTCGGAACAGCGTACCTGAATACATGTTTTTTGCAGTACTCGATGAGTTCGGTCTTGACATCGTCGCTTTCGACGACTCCGGGCTTGAGCATGACAAAGGCCTTTACCACCTGTATGGCAACAGGGTCGGGAATGCCTATAACGCAGCTCATCTGGACTTTTTCATGAGAATCGAGAATGTTTTCGACCTGGGCGGGATATACATTGAAACCCGAAGAGATGATCATCCTTTTTGCCCTGCCCTTGAAATAAACAAATCCTTCTTCATCCATGGTCCCGAGATCGCCCGTATATACCCATGTAAGCCCGTCGGAATGAGTTCTGAGGGTATTTGCAGTTTCTTCAGGCTCATCGAGATACTCCTTCATGACGGTAGGTCCTGCGAGAAGGATCTCACCCTCATCTCCGTAAGGAAGCTCTTCATCCGTACCGGGTCTGACTATCTTAATATAAGTATCCGGGAACGGGACCCCAATGCTGCCCTCTTTGGACTTATGGATCGGGGTGAGGCAGCAGGCTGTGACTGTTTCTGTTGTGCCATAGCCCTCGCGGACCTGGACAACAGCCCCGTGCGCAGCGAGAAATTTGTCGAATTTCTTTTTGAGCTCAATGGAAAGGGAATCTCCGCCGGAGAAAACACCCTTGAGACAGCTCAGATCCTTACCTTCCATCTCCGGATTGGAGATCATTTTTTCGTAAAGCGTCGGGACCCCCGCTATGAAATTACACCTGTATTTGGTGAGCATTTTGGCATACTCTTTAGGGTTGACCTTTGGAAGCAGTAGGCATCTTCCTCCGTTTGCAAGCATAGAGTGAATGCAGACCCCAAGTCCGAAGCCGTGGAAAATAGGCATTGCCGCAAGCATCTTGTCGCCTGGCAGAAACATGGGATTCGTTGCAGTTATCTGCTGGCTGAGCGCATTGAAATTCTTGTTTGTAAGGACTATTCCCTTGTTTTTCCCGGTTGTGCCTCCGGAATAAAGAATGACAGCGGGATCATCGCTCTCCCTGCGGACCGTGAAATCGGGCTCAGATACATAGCTCAGTTTGAGGAAATCCTTCCACATCAGAACAGGAGCATTATCCGGAAGCTTTTTTATCTTCCTCCCAAGAGTAAGATCATAGCCTACCTTCGTAAGTGCGGGGAGCTCGTCACGGACAGATGCAATGATCAGGGTGTTGAGCTTTACATTCTTTCTTACTTTTTCAAGTTTGAAATAAAACTGATCAAGTGTAATTGCCGCAACAGAGTGTGATTTTTCAATATAAAATTCGATTTCCTTTTCAGCGGACAGAGGATGTACCATGTTCGCAATGGCTCCGACCGCATTCAAAGCGTAGAACATATAGATAGCCTGTGGGCAGTTTGGCATGATTATCGTGACTTTGTCATCTTCTCTGACGCCGATGGCCCTGAGCGCTTTTGCGCACCTGTTTATATTTGCCAGCATCTCCCCGTAGGTGGTCGACCTGCCTTGGAAATCAAAAGCGGTATAGCCGGGATATTTTTTGGCGATTCCGGCTACTTTTTCGTACATGGATCCCTCAAAATAATCCAAAGTAAGAGGAACACCGCCAGTGTTCTCTTTCCACGGCATTTTGGCTGTGATCTGTTTTTCCATCAGTATTCTGTCTCCTCATTTAACGGCAGCTCAAGGAGCTCCGGATTTTCCAGAAGATGTTTCAAAAGACGTACGGTCTTTGAATAATAATATCCGTCGGCAAGCCGCTCATCCAGGGTAATGCCCAGATCCACGGTCGGCTTCATTTCAACAGAGCCGTCGCTTTGAAATACAGGTGTCTCTTTTACTTCACCGATAAGGCATATTACCGAGCAGGTCCCCCAATTGGTCAGATGATGATATCCGCTTTTAAGCTTTATTGAACCGAGATTGGAGAGTACGACAGAGGAATAATAGGGGTCTGTCGCGATCATATCATGCGGTACTCTCCCGTGTTTATCTAGAAACATTATGAATTTTACCGCGTTTTTTGAGATAACGCGCGGGATCCTGTTCAGTATATCCATGCTCTCTGTAGATGAATCGACGCTATCCGACCTGCAGAAGGATACCTGATCATAAATGCTCTGATGAATGCTGTCGAGATTGTCATCTCCTTTTGAATGGATGAATGCAAGAGCCTCCCCGCCCTTGTCATCGAATTCCTTCTTTACAACAAATGAAGCTGACACTTCCTTGCGCTGATAGAAATTGCCATTGACGATGAAGCGGTTCATCTTTGGCCTGAGGGTTATTGTCTTGAGCACGGCTGTGACAATTATCTGGAAGAGATTATACTTGTATACCGGGTCCCCGGAGTTCTTCTTTTCCAGGAATTTATTGATGTTCGTAAGATCTATCGTCTCGGATATAAAGGCTTCATTGTCGCATCTGTTGGGGTATATGATACCGGTAATATAATGAAGAGAGTCAAGATCTCTCAGCAAAACCCCGTCCGGCCTGTCTCCAAAATGTTCTCTTTTTCTGCTCATGTTTTCTCCAAAAAACTTAAAAAAATTTAACGGTTTATTCTACGATTTATTATTGTCAAAGTCAACAGCATACAGGACCTGATCCAATACAAAATGAAGCTGAAAATGTTTCGAAACATACAGCAGCTTCAGGAATAAAAAGAGACTGTACAAATATTGTTTTGGTACAGCCTCTTTTTATAAATTGTCAGCATTCTTTTTAGTTGCTTATAAGTATCGTTACCGTGTTGTCCCTTACCTCTGCGAGGCCCGGAGACAGAGTGAATTCATTCGTCTGTTTTCCAACGCGGTATTTTAATGTTCCCCCGGCAACTCTGGCCAGCATCGGGGCGTGATTGTATTTTATGCCTATAAGCCCGTCCTCGAGCGGCATTTCTATGTACTCAGTCCTCTCGGATAATCTGGTGCCTGAGGGAGTCACTACTTTGAGATCCAGAAGTCTGTCGTCCATATCACTTAAGATCCTTTGCAGCCTTATAGACCTCGTCGATAGTGCCTTTCATCATGAAAGCAGACTCGGGAAGAGTGTCACAGTCACCGCCCAGAATCGCCTGAAAGCCCTTGACCGTATCTTCAATATGGACATATTTTCCTTCCAAGCCGACAAACTCTTCGGCAACATGAAATGGCTGGGAGAAGAAACGCTGGACTCTTCTCGCTCTGTTGACTGCAGCTTTATCTTCGGGAGAAAGCTCATCCATGCCGAGAATAGCTATTATGTCTTGAAGCTCCACATAACGCTGCAGGATCTTCAGAACAGCCTGCGCAGTCTCATAGTGTTCCTTTCCGACGATGTTCTCAGACATCATTCTGGATGAGGATTCAAGTGGATCGACTGCCGGGTAGATGCCGAGCTCGGCTATGGATCTTGAAAGGACAGTGGTGGCATCAAGGTGGGCGAAGATCGCAGCAGGAGCCGGATCTGTAAGGTCGTCAGCAGGGACATAGACTGCCTGAACGGAGGTGATGGACCCGTTCCTTGTGGAAACTATCCTCTCCTGCAGCTGGCCGACTTCAGTCATCAGAGTGGGCTGATAGCCGACAGCAGAGGGCATCCTTCCGAGAAGAGCGGAGACTTCTGCGCCGGCCTGCGTGAATCTGAAGATATTGTCTATAAATAGAAGAACATCTCTCTTTTCTCTCTCACGGAAATACTCCGCGAGAGTGAGCCCCGCGAGCGGAGCTCTCAGTCTGGCTCCGGGCGGTTCATTCATTTGGCCGAAGACGAGGGAAGTCTTGTCTATAACCCCGGAGGTTGTCATTTCATTCCAGAGATCATTACCTTCACGGCTTCTCTCACCGACGCCTGCAAAGACGCTGTAGCCGTCGTGCTCATAAGCGACGTTGCGTATAAGCTCCATTATCAGGACTGTCTTGCCGACACCGGCGCCTCCGAAGAGGCCTATTTTTCCGCCTTTGCTGTATGGAGTAATAAGGTCAATGACTTTGATGCCGGTCTCAAAGATCTCCGAGGAGGAAACTATATCTGTCAAAGGCGGGGCTGCATGGTGTATAGGCCAGCGTTCAGCGGTTTCTATCGGCCCTTTTTTGTCTATCGGATCGCCAATAACATTCATCATTCTGCCGAGCGTTTCAGGCCCGACGGGAACGGTTATTGGGAGACCCGTATCTTCAACCTCAGCACCGCGGGAAAGCCCGTCAGTCGGGAAAAGGGAAATGCATCTGACCTTGCCTCCTCCGACATGGGCGACGACTTCCATAATGACGCTTTCATTCTGTACATTTACCCTGACTGCATTGCGTATATCGGGAATGGAAGACCCCTGCGGATACAGCACGTCTACTACCGGACCGGCTACGGCTATAACTATTCCTTTCGGGGAATCGTTTGGCTTGCTCATATTTCATTGCCTCCTGTAAGTGAGGAAGAAACTTCTATTACCTGAGTGGTTATCTGGGCTTGGCGCATACGGTTGAGGTTCAGCGTCAGCGCTTCAAGGACATCTCCGGAATTGTCGGCAGCCTGACGCATGGCAACCATCATGGCACCGAAAGCTCCTTCGGCGACCTGAAGGAGGAACCCGTATACATTCGCCTGCAGACACAGATCATAAAGCCCTTCCGTAACTGCTTCCTTCGAGGGTTCGAATATGTACTCTGTCTCAGACAGACCGCTTTCATTTTTCTCGATCGGCAGCAGCCTTGCGGTTTGCGGTTTGTAGCTAATGATGTTTTTAAAAGACTGTGAGATGAAAAAGACCTCGCTTACTTCACCCTTGTCCCAGTAATCCTTAATAAGCGCTGTGAGTTCTCCGGCCTCGCTGTCTTTGGGAATATCGCTGAAGACAAAGGTCTTTGCGATCTGCCCGACAGATTCAGGCTTAATATGTTCAGCAGCCCATCTGCCTATCAGGACCAGAGTCTTCTCGCGTTTTTCTTCCTTGAGGACTCGGACAAGCTCTTCCAGAAGATCTGTATTATAAGTTCCGCAAAGTCCCCGGTTTGAGAATGCCGCTATATATAATACGGCATCTTTTCTTTTAAAAGAGATATCATTTCCGGGGCTTAACCAGGATGCAAGCCGGACACAGGCATCACGATACAGTGAGAACTCTGACTCTTTGGTCCTTGCACGGTTGTATTTCGAAACGGCGACAGTCTTCATGGCGGAGGTCACCTGATTTATTGAGCGTACAGTTTTTACTCTATGCTTGAGATCTCTGATACTGCTGCTCATTCGGAGGACCCCTTAAAAAGCTTCAATGCCTCATTCAGACGCTCTTTGGTTTTGGGTGTTATTTTCCCTTTTGAGAGAACCGCTATCAGATCAGGATGAGCGGATTTGAAATGCTTTATTAAAGCATCCTCAAATTCCGGAATCTTTTCCGGAGCGATATCATCTGCATATCCCTCGCTGAAAGTATAAATTATAAGCACTTGCAGCTCCGCATCGAGCGGCTTGTACTGGTCCTGGCGCAAAGCTATTGTCATTCGTTCTCCGCGATCGAGTGAGGCCTGCGTAGCCTGATCTAGATCAGCTCCAAATTGGGCAAAGGAAGCAAGCTCCCTGTACTGAGCCAGAGAGATACGGAGCCCTCCCGCCATTTGCTTCATGGCAGGAATCTGGGCAGAACCTCCGACACGGGAAACAGAGAGTCCGACATTTACAGCCGGCCTCTGGCCCTCATGAAACAGTTCAGACTCCAGGAATATCTGCCCGTCTGTGATTGATATCACGTTGGTCGGGATATATGCCGAGATATCTCCGGCCTGGGTCTCGACTATAGGAAGGGCTGTCAGCGACCCGCCTCCCTTTTCCTCGCTTAAGCGGGCGCTTCTCTCCAGAAGTCTCGAATGCAGATAGAAGACATCTCCGGGGAAAGCTTCTCTGCCGGATGGCCGGTGCAGCAGCAGGGATATCTCGCGATATGATACTGCGTGTTTGGAAAGATCGTCGTAGATTATAAGTACATCTCTGCCCCGGTTCATGAAATATTCTCCCATGGTGGTGCCTGCATAAGGAGCTATATATCTCATGGGAGCACTCTGATAGGCGTCTGCACAGACGATTATTGTATAATCAAGAGCTCCATTTTTTTTCAAAATACTTGCAATTGAAGCAATACCTGTCTCTTTCTGCCCGATGGCAACATAAATACAGATTACGTTCCTTCCCCGCTGGTTCAGGATGGTGTCTACAGCAATGGCCGTCTTGCCTGTCTGGCGGTCGCCGATAATAAGCTCTCTCTGGCCTTTGCCGATCGGCACAAGAGCATCTATGGCCTTGATGCCGGTCTGGAGCGGGGAGCTGACAGCCTGCCGATCCAGTATGGCAGGCGCAGGATTTTCAATAGGCATATAGGATTTGGCATGTATGCCGCCCTTGCCGTCTATCGGTTTGCCGAGAGGATCCACGATCCTCCCGAGGAGTTCGTCACCGACAGGAACATCTGCCATCATTCCCAGTCTTCTGACGGATGAGAGCTCCCTTATGTTCTCATATTTTCCGAAGACAACACAGGCAATCCTTGATGGTTCGATGGAAAGGAGCATTCCTCTCTCTCCGTTGTCGAATTCGACCAGTTCGCCATACATCGAATCTGTAAGTCCGTCGAGCCAGCATATACCGTCGGAAACACTCAGGACACGTCCCAGCTGGTATATGTCTATTTCACGGGAAAGCCCCTTCAGGCCGGAGATGATACCTTTCTTTATCTCATCTGCCGACATATCCGGCTTATCCATGGGGCTTCTTTTAAGCCTGGTAAGAAGGGTCCAGAGAATATTGTCTATGGTGCCGTCATATACCGTGTCGCCGACCCTGAGCTTGAGTCCGCCTATACACTGTTCATCTGTTTTGACCCGGAAAGATATCGTGCTCCCCTCAGCAGCGACAAGCTTTTCCATGTGGGACCTGATTTTTTCCGTAACAGCAGGATCAAGTTTAAATGCGGATATAAGCGTTACATACAAAAGCCCTTTGCTGTTTATGTAGACCTTGTCACCTGGAGTGAGAGAGACCATTTTTAGGATCATGTCCGCAATGACAGGTTCATCTTTACGGAACTGCGAAAGATACGGCTCTTTTGAGAACAGCTCCCTGCACTCATCTGCTACTTTATGGACAACATTTGCGCGCACTTCATGAAGCATGTCGAACTTCATGCTTTTCAGCGATTCCTCGAGATCCGTATTAATGACAGAGATCTCTTTGTCGGCCTGCTCGTTCAGAGTTTTTACATATTTCGAAGCGGCCAGCTCCAAACGTTTGGCAGTTTCGGTTTCTGATTCGCTGAGATTCCGCGCAACCTCTTCAATGGCGGCGCGTTGTTCCTCCTCAGTGCGGCTGGCTCTTTCTGCATCGGCAAGACCGTTTTCAATCTTTTCTCTTCGGGAGCTGAAGATTTTCAAAATTGCTTTTTTCCCGAAGATCCAGATAATAGCGACAAGCAGTATGAAATTGATTACCGAATACAATACCTGCATATCCGCCTCATTCTATTCCGGATCCGCTGTCCGTAAGGACATCGGAAAGAACTGAAGTGTATTCAGGCATATGCTTCAAAAGCTCGCTTTCATATACTGCGCGCTGTTTCTCACATGCCGCTGCAGCCTCGGAGAGAGTTTCGTCGGCCTTCTGGGAGGCCGCTCTGACCCTCCGGTAGCTTTCATCTTCAACAATACGGTTTTTTTCTCCGGAGCTTTTTATTATTGCGGCGGTGACTTCGTCAGAGCCGGCCTTCATCTCGTTCAGGATCCGGTTTTTTTCGGCCTCCGTCTCAATAAGCTTTCTTTCTCCTTCTTCGATCCTGTCATCCCTGGCGTGCATTTTTGTCAGGAGGGGTTTGAAAAGAAGTTTGTCAAGAATGAGCATGAGCAGGCAAAAATCTATAACGGTCCAGATAACGACCGATATGTTCAGGCTCATGTTTCAGATCAGATCTTACCTATAAGCATCAGAGCCACGAGCAGGCCGTAGATCGTCAAAGCTTCCATGAGGGCCATGGAAACTATCAGTGCAGAACGGATGTCGCCTGCTGCTTCGGGCTGGCGTGCGATGCTTTCCATAGCTGCCGTTGCCGTTTTTCCCTGTGAGATACCGGGAAAGATAGTCGAGCCCACTATGCAGAGTGCTGCTGCTATCGCAATTATTGCTTCTGTTGCCATATTGTTAATCTCCTTTGGATATTATTATCGGAATTATTCTTCGAGAGTTGTTGCCTCGTCGGTATAGATAGCTGTCAGGGTCGTGAAAATGATCGCCTGAAGCGTGCAGAAAAGAAGGCTCAGGATCATCATGATCAGCGGAGCTCCTATAGGGAGAAGTTCATAAATCTGTTCGGTGACAGACTCTTCTCCGTAAATATTGCCATAAAGACGGAGCGCCAGGGACACGGGCCTTACGATCTCATCTATGAGCAGGAAGGGGAGCATAACAACAACAGGTGAGACGAAATGCCTCAGATGCCCCTTTATGCCGCAGGTCCTGAAACCCATATACTGCACTGCGATACATTCGCAGATCGCCAGTCCGGCTGTTACCGAAAGACTGGAAGTCGGGGCTTTGAAGCCCCTTATTGTTCCGGCGCCGGGCAGGATGCCCGAAAGGTTTGAGAAGATTATGAAAATAAAGAGTGTTCCGAAAAACGGAAAGAATCTTCTGGTCCGCTCTTTGCCCAGAACGGAGGAGACTGTGTTCTCAATCATGCCGAGTCCTGTCTCTATGACATTCTGGAAGCCTGTGGGCACCTCTTTGATGTTGCGGGTCGCAAAAAAGGATATTATTGCAAGAATTATTATTATTCCCCACTGGGTCGTGACCTCGGGGGTTACTTCGAGGCCGAATATTGTGAACAGAACTTCAGATTCCATTGGCATCATCCTCCTCATTTCCTTCGGATTCCGTTTTTCCTTTCCTGTTCCTGTCAGAAGCTTCCTTTAGCTGTTTTGAGGCGTTAAATGCCGTAAATATACTGACGAGGGTGAGCCCCAGAGCCCCGCCGATCAGCAGGGCGTAGCGTCCGGATACAAGATTCCTTCCGGCGAAAAAAAGGGCGATCAGGACGGCAGCGCTCAAAAAAGTCCTGACCGAGGAGACCGCCATCAGTATGTTTGCATTCTTAGTTGTCTTCATTACGTTGGAGCTTGCCATCGCTATGACGAGAGATATAAGAGCTCCGACAGTAAAACCGATCGCGCCGTAAATTAAAGCTGCCATAACTAACCGCCGAATTATCAGTAATCTTTTTTGTTAATATTATCACTTATGGGCCCAAAAAACAACTTAATATACAAGGGTATAATCGCGGTCATTTTTGAACAAACTGTCAATTAATCGCAATCGGGCCGCAATCGCTTGAGGAACGGATGCAATAATGGTAAAATACATCCGATTGAGGCTCCGCGACGGCGGATGAAGAAAGGAGAAAACCGGATGAAAAAGAGCATACTGCCATTGTTGCTCGCACTTGTAATTATGCTCGGCATGATCCCGGCCGGGTTTGCACAGGATACTGAGGAAGGCGCAGAGCAGCATTCATACGAGGCGCCTGTTTTTACAGGCATTGAGACCGGGAGAGCATACTGCAATCTGCCTGCATTTACTTTAAGCGGCGCGGAAAGTGTATTCGCATATGAGATACTGTCAGGAAGAGGTCTTGAACTGGCAAGGAACGAAGAGACAGGCGAGTATACACTGGCGGATCAGGGAAACGGAGCTTTCCCGCAGGTGATAAGAATAACAGCCTCTGCTCCGAAAGAGAGTGAGGAAAGCGAAGCAGCGTCTTCTGAGGTGACTGTTGTTGTCTTCGGAAAGCACGACTATACCGTGCAGTGGAGCTGGAGTGACGATCTTACTGAGGCTTCAGCGGAACTGACCTGCTCCGTATGCGGAGAGAGAGTCGGGAATATCCCTGCAACTGTCGCTTCCAATCCGGATGAGAACTTAAATAAAGTCACTTATACCGCTTATTTTGACTACGGTGGAAAGACCTATTCCGAAACAAGGATAGTCATAACCAATACATCCGAGCCGGAAGTCACGCCAAGTCCTGTCCCGACAGAGACGCCCGCACCCACCCCTGTTCCGGAGGAAAAGAAAGACACCACAGCTCCTCTGATAGTCGGTATAAGCAACGGCGCTACATACTGCACCGCGACCCAGTTCTCGGTATATGACGAGATGTCCGGCGTCAGCAGCGTGACATTGAACGGAAAGGAAATAAAACCGGACTCCAACGGCAGGCATACCGCGTCCGTGAGCGGAACCATCGTAGCGACTGACGGGGCCGGCAACAGTGAAAAAGTATCGGTATATGTTGCCGGAAAGCATACATACTCGGGCAATGCGATGGGCTCGCTGATCTGGAGCTGGGGCAGCGATTTCAAGTCCGCGACACTGTATTTCACTTGCGTCAGATGCAGGGAGACCGGTGCTGCAGCTGCCACAGTAACATCCGCCAGAAGCGGGGACAGCATCATCTATACAGCCACGGCCAAAGATGGGAACGGTCAGACTTATACTGATCAAAGAAAAGTAAAAATAGAGAAAGAAACTGTAACGGTTCAGGTCCCTGCAGCAACGGCAAGACCGACCCCGACTCCGAGACCGACAGCGACTCCTGCACCGACCCAGGCTCCATCTCCTACGGCTAGCATCGCCCCGATCCAGACAGTGTCTCCGGAAGGAGAGAACAACATAGCCGAAAGCACACAGGAAAGTGGAGAGCCTTCCGCTTCCGCGGATAAGACGGAGTCTGTGAGAACAGGCAGGAACAGATGGACGGGAGTTGCGCTCATTATCGCCGCGATAATACTCATCGGGCTTATCATCACTGTGCTGATAAAACGGCTCAGAGATTCCGAGAAAGTGTAAAAAGAAAATGCCGCTTCAAAATGCCCAAAAGGAATGATTTATAATACCATGTATTTATTTTACAACACAGATTAGCGTATAAATTGAAAAAACAAGGTTTTCGACAGTTCCAACATTTTTTTCAACAAAAAACCGGAAATGCATAAAATGCCTGAAGCCGTTGCGGCTCAGGCATTTTATATTTTGTTCAGATTGCACAAAAATCAGCTGTTGTAACCCATCGGGTTTTTGCTTTGCCAGGCCCATGTGTCTCTGCACATGTCTTCGAGGGAATACTCCGCTTTCCAGCCCAGAAGCTGCGCACTCTTGTCGGGAGAAGAATATACGGTCGCGAGGTCGCCGGGCCTCCTTGGAGCTATCTCATAAGGGATCTTAACGCCAGTCGCGGCTTCGAAGGCTTTCACTATATCCAGAACGCTGTATCCGTGGCCGGTGCCGAGATTGAAAACATTCTCGCCCCTGTGCCCTGCCATCATATAGTCTATGGCGGCCACATGGCCCCTTGCAAGGTCTACAACGTGGATATAGTCTCTTACGCCCGTACCGTCAGGAGTGTTGTAGTCATCACCGAAGACGTTCAGATGGTCACGTCTTCCGACAGCGACCTGGGCGATGAAGGGCATCAGATTGTTCGGAACACCGCGCGGGTCCTCTCCGATCAGTCCGCTGCTGTGCGCACCTATCGGATTGAAGTATCTCAATAGTGAGACGGACCACTCTTTATCGGCAAATGCCATATCCCTCATGATCTGCTCGGACATATATTTGGTCCAGCCGTAAGGATTTGTGCACATGCCGGTTTTTGAAGTCTCTTTCAGAGGCATCTCGTTGTCACCGGAGTAGACAGTTGCAGAGGAAGAGAAAATGATATTCTTGCACTTGTGTTCGCGCATGACCTCGCAGAGCGTTACAGTGGAAAAGAGATTGTTGTCGTAGTACTCGAGAGGCATTACAACGCTCTCGCCAACAGCCTTGAGTCCCGCAAAATGGATGACGCAGCCTACATCGTGTTTCGAGAAGATCGCGTCCAGCCTGCCGCGGTCTCTAACATCGACCTCATAGAAGCAGACATCCTTCCCGGCTATCTGCTCGACCCTCTCCACAGCTTTGGCACTGGAGTTGACAAGGTTGTCAACCACAACGACGTCGTAGCCCTTGGCCAGAAGCTCGACACAAGTGTGGCTGCCGATATAACCGGCGCCTCCGGTTACAAGAACGGTCATTATTTATAACCTCCGATAATTAATTATTTTATTTTATAAGTATACCAATGAATGGGACCAAACACAAGGAAAAGCTTCAGGCTTTGAAATAAGCGCGTAAAGGGGAAATGCGCAATTGAAAAAAGGCATATCCGTATGGTAATATGTATTAATTAAGACTGCCTTATGCCTGGGAGGTATATTATGGCAAGTGAAATGAGAAAGTATAAAAAACAGGGCAGAGCGGAGGCAAAAGAATATCTTCGTGCCAAAAAAGAGGCGAGACTTGAAGGGCAGGAGGCCTACGACGAATTCGCCGCCTCAGTTAAACAGCAAAAAAAAGATTTTAAAGCCCGGATGAAAAGCGCTGAAGGAGAAGAAAAGAGAGGGCTCAGAAAGCAGAAAAAGGCTTTCCTTAAGCGCAAAAGAAGAGGCAGAAGACTTATATCGTGGTTCCTTGTTCTGGCTCTTATCGCCGGAGCGGTATATATCAATCTCGGTCCGATAAAGACAGCATATTCCGTATATTCCTCCCAGAGAGGATTCACAGATAGCGACAGAGAGGCTGAAAAAGCCAGAACAGCCGGGAGAATGCTCTCGGAGGAGGCCCAAAGAGACAGCATGGTCCTGCTGAAAAACGAGGATTTTCTTCCGTTGGAGACGGGAATAAAAATAAACGTCTTTTCGGGGCCCGGTATAGATCAGGAGGCGCTAATTGAAGCTCTTGGAGACAAGGGCTTTTCCTGCAACATAAAACTGAGCCGTGCTCAGACGCAGAAAAAACGCTTTGATCTTGAAACGATAGAAAATAGAGTCAGATCGCTATTGAACGGCGGTGAATATACCGCTGACTGGACAAAGCTCGGCGACAAGGATTTTGAAGAGGCTCTCTCGTACTCGGATCTTGCCCTTATAATCCTTCCGCCTGAGCACAGCGATCTTCTCGGAGAAACAATGCCTGTAAGAGCAGAAACCCTGAGAAGAGTCCTTTCAGGCTTTGATAAGATCATAATAGCAGCAGATCCTGAGATAAAAACGAACCTGAGCTTTATAAACAGCTATGAAAGCATCAAAGGTGCTTTTCTGTCTGATACGAAGGGCTTCGGGGCAATGCCCGCCATAGCAGATATTGTCTCCGGGGCGTCAAATCCCTCGGGCAGGACAGCATTTACATATTCCGGGAATTCAAAGGAAGAGGCTTTCCCCTTGGGCTGGGGGCTTTCATATACCGATTTTGATGTAAAGCTCTCCAGATTCGTATCCGACTACAATCTTATTACTGCAGAAGCGGACATAACAAACAGAGGCTCTGTTCCGGGAAAAGAAGCTGTAGGACTCTGGTTCATGAGGGAGGGCTCGGCTTCCGGGATGCGTCTTTTGTGCTTCGAAAAGACGAAGACGCTGAATCCCGGCGAGACTGAGAGAGTCACCCTCTCCGTTCCTGTGCGGGATATGGCTGAATACTCTGAGAAAGAACATGCATTCATTCTCAGCAAGGGCAAATATGATATTGCTGTCACAGGAAATGCCATTTCGGCGAAGGATGACGGGGATTATATCACATATGAGGTTTCGACAGACGTAAAATACGACAATGACGCGCTTACCGATGTGAAGTATTCGGATCTGTCCGCCGAAAACGGCATTGAAGAAGGATATGAAAGTATTCCGGCATCGGGCGCTTCAAACGGCCTTTTCCTCGACGCAATGAAGGGTCTCAGTTACGATGACCCTGCCTGGGGTAGCTTTCTTGACGAATTCAGTCTCGACGAGATGATAACACTTGTTTCGAACGGGGCGTGGCATACGGAGGAAATCTTAAGGCTAGGCATAAAGAAAACGGAGTCTCTGTGTGCGCTCAAAGGCATAGAGGGAGCAGTACGGAAGCTTGATGCAGTTGATTACCTCTCTCCGGCTGCTTTGGCTTCCTCGTGGAACGACGACCTTGCGATGGAACTCGGAAGAGCCATCGGGAGGGAGGCAAAGGCATACGGGCTCGAAGGCGTTTATGCTCCGGACACTGCACCCGGAGTCTTGTCAGATGATCCTCTGCTCGCGGGAAAGATCGCCGCCGCCGAAATAAGGGGTATACAGAGCTCGGACTGCGCCGCCTTTGCGGTATATTCGAAGGAAATACCCGGCAGTGCCGGAGATAAGACGCTTCGGGAGACGGAACTGAAAGCGCTTGAGATCGCGATAAAAGAAGGCATACCCGCCGGAGCTGAGGTTCCGTCGGATGCTGCACTTATAAAGAGCCTTATGAGAGCCGAGTGGGGTTTTGAAGGGCTTGTAAGCACGAAAAAGCTGATCTCTTCTTCAGGAAATATACTCGACATGCTGAAAGCGGGCAGCGATATCTTCTTCGATCCCTGCACCGGCAGAGTCTCGGATAGGCTTAGGATCGCGTACAGAAACGATCCTGCTGCTGTCTCGAACCTGCTTAGAGAGGCAGTGCACCGGATATGCTACACCATGGCAAACAGAATGTACATTTACTGATCCCGATAAAAACAAACAGGTTTAAGTGAAAGAAAAAGAAAAGAAACAATTTAACAGAAAGCTTCTTATGAGTTTTCTGAAGGGCAGCAAACGGATCTTCGCACTCAGCATGCTCATGGTTGCCGTTTCTGCTCTGACGGATATGCTCAGCCCCCAGATAGTCAGGCTGGCAGTCGACAACGTGATATCCCGGTACTCCGGCTCAAGCGATCCGATTCTGATAAAACTGTCCTCCTTTCTCGGGGGGACAGATTATCTCAGGGCGAACATCTGGGTTCTGGCTCTGGCATTGATCGCCGTCGCTCTGCTGAAGGCTGTGTCGATATATCTGTTCAGGGTCTCCAATACGGCGGCCTCCGAGAAACTCACCAAGACCATGCGCGACACGCTCTTTGTCCATGTAGAGCACCTGCCCTTTTCATGGCATATGAAGCACCGCACGGGAGACATCATTCAGAGATGCACCTCAGATATAGATACTCTGAAAGGCTTCATATCCGAGCAGATGACCTCGATATTCAGGATCGTGATACTTCTGGCATTTTCGATAGCTTTCATGTCAGGAATGAACGTACCGCTGACTCTGATCGCGATGGCACCTGTTCCGGTGATCCTGGCCTATTCCGTCAGCTTCCACAAGAAGATAGGGGCGGCCTTTCTTGACTGCGACGAAAACGAAGGTAAGCTCTCATCCATTGCCCAGGAGAACCTGACGGGAGTCAGGGTCGTAAGAGCCTTCGGTCGCGAGAGGCAGGAGAGAGACAGATTTTTTGCCCAGAACGAATACTATACCGGGCTTTGGATGAAACTCGCGAGACCGCTATCTATGTACTGGAGCATAGGTGATGTCATCAGCGGCACTCAGATCCTGCTGATCACGGTCTTCGGCTCCGTGTTCTGCATAAAAGACAGGATGCTTCCGGGCGAGTTCATAGCTTTTCTCTCCTACGCCTCGATGCTGACATGGCCTGTCAGAATGCTCGGAAGACTCATAGCGGAGATGAGCAAGGCAGGGGTCTCTATAGACCGCATTGCTGATATTATGCGCTCCAAAGAAGAAAAAGAGACAGGCAGGGCTTTGAAAGCCCCGATGGACGGAGATATAGTTTTCGATAATGTCAGCTTTTCGTACGACAACGGGCCTGAAGTCCTCAAAAATGTATCGTTTAAGGTGTCAAAGGGCACTACAGTCGGGATCCTGGGAGGAACCGGGAGCGGAAAATCTACGCTCATGCTCCTGCTTGACAAGCTCTACGAGCTGCCGGAGGGCAACGGAAGCATTACTGTCGGTGGAACGGATATACGGGATATAGAGACGAAGCACCTGAGGGAAAACATCGGAATGGTCCTTCAGGAACCGTATCTGTTTTCGCGTACCATAGCCGAGAATATCGCCATAACCAGAGAGAAAGCGGATATGAAAAAGATCGTCGAAGCCTCGCGCGCAGCCTGTCTTGACGAGACTGTCAAGGCCTTCTCCAAGGGCTACGAGACCTTTGTCGGCGAAAGGGGAGTGACCCTCTCGGGCGGGCAGAAGCAGAGGGCAGCCATAGCGAGGACGCTTATCCGGGATACTCCCATCCTGATATTCGACGATTCGCTCTCTGCTGTGGATACCGAGACGGACGCGAAGATACGTGCGTCTCTTGAGAAGCGTTTCGGCTCCGCGTGCGTCTTTCTGATCTCGCACAGGATAACAACGCTCTCCAGGGCAGACAACATAGTGGTCCTGGACAAAGGGAGAGTAATCGAGCAGGGGAGCCATGATACCCTCAAAAACGCCGGAGGACTCTATCAGAAGATCTGCGAAATACAGTCCGGAGCGGAAACGGAGGCAGCCGTATGAAAAAAGACGAAAATAAGGCTCGACTTCCGTTCTTCGGCATAGGCAAGATCCTGCCTTACCTGAAAAACTATAAAAAAGCCCTTGCCGTCATGCTTATCGGCAGTCTGGTCGGGAGCATAATAGACATAAGCGTTCCGCTTTTTCAGCGCTATGCCCTGAACCATTTTATAAGCGGCGGTACGCTGGATACGCTGTTTGTATTCATCATTCTCTATCTTCTGATCATCGTCTCCTGCGCGGCGCTGAACTACGCCTCCACATTTCAGGGGACGGCAGTAGAGGTCGGAGTGGACAAGGACCTCAGGAACGACGCCTTCGAGCACCTCCAGACGCTTTCGTTTTCATACTTCAATCAGAACAGCGTGGGCTATATTCATTCTCGCGTCATGTCCGACACCTCGCGTATTGGCACGCTTGTGTCCTGGACTCTGCTCGACAGCATCTGGCAGCTGAGCTACCTCGTCGGAGCCAGCACCGTCATGCTTGCTTTGAACGCGAGGCTCGCGCTTCTGGTGCTCGCAGTCCTTCCGGTCACAGTTCTGCTTTTTTCCTTTTTCCAAGCGAGGCTCACAAAGCTCAATCGCGAGATAAGGGAGCAGAACTCCGTAATAACCGGCGCCTTCAATGAGGGTATCACGGGGGCACGCACGATAAAGACTCTCGTCATAGAGGAGCTGATGGGAAGGTCCTTTACCGCCGAGACCGAAAAACAGAGGAAAATGACCGTCAAGGCTGCGCGCCTGAGAGGCCTTTTTGCCTCGACCATGCATTTCGCGTCATCGCTTGCCCTTGCGATCGTGCTCTGGAAGGGTGGCATTATCGCAAAGACTCAGATAGGTACCTTCTCTCTGTTCATGTCCTATGCCCAGGGGATGATGGAGCCTGTCAGATGGGTAGTGGACGCCATATCCGATCTCATAACCACCCAGGTTAACATAGAAAGGCTGGACAAACTCCTGCATACAGAGCCCGATGTGACGGACAGCGATGAGGTCATCGCGATCTACGGAGACAGCTTCGAGCCGAAAAAAGAGAATTGGGAGCCATTAAAAGGCGATATAAGATTTGACGATGTCAGCTTTAAATACCCGGATGGAGACGAAAACGTGCTTGAGCATTTCAGCCTCGACATCCCATTCGGTACGAGCGTTGCGATAGTCGGCGAGACCGGGGCAGGCAAATCGACCCTTGCAAATCTTATCTGTCGCTTCTATGAGCCGAGTACAGGCCGTATTCTGATCGACGGTAAGGACCTGAAAGAGCGCAGCCAGCTCTGGATGCACTCCGCCATCGGCTATGTACTTCAGAGCCCGCATCTCTTCTCCGGCACGGTCAGGGAAAACCTGCTTTACGGCAATCCCGACGCGTCTGAAAAGCAGATAAACGAAGCCTTGAAGCTGGTGTCCGCTGAAGACACGGTGGGAAGGCTGGAAAACGGCCTTGACACCGATGTCGGAGAGGGCGGAGACATGTTGTCGACAGGTGAAAAGCAGCTGATCTGCTTTGCGAGGGCGGTCCTGACAGATCCGAGGATCCTGGTCCTTGACGAGGCCACGGCTTCGGTGGATACCCTTACCGAGCAGAAAATCCAAGCAGCTGTCGAAAAGGTCATAAAGGGACGCACCTCAATAATTATAGCCCACAGGCTTTCGACGGTCAGAAATTCGGACGTGATATTGGTCGTTCAGAACGGGAAAATAGTCGAGCGCGGAAAGCATGAAGAGCTCATGTCGGAGCGCGGCTTCTATTACAGGCTCTACACGAGACAATATGAGGACGAGGCCACGTTCAGCGCTCTGAGCTGAAACAATAAACGGAAAAGGAGAAAAACGATGGAGATTCTGAATCTGCTGAACAGCACGCCGATGTACCTGATCTGCGGCTCGATCGTTCTGTTCGTAGCGCTGGTCTGTGTCCTGTTTATGGTGCGGGCTTACCGTGCCGGAAAACGGATAGGTATGGATATCGCGAAAATGAAACGCGTGATCGTATTCAGCGCTACATTTACGCTGCTGCCGAGCATAGGGATCTTGCTCGGGGTCATAGCGCTGTCGGGAAGTCTCGGCACGCCCTGGCCGTGGCTTAGGCTTTCTGTTATCGGGGCTTTGCACTACGAGACCCAGGTCGCCCAGGCTGCTGCGGAGCAGGTAGGCATGTCGATGCTCTCGGCCGCTGAGATGACTCCCGGAAACTTCACTACGATCGCACTTTTAATGAGTATATGCATCATGTGGGGCATGATTCTGTCATTCTTCTTCAACAGGCGCTATCTGGCAAAGCTGGGGCAGGGCGGCAATAAGGAAAAGAGCAGATCCGGAGGCTTCGGAGACACGGCGATGTCCGCGATGTTCATCGGACTCGTGAGCGCGTATATCGGAAGCTATATTGGCGGCTTCGTATCCGGAAACGGCCGTTTCAGTTTCTCAGGCAGCCTCACGCCGATCATAGTGGCTCTCGTCTCCGGGGCTGTGATGGCGATGTTTATCTACGGCTCGGAGAAAAAGCAGATGGCATGGCTGGAGAGCTTCTCCGTTGCAGGCAGCATGATAGTCGGCATGATGGCAGCGGTGCTTCTGGGCTGAGGAGGAAATAAAGATGGATAAAGAATACTATCTGAAATATATAAACCGCACACATATGCTCGGACGCGTCTGCAGCGCGGTAACGGTCATACTTCTTGTCGGCGCTCCATTTTTGATGGGGCTCGTTGTCGGAGCCGTGCCGGATCTGGGCGCGGTGGCGAGGGGCTTCCTGTCCGTGGGACTCGTGTGGACGGTGAGCAGTGTGGTGGAGTTTCTGGTCTACACGCCCATGCTGGGCTCCGGAGGCAGCTATCTAGCGTTCATCACCGGCAATCTGATCAACATGAAGATTCCCTGCGCGATCAATGCCAAGGACATCGTTGATGCGAAGACCGGAACGGCGGAAAACGAGATCATCAGCACTCTCTCAATCGCCACCTCCTCCCTGGTCACAATCATTGTGCTTGCTTTCGGGGTGCTCCTGCTAATCCCCCTGCAGCCGATACTCCAGAGCGAGACTCTACAGCCCGCTTTCTCAAATGTGGTGCCTGCGCTCTTCGGAGCCATGGCATACAAATATTACAGGCAGAACCTGCGCCTGTCGCTGGTGCCTCTGCTGCTCATGAGCCTGCTGTTTATCTTTGTTCCATCGCTGACCGGCTCCACGAGCTTTATGATAATTCCGAGCGGCGGCATAACCATTCTGCTCGCGTGGCTTGTCTGGCGCAAGGAGCATGGGAAAGATAACGCCTGAGACACAGGATCAGCAGGAGTGATCTTTTGAAGGATACGATCGCGGAAAGGCAGGCAATTATTATTTGCTTGCCTTTTGCTGTTATCTGCTTTATTATGAGCAAAATCGGATATATATTCCGCAGAAGGATATACAGTGCATAAATATTCAGGAGAAAGGGTAAAAATGGATAAGTCGAAGGTTTATTTCACGGATTTTCATGTCTCCGGCGATGAGACTCTGCCCAAAAAACTGCACCGTCTTATGAAGCGCGCCGGCTTTGAGACGATTGATTTCAGCGACACTTACGTCGCGATCAAGATTCACTTTGGAGAGCTGGGAAATCTGGCTCATCTCCGCCCGCAGTACGCGAGAGTCGTGGCCGATTATGTGCGCGAACAGGGCGGAAAGCCATTTCTTACCGACTGCAACACTCTGTACGTCGGCAGCCGCAAAAACGCTCTCGATCACATGGACACGGCTTATCTCAACGGCTTTTCCCCGCTGCAGACGGGCTGCCACGTAATAATAGCCGACGGTCTCAAGGGCATGGACGAGCAGCTTGTTCCAATTAATCTGCCTCTGGTCAAGGAGGCCAAGATAGGTCAGGCAATTATGGACGCGGATATAGTGATCTCTTTAAGTCACTTTAAAGGCCATGAGGAGGCGGGCTTCGGCGGCGCCCTGAAGAATCTCGGTATGGGAAGCGGCTCGCGTTCCGGCAAGATGGAACAGCATTGGGAAGGCAAACCCGTTGTCGAGGGGGAGAACTGTATAGGATGCGGATCCTGCGTGCGGATATGCGCGCACGGCGGCCCGAGTATCGTTGACGGAAAGTCGATTATAGACCACAATAAATGCGTCGGTTGCGGAAGATGCCTTGCAGTCTGCCCCAAGGACGCCATCGTGCCCAGCGACTCGAACTCAACTGCGACACTCTCATGCAAGATCGCCGAATACGCGTATGCGGTCGTCAAAGACCGTCCTGCGTTCCACATCTCGCTGATTTGCGACGTCTCGCCGTTCTGCGACTGCCACGCTGAAAACGATGTTCCCATTATCCCGAACGTGGGCATGCTCGCTTCATTCGATCCTGTCGCACTCGACCAGGCCTGTGTCGATCTTTGCAATAAAATGCCTGTCAATCCGGGCAGCCGCCTCGACAAACATATGAAACTTTTCTGGGACGACGACCCTAATCACGAGTATTTCCACCTCAATCACCCGGACGCGGAATGGGAGGCCGGCCTCATCCACGGCGAGGAGATCGGCCTAGGCACGAGGCAGTACGAGCTTGTTAAGATCTGACTCCATACATATAAAGGAGAACGACCCGGGATGACAGTATTTGCAAAGTTTGCGGCCTGCTGCCTGATCGGATACTTTCTCGGAAATCTCAGCCCCTCATATGTTCTCGGAAAAAGAAAGGGCTATGATGTCAGAAAGGACGGATCGGGAAACGCGGGAGCGACAAACACATTCATTTTGATGGGCGCGAAGGCCTTCTTTCTGACTACCTTCGCGGACATCTTAAAAGCATATGCCGCCTATAAGCTGTGCGAAGTCTTCTTCAGGGACATTCCCTTTGCGGGAGTCCTGGGCGGAACCGCCTGCATAATCGGTCACATCTACCCGGCTTTGATGGGCTTCAAAGGAGGCAAGGGCCTGGCCTGTCTCGGAGGCACAGTCCTCGGCTGGAGCTGGAAATGGTTCATAGTGCTCCTTGCCTTCGCCCTGCTGATCGCCTTCGTGACCCGATATGTCAGTCTTGTCGCTCCGGTCATATCCGTCGTTTTCCCCGCGTGCCACTACTGGCAGACGAGATTTCTTCCGTCTTCGCTAATGCTGCTTGCAGCAGCAGTTCCAATCATCCTCAAGCACCGGGAGAACTTCGCCCGGATCCTCGCAGGAACGGAAATGCGCACCAGCTTCATCCGCGACAAGGAAACCGAGCTCAAACGCATCGGCATGTGGAACGAGACCACAGAGAAACAGCTTGAACGCCGTGGGAAGTAAACGTTCTATGGCCTGTCGTCTCATCCTCTCCAATCGTTCCGGTAATTGGCTTACAATAATTATCATTATCACTTTATATAAGCCTATTATTCAGAGGATTGTTTAGTCCGTTTCAGACACGATTTCTGATACCAGAATAAGCTAAAAATGGCAAAAACATAGCCACCCGGGAGGGTGGCTTTTGTATGCTTGACCAGGTGCTGTACTACAGCCATTTTTTCTTTCTGAATACGATGAGGCAAATGACGACGATAACAACGCACAGACCCAGAACGGCGGGATATGCCCATGGCATATTAAGCTCAGGCATATATCGGAAGTTCATTCCGTACCAGCCCGTGATGAGTGTAAGAGGCATGAAGATCGAGGTTATGACGGTCAGAATGGTCATAATCCGGTTCTGGCGAAGGTCCATCTGCGATTCGTAATACTCGCGCAGCTGTACGGCGTAATCACGGACAAAGGAGGCCATGTCGCGGAGATTTGCCACTCTGGAAGCGAAAAGATGGAAATATCTGAGATTGTCCATTTGGAAAAAGCTGTTTTCATTCTCTTCGAGCTCCTGGCTAAGATCCATGAGCTGCTCGTAATGCATCCTGAGGTTTCGGACGCTGCCCCGTATGTCATTGAGCCTCGAGAGGGCATCGTCCGAGTCCGCGTCTTTCAACTCCGCCTCGATAGAATTGAGCTCGAATTCATATCTGCTCAGCACCTCGGCGTCGTCCTTTATGATCTGTTCGAGAAAATCGTAGAGAAAGCGCTCGAGGGAGGGGAGTTTCCACTTCTTGGTTTTCCTTATCCGCTCGATAATCATTCCGGCCGTATCTCCGTCGTCTATGAAGACGACGCCCTTCTCATCGAGCGCAAAAGCAAAGCCCGCTCCCGGAGCAGAGAGGTCGTTTCTGTCCGGAATGCAGAAGCTTCCTGTCAGCGAGTCGTAGTTCACTTCGGCTTTCGTAGTAAGTATATTGTTGAGATCGATATCCAGCTCAATCCCCATGTCGAAAGCATCCATTTTGTTGTGCCATTCGGCGGAAGAAAGCACGGCGACAAACTGGCCGGAGCGCCCCGCTTCATCCGCACTGCATTCTGTGAGATTCTCGTTAATCTGATAAAAAGTCATACTGTCACCTCAGAATTACCAGTATGCCTGAACCCTACCACAATTCGTATGCATATGCAAGCGCCAACGGAACATTTTGCTGCGCAAACAGTTGATATTTTATAAATACGGCAGTAAACTATAATAAAATGGTGAGATGTAGTCTTTAGATGCGGAGGTAATCTTATGAAGGATATTTTGCTTGTTATCGATATGCAGAATGACTTTATTGACGGGGCGCTGGGGACGAAAGAGGCGGTTGCGATCGTTCCGAAAGTCAGGGAGAGGATAGAGAACTTCAAAGGAACGGTGCTCTTTACAAGGGACACGCACGAGCCCCATTATTTGGACACACAGGAGGGGAAGAATCTCCCTGTACCGCACTGCATAAAAGGGACAGACGGCTGGCAGATCCGCCCGGAGCTGGACGCACTCAGAAAAACGGAGCCGGTCGACAAGCCGACCTTCGGTTCAGCAGATCTCGGGAAGAAGCTGCAACAGATAGACCTGGACGAAAAGATTGGAAGCATCACAGTTATTGGGCTGTGCACGGATATTTGCGTCATATCGAACGCGCTGCTTGCAAAAGCATTTCTGCCCGAGGTTCCGATAATTGTGGACGCTTCCTGCTGCGCAGGCGTAACTCCCGAGTCCCATGAGACGGCGCTGAAAGCCATGGAAGTCTGTCAGATAAAAGTGATTGGCAGGGGTTGAACTGTTTCCGCAATGTCTGTATTATGCGGCTCAATGGCCGTTATGACATAAAATAGTTTAAAGAAGGAGGAAAGACTATGGCTCACAGACCAAATATTCTTAAGCTGGCAACCAAAATCAGTCTCGAGAGTATGACATACACCGGCATCACTTATGAAGATCCGGAGTACCGAAGCCTTGAGGCGATTATAGATGACGATATGTGCGAGATCATGATGCATATGCGTCTGGAGGCAAATCGCACGGCGGAAGATATTGCGCGCCGTGCTAAGAAATCTTTGGAATTCACCAGAGAGCAGCTGGATAAGCTCTGTGATACGGGTGTCGTACGTTCAAGAGAGGTCGATGGCGAGACTTGCTATTATTATCCCATATGGGTGCCCGGTATCATGGAAGGCTTTCTTTCAAACAGGGAGCAGTGCGAAAAGCATCCCGTACTGGGTGAGTGTTTTGAGGAATACACACGCCGCAGACTGGAGATGCTGGTACCGACTTTGAACTCAGGCAAGGCAGGCATGGCTTTTATGCGAGTTATGCCTGTTATGAGCGCGGTAGAGAACATATCCAAGACTGCGAGCTATGACGAGCTCTCAACGCTCATTGAAAATGCTTTTGCCATCTCGGTCGGACCCTGTTCCTGCCGCCGTTCCCGCCGCCTTATGGGCGAGGGCTGCGGGCACCTTGAAGATGACATGTGCATGTATCTCAACGACAATGCCGTGAACTTCTCGAAAATCGGATCCCATCGCCTCATCACCAAAGAGGAAGCCTATGAGATTCTTCAAAGAGCGGAGGATAACGGACTGGTGCACGAGATCAACCAGACTCCGGGCTTCGAGGATGCGACTGCCATATGCAACTGCTGCGGGTGCTCGTGTTACGCTCTGCGCATAGCCGAGCTCTTCAGATCCAAGAACGCGATCCGCTCGAACTTTACCGCTCGGGTCGACAAGGACAAATGCGTTGCCTGCGGCATGTGCGTCGAAAACTGCCAGACAAACGCGATCCGACTCGGACAGAAGAATTCTGCGTTCGATCCCGCAGTATCTGATCCATATGATACGGACATGGCCGTTCCATGGGATCGGAAATCCTACAATCACGACTACCGCACAAACCGCAGCGATGTGATGGAGAGCGGGACTGCACCGTGCAAGGCGGCGTGCCCGGCACATATCCCTGTCCAGGGCTATATCAAATTGGCCTCCGATGGCCGTTACAGAGAGGCTCTGGAGCTTATAAAGCACGATAATCCTTTCCCGGCTGTTTGCGGGCGTATCTGCAACAAGCCCTGTGAAACTGCCTGCACGCGCAGTTATGTGGATTCCTCGGTCGCCATTGACGACATCAAGAAATTCATAGCCGAGAAAGACATGGACGCTAAAGAACGCTATGTTCCGAAGATGCTGAACCAGCGCAATATCCCATTTACCGAAAAGATCGCCGTTATAGGTTCCGGCCCCGCTGGCCTCAGCTGTGCCTATTATCTCGCGGTGAAGGGTTATCCTGTCACAGTATTCGAGAAGGAAAAAGCGGTTGGAGGCATGCTCACCATGGGCATCCCCAGTTTCAGACTGGAGAAGGATGTCATAAACGCAGAGATCGATGTGCTTCGCGAGCTTGGCGTCACCTTCAAGACCGGGGTGGAGATCGGCAAAGACCTTACGCTTGACGAGCTCAGGGAGCAGGGCTTTAAGGCCTTTTATCTGGCGATCGGAGCGTCAAAGGGCAGCAAAACGGGCTGCGCTGGAGATGATCTGCCGGGTGTATGGACAGGCATAGATTTCCTGAGATCGGTAAACCTGGGTGAAAGGCCTGAGATCGGAGAAACTGCAGTGGTCGTGGGCGGAGGAAATGTCGCTCTTGACGTGGCGAGAGCAGCAGTCCGCCTTGGAGCGAAGACGACCATACTGTACCGCCGTACCCGCGAAGAGATGCCTGCGGCTGAGGATGAGATCCTGGAGGCTGAGGCTGAAGGCATAGAGTTTAATTTCCTCGTCTCTCCCGTAGAGATCATCGGCGAAGATAAGGTCCGGGAGATCAGAGTCGAAAAGATGACTCTCGGCGAGCCGGACGAGAAGGGACGCCGCCGTCCTGTCGGAACAAAGGAATACGAGACGATCACCTGCGACAGCGTTCTCTCCGCGATCGGGCAGCAGATCGAGATGGGCGGCATAACAGGCAGAATGGAGATCGGAAAGAAGGGCAATGTTCTTGTGGATCACGAGACCTGCCAGACAGCCGAACCTGACGTATTCGCAGGCGGAGATGTCGTGACAGGTCCCAAATTCGCGATCGACGCCATTGCTGCAGGAAAAGAAGCTGCAGTATCCATCCACCGTTTTGTCCATTCGGGGCAGACATTGACTCTTGGCCGTGACCACCGCGACTACAAGCCCTTTGACCCGTCAACTGTGGCGATTCCGGTTATGGGCTTTGATAATTCCCCGCGCCAGAGATCTGAAGACGCAAGCGCTGAGGAGGCGAAAAAGACCTTTAAGGATCTGCGCGGAACGCTGACAGAGGAGCAGATAAAGAAAGAGGCGGCCCGCTGCCTGGGTTGCGGGTGTGCCGTTATTGACGAAGACCTCTGTGTAGGATGCGGTATCTGCACTACGAAGTGCAAGTTCGACGCGATCTATCTCGAGAAAACGCTCGACACTGTCGGACAGGAATACTTCAAGACCCTTCTCACCGCTGTCGGCAACGCGCCCGCGACGGCAAAGCGTCTCATAAGCAAAAAGATACGCTTCGGCGAAAGACAGTAATCCCCCATGCACGAGATCAATATCGTCCGCTCCATGGTAAAGACCGTGACGGAGTTTGCCAGAGAGAACAAGCTGGACAGGGTGACTGAGATTGTGCTCGATATCGGGGAAGTCAGCTTGGTTATTCCCAAATATGTCGAGGAGCTCTACCCGTTGGTGGCGAAAGGGACCATGCTTGAGGATACAAAGCTCGTAATCAACATGATCCCGGGTATGGCGGAATGCAACGAGTGCGATGAGATCTACAACCTGATCGAACAGGACGGGCGCTGCCCTAACTGCGGAAGCCTTGACAAGACCGTGCTCTCCGGCAAGGATTTCACGATCCGTGAGATACATATTCCCGAATAACTGTTAATTTCAGAAAAGAGACATAATTATAAAAAAGGCCGGCCCCGGTTTGTTCCGGGGCCGGTCTTGTGCATTTCTCAGTAATAGAATTTGTCGATCTCAACATTCTCGCAGAACACTGCTTTGAGCTCCTGAAGCTTTGCAAAGGTCGGGGCCTCGCAGTGAGCCTTCTGAAGCTCGGGGCTTGTCCAGCTCTCCACAAGAAGCAGATCATCCGGTGCCTCCGCAGCGAAATAGTAATCGTAGCGGCAATTGCCTTCCTCAGCTTGGGAGTTTTCTCTTATGCCAAGCTCGCAGAGCGCATGGTAAAAGTCTGCCCGCTTTCCTTTTTTGCAATGATATGTCACGTTCCAGGTAAGCATTTTCTCGTCTCCTTTATCCGGTTTTATCAGATATTATTGACGGGATCTCAAAGCGCTTGAGTTGATATTTATACCCGGGTTTAAAGTATACAGGCACGAAGCCGTTTCTGGAGATGATCTCTTTTCAGATCGTTCAGGTCGATGATACTGATACCGAGCTCGGCTGCACGGTTTCTGGTGACTGTCTTTACCCGCTCTGCGGTGACTATGGCGGCTTTTGCCATATTTCCGCCGAAACGGTCTTTTAAGATGGCAAGCTCATTTAATGCCTCGGTCCTAACATCGCATGTCTTGCAGCTGATAAAAAGAGGCACCACGCCTTTGGAACACATCACGTCCAGCTCATTGCTGACAGAGTTCTCTTTCTGAGAGCCTTCCCATTCCACAACTACGCTTGTAAGCACATCCTCAAAGAGGCCGCTTTCAAGACAGGCCTTGTAGACATACAGCTCAAGTACACTGCCCACATCCCTGAGCCAGGAGCGGACTGCAGCGTCGAGGAATCTGAATGAGACACGCTCAGGTGAGACCTCTAGATCGCTGATGAGACCGATATCGCTAAGAGAACGGAGCGCAGTCTCAGGCGTATCTATCCGCACCGAGCGAGGGCCTTTGACAGAGTATGGCCCGCTTGCAAAGAGGGAATATGTTCCGTCAGGCAGGGCGGGGGACTGCCGCTGGATATATGTCACTATCCTGTCCCACTCGCGCCGGTTTTCCATATAGACTCTGAAAAAGGGGTCGAAAAACTGGAGATAGTTCTCCAGAATGGCGTTATCAACTCTGCCCTTGCGTACGGAGCCTCCCGCCATGAGGAAGAAATCTTCCACCTTATAACTGAGCGGGCATGGGACAGAGTCGGCAAAGGGTGCGTTTTTTATGCTGTAAAAGCTGTTTTTCCGGCGGCTGTATGTAAACACAGGCAGAGGGTTCTCTGAACTGAGCATGCCGGCTGCGAATAAAACGGCGTCGGTCCCTCCTGTTATATCAAGAACGCAGTCCCGGTATTTTCCGGTGATGCTTCTCAAAAGCTCAAGTATGGAAGATGTGTTGTATATGTCTGCCTTATAAAAGATCAGTTCAGTTTTTATACCGCGGTGAGAGAAAAAGCTCCTTAAAGTACGGTGAAGCTCCTTATCCTGCGCTGCGTTCTGAGGGCAGATATACACCACCCGCGCAGGCCGGAACATCTCAGCTCCGAGCACATTCTCCAACGGGCGATCGTCATACAGTTCTATCAGCGTCTCAATAGTCATGGCATCTTAGTCTTCAAAGATCGCCTTCATCCGGTATTATCCCGCATTTTCCTGTACAGGGATGAATATCTGATTGGCAAGCACCTGCAGATCAAGTCCGTTCAGATCATTGTCGACAGCACTTAAGGAGTACATGAGTCCGGGGGCAGTATCATACCACAGAGTCACCATCACATCATCCTCTGTCTCGCTTAAATATGACATGTTCCGGGCATTGCAGTGCTGTACTTTCCTGGTGTCATCCGTTGCGGTCCAGTCGTAGTACATGCCTGAAATGTCCTCAAATTCCGCAGAAGGCTTTATGCGTGCCGTGAACCTGGCAGTGTCCACTGTGAAGCGCATCTCAGCTGTCTCGTCGTTTATGATGTAGTACGAGACTTCCCCGGCGCCTTCCGGAACACCGAACTCGAGCCCGAGCGTCTGCATGATCCCTTCGGCATCGGTTTCTTTCAGGGGATTCGGCAGGCCTGTATTGTCTTCTGCTTGGGGTGCCTGCCCGCAGGCACTGCAGAAGACTGCAAACAGCGAAAGAACGATCAGCAGCATTGTATTTTTTTTCATTGTATCGTGTCCTCCTGATTTGTTATTGTATTTTGTTCCGTGTCGAATAATTATTGACAACAGTTTAAGGCTTTACAGGCCGGAGATCCCGTAGCTGTTAACCAGGGCGTCCAGCCTGACGCCTGCCTTGCAGAGCGGGCAGTCAGTCGGAGGGGCACTCATAAAGTCTTCAAGAATGTCTGAACTGAAAATAGTGGTGATCGGAATGTCGGCACATCTTTTTCCGGCGGAGAAGATTGCGCAGATCCTTTCCGGAATCCCGCCATAGTATTTTACGGCATTGACTGCGTCAAGCACCATTGCGCCGGTCGCAACAGTTGCCGCAAGGATCAGAACGTGCCTGTTGCGTATAAGATGGGCGTTGTTGCTGCGGAATATCGTCTGGTTTCCAGAGGTCTGTTCCGGTGTGACAACATAAATTGTTCCGTGCTCATTAGTGATCCTTATACCTGCCTCGATCAGTTCCTCAGCAAGGCAGGTACCCAGGACTTCTGTCCCTTCCAGGCACAGTATGGAGTCAATTGGAACGGATTTATCAAGCTTTTTGACAAGCTCCTTAGCGGCATCTCTTGCTTCCGACAGGCGGTGTTTGGTATATGTCATGTCGATATAATAGTTCACATGACAGCTTCTGGCAGCAAAATGCCCTCTGGCAATCCGCAGCGGAATGTTGTGAGTTTCGGTTCTCAGATGCGATGTTGAAATGCTTGCCATGGCAGTAACTTCCTTTCAGTATGATTTATATAATGAAACTCTCGGGTTGCGGTTGGTTTCGTATATTTAAATTTTACCACAACGGTCTGTCTGTGTAAAACAAAAAAGCGCCTTGCGTCCCGTATGCCGCTCCTGAAAATACTGTTTTTGAGTAATTATTCATAAAATAATCAACATGTGAATAAAACTATTTGCCGTTATTTCCAAATTACGGATCACATATTGACTTATCTTTTCCTTCCGATTATAATGTCGCCAAATTGGATCAAAGGCAATAGAGGCGCGGGCCTTAAGAGTATCCGGATCGGAGACAGTACAGTCGTTCGTACGGTTAGGTGAAAGGAAGTCCCGCCGAAACACGGGTATTGTGTACGGAACACCCGGAGTTGGGATGCAGGCTAAAAGGCTGCATACTCCTGCAGGGATGCAGAGGGGCTATTGACTCATCGGAGTTTGAGGCAGTGGTTTCCGGACCGCTGTTTTTGTTTTATCCGGCCGGTGGGATCAGCTGTTGCACAGATTCATAATACGAAAAAGGAGTGCAAAAACATGATCGACTTTTTAAACTGGCTTGACGGGTCCTCTGGGGTTTTCCCCTGATCGCCCTGATGGTGGTGACCGGCTTGTACTTTACCGTCCGGTCCGGATTCTTCCAGTTCCGTTACTTTGGCCGTATCTGCCTCAGGATGCCTTTACAGTTCGCGAAGCGCTGGACAGCTTCACCGTAAAAAGCGCGGAAGCCAGCTTTGAGGAGATTATTAAAGGACGTATTGCCCCCCGGCTATATGGCGGACTTTGTCGTTCTGGATGCAAATCCCTTCGATACGGAGCCCCGCGAGTTGCATAATATTGCCGTGCTGGCCTGCTATCTGGGCGGTACTCAGGTTTACAGCGTATGATTAACTGGCGCTTTGCTGAAAAAGAGGATATCGATCTCATACTTTTCTTTATCCGCAGGCTTGCGGAATATGAGAAAATGTGCGGGGAGGTTGTCGCTACCGGAGATCTGCTGCGGGAATGGATCTTTGAGAAGAAAAAAGCGGAGGTGATCTTCGCTTTGGAAGAAGGAAAAGAAACGGGCTTTGCACTGTTTTTCCATAATTTTTCCACGTTTCTCGGACGGGCGGGAATATATCTGGAGGACTTGTTTGTTCTGCCGGAATATCGTGGGCGGGGTTATGGCCGTGGCCTGATGAGTATACTTGCCCGCATCGCTGTGGAGCGCGGCTGCGGCCGCCTCGAGTGGTCTTGCCTTGACTGGAATATGTCGAGCATCGGATTTTACAGGTCCATTGGCGCGATACCGATGGATGAGTGGACGGTTTACCGCATCACTGGGGAGACGCTCTCGGAACTGGCAGACTCTATGGATAAAGATTAGAAATAAACAAACATATTTGAACTAATATTAAAGGAATTTCATGAAATATATCCGTATTATACTTGGCCTTTTTCTGGCCCTGCTGATGCTCTGCGCCTGCACCGCACCGGAGAGCATGTCAGACCCCGCTTCCGAACCCGCACAAGAGAGCGTTCGTATCGTCGTCGCTTCAGATCTGCACTATCTCTCTCAGGCGCTGACCGATAACGGCCCTCTGTTTCGCCGTGTCGTCGAGCATGGTGACGGCAAGCTGATGCTGGATATTGAAGCTATAACGGAAGCTTTTATTGAGCAGATGATTTCCGAACATCCGGACGCTGTCGTTCTGACCGGGGATCTGAGCTTCAACGGGGAAGTCCGGAGCCTGGCAGACCTTGCGGAAAAGCTTGGCCGTCTGCAGGAGGCAGACGTACCCGTACTGGTCATTCCGGGCAACCATGACGTAAGGCGCTCCGATGCTTATTGCTATTCAGGTGACAGCTACGAGCCCGTGCCAAGTGCGAGAGCGGACGATTTTCATGAGCTTTACGCCGATTTCGGACCCCGGCAGGCAAGAAGCGTCGACGAGTTGAGCGGCAGCTATGTCTGGGATGCCGCTGAGGGGCTGCGTCTGCTCCTGCTCGACACGAATTCCGCAGCCGTCAATTCCTTTCCTTCCGAAAGCCTCGACTGGCTCGAAGAGGAGCTGCGCGAGGCGCAGGAGGCCGGAGCACAGGTAATCTGCTTCAGCCATCAGAATCTTCTGATTCACAACAGCATGTTCGTATTTGGCTATCAGATCAGCAATGCCGATGCGGTCATTGAGCTGCTGACACGATACGGGGTTTTGGCGAATATGTGCGGACACATGCATATCCAGCATGTTCTGGACGGCTCTGTCCCTGAGGTCCTGTCTTCTCCGCTCTCGCTCGTTCCATGCCGCTACGGGCTGCTCGCTTGGGACAATGCCGGTCTGACCTATGAGGCGCGAAGTACGGACGTATCCGCATGGGCGCGGCGGCACGGACGCACGGAGGAGCAGCTGCTGGACTTTGATAAATACGCGGAGGAGAGTTTTTATCAGAACTGCTGTCGCCAGATTTCGGAAAGGTACGGCGCGGCCGAGCTTCCAGAAGGCGCTTTGGAGCGCATGGCCAGCTGCTTTGCGGATACAAATCTTGCCTATTTCACCGGAGCGGCGCCGGAGCGTGAGCGCCTGTTGACCGAGCTGGATTTCTGGGTCTCCGCAGCAGGCGAAAGCTTCGAGACTGCCTATCTCCGGGGCATTTTGAAAGATGAATCGCCGGACCCGCTTTATGTGAAGCTGCGCTGAATAATGCCTCAGTTTTATCGGGTCGCTGTGACTCAGTTTCCAGGCTTATAAAACGAAACAGCAGATTGAGCGATTGTATCAATCTGCTGTTTCATCTGTGGCTTAGTACGACTATTTTGATAGAATAAGAAAGGCTGCTTGCATTCTTCTGTTTGCCTTGGTGCAAACGGGCACAGGCATGGTGCATCAAAACTTCATCCTGTTCTTGACATATGGAACACTTCATGATAATTTATATTTACCAAATGGTCAATTATAACCAATAGGTAATTATAAAAAGGAGGCACTTCTATGTCCGACAAACAAACTGCCGCCATGCTTGACAAGAGGATGGATGAAAAAACTGCACATACCATGTTTATATGCGGCATCGTTATGGTCATCGCCGTGCTGATCCACGACGGCGATCATATCCGTCAGGCACTGAACTGGGGCTACCACATTCCTCTCGCCATCTGGGCGCTGAACCTCACCGTATACATCTTCCCCGTCGTCACGATTTTCCTCGCCAAGTCCCGTCGCATGTCTGCGACGCTGGTCGGCGCGATTGGTGGTATCTTCACACCGGCGTCCTTCCTGGGCCTGCACCTCTTCGGATCGGCTACGGGGCTGTGGGGCATATGGAACTTTTCCTATTTCGCACTGATGAAGGGCGTGGAGTATCAGGGCAATTTCTATCAGGGCGTGGACTGGCTCAGCTGGGTGCTGCTGTTCCACATGGTCCCCTGCTGCGTGTCCTGTGCCGTGATCGGCTTTAAGCACTGGCGCAGACTGAAGAAGGAAGCGCAGCTTGGATAAGGAAAGCGTTGTCCTCGGCTGCGGCTGTGAGGTATTCGGGGATGAGGCGGAGGAACTGAAACAGCGCTTCCGCCTGCTTCGGCTGCTGATCGTCTCCACCGTGCTGAGTATGCCGCTTCTCTGGGATCTGCCGCCGCGCTTTCAGTTTGTGCTGGCAACGGCGCTGCAGTTCGGGCCGGGTCTGTACTTTATTCGAAACGCGATCCGTGGGCTGAAAAACCGGAGTCTTGGCATGGATCTGCTGGTGGCGCTTTCCACCACGGTGATCTATGTCTACAGCACGGTCGTCGCCTTCACCGTAACGGAGAACATCAAGCTCTATTATCTCTGTGACGGCGTCCTGATTTCGCTGCTGCTCTTCGGACGCTATCTGGAATCCGTGGCAATCTACCAGAGCGGCGAGGCAGTGCGCGGCCTCCTGCGTCTGCAGCCCAAGACCGCGGTCGTTCTGCGGGACGGGCTTGAGACCGAGATCAATGCCGCGGAGATCGTCTCCGGTGATACGATCCTGCTCCGCCCCGGCGAACGGATTCCCGCCGATGGGAAGATCCTTGAGGGAAGCTGCCTGGTGGACGAGTCCCTGCTGACCGGCGAGAGCGAACCCGTGGAAAAAAGGCCGGGCGACAGCATCACAGGCGGCACGCTCGATCGCGAGGGCAAAGCCTCGTACACGGCGACCTCGGTTGGCGAGGATTCGACTCTGCAGCAGATGGCGGCCTTCGTACGCCGTGCACAGAGTGAAAAGGCACCCGTGCAGCGGTTTGCGGACAGGATCGCCTCGATCTTTGTTCCGTCCGTGATCGGGCTGGCTGCGCTGATCTTCGCCCTATGGTTCTTCCTGCTTGCCCCCGGCGATTGGGGCAAAGCGGTCTCGACCGTCTGCGGCGTGCTGGTGATTGCGTGCCCCTGCGCACTGGGACTTACCACGCCTGCGGCACTGATGACAGCTTCCGGTCGCGCGGCGGAGCTGGGTATCCTCTTCAAAGGCGCTTCGGCCATCGAAAAGGCGTGGCGGGTCGATACGGTTGTGTTTGACAAAACCGGCACGCTCACCGAAGGCCGCGTTGAGCCTGGTATCCTCGATCCGCTCCGTGGGGACGCGAAAAGTGCCGTGGACGCCTGCCGCACGCTCAGCCTTGAGATCTGGATGATCTCCGGTGACAAAGAAGAAACGGC
>JAFRMX010000021.1 GCA_017430455.1 Oscillospiraceae bacterium
CCCGGCGCAGTTCCTTCCGTCTCGGACTCTACTGTCTTCTTTACGGGGATCACAGCACTTATCTTATTTACATTATATGTATTGGTAAAGGTAAGCGGAGCATTAGCTGTCGAGTCTGCCGTCGCCGTCAGGGTCCCGTCGCCGTTGTCAACGACTGTTACCGTGACTGTCTTGCCGGTCGTCGCAGCGCTGTCATTTGTGATTCCGGCTACCGTGCCGCTTTCGGTTATCGTGTACTCATAGGTTCCGGGCGCAGTAAACTCTATTGCGGCAAACTTGCCGTCCTTGCTCTCGTTGCCTTCGCCGCTGAGAGTGATCTTCTCACCGCTCGCGCTGAGCGTGAAGTCAAAGCTCCAATCCTTCGGCTCCGTTCCCTCGATCTCAGACTCTACAGTCTTCCTTACGGGGATCACCACACTCGTCGGTTCCACACTGTAGGTGTTCGTGAATGTAAGCGGGCTGTCTTCCGTCGAGTCTGCCGTCGCTGTCAGAGTTCCGTCTCCGTTGTCGACTACTTCGACCGTTACGGTCTTTTCCGATTCTGCGTCATTTTCGATTCCGTCTACTTCACCGGACTCTGTTATCGTGTACGTGTAGGTTCCGGGCTCCGTATACTCTATCTCAGCAAAGCTCGCTGTCTCGCTGCTGTTTCCGCTTCCGCTGATCGTTACGCTGTCCTCGGCTCCGTCTTCGTTTCCGGCCAGTGCAAAGTCAAAGCTCCAGTCTGCAGGCTCTGTGCCTTCTACTTCGGACTCTACTGTCTTCTGAACAGGTATCGTTACACTCGTCGGCTCAACCTTGTAGGTATTCGTGAACTCGGTAGTGTCGTCATCGGTGGAATCCTTGCCGTTTACATACGCGCTCAGTGTTCCGTCACCGTTGTCTTCTACGGTCACCGTTACCGTGTTCGATGTCGTTCCGTTCTCGATTCCCGCGTTCTCGCTGCCTGATGTCGCAGCTTCTGTTATTGTATAAGTGTAGGTGCCGGGCTCTGTGTACTCTATCGCCGTGTAGTTCTTGCTGCTGCTCGTGTTTCCGGTTCCGCTTATCGTTACCGTCTCATCAACGTCTTCTCCGCTGAGCGTGAAGTCATAGCTCCAGGCTCCCGGCGCAGTTCCTTCCGTCTCGGACTCTACTGTCTTCTTTACGGGGATCACAGCACTTATCTTATTTACATTATATGTATTGGTAAAGGTAAGCGGAGCATTAGCTGTCGAGTCTGCTGTCGCCGTCAGGGTTCCGTCGCCGTTGTCGACGACTGTCACCGTGACTTTCTTGCCGGCTGCATCCGGGTCGTTCGTAACGCCTGGAGCAGATCCGGACTCGCTTACAGTATATTCATAAGTGCCCGGCTGGGTGTATGTGATCTCGCCGAACGTGACAGTATCTGTCGTGTTGCTTACGGTTCCGGAGGTCGTTTCAGGCATCGGCACGCCGTCTGCTGCTGTAAGATTTATAGTATAGCTCCAACTCTCAGGTCCGGTCATGCCTTCGGGTACGCTCATAACCTTCTTGACAGGGAAGCTCGCAGTTGTGGGCTCAAAACGCTTGGCATTCAAGAAGGTTACATTGTAGAGCGTATTGCCCTGAGTAATAGTTCCGGACGCTGTGCCTGAAGAATCCGGAAGCACAACCGTCCATCCGCTTGCAGGTGTCTCTGTTACGGTATAATTCGTCCCTTTGGGAAGGTTAATAAATCTAATGAACTGATCCGGTTTAAGAGTAAATGTGACTGTTGTTCCGGCGGTGTGGCCGCCTTCGCTCTTATACTTGACTCCTTGTATTTCATAATCGCCGTCTTCGTCCGGTGTATACTTATACCACCAGATATCGCCGTAATCCGACGGAATATTCGGGAAACTGATCGTATAGTTGAATTCTGTATCAGCATAGAGATCCTTTACAGACTCGGTAACATCGTTTCCGTCGGCATCATATACAGCAATATGTTTGATTACATCAAGATGGCTTCTTCTGATATTGGTAGCAGTCAAAACTGCTGTACCTTCGGATTTGACGTAATATGTCTTACCATCGAGCGAGTATGTCTGTCTTCCGGCCGCCGGGTGATCGGCGTCCTCAAGAACAAGCATTGTGAGCACGCCGTTTATGTACATCGGCCTCGCGACTTCCGAAGAAAGATCGTAGTGATACTGATTCTCGTCAAACTCTTCCGTCAGCATATACTCGTGGCCCGTTTCCAATATAACTATATTGCCCGCAGCATCGACCGTCATGCGCCCCGGGGCTATGTTGAAGGTTTTTTTGTAGTCATTGGCTGTTGAGAGCACGAAGGTCGCGCCGTCGCCTACGTCAAAATTGCTGCCGTCCCTTTTTGCAGTCATATAGACTTCCGGATATATAGGATCGAGATTGCCGCCGTTCTCCCATTTCTTTTCGACCGACATCTCGGCTGAATCCATGGATATAGTATCTGTCGGGTTGGCAATCGGCAGCGTCTCCGGGTCGCCTGTCGTTTCAGAAATAACATTTCCGTCAGCATCTGTAACTACATTGACGGTCTGATAATTCAGAGCTGCTGTGGTATTCGTCTTCAGCGAATACTTTCCACCGCTTTCAACTACCTGAGCCTGTTGTTCAGGAGTCAGCTCGTCATAAGTTATAACGCCGTTGTTGAGGTCTGCGACCAGGTCGAGCGCTGCCTGGCTCGGCCATACGCGGAAGCTTACCTTATATTTAAACCCGCTGAGCAATCTGCCGGCTGTAGGAGCAGTTGCAAATCCGGCCATATCCCATTTAACCGCGTCGTTTTCAAAGGATGCGGCGGGGAAAGCTTTGCCTATTCCGATCACCATGGAACTGCCCTTGTCATCGGAAAGCGTAATGTCTGCTGCCGTTGCCGAGCCGTTGATCGTCTTTATCTTTCCGCTGTCGTCAAGCGTGATCTCATATGCCGTGCCATTGGGATCTGTTATCGTATAGACGAACTCATCAACATTCTCCGCGCTGACAGCGGCTTTGAAGTCGCCCGCAGTATATGTTGTTACTCCATCCGTGATCCCGACATTTCCGTATCCGAGATTGCCCGTAACCGCGTTTGCGATAGCAGCGAACGCAGCATCCAACGCTTCAGAATTGGACGCGCTGAAGTAATTGGTGCTTGCGCTCTCTCCCGCGGCTGTAACGAGGCCCTGCATCCTGTCTACGTTGCCGAAAGCTCCGATTCCGTAGAAATCAAAACCTGCGGTAACAAGCGCCCTGGCATCATCCGTTGCAGCATTATAGCAGCGAGTAATATTAGCAGCACTGCCAGCCCCACTATCTCGTCCGGTTCCGTATGCCTGATAATAACTGCTCCAGTCTTGCGTGTATCCGTTTGCGGATTGCCTGAATGTCGGGTTGCCGTCCGAGACGAATATAACGTACTTATTGATAGTCACATCTTCCGTGCTAGTTCTGGTCGTAATATTCGCCGCATACTGCAGTCCCTGCTCCCAGTTTGTTCCGCCTTCCGGATCCATACCGTTAACAGCATTTTTTAAGGCAGTCCCGCTGGTTGTGAGATTTACATCTCGTGTAGCATGCGTTGCAAATGACACAAGCGCGATCTGGACCATGTCATCGTCATTGTTGCCTCCGTTGGCTGCAAGCAGTGTGTCGATCAGACTGTTTGTAGCGTCTTGTGCAACCTCCATTCTGGTGGGGCTTCCATAACCGCCGGTATTCGAATCCATGCTTCCGGATCTGTCAAAAACGATAATGACATCGGCCTTGGTCTTATGCGACGAGGTTTCGCTTGACGAGCTCACCTCGAGCGACAGAGTATATGTTCCATCTTCGTTATCGGTCATGGTCTTGACCGCGACGATCGAGAAGGAATCGAGCGAGAACTCGACGGTGCTGTACAGGCTTCCGAGGTTCACGTCAGCGTCCTTTAAGAAATCGACAGCAAAATCGTCCACGCTGAATCCCGCGGAACCTGCCATAAAGCCGAACTCATACATGAACTCGGAGAACTTGGCCGCGAGCTCTTCATTTATATCGTTTTCAAAAACCTTGCTCTCGAAGGGGGATTTTACATGATCCTTAAGCGCGATATGGGCTACCTCTATCTGAGGCGCGTTCTCAGCTTCCGAGGCTGCGCCGAGCTGCGGATCCCTGATCGTGATCTTAACGTCGACCGTTCCCTCAGCAGGTTCGAACTCTACCGTCTCAACAGAACCGTCTTCCTTCGTCACATCGTATACGAATTTGATATCGAGAAGTACGGTGTTGTCGTTTGTGTATTCTTCGCCCTCAGAAACATTCGCGTTGAGAGCTTCAAAATATGTGTCGTAATTCGCGTCGCTTTCCGCCGTTACGGGGGAAACCGTGAGTCTCGCGTTATCGGGAACTGCGGCTGCATCAGCGAGAGTCGCCGTAACTATATATCCGGCTGTTGTTGCTGTATATACTTTCTTGGTCGCCTCGCTGAGCTCCTTCTCCAGAGCTTCGGCTGCAGATGCTGTGCTTACGAACGCGGCGACAAATCCGGAGTCCTCGAGCATGGGGACATTTGCCCAAGTGAAAGTTTCTCCCTCATGGAATTTTTCGCCTTTATACATCCAGCCCTTGAAGACATAGCCTTCATCGGCCACCGCTTCGATATCCTTAAGGTCGGCGATCTCCGCTATGGTCTGGTCAATGCTCTCTTCAAGCACAGCCTCTTCGCCGTCCTGAGGAACATAAGCTACCTTGCCGCCTTCAGTGGCCGTAAATGTGATATGGTAACCTTCCTCAAGTTCTTCGACTTCCTCTTCCTCGGTTTCTTCCGTTTCTTCAGCTTCTTCTGCTTCCGCTTCGCCGGGGACAGCGTCGAGCATTACGGAGTATTTCACCCCGTCGTACCACAGCTCAAGCTCTGCTCCTCCGAAAGCGCTCAGAGCCTTTACGACATAATCCCCGTCCTCGTTCTGCGTCACGGTAAAGAGCCCGGGCGCGCCGGATATCACCTGCGACGGTGTACCCGAGAGGTGGTGGTAATCGCAAATATCCTTAAGGAGGACTTCTTCATCTGTCTTAAGCCGGTAGGTGAGAAGATACTCAAACTCCAGAGTCCAGTATCCGAGCCCGTAGGCCTCGGCCGTTATCGTGTTGCCTTCAAGCTCTTTTCCGGAAAACAGAACGTCCGTTCTCTTGTCGGCATATGAGGTCCTGTAGAGAGAGACCTTACTGTATCCGGCCTTGTCCGGAAGCTCGTCTATGCCTATGGTCACAGTCACGGGTACCGTGTTGTTTTTGGTATCCGGGCTGATGTAGGTCTCGCCGTCAGCTCCATAGACGCCAACCTGGAAGCAGTATTTCTGCCTGACGTTGTATCCCGCTTCGCGTTCCTTTGACACGGAGAGGTTTACATCCGCGTAATCCCTGAGCGCGACCTTCAGCTCAGATCCTTCGGGGAATACTCCCTCCGGAGCCGAGAGCGCCAGGTGCAGCCCTTTATTGACGAAGTCCTCTCCCTGCTCGGCCCTATCCGCCGCCTCGGAATCGAACTCCCAGTCTATAAAGGCGCTCTGCCTGAATTCGGGATACTCCACCTGAACCTGTTCTTCAGGTTCAGCCTCATCGGCATACGCTGCCGTGCCCAGTGAGCCCGAGAAGGTCCCGAACATCATTATGAGCGCCAGCACGAGTGCCAGTGTCCGTTTAGTCTCTTTCAACATATCTTTGTCCCCCCTTGAAGGAATTGAACACATATTATGATACCTGAAAAATATGGCTGCATCCGGTTGCCAAAAAAGGCACGCAAAGATGCACTACCGCTATAGTAATACAGAATGAAGTATATAACATCTGTCAAGTTTTTGCAAGCTTTCAAACCCTTCTTTTTTCTAAAAATTCAGTAAAATTATGTTAACAAAAATATTGCAAAAAACGGAGCCGCTTTTGCGGCTCCGTCATTATTTTGCGGTATGAATTTTTATTCGTACAAGGCCTTGAGTTTGAGGAGGTGTTCGTAGCGGGCTTTCGCGTTTTCCTCGGATTTCTCGAAGAGATCTGTCGCTCTGTCCGGGAACTCTCTTGTAAGTCTCGAGTAACGGGCTTCGTTCGCGAGGAATTCCTGATATCCGCCTGCCGGCTCCTTGGAGTCGAGTGTGAACGGGGTCTCGGAATCCGGATTGTAACGGAAGAGGTTCCAGTAGCCGCAGTCGACTGCCTTCTTCATCTCTTTCTGGGAGTTCGTCATGCCGCCCTTGATGGAGTGCATCTCGCAGGGCGAGTAGGCGATGATGAGCGAGGGGCCTTTGTGGGCTTCGGCTTCTGCTATCGCCTTGAGCGCCTGGACCTTGTTGGAGCCCTCTGCGATCTGGGCGACGTATACATAGCCGTAGGTCATTGCCATCTCAGCCAGGGACTTGGATTTGATCTCCTTGCCCGCGGAAGCGAACTGAGCGACCTGGCCGATATTGGAGGCCTTGGAGGCCTGTCCGCCGGTGTTGGAGTAGACTTCCGTGTTGAATACGAACACATTGACATCCTCGCCGGAGGCCAGGACATGGTCGACTCCGCCGTAGCCTATATCGTAGGCCCAGCCGTCGCCGCCGAATATCCACATGGACTTCTTGTTGAGATAGGATTTCTCTTTGAGTATCTCGCGAGCGAGCTTGCAGGCATCGCAATCGCAGCCTTCGGTGACGGACTCTTCAAGAGCCTTGATATAGGCTTTTGCGGGCTCCTGGTTGAGCTTGCCGTCGTCATATGTATCGAGCCAGGCCTGAGCTGCAGCCTTGAGGTCCGCGTCTGCCCATTCGACCGCGAGGAGGGCGTTTGTCTTCTCTTTCAGAACGTCTCTGATCTTCTTTTGGCCGAGATACATTCCGAGACCGTGCTCGGCGTTGTCTTCAAACAGAGAGTTT
This sequence comes from Oscillospiraceae bacterium, assembly GCA_017430455.1. GTDB lineage: Bacteria > Bacillota > Clostridia > Oscillospirales > Oscillospiraceae > Limivicinus. The sequence goes on from JAFRMX010000021.1 coordinate 6,858, forward strand.
GCCCATGCGGGGCCTTTGCCTTCCTTATTGACTGTGTACGGGGAAGTCGCTCCCGGGCCGCCCCAGATGGAGGAGCATCCTGTCGCGTTGGAGATCATCATGTGATCGCCGAAGAGCTGGGTCACGAGTCTCGCGTAAGAAGTCTCGGCGCAGCCGGCGCAGGATCCGCTGAACTCGAGGTACGGCTGTGCGAACTGGCTGAACTTGACGTTCGTATCCTGGAACATATCCTTCTTCTCGGAGACGGAGGATACCATGTAATCGAAGACGGGCTGCTCGCTGAGCTGGCTCTCAAGCGGCTTCATCTCGATCGCGCCCGCGGGGCACTCGCCTACGCAGACTGCACATCCCATGCAGTCCAGAGGAGATACGGCCATCGCGAACTTGTATACGCCCTTGCCCTTGCCGGCCTTGATCTCTGCGATCTTTGTTCCCTCGGGAGCGGCGGCTGCCTCTTCCTCTGTGAGAGCAAAGGGGCGGATCGTCGCGTGCGGGCAGACGAAGGCGCACTGGTTGCACTGTATGCACTTCTCGGCGTTCCACTCGGGAACCGTGACAGCGATGCCGCGCTTCTCGTATGCCGCGGCGCCGAGCTCGAAGGTTCCGTCAGCGTGGTTCGTGAAGGCGGAAACAGGCAGCGAATCGCCGTCCATCTTGTCGACGGGAACGAGGATCTTCTTGACCTGCTCGACGACCTTCTCGCGGCCGGTGAGCTTTTCGGGCTCTTTCGTATCGACGGCGTTCTTCCAGCTCTCGGGAACACTGACCTTCTCGAAGGCTGTTGCGCCGGCGTCGATGGCCGCGTAGTTCATGTCGACCACATCCTGGCCCTTCTTGAGGTAGCTGTGGAGAGCTGCATCCTTCATGTAGCCGATGGCTGTCTCCTGCGGGAGGACCTTGGCGAGAGTGAAGAACGCGGACTGGAGGATGGTATTCGTTCTCTTGCCCATACCGATCTTGCGCGCCAGGTCTATGGCGTTGATCATGTAGAGCTGTATGTCGTTGTTGGCGATGTAGCGCTTGGAAGCGGCGTCGAGGTGGTGCTCGAGCTCTTCAAAGCTCCACTGGGAGTTGATCAGGAAGGTTCCGCCGGGCTTTACGTCGCGGACTATCGGGAAGCCGCCCGTAATGTAGGAGGGAACGTGGCAGGCGACGAAGTCAGCCTTATTTATATAGTAGGGGCTCTTGATGGGCTTGTCGCCGAATCTCAGGTGGGAGATCGTGACGCCGCCCGTCTTCTTGGAGTCGTACTGGAAGTAAGCCTGAACGTATTTGTCCGTGTGGTCGCCGATGATCTTGATGGAGTTCTTATTCGCGCCGACGGTTCCGTCGCCGCCGAGACCCCAGAACTTGCACTCGATCGTGCCTTCAGCGGAGGTGGAGGGTGCGTCGGGCAGCTCGAGGGACATATGGGTCACGTCGTCGTTGATGCCGACTGTGAACTGGCGCTTCGGATCTGCTTTCTTCAGCTCGTCGTATACGGCAAAGACGCTAGCGGGAGGCGTATCCTTGGAGCCCAGGCCGTAGCGGCCGCCGATGACCTTAATGTTCTTTCCGGCGTTCGTGAGAGCAGTGACAACGTCGAGGTAGAGCGGTTCGCCCTGGGCGCCCGGCTCCTTCGTGCGGTCGAGGACCGCGATCGATTTCGCTGTCTCGGGAATGGCTTCTATGAGTTTGTCCGGGCAGAAGGGCCTGAACAGTCTGACCTTGACAAGGCCGACTTTCTCGCCTCTGGCTGTCAGGTAGTCGATGACTTCTTCAGCCACGTCGCAGATGGAGCCCATTGCGACGATGACGCGCTCCGCGTCAGGTGCTCCGTAGTAGTTGAAGAGCTTGTAGTCCGTTCCGAGCTTCTCGTTGATCTTGCCCATGTACTCTTCAACGATGCCGGGAACCGCTTCATAGTACGGGTTCGAGGCTTCTCTGTTCTGGAAGAAGATGTCTCCGTTCTCGTGGGAGCCGCGCATTGTCGGGTGGTTCGGATTCAGGGCTCTCGCTCTGAAGGCCTCGACAGCGTCCATATCGACCATGTCCTTGAGGTCCTCGTAGTCCCAGACCTCGACCTTCTGGATCTCGTGGGAGGTCCTGAAGCCGTCGAAGAAGTTCAGGAAGGGGACTCTGCCCTTGATGGCCGCGAGGTGTGCGACCGGGGAGAGGTCCATGATCTCCTGGACGTTGCTCTCGCAGAGCATCGCGAAGCCCGTCTGACGGCAGGCCATAACGTCGCTGTGGTCGCCGAAAATGGAAAGCGTGTGGCTTGCAAGGGCACGGGCGGATACGTGGAAGACTGCAGGGAGAAGCTCGCCCGCGATCTTGTACATATTCGGGATCATCAGAAGCAGGCCCTGTGACGCCGTGTAGGTCGTCGTCAGAGCACCGGCGTTAAGAGATCCGTGCACTGCGCCCGCCGCGCCGGACTCTGCCTGCATCTCCTGAACCTTGACGGTGCTGCCGAAAAGGTTCTTTCTGCCCTGAGCAGACCACTGGTCGACAAAGTCTGCCATCGGGCTCGAAGGAGTGATAGGGTAGATAGCGGCTACTTCGGTAAACGCGTAGGATACATGAGCGGCAGCGTTGTTGCCGTCCATGCTTTTGAAGGCTCTTTTCATTCTTTCATCTCCATATATAAATTTGTTTTTTTATTTAAGGTCACGCCTGGAACATTGTAGCATTATTAACAAGGGATTTCAACCTGAAATAATGGGGACGGCAGGCTCCGTCCCCATTATAATTCGATAATATTACTCCTGAACTCCGTTCAGTTTTTTTGCCATTGCGGATTTCTTGTGGGCTGCGTTGTTCTTGTGGATAAGGTTCGTTCCCGCCGCTTTGTCTACAGCCTTGACTGCCGTTTTATATGCATCAGCAGCTGCTTCCTTATTGCCTTCCGCGACTGCTGCATCAAACTTCTTGATCTTTGTCTTGAGCTCGGTCATGTCGGCTCTGTTGTCTGCTCTCTGCTGCTTGGATTTGAGATCCCTCTTTGCAGAAGATTTTATATTCGCCATCTTGTTGCCACCTCCTTTTCGGAAATAATGCCTTTTCTCAAGTTTGCTGTGAGATTATAGCAAACAAAGCATTGAAAAGCAAGAACTTTTTTCGATGTTTCACGTGAAACCAAAAGCGTTTTTAAAATATACGTTTCACGTGAAACATTTTAACATTGAAAATAGTATATATTATTGGTATAATTATTTGTTTTTATTAAGGAGGCGCGTATGGCGAAGATAATTGCGGTGGCCAACCAAAAGGGCGGGGTCGGCAAGACGACCACGGCTGTGAACCTGTGCGCGTCTGTGAGCGATCTCGGGAAAAAGACGCTTCTGGCTGACTGTGACCCTCAAGGCAACGCGGGAAGCGGAATGGGCATCGATAAAAACAGGAGGCCCAATCTCTATGATGTCCTCGTCTCCGGAGAGGAGATCCGAAGCTGTGTCGTAAAGACTAAGCACGGAGATGTCATCCCCGCGGGAAGAGATCTCGCTGCTGCAGGGCTTGAGCTCGCTAATCGCGAGAAGCGGGAGTTTGTCCTTAAGGACGCGCTTTTAAAGCTCTATATGGACTACGATTATATTTTCCTTGACTGTCCGCCGAGCCTTGAGCTGCTCACCGTCAACGCGCTTACCTGCGCGGACAGCGTTATCATTCCGATGCAGTGCGAGTATTACGCACTCGAAGGGATAACGGATCTTGTAAACAGCATAAAGATGTGCAACAAATACCTGAACAAACGCCTTGAAGTGGAGGGGATAGTCCTCACGATGTTCGATCCGAGGACGAACCTGACAAATCAGGTGGCATATGAGATCAAAAACTATTTTGGCGATAAGGTCTACAAGACGGTCATACCGAGGAGCGTACGCCTCTCCGAGGCACCGAGCCACGGAGAGCCCGGAGTTATATACGACCGGATAGGCAAGGGAAGCCGGGCATACAGGGCTCTGGCAAAAGAAGTCGTCAAACGGTGTGAAGGAGCAAAATAATGGCAAAAAATGAAAAAAGAGGCCTCGGTACCGGTCTCGGAGCCCTTTTCGGAGAAGATGTATATGAGCAGGAGAACCAGACAAGCGATCTTATGCTTCCGATAGACAAGGTCTCTCCGCGCGCGACCCAGCCGAGGGTCTATTTCAGTGATGAATCTCTGAATACGCTCTCCGAGTCCATAAAACTGTACGGGATAATAACTCCCATAACAGTCCGTTCGATGGACGACGGTTTCTATGAGATCATAGCGGGAGAGAGAAGATGGCGAGCAGCCCGTCTGGCGGGGCTCAAGGAAGTTCCTGTCCGGATCATCGAGGCAGATGACCGGCTGGCAAGCGAGCTCGCGTTGGTCGAAAATCTCCAGCGTGAGGACTTAAATCCCATTGAAGAGGCCAAGGGATACAAAAGTCTTATAGAAGAATACGGGATGACCCAGGACGAGGTAGCAAAGCGTATCGGAAGGTCCAGGCCCGCGATAACGAACGCCATCAGACTTCTCTCGCTCTCTTCGGAGATCTCGGAGCTTGTCGAAAAAGGACAGCTCAGCGCGGGACACGCCAGAGCTCTTCTTCCTGTCAAGGACGTGAAAAAACAGCAGGAGCTTGCAAACGCCATTATAAATAAAGGATATTCCGTAAGACACGCGGAAAAAATGGCGGCCGAGACCTTAAAACCCGCAAAAGAAAAAGAGACAGATACCAAAAACGATTCACCTGATTATGCCAAATATGTTTCAGACGCCTTGAGTGATATTCTCGGAAGAAAAGTCGTATTGTATGACGGAAAAAAGACCGGAAAGATAGAACTTACTTTTTACGGCCCGGACGACAGAGAAGCACTTATCGAAGAACTTAAAAAAATAGGAAAGCTCTAAACTGATTACAGGGAGATAATAAACAAATGTTAGACATCAGATTTATTCGCGAGAACCCGGACGCGGTAAAGGAAAACATTAAAAAGAAGTTCCAGGATGCAAAGCTGCCTCTTGTGGATGAGGTCATAGCGCTGGACGCGCAGAACAGGGCAGCCATAACCGAAGCCAGCGAGCTCCGCTCAAAGCGCAACAGCCTTTCTAAGCAGATCGGCATTTTGATGGGCCAGTCGAAAAAGGACCCCTCCAAAAAGGATGAAGCCGAGAAGGTGAAAGCCGATGTCGTCGCCATAAATGAACGGCTTGAAGGCCTTGAAGCTCTGGAGACCGAGCTTGCGGAAAAGATCCGCAGAATAATGCTGCAGATCCCAAATATGATAGACCCCTCCGTCCCCATCGGGCCCGACGACAGCTGCAACGTCGAGGTACAGAGATTCGGAGAGCCCTCCGTTCCCGGTTTCGAGATCCCCTACCACACGGAGATAATGGAATCTCTCGACGGAATAGACATGGACGCTGCAGGCAGAGTCTCGGGCAACGGCTTCTATTACCTGACCGGAGACATCGCGAGACTTCACAGCGCCGTTCTGGCCTATGCCAGGGATTTTATGATAGACAAGGGCTTCACTTACTGTATACCCCCATTCATGATACACGGCAATGTCGTCGAGGGAGTCATGAGCCAGACCGAAATGGACGCGATGATGTACAAGATAGAGGGGGAAGATCTCTATCTGATCGGCACCTCCGAGCATTCCATGATAGGAAGGTTTATAGACCAGATCATATCCGAGGACCGGCTTCCCCTCACACTGACCTCATATTCTCCCTGCTTCAGAAAGGAAAAGGGTGCCCACGGGATAGAAGAGAGAGGCGTATACCGTATACACCAGTTTGAAAAGCAGGAGATGATCGTCATCTGCAGACCGGAGGATTCCATGGCCTGGTATGAAAAGATGTGGCGCTTCAGCGTCGAGCTTTTCAGGAGCATGGAGATCCCGGTGAGGCAGCTCGAGTGCTGCTCCGGAGACCTGGCAGACCTGAAGGTCAAATCCTGTGATATAGAGGCATGGTCCCCGAGACAGCAGAAATACTTTGAAGTATGCTCCTGCTCAAATCTGGGAGACGCGCAGGCGCGAAGGCTCAAAATGCGCATAAAAGGCGAGGACGGAAAGATGTATCTGCCTCATACGCTGAACAACACCGTAGTTGCGCCCCCGAGAATGCTCATAGCATTTCTGGAGAATCATCTGCAGGAAGACGGGTCTGTTACGATTCCCGAGGTCCTCCGCCCGTATATGGGAGGAAAAGAAGTCCTGGTTCCGAAAAAATAAGATCCCTTTACTTCGAAATACCCCGGTTTTTTCCGGGGTATTTTTATTGTTTTTTATTTCAATTTATCTACTATATTATAAATATAAAATACTGTTGATTATCAGGCGGGTTTGTGGTATTATTAATTGTTTAATTCTGCCCGTTTGAAGGTGAAAAAATGAACTCTCTTAATGATATTTGGTCCGAGATAATAAAGATCCTTTCCGAAGAACTCTCCCCCACCACGATCAACACCTGGTTTCTGGACTGTACCCCGGTCGAACTGGACGACTGCAAGCTCGTTCTGCACACTCCAAGCGAGTTCAAGAAGGGAATATTGAACGAGAGATTTCTGCCCCAGATCAAAAAAGCTCTCTATAACCTGTTTTCGACGGAATTTGAGGTCGTCATTCTGTGTTCTGAAGCCGAGATGCGTGCATACACCGACCAGAAAAGAAGGGACAATGAACTTCCCGAGATAGCCGGATACACATTTGACAGATTCGTCGTAGGTCCCTCGAACAAATTTGCTCACGCGGCTGCTGAAGCTGTCGCCAACAACGACGACATTACATACAATCCCCTTCTTATATACGGCAATTCCGGTCTCGGAAAGACCCATCTTCTGCTCTCCATTGGGGCCACGATACACGACAGATATCCCAATAAAAAAATTGTCTATATAAAGGGCGACCAGTTTACAAACGAGCTCATCAAATCGATAAGAGAAGGGACTGCTGAGGATTTCAGAACAAAATACAGAAACGCCGATCTGTTTCTGATAGACGATATACAGTTCATTGCGGGAAAGCCCCAGACCCAGGAGGAATTTTTCCATACCTTCAACAACATTTATGAAGCCGGACATCAGATAGTCATTACATCCGACAGACCCCCGAAAGATATGGCCGCTCTCGACGACCGTCTCAGGACACGCTTTGAAGGAGGCCTTCTCGCGGATATTGAGCCGCCCGATTATGAGACAAGAGTCGCAATAATAAAAAACAAGGCAGCCCAGTTCGGCCTTATCATTTCCGAAGAAGCCGTAAATTACATTGCCGAAAACGTCAAGGCCAACATCAGGCAGCTGGAAGGGGTCATTAAGAAGCTCACGGCATATAAGGCCATACTGAACACGGAAATCGATCTGGAGGCCGTGAAACGCGCCATAGCAGACGTCATAAAGAACGAGGATTATATACCCCAGCCGAAGAAAATAATTCAGGAGACGGCGAAATTCTTCAACGTGAGTGAGGAAGACCTTATCGGCAAGAATCAGAGCAAAAAGTGCTCCCAGCCGAGACAGATATCCATGTATCTTATCAGGACACTTACAAATCTTTCTCTTCAGGATATAGGAAAAGAGTTTTCAGGAAGAAACCACGCAACTGTCCTCACTTCCATAAGAAATGTGGAGGATATGAGCAGAAAAGACACTGAACTCATGAATATAATAAGGGATATAACAGCAAATATAAACTCCCCGGAATAATTTCAACATTTTCCCTGTTTATTGTTTGTTTATATTGTGTTGAAAATTAAAATCTGATTTTTTTGTGTGGAAATATGTAAAAACTCAAACATTTCTTCTACAAAGAAAATTTCTTGTGTACCAATGAATTGAAAAGCTTTTCAACAAAAGTAATCCCTACTGCTTAATACTTCTGAATAAAAAATAATTATTTATATACGGGAGAAACAAAAATGAAATTCAAATGCGAGAAGTACCTCATACAGAATGCATGTCAGACTGCATCCAGAGCTGCAGCGTCAAAAAGCCCTATCCCCGCTCTGGAGGGACTTTTGATCAGTGCCGGAGCCGGTGTGACGGTAACCGGATATGACCTTAAAAAAGGCATATTTACCAATTTTGCAGCAGATGTGGAAAGAGCGGGTTCAGTTGTAATAGAGGCAAGATTTTTAAATGAGATGTTGAGACGCCTTCCTGACGGAATCGTTTCTTTTGAATGTGAGGAAGACTGCAAAGTCTCCGTCAAATGCGGAAGAAGCAAATACGACATAATAGGCATTGAAAGCGCAGAATATCCTGAAATACAGAAAGTTGAAGGATTGAATAAACTGTCTCTTCCTCAGAAAATACTGAAGAGCATGATAAATGATACAATATTTGCAATCGCGGAGACAGATGTCAGACCCGTATATACAGGAACTCTGTTTGAGATAGAGGACGGAAAACTGACTTTAGTTTCAGTCGACGGATATCGTCTTGCCAAGAGGACCGAAATTCCGGAAGAAGCTGCTATGGAGAACTGCACATTCATAGTTCCGGGAAGCGCGCTTGCGGATATAGAGAGAATTTGCGGAGATACTTCAGATGAAGTTGAAATCTCGGTCGGTGACAAGCATATCGAGTTTAAGATAGGAGATACTGTAGTTATAACGAGAAGGCTCGAAGGAGATTTTTTAAACTACAAAAAAGCAATTCCCGCTTCATTCAAATACGAAATCAAAATCTCTAGAAGCGACTTTTTGTCTACAGTCGACAGAGTCTCCCTTATTGTTGATGAGAAAAACAAAACTCCTGTGAGGGTCATATTCGGAGACGGAATGATCAGTTGCAACTGTGTGACACCGATCGGAAAGGCAGAAGATGTCTGTATTTGCGAGGGCAACGGCGAGGACCTGCTTATCGGTTTTAATGACAGATACTTAAAGGATGCTTTAAAAGCTGCAGAAGGCGAAGAAATAAAGCTCTGTGTGAATACGGCATCCTCTCCCTGTGTGATAGTTCCGGCTGAAGGAGAAGAAAAATTCACTTATATGGTCCTTCCCGTAAGGCTGCACGCGTAATGGAAAAAATAAAAATAGAAACAGAATATATAAAACTTGAAGCTCTTTTAAAATATGCAGCTCTTTGTTCCTCCGGCGGAGAAGCAAAGCAGGAGATAATTGGCGGAAAAGTAAAAGTAAACGGCGAAGTCTGTACTATGCGGGGAAAGAAAATAAGGCCGGGAGACGAGATAGAATATCTGGGAAAAACGGTCTCGGTCGGGTAATTCATGAAGATAAAAAAACTTGCATTAAACGGATTTCGCAATTACGGATGGGAAACGGCTGAGTTTTCGGGAGAGACGAACGTTATCTGCGGGGAAAACGCCCAGGGAAAAACCAACCTTCTGGAAGCGGTATGTCTTCTCTCAACAGGAAAAAGCTTCAGGACCCGTTTTGACAGGGAACTTCTGGGATTTGACTATTCATCTGCAAATATTCTCGCGGATATAGAGAGCCACGGAAGACAGCAAAACATATCAATAGATATTGTTTCAGGAAAACCGAAAAGGATTGTTGTTAACGGGGTAAAAAAAACAGCTTCAGAGCTTTGCGAAACTCTGAATGTTGTTTTGTTCTGCCCGGAGGATCTGAATATCATAAAAGAAGGGGCTGCGGGGAGAAGAAAACTCCTTGATAACGCGATATCCCAGATCAAGCCGCAATACGCGTCGTATCTCTCTCAGTTCAACAAACTCTATGAGAATAAGACGAGAATACTGAAAGACTGGAGAGAAAAGCCTTCCCTTCTTGAGACTCTGGATGAGTTTTCGGAAGGACTCTGCAGGACCTCTGCATATCTGGTGAGATACAGGGCAGCATATACCAAGAGACTGAATGAAGCGGCGGCTCCCGTGCACAGAGATTTCTCCTCCGGAACGGAAGAACTCAATATCGAGTACAAAACGATGAGTACAGTATCGGACCCCCTGGCCGGAGTGAAGGATATCTATTATGAGATCCTTGAACATCAGGAGAGACACAGACAGAACGAAATAGACAGCGGACAGGTCCTGACGGGTGCACACAAGGATGATCTTGAATTTACCGTAAACGGGAAAAACGCCAAAAGCTACGCGTCGCAGGGACAGACAAGAACAGCGGCGCTTTCCGTAAAGCTTGCGGAAAGAGAGATACTTAAAGCGGAAACCGGAGAATATCCTGTTTTATTGCTGGACGATGTTCTGTCCGAGCTTGACGCAAAAAGGCAGGAATTTGTCCTGAACAGACTCGGAGGAGGTCAGACACTCATTACCTGCTGTGAGGACGAAAACATATCTGGCAGGACTGGCGGTAAGGTTATCTTTGTAAGCGGCGGCAGGATAAAGTAAAAAATGATCATAAGACTTGGAAGCAATACATTCAGGGATGAAAAAGATATAGTCGGTGTATTCGATCTTGACATCACCTCACAATCCTATATAACGCGCGGCTTTTTGAGAGCCTCCGAATCAAGAGGAGAAGTAGTGAATGCCGCGGAGGATATCCCAAAGACATTCGTATTATGCAATGAAAATAAAGGCACGGAAGTTATCCTGTGCCAGAGCAATACAAAGACCGTACTGCGTGCGGTTTGACCAGGAGAAGGAAACATGGCAGAACTTACAGAAAAAGTAACACAGGAATATGACGCTTCGCAGATCCAGGTGCTGGAAGGCTTGGAGGCTGTAAGAAAACGTCCGGGAATGTATATCGGGTCGACCTCTTCATCGGGTCTGCACCATCTCGTATACGAGATAGTTGACAACTCCATAGACGAGGCGCTGGCAGGCTACTGTGACACAATAGAGGTTGAAATAGAAGACGGAGATATAATCAGGGTGAGCGATAACGGGCGCGGAATCCCCGTGGATATCCAGGCACAGACGGGAAAATCCGCGCTGGAGGTCGTCTTTACCGTTTTGCACGCGGGCGGAAAATTCGGAAACGGCGGATACAAGGTGTCGGGCGGCCTTCACGGCGTCGGCGCCAGTGTTGTAAACGCGCTTTCCGAGTGGCTCGAGGTCCAGGTGCACAAAGACGGGAAAATATATGAGATGAAGTTCTCCCGCGGAGATATTACCGAGCATATAAAGGTAATCGGAGAAACCGACAGGACAGGAACCGTCGTCAGATTCAAACCGGACGGAGAGATGTTCGACGACACCGTATACGACTACGATATCCTTCATACAAGAATGAGGGAGCAGGCGTTTTTGAATGCAGGATTAAAGATATCCACCAGAGATCTGAGGCCGGGCAAGGAACAGTACGATGAGATGTGCTATGAGGGCGGCATCAGGGAATTTGTGGAGTATATAAACAGAAACAAGACCCCGCTGCACAACGGCGTTATATACATGAAAGATGTAAGAAGCGATTCAGTCGCAGAGATCGCCATGCAGTATAACGACAGCTACAATGAGATCCTGGTCTCGTTTGCAAACAATATCCACACTCCTGAAGGAGGAATGCACGAAACCGGCTTCAAGACGGCTCTGACAAGGGTGATCAACGCCTACGGAGTTAAAAACGGTTATCTGAAGGGCGAAGAAAAGCTCTCCGGAGAAGACTGCAGGGAGGGTCTCACGGCAGTTATTTCCGTAAAGCTCACGGAGCCCCAGTTTGAAGGACAGACAAAGGCAAAGCTTGGAAATGCCGAGATGAGATCGCTCGTGGACAGCGTCGTTGCTGACAGATTCGCGCAGTTTCTCGAGGAAAATCCGACTGTAGCAAAGCTTATCATGGACAAGACCCTCACGGCCTCCAGGGCGAGAGAAGCCGCCAGAAAAGCGAGAGAGACAGTTCGCCGCAAAACGGGGCTTGAGAGCGGACAGATGCCCGAAAAGCTCCAGGACTGCAATGAAAAAGACCCTTCACTCTGCGAAATATATATAGTCGAGGGCGACAGCGCCGCCGGTTCGGCGATCCAGGGCAGGGATTCGAGATTCCAGGCTATTCTCGCCATGTGGGGCAAAATGCTCAATGTTGAGAAAGCAAGAGCGGACAAAATATACGGCAATGACAAGCTGAGTCCGATGATAGTAGCTCTGGGCTGCGGAATCGGAGAAGAATTCAATATAGACAAGCTCAGATATCACAAGATAATCATCATGGCGGATGCCGATGTGGACGGCTCCCATATAAGGACACTGCTTCTGACCTTCTTCTTCCGCTATATGAGACCTCTGATAGAAAAAGGCTATGTATATTCCGCAGTTCCGCCGCTGTATAAGCTTATAAGGGGAAAAACCCAAAGAGTTGCCTATTCGGATGAAGAGAGAGATGCTGTCTCTGCCGAGTTGAGAGGTGACAACCCCGATGCGAAGGTAGATATCTCCCGCTTCAAGGGCCTCGGCGAGATGGATCCGCATGAGCTGTGGGAGACGACCATGGATCCGGAAAAGAGATCGTTAAGGAGAATAACGCTCGAGGACGCCGTAGCCGCGGACCAGATATTCACCCTTCTGATGGGCGAGGAAGTGGATCCGAGACGCGAGTGGATAGAGCAGAACGCAAAGTATGTCGTTAATCTGGATATTTAATATAATTGGAGCTTAAACAAATGGCACAGCATAAAAGAGACTATAAGCCCGAGGATATATTGTTTCCCAATCAGGTCATTACCGAATCCGACCTGGTCGGAGAAATGCAGAAAAGCTATATAGACTACGCGATGAGCGTAATAGTCGGAAGAGCGCTTCCCGACGCCAGAGACGGACTGAAGCCTGTTCACAGGCGCATACTCTATACGCTCTATGAGGACGGCCTTACAGCGGACAAACCCTTTAAGAAGTCCGCGACCTGCGTCGGCGACGTTCTTGGCCGCTATCATCCGCACGGAGACGCCAGCGTATACGACGCGATGGTTCGTATGGCGCAGAACTTTTCCATGCGCTATATGCTCATAGACGGGCACGGAAACTTCGGTTCCGTCGACGGAGACCCTCCCGCGGCCTACCGTTATACGGAGGCGAGGCTGTCAAAGATCTCTGACGAGATGCTCAGAGACATTGGCAAAGAGACGGTAGACTGGGATCCGAACTTTGACGAGTCCCGAAAAGAGCCCAGAGTCCTTCCTTCGAGATTTCCAAACCTGCTCTGCAACGGCTCGAGCGGAATCGCCGTCGGAATGGCCACCAATATCCCGCCTCATAACCTAACGGAAGTTATAAACGCCTGTATATGCATACTTGATAATCCGGACGCGACACTGAACGATCTCATGCAGCACGTCAAAGGCCCTGATTTTCCGACAAAAGGCATAATCATGGGCAGAAGCGGGATCAGGCAGGCATACGCCACCGGCAGAGGCAAGGTAATTGTCAGGGCCAGAACGGAGTTTGAGGAATACGCGAACGGCAGAACCAGAATAATAGTCAACGAGCTCCCCTACCAGGTCAACAAGCGCCAGCTTATAAAGAATATTGCGGATCAGGTAAACGAAAAGAGACTTGAAGGCATCTCGGATCTTCGCGACGAGACCGACAGAAACGGTATGCGTATCGTTATTGAGCTCAAGAGAGACGCAAACCCGCAGGTAGTTCTGAACAGACTGCTGTCCCAGACCGCTCTTCAGAGCAGTTTCAGTATAAATATGCTGGCACTGGTCAACAATCAGAGCCAGCCCAAGATACTCTCGCTCCGTCATGCGCTGGATGAATATCTCGGCTTCCAGGAGGATATAATAGTCCGCAGGACGAAATTCGATCTCAGGAAAGCTGAAGAGAGAGCACATCTTCTGGCAGGGCTCATTATCGCCCAGGATAATATAGACGAAGTCATCAGAATAATCAGGAACTCTTACGATGATGCCAAAGCAAATCTGATGGCGAGATTTTCACTGAGCGATGTTCAGGCACAGGCTATCTGCGACATGAGGCTTATCCAGCTTCAGAAACTGAACCGGGAAAAGCTGCTTGCTGAGGCAAAGGAGCTTGAGGAAAGGATAGAATACTACAGGGAACTTCTCGCGGACGAAAACAGGATCAAGTCTGTATTAAAAGACGAACTCACCGCTTTGCGTGACAAATACGGCGACGCGCGACTCACCGAGATCCAGGATGTTGAGGACGAGATAGACATAGAGGATCTCATAGAGGAGAAGACCTGTGTCTATACTCTCACAAACAACGGTTATATCAAGCGCCTGCCTCTGAGCGAGTACAGAGCTCAGGGCCGCGGAGGCAAAGGCATCAAGGCGATGTCTACAAGGGAGGAAGACTTTGTAAAAACGGTCTTCACCGCATCGACCCATGACAACATCATCTTCTTTACCACGGAGGGCAGAGCCTATGTGAAGAAGGGATATTCGGTTCCAGAGGCCGGAAGACAGGCCAGAGGCAGCAATATAGTAAACCTTATAAATATCGACAACAGCGAGGAGACCTCCGAAAAAGTTAGCGCCATGATAAAGGGCAGGAGTGCCGATGAGGACGCGTATCTGTTCTTTGTCACCAGAAAAGGAACCGTCAAGAGGCTTGCCCAGTCAGCTATAGGCAATATAAGAAAAACAGGGATACGCGCCATTACGCTCGATGAAGGCGATGAGCTGATAGCTGTCATTCCCACAAGCGGAAATGACGAGATATTCATAGCCACACACGACGGAGCCGGAATCTGTATAAATGAAACGGACGCGAGAGCGATGGGAAGAAACGCAGCCGGCGTCAGAGGAATAAGGCTCAGAGAAGGCGACTATGTGGTCGGGGCAGGAGCACTTTCGGAAGGCGACAGCATTCTCACGGTCACGGAAAAAGGCTTTGGAAAGAGAACCTCTCTGGACGAATGGAAGGCCCAGGGCAGAGGCGGCTACGGCAACAGAGCACATCTCTGCACCGAAAAGACCGGCAAGATCGTGTCCATGGAGATCATATCAGGAGACGATGATCTGCTCCTTATTGCCGATAACGGACTGATAATAAGGCTTGAAGCGTCCAAGATCCCGGTATACGGCAGAGCCAGTCAGGGCGTTATCCTTATGCGAATGGATGAGGGCGTTAAGGTCATCTCTATAACAAAGACCGAGAAGGAAGACAGCCCTGACGAAGAAGAAGCTCAAAACGACGCAGAAGCAGAGGCCTGAGCCGGTTCCGGAAGAAAGAATGAAAAAGGTCATTATTTACACTGACGGCGCCTGCAGCGGAAACCCCGGGCCCGGAGGCTGGGGAGCGATACTGAGGTATAAAGATACCGAAAAAGAGATCTCCGGCGGAGAGAAGATGACAACGAACAACCGTATGGAGCTCACTGCAGTCATCTCGGCTCTGGAACTGTTAAAGGAGAGCTGTGAGGTGGAGCTTTATTCGGATTCAAAATACGTGATCGACGCTCTTTCTCAGGGCTGGGCAGAGAGCTGGAGAAAAAAAGGCTGGAAGAGGGCGGACAAAAAACCGGCTTTGAATCCGGATCTCTGGGAAAAGCTCCTTGATCTCGTTTCTGCCCATGAAATGACTTATCACTGGGTAAAGGGGCATTCCGAGAACGAATACAACAACCGCTGTGACGCGCTCGCCGTCGAAGCCCGGGAAAAGGCAGTATGAAGACTGATTTTACCCAGAGCGCATTCAGAATATTCATGTCTTATGTGGCGAAGCAGAAAAAACTCTTCGCCATAGACATGTTCTGCGCTTTTTTTGCCTCAGTCATAGACCTTGTCTTTCCTATAATATCCAGAAAGTCCATGACCACTTTCCTTCCGGAGAAGATGTACAGGGCATTCTTTGCAGTCATGGCGATCGCTGTCTGCGCTTATCTTATCAAGGCATTTTTATATTATATCGTTACGATCCTCGGGCACAAAATGGGAGTTCTAGTCGAAGCGGAGATGAGGCGGGATATCTTCACCCATCTGCAGACATTGAGCTGCAGCTTTTATGACAAGAACAGGACGGGAGCCCTGCTTTCAAGAGCGACCACGGATCTTTTTTCCATAACGGAGCTTGCCCACCACGGGCCTGAAAATGTCCTCATTTGCGGGATAACCATAATAGGGGCTCTGGTCGTCATGTTTTTCATAGAGTGGCGCCTGGCTCTTGTTCTTGCCGCAGTCATACCGCTTCTTTTCTGGTTTGCGCTTTCCCAGAGGATAAGGATGAAAAATGCCAATATCGAGGTCAAGCGGAAGACGGCGGAGATGTATTCGACCATAGAGAGCGGGATCTCCGGAATACGTACAGCCAAGGCCTTTTCAAACGAAGAAGAGGAGACCAAGAAGTTCGATACGGCAAACGGAATATTTAAAACCGCCAAGGTCGAGTATTATAAGGCAATGGGCCTTTTCAACAGCGGAATGGACTTTACGCTCGGGATCCTTCAGGTTATTGTCATAACTGTCGGAGGCGCGCTAATCATGGCCGGAAAGATGGATTATATTTCGCTTCTGACCTTTTCGCTCTATGTGTCGACTTTTTCCTCTCCCGCCCGAAAGCTTGCCCAGTTCGCCGAGCAGTATATGGACGGAACGGCAGGATTTACGAGATTTCTGGAGATCATGAGAACCGAACCGGGCATAAAAGACGCCGAAGATGCTCAGGAGCTTCAAAGCGCAAAGGGTGAAGTAAGCTTTGAAAATGTGTGCTTTTCCTATTCGAACGGCATACCGGTCTTAACCGATATAAACATCAGCATAAAGCCGGGGCAGAAATTTGCTCTCGTCGGACCCTCCGGCGGCGGCAAGACGACATTCTGCCAGCTGATCCCGAGATTTTACGATGTCAGCTCCGGCTCGGTGAAGGTCGACGGACATGACGTAAGAGAACTTACGCAGAATTCCCTGCGGCGCAATATCGGAATGATACAGCAGGATGTGTTTATGTTTGCCGGAACGATAAGGGAAAACATAAGATACGGAAGACCGGACGCGACAGACGAGGAGATCGTCCGGGCGGCAGTCAGAGCCGAGATCCACAGCGAGATCATGGAATTTCCGGACGGATACGATTCATATATAGGCGAAAGAGGCGTCATGCTCTCCGGCGGACAGAAACAGAGAATATCCATTGCCAGAGTGTTTCTGAAAAATCCAAAGATCCTGATCCTCGATGAGGCGACATCGGCGCTCGATACCGTTACGGAGCAGAAAATCCAGAAAAGCCTTGATGAACTCTCGGTCGGAAGAACGACGATAACGGTTGCCCACAGACTTTCCACGATCAGAAACGCAGATGTAATAGCTGTGGTCGAAGGTGAGCGAATAACCGAGACGGGTACGCATGAGGAGCTCATGCAAAAAAACGGAGTTTATGCAAAACTGTGCGAAGCGCAAAGCCTTGCAAGTGAAGAGTAAAGTGTGAACAGCGAAGCTTTAGTATTATCGATACTTAAAAACAAAGAAATTGAGGAGCTCCCCTCTCTTGTAGAGAGAGGGGGGCTTCCCGCGCTCGTTTCGGGGCTTTCGCATATAAACAGGGTACATCTGGCGGCAGCACTGTACGAAACACTGAACAGCGGAGGTGAAGAAAGACCGCTGTTCGTCATTTGCCCGGACGACACGACAGCCGAAAGCTTTTCAGGAGATCTGAGCGCGTTTCTCGGTATTCCTGCTCCGGTGCTGGGGCTTCGCGAGGAACCGGATTTCAAAGCGGAAGCCGTTTCAAGGGAAAGCGAAAGAAACAGGATAGAGACATTCTGGGCGCTTTTAAACAGGCAATGCAATATAACGGTAGCTTCTTCAGCAGGGCTGATACAGAAATGTATCCCGCAGTATGAGCTTGAAAATTCTGTTGCGGTGCTTGAAGAAGGCGGGAGTTTTTCTCCTGAGGAACTTGAGGAGCTTCTCTATACCGGCGGCTATACAAAAACGGATATGGTCGAGGGAAGCGGACAGTTTGCAAGAAGAGGCGGCATCCTAGATATTTTTTCTCCAGGGAGCGAAGATCCCCTGAGGCTTGAATTCTGGGGCGACGAGATAGACAGCATGGGCTTTTTCGACGTCTCAGACCAGAGAAGAAAAGAGCGGGCCGAGAGTTTTACCGTTTTGCCTGCTTCAGAGTCACCGAAAGATAAAAGCGGCAATACAAGAAATGATATTCCGTTTGCATGTGCAGTCAGCTATATACCGGAAAACGCCGTTGTATTCATAGACCAGCCCAAAAGATGCGGGGATTTTGCCAAAGCTTATATTAAGGATTGCGGAAAAGAAAAGAAAACGGCGCCTTTGAGCGTATTTAAAGATATTTCCGAGGATTTTCCTCTGTATATGGCCGATTCCTTTACGACGGGAAATCCTCTCATAGCGCCCAAAACGCTTATGGGAATCACAGCCCGTCAGCTTCCAGGATATGCCGGAAATGCCCAACAGGCAGCAGATGATGTCAAATCGTATATGAAACAGGGCTACGGCACAGTTATTCTTACTGCCGATGAAAGACGCGCGGAGTCATTAAGAGGTTTTTTTGCAGCCCGCGATCTCGATATACCGGTCAGCCGTTCCCTGAAAGCGCTTCCCGAAAGCGGCAGGAGCATCATAACGACAGGGTCCGTTTCCTCGGGAACAGAGTACCCCGGAATAAAACTGGCCATTTTAACGGATAGCCAGCTTATTCGAAGAAACTCTTCACATATAAGAAGAGCCGGGACCAAGAAAGCGCTTCCGAAGGACAGGGTCAGGATAGAGGCATATACCGACCTCAGTGCGGGAGACTATGTCGTTCACGAAAACTACGGGATAGGAAGATTCGACGGGATCGTAAAAATGGCTGCCGAAGGCGGCGAAAAAGACTATATAAAGATAAACTACCGGGATAAGGATGTCCTGTATGTTCCCGCAACCTCGCTGGATCTCGTTACAAAATATACCGGTGCCGGTGAAGACAGCCAGGTAAAACTGTCAAAGCTCGGATCTGCCGAGTGGGCAAAGACAAGGATACGTGCCAAAAAATCCGCCAGAGATATGGCGGACAAGCTGATCACGCTGTATGCGGGCAGGCTCAGAAAGCCGGGATATGCTTTTTTGCCTGATACCGAGTGGCAGTATGAGTTTGAAGGAAATTTCGGATATACGGAGACAGATGACCAGCTGAGATGCACGGCCGAGATAAAAAAGGACATGGAAACGCCAGTTCCCATGGACAGACTTCTCTGCGGAGATGTAGGCTACGGAAAGACAGAGGTGGCTTTGAGAGCCTGTATGAAATGTGTGCTCTCCGGAAAACAGGCCGCCATTCTGGTTCCGACAACAGTTCTTGCCCAGCAGCATTACCAGACTGCCGTTTCGAGATTTTTCGGCTTTCCGGTGACTGTTGAGGTGCTGAGCAGATTTACTGCATCGCCGGCATCCGTTTTAAGAGACCTGGAAAGCGGAAAGTGCGATCTTGTAATAGGAACACACAGACTTTTGTCCAAGGACGTCAGATTTAAGGACCTTGGGCTTTTGGTAGTAGATGAAGAACAGAGATTCGGAGTCACGCACAAGGAACATATAAAGGAAATGTCGCAAGGCGTGGATGTTCTGACGCTTTCAGCGACACCTATCCCGAGAACACTGAATATGGCACTCGCCGGGATCAGGGATATGTCCACGATAGAAGAACCGCCCGGAGACCGCCTTCCTGTTTCCACCTTTGTTCTTGAGCACGATTGGGAGGTCGTAGCGGAGGCGATAACAAGAGAACTCCTGAGAGGCGGACAGGTTTATTATCTGCATAACCGCATAGACGATATAGAGCGCACGGCAAAAAAACTGGAGCCGCTTCTTCCTGAAGGAACGACGATCGCCGTTGCCCACGGCAGGATGGACAAAGCCGAGCTTCAGACAGTAATGGAAGCGGTCTCTGCCGGTGAGGTACAGGTGCTTGTCTGTACGACAATAATTGAGGCGGGGATCGATATCCCCAATGTAAATACGCTGATCATTGAAGATGCTGACCGCCTGGGGCTTGCCCAGCTGCATCAGATAAGAGGCAGGGTCGGAAGATCCTCCAGAAGAGCCTCCGCGTATCTGACCTTTCGCAGAGATAAGGTCCTGACTGAGATAGCCGAAAAGAGACTCAGCGCCATCAGGGACTTTGCAGAGTTCGGGAGCGGGATAAAGATAGCGATGAGGGACCTCGAGATAAGAGGAGCCGGAAACCTTCTCGGAGCGGAGCAGAGCGGGCATATGCATGAAGTGGGATACGATATGTATATGAAGCTTCTTGAAGAAGCGGTGCTTGAAGCCAGAGGCGTTCCCGCGGCGCCGAGAGCAGACTGTTCCGCGGACCTGGCGGTTGCGGCATCGATTCCGGACAGCTATATACCCGCGCAGGAACAGAGAATGGATATATACCGGAGAATTGCCCTGATCCGGACGGAGGAACAGGCGGACGACCTGACGGACGAGCTTATAGACCGCTTCGGAGACCCGCCTCCGGGGGTCAATACTCTGATACAGGTCGCACTTCTCAGGGGAGAAGCCGGAAGAGCCGGGATCACCGATATTTCCCAGAAAAACGGAAGACTCATATTTGTTATGAAAGATCTGGATGTGCAAACACTTCTTGACCTGTGTTCGAGGGAAGAGTATAAAGGTATACTGAAAGCGGAGCCCGGCGATAAGCCGACGGTATCTCTTAAGATAATATCAAGAAGCCGGATCACGGATCAGGCCAGAAAATTCGTAAGGAGCTTGGAAAAAGAATGAAAAGATTCCTCATTATTCTGCTTGTGGCAGTAATTGCCTTCGGAGGCATAATCACTTATGCAGTTACGCAAAAACCGTCTGTTCCTGCAGAAAGCGGTGAGATTTCCGGATCAGAAACCGCTGAGAATACCGAAAATGCAGAGAGCACGGAAAGCGAAACGCTCTTTGATTATAATGCCCTGTACAGAACGCATGAGCCGGAAGAGACAGTTATGACGGTAAACGGCGAGGACATATCATGGGATGAATACTTCCAGAATCTCTCCCAGTGCATGCAGGAGGCGGAATACTACGGAATGACGGATCTCAGCGCAGCCGTCTCCGAAGGTGAAGAGACGACCTGGGAAGAGTATATACGGTTAAATGCTGAAGAATATGTTAAGAACATGCATGCCATCACAGGCTACTGCAGCGAGAACGGGATCGAACTGACGGAGGAGATCAGGCAGACGATCGACGAGACCCTTGCCGCTTATACCGCTTCGGTTTGCGGAGAGGGCGCCACAGAAGAGGATCTTGCAAAGTATCTCAAAGAACAGAAGTATGTGACGCTGGATACATTTAAAAAGCTCGTGGACGCCCAGTATCTGGTTCAGAATATTCTTACGCTTGCTTACGGAGAGAATTGCGAAAAAATAACGGATGAGCAGGCTGTCTCTTATCTGGAAGAAAACGGATATATAAACGCAAACCATATCCTTCTGCTGACTATGGATATGACGACCCGTGAGGAACTGGACGAGGCGAAGCAGCAGGAGAAGGAAGCTCAGGCAAAAGAGTTGAGCGATCAGCTCAAAGCCGCAGAAGGCGACAGCGAAAAGCTTGTTGCGCTGTTCGAAGAGCTCAAGGAGCAGTATGATGAGGATTCCGGAAAAGCAACCAATCCGCATGGCTATACCTTTAAGGATGGCGTCATGGTAAAAGAATTCGAGGAAGCAGCAAAAGCCCTTGACGAGTATGAGATATCGGATCCGGTAAAAAGCACATACGGCTATCACGTGATCATGAGACTTCCGCTCGATCCCGATGCACTTATAGCAGGATCTTCTTCAGCAACCGGACGCATGATGTGTGCCTCAAAAGAAATAAGCGACAGGATCCAGGAAGAGTTTGACAATTCAGAAGTCAGGTACTCCGAAGAATTCAGGAATTTCAAAATAACAGATATAGTTTGACATGAAACAAAAACGCCGGGCTCTCCGAAAAGGAGAGCCCGGCACTTTTTTAAGCAGTTTAATTATCCGACAAATCTCATACCGAAACCGTCTGCTGCCACATAGTTTGCGGAGAGCGATTCGATCCATTCCGAAACTGCTGTATTTGTCAGCTGTTCCTTTGCGATCGCGAGGCGGTCGATCGTCCCGTCACCGTCTGCATCAGAGGAATTGTCGTTTCTGCTTTCGAAGACAACGACGTAATAGCCGTAATCCGTATTTTCGAGAACCTCGATATCGCCTTCCTTGCGGCCTTCTTCCATCAGCCAGGAACTATATGATGAACTGAGGGAAGAGCCCTGGGCATCCTCAGAATATGTGCAAACAGCCTGATCTTCCCCGTCTGCAGGGGTGATGACGGATGCAATGGCGGCATTGAGCCTTGCCTCTATACTGTCATTTTTGTTTTCGTCAGCCTCATATGCAGCGACTATCGCCTTGGCGCTGGCCTTTGCGGCGGTAAGAGTTTCTTCGGTCGCGGCAGAAGTCGTGTTCCCGTCCGCATCTGTGCTCTCTTCGGTCTCAGCCGCTATATAGTAGTAGGCATATGTGAAGAGATCTGAGCTCCCGTTAAGAGATGCATAGTAATCTTCGAGCTCGGCATCTGTATATTCGAGAGAATCACGGTAGAAGGTAATGGCTTTGTTTGCAAGCGCGGATTCGGTGTTTGCTTCTTCAACTGTGCCGAGAGTGACCATATCGCCATATGCTGCCTTGAGATATTTCTTTGCGTTTGCGTAGCCGTTTTCTTTGGCAGAAGTCTCAAGCTCTTCAAGTGAAGCGTTGAGGGTTTCAAGATCGGCCGCTTCGAGGGCTATACCGTTTTCGCCGGCATAGTCGCAGAGCGCTTTGAGCTGAGCCATTTCAGATTTGGCGGAGTCGAGGAAATAATCTCTCCAGGTATAGCCTTCCTCGCCTCCGGCATATTGCTGGCTGCCGAGACCTGATATGCCGTAGGTCGTATCGAGACCGAAGAGGCTTGCGTAGGAACCGTACATGGAATAGAAATTGTAGTACTGGTTTGCATAGTGGTATGTTACGTCGTCAGGGCCGTAGCTTTTATCACCGATCGTCAAAGCCGTTGTGGATCTGTAGAAGATGTTTGAGGAGAAGAATAAAATCGCAATGATCAGGATAACAACGCCGATGGTTCCCCATGTCCATCTGGTTTTGCTTTTCTTCTTTTTCTTTTCCTCTTCCTGGAGGGCCAGCATCTTTTTGTCGGTTCCGGCTGCCCTGTTTTCTGCTCTTAATTTCTTTTCGGTTGATGCGCTCATATCTTATAACTTCCTTAGAAATATATAGTTTTATATTAAGGTTTATTTGTCTTTCCCGGCAGCCTTCATCGCGAGATATGCGTTTATGAATCCGTCGAGATCCCCGTCCATAACATTGCCGATATTTCCGTTTTCAAAATCGGTCCTGTGGTCTTTGACAAGCTGGTAGGGCATAAACACGTATGATCTTATCTGGCTGCCCCATTCTATCTTCATCTGCACGCCTTTTATGTCAGAAATCTTTTCGAGATGCTCACGCTCTTTGATTTCTGCGAGGCGGGCTCTGAGCATTGCTTTGCAGTTTTCAAGATTCTGGAAATGGCTGCGCTCTACCTGACTGGAGACCACTATTCCTGTCGGAATATGCGTAAGTCTTACGGCAGAGGAGGTCTTGTTGACTTTCTGCCCGCCCGCACCGGAGGAGCGATAGACATCCATCTTGATATCCTCATCGCGAAGCTCGATCTCGCTGTCGTCCGAAATCTCAGGCATTACCTCTAAGGCAGCAAAGGAGGTGTGACGTCTTCCTGCAGCATCGAAGGGGGAGATTCGGACAAGACGGTGTATTCCGTGCTCGGAGCGGAGAAAACCGTAGGCATTTTCGCCTTCGATCTTTATGGTAGCGCTTTTAATGCCGGCCTCATCTCCGTCGAGATAATCCATGACAGTGACTTTATAACCATGCCTGTCAGCCCACATATTGTACATGCGGTAAAGCATTGAAGCCCAGTCCTGAGCCTCTGTCCCGCCGGCTCCCGCATGGAAGGTGAGGATAGCGTTGTTTGAATCGTATTCACCGGTTAAAAGTGTGCTCAGCCTGGTAGAATCCATGGATTCGGAGAATTGTTTAAATTCCTCTTCGAGCTCCGGAAGCATGCTGTCGTCATTCTCTTCGATCGCCATTTCACACATCGTATAGAGATCATCCCAGGCAGAACAAAGCTTTTTGTAGTTGTCGGTCTTGCTTTTCAGGGATTTGAGGCGCATCTGGACTTTGCGTGAGTTTTCAACATCGTTCCAGAAGCCTTCCCGCTCGGAGGCAGCCTCCAGTTCTTCTATCTCTTTTTTGGCGGCCTCAAGATTCAGCGCCGCGCTCAGATCGTCCAGAGAAGGCTTAATATTGTTCAGTTTTACTTTATATTCTTCAAATTCAAGCATCTTTTTGCTCCGAAATTATCATAGCCGCAGTATTATACCGAAAAGCGGCGGAAAAGTAAATAATCAATTGAAAAAAGGAAGGTGTGCTATTATAATGAAAATGCACGATTGTGTGCTGAAGGGCATAATAAAAAAGAGGAGAAAATAATAAATGCTTTCTCACGGAAAAGAAATCAAGGTCTTCGCAGGAAACTCCAACCCGGAACTCGCAGAGGGGATCTGCGCGCATCTTTACAAGACTCTCGGAGACGCGACCGTTTCCCAATTTTCCGACGGCGAATGCAGCATTTCGGTGCATGAACCGGTCAGAGGCAAGGATGTGTTCATAGTCCAGTCTACCTGTTCGCACGTAAACGACAATCTTATGGAACTTCTCATTATGATCGACGCGATGCGCAGAGCGTCAGCAGGGCGTATCACGGCGGTCATTCCGTATTTCGGATATGCAAGACAGGACAGAAAAGCGAAATCAAGAGATCCGATCTCGGCGAAACTCGTAGCAAACCTTATAACAGCTGCCGGCGCGGACAGGGTCCTGACGATGGACCTGCACGCGGCACAGATCCAGGGCTTTTTCGATATCCCGGTCGATAATATGATGGGATCGTATATTTTTGCAAAACACTACATAAAACGCTTCGGCAAGGGAAATGACGATTATCTGGTCGTCTCCCCGGATGTCGGTTCGGTGGCAAGGGCGAGAGCGTTCTCCGTGAAGCTCGGGATCGGAATGGCTATCGTCGACAAAAGGCGTGAAAGAGCAAACCAGAGCGAAGTTATGAATATAATCGGTTCGGTAGAAGGCAAGAAATGCATTTTGCTCGATGACATAGTAGATACAGCAGGCTCTCTCACCGGAGCAGCAGCGGCAATAAAGAACGCCGGGGCAGAAGAAGTGTTTGCCTGTGCGACTCACGGAGTGCTCTCGGGCCCTGCCATACAGAGGATAAACGACAGCTGCATCAACGAATTGCTGCTTCTCGACACCATCCCCTATCCACAAGACAGGGAGAGATCCGAAAAGATCAGATACCTGACAACAGCTCCGATCTTTGCGGACGCCATAAAGAAGATATACGAAGAAGAGTCGATCTCAACGCTTTTTGACGAATGATATAACGGTATACGGTGAAGATCGAGGCAGCAAAAGCGGGAAAGCCGGGCTGGATCATAGCATTTCTCGGCAATCCCGGAATAAAGTATTCCGGAACAAGGCATAACGCCGGCTTTATGGCAGGCGATGCCCTCGGGAAAATGCTTGGCGTCAGGATAACCAGGGCGGCTTTCAGGGCATTGACGGCAAAAACTGAGATAAACGGGGAAAAAGTCCTGCTGCTCAAGCCCCAGACCTATATGAACCTCTCCGGAGAATCGGTCGCAAAAGCGGCACGATATTACAAGGTGCCGGCCGAGCATATAATAGTGCTTTCGGATGAAATGCATCTTGCGCTCGGAAGCATAAGGGTGAGGACCAAAGGCTCTGCCGGCGGGCACAACGGACTGAAGAATATAATTGCTGAGCTCGGGACAGAGAATTTTCCGAGAATACGTATCGGAGTCGGAGAACCTCCGAATCCCGAATATGATATGAAAGACTGGGCACTGACCGCTCTGAAAAACGCGGACGCCGAGCTTCTCGGTGCCGCTTCCGCCAGAGCGGCAGAGGCTGCGGTCTCTTATATTACCGAAGGCGCAGAAAAAACAATGAATAAATACAACGGAGGAAGCCAATGAAAAAGAAATGCATAGCGATGCTCCTGGCCGGAGGTCAGGGCTCGAGGCTTTATGCACTGACCCAGGATGCAGCAAAACCGAGCGTGCCGTTTGGCGGAAAATACAGGATAATAGATTTTCCGCTTTCAAACTGTGCAAATTCCGGGATAGACACTGTCGGTGTTCTGACCCAGTATAAACCGCTCAGGCTGAACAGCTATATAGGCACAGGCGAGCCTTGGGATCTTGACGTATCGGACGGAGGAGTCTATATTCTTCCGCCGTATCTGGGTGCCCACGAGCAGGGATCCTGGTTTGCAGGCACGGCAAATGCCATTTACCAGAACATAGAGTTCATTGAATTGTATGATCCCGAAAACGTCCTGATACTTTCGGGAGATCACATCTACAAGATGGATTATGAAAAGATGCTGGATGCCCATACCGAAAACGGAGCAGCCTGCACAATTGCAGTCCAGCAGGTCTCCATGCAGGAAGCGACCAGAATGGGAATAATGAGCGTCGACGCTTCGGACAGGATCACGGAGTTTGAAGAGAAACCCAAGCAGCCGAAGAGCGACCTTGCTTCAATGGGCATTTATATCTTCAACTGGCAGAAACTAAAGCAGTATCTGATCGAAGATGAGAAGGACCCGGATTCGGCCAAGGATTTCGGAAAGAACATTATTCCGAAGATGCTCAAAGCCGGGGAGAGGATGTTCGCATACAGGTTTGAGGGCTACTGGAGAGACGTCGGTACTATTATCAGCCTTTGGGACGCCAACATGGATATGCTCTCCTCCGACAGAATAAACCTTTACGACCCCTCATGGCCGATAAACAGCCGGAGCCAGACGCTTCCTCCCCACTATGCCGGCGAGGAAAGCGAGATCATCCACAGCATCGTAACAGAAGGCTGTGAGATAGAAGGCAGGGTCGAAAACAGCATCCTGTCGCAGGGAGTAAAAATCGGCAAGGGCGCCAGGGTGCTCTACAGCGTACTGATGCCGGGCGCCGAGGTCGCTGACGGGGCAACAGTCGAGTACGCAATGCTGGGCGAGAACGTCAGGATAGGCGAAGGCGCAAAAGTCGGGAACGAACCGGACGGCAGTGAGGAATGGACCGTTGCAACTGTAGGACCGGGCGCAAAGGTAGAAGCGGGGCAGGTCGTACCGGCCTCCGCAATGATCTACGCGTAAAGATAGGGAGGTAAGAAAATGGCTGATTATCACGGAATAATATTTGCATACTCCGCCGCTCCCGAAATGGGTGAGCTTGTCAGGGAGAGAACGAGCGCGTCCGTTCCGTTCTGTGCAAGGTACAGGCTGATAGATTTTTCGCTCTCTTCTCTTCGCAACGCCGGAATCAGAAATGCCGGTGTCATAATGCAGAGAGACTACCAGAGCTTAATGGATCACTGTGCCAGCGGCAAAGCATGGGATATGACAAGAAAGAACGGCGGACTTAAGCTTCTGCCGCCTTTCGGGCTTCCCGAGTATCACAGCGGCGATTATGTCGGGACTATGGAAGCGTTGAACGCTGTCTCCACGTATATCGAAGATATCAAAGAAGACAATGTAATACTCATGCAGGGCAATCTCTGTGCCAATATAGACCTCGAAGCGGCAATAGCCTGCCATGAGCAGTCCGGAGCCGCCATCACCGCCATCTGTTCCCCGAAAGCGCAGGGCGGAGTCAGATACAGATACATACTCAATGAAGACGGAAACAGCAGCAACAGGCTTCTTTTGAATCAGACGGAAAAAGGAGAAGGAATAGCATCGCTTGAGGCATACATCCTCTCCAAAGAGCTGCTGCTTTCCATGATGAAAACCAAGCAGCAAACAAACGTATACAGGTTCCACGCGGAGGCGCTCTTTGAGTATCTGAATAACGGAGGAAAGCTTAACATCTATGTTCATAACGGCTTTGCCGCCTTCATTACGACAAAAGGCGAGTATTTCAAGGCCGCGACGGATATACTGGCACCGGAAAACAGAAGATCCGTTTTTCCCGGAGACAGACCTGTCCGCACTTCGGGGCTTGAAGGCGTTTCCTCCTATTACGGAGCAGAAGCAAAGAGCAGGAACTGTCTGGTCGCAGACAACTGCATCATCGAAGGGGAGATAGAAAACTGCATACTCCATTCCGGTGTCAGGATAGCCAAGGGCGCAAAACTCAAAAACTGCGTTCTCTTCAGAGGCACGGAAGTTGGGGAAAATTCGGAACTCGAGTGCGTTGTTGCAGATAAATTTGTAAAGTTTGCCCCCGGGACCGCTCTGAAAGGCAGCCCGAAGCTCCCGCTGGTAATACCGAAGGGCGCTGAAATATAAAGAAAGGATCAACAAAATATTGACTGAACAAATTTCAAGAGACGAACTCAGGAGCGCGATAGAAGACAAACTGTGCGCGTATTTCGGAGTGACAAGCGAAAAAGCCACGGACGAACAGTTCTTCATGGCTTGCGCGATGGTGTTGCGCGAAGTAATGAGCAGAGTGATCGCAATAGATGAAGAGACTCACCCGGCAGAAAAGGAAGTTCATTACCTTTCCATGGAATTTCTGATGGGCAGAAGCCTTATGAAAAACGCGTTTAACCTTGGGATCGGAGAGCAGCTCAAGGGAGCGATCGAAGATCTGGGCAGGAACGCGACAGACATTTTTGAATCGGAACCCGACGCGGGGCTCGGCAACGGAGGCCTCGGAAGACTTGCCGCCTGTTATATGGACAGCATGTCCACTCTGGGGCTTGAAAGCACCGGATATTCCATATGCTACGAACTCGGGATATTCAAGCAGAAGTTTAAAGACGGGAAGCAGACCGAGGTCGCGGACAACTGGCGCGTAGCCGCTGAAAGCTGGCTTGTCCCGAGATATGACGAGGCGGTCGAAGTGCGTTTCGGCGGACAGATAGTGCCTTATTGGGACGAATACGGTTACTATCATGCCGAACACAAGGGCTATACCGCCGTTATGGCAGTTCCGAGAGATATGCTAATAGCCGGTTACGGAGGAAGCAAGATAAATAAGCTCAGACTCTGGGATGCCAGGAGCGCCAACCAGCTTGACATGTATCTGTTCTCCGAGGGCAAATATGTCGAGAGCATGGAACAGAGAACAATGGCCGAGGTGATAACGAAAGTTCTCTACCCCGCTGACGAGCATATAGAAGGCAAGACGCTGAGGCTTAAACAGCAGTACTTTTTCGTCTCTGCAACTGCACAGAACATAGTAAAGCGCCATATCGAAAAATGGGGAGATGTCAGGAATTTCTCCGAGCATCACGCCATTCAGATCAACGATACCCACCCCACTCTTATCATTCCCGAACTGATGAGGATCTTCCTGGACGAGCACGGGATGCGCTGGGATGATGCCTGGGAGCAGGTGACGAAGGCGGTCGCGTATACGAATCACACCGTCATGTCGGAAGCCCTTGAGAAATGGCCTCAGGAACTGGTGCAGTCGCTCCTGCCGAGGATCTGGGAGATCATGTGTGAGATCAATAAGAGATGGTGCAGCTATCTTGTTTCCAAGTTCGGAAATACGGAAGCTGTCGGACGCAATATGATCATCAACGGCGGACAGGTCTACATGGCAAATATGTGTCTGGCTGCCTGCCATACCGTCAACGGCGTTTCCAGGCTTCACGGCGACATATTAAAGCGCGACCTCTTCAGAGACATCTGTTCTCTCGAGCCGGAAAAGTTCACCTATGTAACAAACGGAATAGACCACAGAAGATGGCTCGCCCAGATAAATCCCGGCCTGAATTCTCTGGTATGCGAGCTGCTCGGAGGCAACAGCTATCTGACAAGACCGGAAGAGCTGGCAGGGCTTGCCGCTTTTGAAAACGACGAGAGCGTCCGGCAGAAAATGAATGCCATCAAATATGAGAACAAGCTGAGATTTGCCGAATTTGCAAAGAGAAACGACAACTTCTCATTGGACCCCTCTATGGTCATGGATGTGCAGATAAAGCGTCTGCATGAATACAAGAGACAGCTGCTCTGCGCGATGAGCATAATCCGTCTGCAGCAGATCCTGCACGACGATCCGAACGCGGACTTCGTGCCGAGGACCTTCGTCTTCGGAGCCAAATCCGCAGCAGGCTACCGGACAGCCAAGAGAATAATAGAACTTCTGCTCTCGCTGGCAAAAGATGTAAACAACGATCCGCTCTGCAAAGGCAAACTCAGCGTATATTTTGTGGAAAACTACAGAGTATCGGCAGCCGAGGCGATGATACCCGGAGCACAGATATCCGAGCAGATCTCCACAGCCGGGAAAGAGGCCTCCGGAACCGGATGCATGAAGCTCATGATGAACGGCGCCGTTACCATAGGCACGCTGGACGGGGCCAACGTCGAGATGTATGAGCTGCTTGGTGACGAGAATATGTTCCTCTTCGGACTCAGGACGGAAGAAATAGCGGTACTGAAGAACGCGGGATACAATCCTCAGGAATATGTAAGAAAAGACGGCGAGCTCAGAAGAGTCCTCGACCGCATGAGCGCGGGCTTCTCGGACGGAAAGAATTACTCCGATCTCGCGTCCATGCTCCTCTACGGCGGAGACAATTACATGCTGATAGCGGATTTCAGAAGCTATGTCAACTGCCAGACAGCTCTCTACGAACGCATAAAGGACAGCTCCGAGACAGGAAGAATAGCGATAATGAATGTCGCGAAGAGCGGTATTTTCGCGGCTGACCGCGCGATAGGACAGTACAGGGACAATATATGGCATATAAAATAAGCGTAATAGGCGGGATCAACCTTGATATCGGGGGAAGACCGTCCGAAAGCTTAAGGCTGAGGGATTCCAATATAGGAACGATCTCGCGCAGCGCGGGAGGCGTCGGCTTCAACATAGCAAAAAACCTTGCCGAAAGAGGGACAACAGTTTCTTTGGTGAGCGCGCTTGGAGACGACTCGGACGGAGGAACGCTCATGCTGGCTGCCCGCGCGGCAGGCATCGATATTACGGACACTCTGGTAACAGGCAGCCTGCCGACATCGCGATATCTGTATGTGACTGATGAAAACGGCGACATGTACACTGCCGTCAACGACATGCGGGTCACGGAGCTTATCACTCCGGAGTACCTGCGGGACAAGATGTCGGAGATCAACAGAAGTGACGCCCTCGTTGCAGACGCGAATCTCCGCCGCGATACGCTCGAATATATCGCGCAGAGAGCGAAAATACCGATATACGCGGACTCTGTCTCTGTTGCCAAATGTCTTAAACTCAAAGGCCTTGCTTTGAGAGCTATAAAGCCTAATATGGCAGAGGCCGAAAAGCTGACGGGCAGAGACACGCCGGAAGAAGCGGCAAAGGCCCTTCTCGAGAGCGGGGTAGGGAGAGTTTTCATCTCACTCGGAACAGACGGCATGTACGCGGCCGAGGTCGGGAATTCCTGCCGGGTTCCCTGCCCTGAGGTCGTCAGCGGCAACACAAACGGAGCGGGCGACGCCGCCATGGCGGCAATAATCCTCGCGGATCTCGACGGGAAGGACCTGGAGGAGACCGCGAGAGCCGCGGTCGAAGCTGCCGCGCAAACAGTCGCGCTGCAATAAAAGAGTTGTTTAATAAAAAGCAAAAAAGAACAGGCACGGTCAAAAGGCCACGCCCCGTAAGATAGTTTTATCGTCTTTTTGCAGACGGCATGTCATTTGTCATGCCGTCTGCTGCTTCATCAGTTCATCAAGCGGTATAAACCCAATCAGATCGTACTGGATATAGATGCTCTGGCGGCGCTTTCCGCTGCTCTTGTCCGGAGCTCCCACATAGATTGCCTTGATCAGCTCGTGCGCAACATAGGACGTCAGCTCGTCCAATGTCATGTACTTCCGGACCCGCTCAATGAACAGATCTAAATTCTGGTTCTGCTCTTCCTGTACTTCAATCTCCTGCCGTAGAACCTCAGCTGCTTCCTTCATGCTCTGCTGTTCTTCCTCGTAGCCCTGGCTCATCGCTGCAAAACGCTCGTCACTCAGTTTCCCGGCCACATTGTCCTCGTAGGTTCGCACGAACAGCCGATCAAGTTCCTGGATGCGCTTTTCCGCTTTTTCAAGCTGCTTCCGCTTTGACTTGACCGCAAAGTCTGCGGGCGTGTTTTCTGAAATGTATTCCAGAGGGATCAGTTCCGATTCATTCTTCGCTTCCCGGCTGACTGCAATCATCCTTTTACGCAGAGAAGCAGCTTGTTGCGGCTGCTTCTCCATTATTAGTGCTTATTCTTCCTGGAGTTCCACACCAGAAGAAATACCAGTGCGGCGGAAGCTGCGGCAATAGACAAAATTTGACCGATCATGCTTCATCCTCCTTATCCAGTTTGGAACGTGGAGTCATCTGAATCAAATGTCTGAATCATCGAATCAGCATCTCTGCTAAATCGGTTTTTTCCCAAGGCATTTCGGCCGCATTGCTGCCGAAGTGCCCATAGCAGGAGACCTTTGAGAAATTGGGACTTTTCAGATCGAACTGCCGAATGATAGCAGCGGGTCGTGGGTCAACCCGGGAAATCAGGATTGCTTGAATAATCTGATCATCTAGCCTTCCGGTTCCAAAGCAATCCACCAGGATGGACGTAGGCTCCGAAAGACCGATGGCATAGCTTAACTGGATCTCGCATTTTTCGGCCAGACCTGCGGCAACCACATTTTTTGCCATATACCGGGCCATGTACGCGCCGCTGCGGTCTACCTTGGAGGCATCTTTGCCGGAGAAGGCGCCGCCTCCGTGCCGCGCATATCCGCCATAGGTATCCACGATCAGCTTACGACCGGTCAATCCGGAATCTGCCGCTGGCCCGCCCTCGACAAAACGTCCGGTGGGATTGATGAAAAACTGGGTATTCCGGTCGATCATAGCGGTAGGCAACGCCGGAAGAATCACATGAGAAAGAATTCGGTCACGAAGCTCCTCTATGGTAATATCTTTGACATGCTGCGCAGAGAGGACGACAGCGCTGATACGTTTGGGATCGCCGTTTTCATACTCGACGGTAACCTGAGACTTCCCGTCCGGCAGCAGGAAAGGCAGTTCGCCATTCCTGCGTACAAGCTCGAGGCGCTTTGTGAGCGCGTGAGCCAACTCAATCGGCAACGGCATATAGCAGTCTGTTTGTTTACAGGCATAACCGAACATCATGCCCTGATCACCAGCGCCGTCATCCAATTCCTCTTCGCTGGACAACCGTCGCACGCCGCGGGCAATGTCCGGAGATTGTTCGTGCAAATCCACCGTGACCCGGCAGTTCTCCGCGTCAAAGCCGTGGCCGGGCTGCGTATAGCCTACCTCAGTGATAACCATTCTTGCGATCGATTCATAGTCAACATGTGCTGAGGATGTGATCTCGCCAAAGATGTGGACCAGATCGGTCGCGCAGGTGACTTCACAGGCGACATGGGATTCCGGGTCCTGCCGCAGCACCTCATCGAGTATGCGGTCAGCGATCTGATCGCAGAGCTTATCAGGATGTCCGCGGGTGACGGATTCGGAAGTAAAAAAGCTTTTTGCCATGGTGTCAACTCCTCATAACGGATCTCATCTGCGAAGATGGTCTGCTCACTGCTCTCCCGCCGCGAGACGGGCTTTTTCTTCTTTTCTTGCCTCCCATATCTCCTCGGCTTTGGGTGCCCAGCAGGCAGCATAGCTGTCGCACTTGGCACAGAGATGATCCGCCGTCTCCGGAGACTGCATATCGGTGGACTTCGCTCCGGTCTTTTCCACCATGGCGCGCAGCTTGGCGGGATTCTCCAGCATCGGGCAGGGCTGCATCATGTTCTCATTGAAGGGCTGCCCGTCATGGTAGGCCTGGAACAGCGGAGAGCGCATGGTCTCCAGCAGAGTCTTCTCCCGGATGTTGGAATCCGAATAGTGGATGAAAACGCATGGATCCACATCGCCGTTTGCGTTGATGTGCATATAGCGGCGGCCCCCGGCGATGCAGCCGCCAACGAACTCCGCATCGTTCTGGAAGTCCATAGCGAACAGCGGCTTGCGGGTGCGGTAATCACGGATTCGGCGATAAACCTGCTCCCGTTGCTCCGGCGTAGGCAGGAGCTCGGGACTGGCGTCATTACCGACGGGCATGTAGTGGAAATACCAGATGAAATAGGCACCCTTTTGGATGAGCATGTTGTAATATTCTTCCGAAGTAATGGAATCCCAGTTGACGCTGGTATAGCAGGAGGAAATGCCGTACAGCAGCTTTCTCTCGTGCAGGCGGTCCATCGCGGCGATTACCCGCTCATACACGCCGTTTCCGCGGCGGCTGTTTGTGGCCTCCCGGAATCCTTCCAGAGAAATGGCGGGAATGAAATTTTTGACTCGCAGCATCTCATCAGCAAAAGCTTCGTCGATCAGAGTGCCGTTGGTGAAGCAGAGGAAAACACAGTCATTATGCTTTTCACAGAGCTTGATAATATCCTTCTTGCGCACCAGAGGTTCGCCGCCGGTGTATATGTACAAATAGACGCCCATCTCCTTGCCCTGGCAGATGATGTCGTTGATCTCGTCAAAGCTCAGGTTCAGCTTGTTGCCATACTCCGCTGCCCAGCAGCCTGTACAATGCAGATTGCAGGCGGAGGTGGGATCCAGCAAAATAGCCCAGGGGATGTTGCAGTTATATTTATTTCGCAATTCCTCCTGCTTGTCCCAGCCGATCAGATTGGCATTGATGAAAAAGTTGACAGCAACGGTGGTCAACACTTCCGGATCCACATCGTTGACCAAGTGGCGCACGAAAGGATAATAGGTATTGTCAGGATCTTCTATAGCCGCGCGCACGGCCGCCCGCTGGCTGGGGAATTCGCCCTTCGAGAATTTATCCGCCCAGTCGATCAGTTTCGGCAGGTTATTTTCCGGATCCTTATAGAGGTACTGAAACGCTTTTTCCAGTCCTAATCTTTTGATAGTAGTTGTTGCAGACATCTTTACCCCTCCCGTGATTTATGCTTTATCCTGTTGCTGAAGAATTCTTTTCAGCTCTTTTGTCTCTGCTTCCACTTCTTTTTTTGCTTTCCGGATGGAGGCCTGGTGCTCTCTTTCGGCCTCGAGTCTTTCCTTGTGGATTTCCTTTTCTACATTTAAAACCTGAGCTTTTTCGCCCGATACCCTCTTGATTTCCCGGGCTTCTGCCTTTACCTGCTTTTTCAGCTCGTGCATATCCTGCTGAGTTTTCTTTTTTGTATCCCGAAGATCTGCTTTGATAGCGTGCTCAACTTTTTTGTATTCTTTCATTGAAAAGCCTCCTCTCTCAATGTGTTTTTATTGTATCTTGCAAGTATTTTGTCCTCCATATGCAGAAGTGCCGGTTCTCCCAATTCTTGAGAAAATCGGCGCTTGTATTCGATTTTTTAGCAAAAGCGCGGTTTTATCTGATTTTTTGGCAATACCGTCAGGCCGCGCGATCGGAGTGCTTCCGGCGTATTTTTTCGACAGCCTCCTGCGCCTCCCTCAGATGTTCTGTCAAAGGCCGATCCGAGCGAAAGGCAAAGAAGAAGTATACGCGCTTCGACGCCCGCTCCTGGGCGGCGTGAATATGGGCCTTGAGATTCTCGACCTTCACAATCACCCCGTTCTCATCGGCAAAGGCCTTCACGCGAGCGACCCAATGGGCGCTCGATGCCATGTCAACAAGGAATACGCCGAAGAACAAGCCAATCACAAAAGAAAATGCCAGATTCTCCGAAAGCCAGAAGAGTGCGGAGAGAATATGCGGATGCACAAGGAAATAGTATCCGGCGCCGAGAAGCGCCCAAAAGATGGAAAACAGCGGGCAAATCAGCCCCTGGATGTTACCCCGGCAGTTGCTGTAGTCCCAAAGGCGGATCTTTGCTCCTTTGAGCAGCATTAGGCCGCCGATGTATTCGATAAGCGTCATGCTGACAGCCATTCCTACAAACAATACCGCTTTCCCATGCAAACTGTTATCGAGCCCGGTAGCGTCCCCTATACGAGCCAGAAGATACAGCGCACAGAGTCCAAAACCATAGATGGGCAGATAGGGACCGGTGCAAAAGCCGGGATTGATCCACTTATGTTCCGGGTTTGAGCCGGAAAAGAATTTCCGAAAAAACAGTTCCAGAACCCAGCCAAATACAGAGCCGATAAAAAATAGAAAGGCGAGCGTAAGAAACAGATTCATAAAGACTTTCCTTCCGTGTTCTTTTTCTTCCGAAGCAGGAAGTATAGGATAACAATTGCAGCTATGCAGACGAGGATATTAAATGCCAGCGCCCACCAGAACACAGGGGAAGACAGGTCACCAACACTTGTCCCCATGATGGTGTAGGCGGCCATCAGCGGGAAAATTCCAATAAGGGAACCGAGCAGATAGGACGAGTAGCGGCTGTTCACAGCGCCCATGTACAATCCTGCCGGCAGCAATGGCAGCCCACAGGCACGGAGCAAAAGACTTGTAAGCCATTCCCGCTTAGAAGAGATAGCGGATACTTTCTCTATTTTGGGATGTTTTTCCGCGATATACCGAAGCACCGGAGCTCCCATAGTTCGCCCGATGCAATAGGTAGGCGTAACCATGAGCGCGGCTCCGAGCGTGTTAAGCAGCAGGGCAACTGGCAGCGGAAACATGATGCCGTTGGCCGCATAAAGAACGCCGGAGTGCATCAGAAAATCCACACTTTTCAAAAGGAACAAACCCGCCATGGTCAACAAGGCAAGCGCCGTGCTTTCCGGCTGATAATTGAGAAGCTCCTGAACGGACAGATTACCGTTACTTTTCACGAAAAGTACAACAACACTTGTCCATGCGAAAGCCAAGATCGCGCCCCATATCCATTTCCATCTGGCATCAATGATCGGCTTCATGGTTACATCTCTCTATACTTGCTCATCGTAACGCGAAACAGATCTTTTGTGCTCGGCGGCGTGATCGTTATCGCATTGGCTCCTGCCAGAATAGTCTCGCGGATACTCTCGTCCCCGCCTCCGCCGGTGGCAATAATAGGGACATCCGGATATTGCGTGCGGATTTTTCGCACGATGTCAGGGGTCTCTATACTGCCTGCCACATTGATGATAGCCGCGCCAGACTCCAAACGTCGTGCAATATTGGTATCTTCATTGACCACCGTGATCACAACCGGGATGTCCACAGCCGCTGAGACAGCACGGAGATTGGGGTTGGAAATCGGCGCGTTGAGCACGATCCCCATTGCGCCCTGACCCTCCGCATCCTTGGCAAGCCCGATGGTCCGGATGCCCTTGGTCGTTCCCCCGCCCACGCCGCAGAAGACTGGCACATAGGCCGCTTTGATGATCGCTTCGCTGATTGCCTGCTGGGGCGTGAAAGGATAGACGGCAAAAATGGCATCAGCATCGCAGTTGCGAATGATGGCAAGATCTGTTGTAAACAAAAGCGATTTGATCCTACGCCCGTTTACGACGATCCCGCTGGCCTCATACACGGCAGTGGGCATTTTCAGAATTTGATGCCGTAAACTGCTTTGAACGGTAGGCGCACTGTTTTTTACAGCGGGCGAACGCTTTCCCTCCACGAGCTTTTCCAGTAC
>JAFRMX010000022.1 GCA_017430455.1 Oscillospiraceae bacterium
ACATTAAACGCCGAAAAGAAAGCGACCGATCTCAGCAACAATCAGCTTAAAGCGCTTCTGTCCGCACTCTCAGGCGACAGCGACAGCAGGAAGAGTCTTGTCTCCGAAACGGAAGAGAGAATAACAGCTCTGAAATCCGAGCTTACAGAAAACGAAAAAGAGAAGAAAAACGCCGAAAAACAGGCTTCGGATATCCGTGACGAGATAAACAAAGCAGTTTCCGAGAGACTTGAGCTTGAGGGGAAGCAGAATAAAGCCGGGAAACTTGCTCAGGAAAAGAATGATGCCATAATCGATCTGGAGCGGAAAAAAGCAAAAGCAGAGCAGAAGAAGGCAGCTTCCGAGAGCGAGGAAAAACAGATAATAGACAGGCTGTGGGAAAACTATGAACTCAGCCACAGCAAGGCGCTTGAGATAAGACAGCCGATCGGAAGCATCAGCTCCGCAACCAGAGAGGTCAATGCAATAAAAAGAGAGATGGCGTCTCTCGGAACTCCGAACCTCGGGGCAATTGACGAGTACGCCAGGGTCAGTGAAAGATACGACTTTCTGACATCCCAGAGGGACGATATAGAAAAAGCCGAAAAAGAGCTGCGCGGGATTATCAGCGATATAACCTCCGAAA
The DNA here is from genome assembly GCA_017430455.1 of Oscillospiraceae bacterium. GTDB lineage: Bacteria > Bacillota > Clostridia > Oscillospirales > Oscillospiraceae > Limivicinus. The sequence goes on from JAFRMX010000022.1 coordinate 626, forward strand.
TGAAGAAGGTCTTCCGGGAGCGTTTCAGAGAGATAGATGATGCTTTCAGGACCACATTCACCGAGATGTTCGGAGGAGGAAAGGCAGAGCTTATTCTTGAGGACGAAGAGGATGTGCTGAACTGCGGAATAGATATCAGGGCGCAGCCACCCGGAAAGAAGCTTTCGACAATAAGCCTGCTCTCGGGCGGAGAGATGGCCTTTGTCGCGATAGCGCTGTATTTTGCAATACTCAAAGTGAGGCCCACGCCGTTCTGCGTCATGGATGAGATAGAAGCTGCACTCGACGAAGCAAATGTTTCCAGATTCGCATCTTATCTGAGGAAGATGTCCGGAAAGACGCAGTTCCTCGTTATAACCCACAGAAGAGGGACTATGGAAGAGGCCGATATGCTCTACGGAGTGACGATGCAGGAAAAGGGAGTCTCCAAGGTCCTGAAGCTGGATCTTGCCGAGGCTGAAAAAACAATAGAGGAAAGATAATATGGGATTTTTCGACAAACTGTTTTCTGGCCTTTCTAAGACAAGGGCCAATATGGAGGAACTCGAGGAGATATTCAAAAACTTTTCGAGGTGGAATGACGCGGAATTCTATGAAGAGCTCGAAGAGATGCTCCTGATGAGCGATATGAGCTGGGATGTAGTAGATATCGTCATAAAGAGACTCAGAACGCGGGTGAATCTCGATGAACTCACAAGAGGAGACCAGGTCAAAAAGGCGCTGACAGGCATCCTCAGCGATATTCTCGCAGGTCAGGATACCTCACTCAAGCTCGGCACGAAGCCGTCTGTGATACTCATGACCGGAGTAAACGGAGTCGGAAAGACCACGACAATAGGAAAGCTCGCCCTTATGTTGAAAAATGAGGGCAGGAAGGTGCTCCTCTGTGCAGGAGACACCTTCCGCGCGGCAGCGGCTGAGCAGCTCGGGATATGGGCGGAGAGAAGCGGAAGCGAGATCGTTGCACATGAAGAGGGGAGCGACCCGGCTTCTGTCGTATTCGACTCGATCGCCGCCGCAAAGGCCCGCGGCAGCGATGTTATAATAGTCGATACCGCCGGAAGGCTCCACAACAAGCAGAATCTTATGAATGAGCTTGCAAAGATCGGCAGGGTCATCAGGCGGGAACTGCCCGAAGCGGATATCGAGACTCTTATGGTGCTCGATGCTACCACAGGCCAGAACGGGCTCGAGCAGGCAAAACAGTTTCTCGAAACGGCAGAGCTCACCGGTATCGTTCTGACCAAGCTCGACGGAACGGCCAAAGGCGGAATAGTATATGCGATCGCCTCTCAGCTCAAGGTTCCTGTCAAGTTCATAGGTGTGGGTGAGGGCGTTGAGGACCTGCTGCCTTTCGATCCCAAGAGCTTTTCCGAGGCGCTGTTTGAATAAAACTATGAAGATCATTCTGGCTACAAACAACAAAAACAAGCTGCGTGAGATGCGGGAGATTACCCGCGGGCTGGATATCGAGATAATCTCACAGGGCGACGCGGGGATCAGCATCGACCCGGAGGAGACCGGGTCAACGTTCGCTGAGAACGCGTATATAAAAGCAAAAGCAGCTCTCGATGCGACGGGACTTCCGGCCATTGCTGACGACTCCGGGCTCTGTGTGGACGCGCTGGGCGGCGAGCCGGGCATCTACAGCGCCAGGTACGGCCCGGGAAAGAACGCGACGGACAGAGACAAGTACATGTACCTCCTGGATAAGCTCAAGGGGGAAAAAAACAGGAAAGCCCGGTTCGTCTGCAGCGTGTGCTGCCTCTTCCCGAACGGGGACAGACTCTCAGCCGAGGATTCCCTGGAGGGCAGCATACAGTATGCACCGACGGGAGCGAACGGCTTCGGCTACGACCCGGTCTTTGTTCCTGACGGTTATACGAGGAGCAATGCAGAGCTGACACCGGAGGAAAAGAACGCAATTTCCCACAGGGGGAAGGCGACGAGGGCAATCGTATTGAAACTTAAGGAGTATTTGGAAAATGGCAATAACAAGTAAGCAGAGGTCATTTCTGCGCGGACTTGCACAGAATGCGGACACGATAATACAGATAGGCAAGGGAGGCATCACGGAGAGCGTTAAGGAGTCTGTTTCGGATGCTCTGAACGCGCGTGAGCTTGTCAAAGGAAAGGTGCTTGAGAATTCGATGCTCAGCTCGCGTGAGGCCTGCGATATCCTGGCTGAGGCCCTCGGCGCCGAGCAGGTGCAGGTCATAGGGACAAAGTTCGTTCTGTACAAAAGAAACAGTAAAGACCCGAAAATAGAGCTTCCGAAGGAAAGAAAAAAACAGTGAAGACTCTGATCTACGGAGGGACATTCAACCCTCCGCATCTCGGGCATTTCAAAGCGGCCGCGGCCGCGGCGGAGCAGCTCTCGCCCGAAAGACTTCTTATTGTTCCGGACAATATCGCCCCTCATAAGGAAATGGCTGATTACACTCCCGAGGCATCTCAGAGATACGAGATGTGCGCTCTGGCGTTTCAGGGTATAAAGGGCGCTGAGGTCTCGGATATGGAGATCAGAAGGAGCGGAAGAAGCTATTCTTCCGATACGGTGGCTCTTCTCAGAGAAAAGTATCCGGAGGATGAGCTGTTTCTGCTCGTCGGCACCGATATGCTCCTGAGCTTCGAGCAGTGGCATGACTTCGAATACATTCTTAAAAACGTCACGCTTGCTGTCATTTCCAGGGAAAAGGACGACAAAGAGAAGATACGGAAAAACATATCTTATCTCTCCGGAAAATACGGAGCGAGATCAGTCGTGCTTGAGGCAGAGCCTTTTGTCATCTCATCGACGGAGATATGCGCCCTGCTGCCTGAGAGGAAGGGCAGGGAATACTTAAGCGACAGCGTGTATTCCTATATCATTAAAAACAGGCTCTACGGCGCGAAGCCCGATTTCGACTGGCTCCGGGAAAAGGGCTGGTCCTATCTCAAAAAATCGAGGATACCCCATGTCATGGGCTGTGAGCAGAAAGCCGTCGAGCTCGCGGAGCTTTACGGAGCGGATGTCGACGACGCCAGGACTGCTGCGATACTCCATGATTCGACCAAAAAATTAAGCCCTGAAGAACAATTGAAATTGTGTGATACCTATGGTATTATTAACGACAAATCTGAGATGGAGACCCCGAAGCTCCTGCACGCCAAAACCGGCGCGGAGCTTGCGAGAAGAGAGTTTGGAGCAAACAGGGAAGTCTGTTCCGCTATCCGCTGGCACACGACGGGAAAACCCGGAATGTCGCTGCTTGAAAAGATAATCTATCTTGCAGATTATGTCGAGCCGACAAGGGATTTCCCGGGCGTTGAGGAGATCAGAAAGGCCGTTTCCGAGAGTCTGGATGCCGGGATGGCAGCGGGACTCAAAAACACCATCGACGAAGTAAAGGGATACGGAACCGTTCCCTATAAAGATACGACAGAAGCATACGAATATTACAGAAAGCTTAGCGAGTAAAACAAGGAGAATTATATGCTTGATTCTGCCCAGATTGCGGCCGTTGCCGCGAAAGCACTTGAAGAGAAAAAAGCACAGGACGTAAAGGTACTCAGGGTCGCGGAGCACACGATCCTGGCCGACTATTTCGTCATCTGCAGCGGAACATCTTCGACACATGTCAAAGCGCTGGTGGACGAGGTCGACAGGCAGCTGGACTCATACGGAGAGAACCTCACGCGCCGTGAGGGGCTCAGGTCCGATATCTGGGTGCTTATGGACTTCGGAAGCGTCATAGTTCATGTTTTCACGGATGAAGCCCGCAGATTCTACGATCTGGAAAGACTCTGGAGCGATGCAGAGGTGGTAGAGCTCTCAGCCCTTCCGAGCCCCTGATAAGGGGCATCCGGACATCATTTTTATTTAGAAAGGGAGAGCTTGATACATCATGTCAAGATATGATTTTACGGCCATTGAAAACAAATGGCAGGAAATATGGGAAGAAAAGAAACCTTATGCCGCCGTCACAGGCAGCCCTAAGCCCAAATACTACGGGCTCATAGAATTCCCTTATCCTTCGGCACAGGGCCTGCACGTAGGCCACCCGCGCCCCTTCACGGCTATAGACATAGTCACCAGAAAGAGAAGGATGGAGGGCTACAACGTACTGTTCCCGATCGGCTTCGACGCGTTCGGTCTGCCCACCGAGAACTATGCCATCAAGACACATACCCACCCTGTCGTCACTACGAAACAGAACATAGCCAACTTTACGAAACAGCTGAAGATGCTTGGCTACGGATTTGACTGGGACAGAGTCGTCGAGACTACAGATCCGAAATACTTCAAATGGACCCAGTGGATATTCCTCCAGATGTACAAGCACGGTCTTGCCTACAAGAGCTCGATGCCTGTCAACTGGTGCACCAGCTGCAAAGTCGTTCTCGCAAACGAGGAAGTTGTAAACGGAGTCTGCGAGCGCTGCGGCGGTGAAGTCATCAGAAAAGAGAAGAGCCAGTGGCTGCTCGGCATTACAAAATATGCCCAGAGGCTCATAGACGGGCTCGACACGGTCGACTTCATCGAGCGCGCGAAGGTCCAGGAGAAGAACTGGATCGGCCGTTCCACCGGCGCAGAAGTCGTATTCAAGACATCTGCAGGCGATGACCTGAAGGTATTTACGACAAGACCCGATACGCTTTTCGGCGTCACATACATGGTTCTCTCACCCGAGCACCCCTTTGTTGAGAAATGGAAGGATCTCACAAGCAACTATGACGAGATCTCTGCCTATGTCAAAGAGGCACAGAAAAAGTCGGATTTCGAGCGCAGCGAGCTGAACAAGGAGAAGACCGGCGTCAGGATCGAAGGCGTTACCGCGATAAATCCCGTCAACGGCAAGGAAGTTCCGATATTCATCTCCGACTACGTCCTCATCACTTACGGTACCGGCGCGATCATGGCCGTTCCGGGACACGATACGCGTGACTGGGAGTTCGCAAAGAAGTTCGGCCTTGACATAGTCGAGGTCGTCGAGGGCGGCAATATAGAAGAGGAAGCGTTCACGCTCAAGGATGACACGGGCATAATGGTCAACTCGGGCTTTTTAAACGGCATGACCGTCAAAGAAGCCATTCCGGCAATAACCAAGTGGCTTCAGGACAACGGTCTGGGCGAGGAGAAGGTAAACTACAAGCTCAGAGACTGGATATTCTCCCGCCAGAGATACTGGGGAGAACCGATACCCATGATCAACTGCCCGAAATGCGGCTGGGTCCCCGTGCCCGAGGACCAGCTGCCTGTCCTGCTCCCGGATGTCGAGCACTATGAGCCGACAGACGACGGCGAGTCTCCGCTGAGCCGCATGACCGACTGGGTCAACACGAGCTGCCCGAAGTGCGGAGGCCCCGCACAGAGAGAGACTGATACCATGCCCAACTGGGCCGGTTCCAGCTGGTATTATCTCAGATATATGGATCCCCACAACGATGAGGAATTCGTATCGAAAGAGGCCGAGGAGTACTGGGGCCCTGTAGACTGGTACAACGGCGGCATGGAGCATACCACGCTCCACCTGCTCTACAGCCGTTTCTGGCATATGTTCCTCTATGACATCGGACTCGTCCATACTCCCGAGCCCTACGCCAAGAGAACCTCCCACGGGATGATCCTGGGCGAGGGCGGCGAGAAGATGAGCAAGTCGCGCGGCAACGTCGTCAATCCGAACGAAATAGTCGAGCAGTACGGCGCCGATACGATGAGACTCTATATCATGTTCATCGGTGATTTCGAGAAATCAGTGCCCTGGTCCAACGAGGCTGTCAAGGGCTGCAAGAGATTTCTGGACAGAGTATGGAATCTCGCCGATATGTGCACGGAAGAGAAAGGCATCTCCAAGGCAAATGAAAGCGCGGTCAACCGCGCGATCAAGAAGGTCAGCGAGGACATCGAGCAGCTCAAGATGAACACGGCCATCGCCGCCATGATGACGCTTGTCAACGACTTCTATGCAAAAGGCCTTTCAAAAGGCGACCTGAAGGCGCTCCTGCTGCTCTTAAGCCCGTTTGTCCCGCACATCGTCGAGGAGATGTGGGAAAAGCTCGGCTTTGCACAAGAGACAGGCATGATGGCCATGCAGAACTCCTGGCCTTCATATGACGAGAGCAAGCTCATCGACAGCGAGAAAGAGATAGCCGTTCAGGTCAACGGCAAGCTCAGATCGACGATAGTCATACCTCTCGACAGCGAGGACAGCTTCGTCGTCGCGAAAGCGCTTGAAGACGAGAAGGTCCAGAGGGCTGTTGCCGGCATGGAGATAGTCAAAAAGATAGTCGTAAAGAACAGGATAGTAAATCTTATCGTAAAGCCCTCAAAGTAAATATTGACAAACGCATTTCTGGGGGATATAATCCATTCGTTTTAAAAAGCCTTTGGCTTTAAGCTTTGCATTTGCGAGGGGAGGGATACAGGTAATGGCAGAAGTTATAGTCAAGGAAAACGAGTCCTTGGACAACGCTTTGAAGAGATTCAAACGCAGCTGCGCTAAATCAGGCGTATTGGCAGACCTTCGCAAAAAGGAATACTATCAGAGCCCCAGCGTAAAGCGCCGCAAGAAGTCCGAAGCGGCCAGAAAAAACAAGAACAAGAGATATTACTGATCTTCTTAAAGCACCCGCAGAGCGGGTGCTTTTTGTTCATCTGTTGAAAACAGACTTTCGGGAGAATATAATAAGAGCATGAAAAAAACCGTTGAAAAACAGATGCTTCTGGGGAGCAGCTTCGTTCTCGATCCGGTGAAGACCTTCGAGTGCGGGCAGTGCTTCAGATGGAACGCCGACGATTCCGGAGTATACACGGGCATAGTCGGAAACAGTGTATATAAGGTCTTCTCGAAGGACGGCAATACATACATATCCGGGGATATCGCTGATACGGATGAGCTGTACGCCTATTTCGATCTTGCTTCCGATTATTCGCCCGCGGAGAACTTCTCCCGATACAGCTGCTTCCTCGCCGAATGCATAGAGTACGGCAGGGGGATAAGACTGCTCAGGCAGGACCCCTGGGAGGCCTCCTGCTCTTTTGTCATATCCCAGTGCAACAATATACCGAGGATAAAAAAGATAGTGGAGACGCTCTGCTCGAATTTCGGCGAAGAGATCGGCGAGGGTCATTTTTCGTTTCCGGGCGCGGAAAAGATCGCCCCGCTCTCCGAAAAAGATCTGGAGGTCCTGAGATCGGGCTACAGGGCGGAATATATCCTCAATACCGCCAGAGCTGTCTGCGACGGGACTCTCGATCTTAATGAGCTCAAAAAGATCCCTTACAGAGAGGCGAAAAATAAGCTGCTCTCGGTGCGGGGGATCGGTGAGAAGGTAGCAAACTGCATACTGCTTTTCGGGCTTGGGCATGTTGAGGCTTTTCCGGTCGACACATGGATGAAAAAGGCGCTGAAAGCGTATTTCCCCGAGGATTTCGACCCCGCTGTTTTCGGCGACTATGCGGGGCTCATCCAGCAGTATATCTTTTATTACTCGAGAAGCGGCGGAATAGCTGAAATATGAATTGATTTCGGGCTTTTTCTCTGTTAAAATCTATAAAACAAAATAATTATAAGGAGGTTACTGCATGGCGGTAAGCATGGCAGACAAGATCAGCTTCGAGGGACTTACATTTGACGATGTGCTCCTTCTTCCCGCGGAAAGCGATATTCTCCCGGCAGATGTGGATCTCACCACATATCTTACAAATAAGGTAAAGCTCAATATTCCCGTTATGAGCGCCGCCATGGATACGGTTACAGAGTACCGCATGGCCATAGCGATAGCCAGAGAGGGCGGCATAGGCGTAATTCACAAGAACATGTCCATAGACGCCCAGGCCGAGCAGGTGGACATGGTGAAGCGTTCCGAGAACGGCGTTATTTCGAACCCCTTCTTCCTGAAGGCCGACAACACTCTCGGCGAGGCGGACCGCCTGATGGCGAAGTACAGGATCTCCGGCGTTCCGATAGTCGACGACAGCGGCAGGCTCACAGGCATCATCACAAACCGCGATATGAAGTTCGAGACGGATATGAGCCGCAAGATAGGCGAGGTCATGACCTCCGAAAATCTGGTCACCGGCAAAGTCGGAACGACTCTCAATGAGGCCAGGGAGATACTCCACAGGCACAAGATCGAGAAGCTGCCGATAGTAGATGACGAATACAGACTGAAAGGTCTGATAACCATAAAAGACATAGAGAAGGTCTTCAAGTACCCGAATTCCGCCAAGGACGCTCAGGGCAGGCTTCTTTGCGCCGCGGCCATCGGGGCGACAAAGGACGTGCTCGACAGGGCCGGAGCTCTGATAGATGTCGGAGCCGATGTACTGGTGCTCGACAGCGCCCACGGGCATTCCAAAAACATCATGAATTCCGTTTCCAAAGTCAAAGAGGCATTTCCCGAGATCCAGCTCATCGCCGGCAATGTGGCGACGCCCGAGGCGACGGAAGCGCTCATCAAAGCCGGAGCAGACTGTGTCAAGGTCGGCATAGGCCCGGGCTCCATCTGCACTACGAGAGTAGTCTCCGGAATAGGCGTTCCCCAGATCTCGGCAGTGCTGAGCTGCGCGGATAAAGCAGCGCAATTCGGCATTCCCGTTATAGCCGACGGCGGCATCAAGTATTCCGGCGACATCACGAAAGCCATCGCCGCCGGCGCGAACGTCGTCATGATGGGCTCTATGCTGGCGGGCTGCGAGGAGGCCCCCGGAGAGCAGGAGGTCTACCAGGGCAGACAGTTCAAGGTATACCGCGGAATGGGCTCGCTCGGCGCCATGCAGAAGGGCTCAAAGGACCGCTACTTCCAGGAGGACAACAAGAAGCTTGTTCCCGAAGGCGTTGAGGGCAGGGTCCCCTACAGAGGACCTCTGAGCGAGACCGTCTTCCAGATGATGGGCGGCCTCAGGAGCGGCATGGGCTACTGCGGAGCCAGGAATATAAAGGAACTCAAGGAAAACACGAAGTTCGTGAAGATAACCGGAGCCGGCCTCAAGGAGAGCCACCCGCACGATGTCTTCATTACGAAAGAGGCTCCGAACTATTCGGCGAATCATGACTGAAAATTAAAGAATAAATAAAATGTTATAGAAAAGGAGACAGAAAAATGAACGCAGTACTTCAATCCTTAGGCGTCGGCTCTGTAGAGGCACTCTTGAAAGCCGTTGTTTATCTCGTTATCTGCCTTATTGTTACGAAAGTGATCACGAAAGCCGTCGGAAAGCTCCTTGACAAGAAAGTGAACATGGAGCCTGCTCTCAGGAAATTCATCGCTTCCGGCATAAAGGCGCTGCTCGTTGTAATCACGATAGTGATCGTGGCAAACGCTCTCGGGATCGAGACCTCCTCCCTGATAGCACTGATCAGCGTAGCCGGTCTTGCTCTCTCGCTCTCCATTCAGAACGTCCTTGCAAATCTCTTCTCCGGGATCACGCTTCTCGCCACCAGGCCCTTCAAGGCGGGCGATTTTGTCGAGATAGCCGGGAAGACAGGCACCGTAAAGTCAGGCGGGCTCTTCTACACCGAGCTCGATACGCTTGACAACGTCTCCATCTCCATCCCCAACAACGACGTCACAGGAGCCTGCATCACAAACTACAGCCATGAGCCGCTCAGAAGAGTGGACCGCACCTACACCGTTTCCTACGAAAACGACACTCAGGCCGTCAAGGACGCTATCCTGGACGCGATAGCAAAGGACGAGAAGATCCTTGCGGATCCCGCCCCCTTTGTGCGCCTGCTCGAGTATAAGGGAAGCACGGTCGAGTACGTGGTCAGAGTCTGGTGCAAGAACGCCGACTACTGGGATGTGTACTTCAACCTGAACGAGAACGTCCGCGAGAGCTTCGCAGACAAGGGCGTCAAATTCAGCTACGAGCACGTCAATGTCCACATTGTTGAGGACAAGACCTGATAACCGCAAAAGGACCCGATATTGAGCAAAAACAACAAAAATATCGCGGGCAAAAATACTGAAAACGAAAATGTCGTGAAACTTGCCGGAAGATGGAGAGCGGGGCTTCTCTCTCTCCTCTTCAGCAGATTCACGGTCATTTTCGTTTTGCTGCTCCTGCAGGCCGCCGTTACAGCCTTCATATGGTTCATCTTCGGAGAGTATCTGCAGAAGATATCTGCCGCGGCTCAGACCCTGTTCGGGATCGTCATCATGCTGATACTGATCAACAGCTCCATGGATTCCTCCGCAAAGGTCACATGGACGCTGCTCATAGGCGTACTCCCGGTTTTCGGAGGGCTCTTCTACCTGTGGACCAGACTGGAGATCGGCTACAGGAAGCTAAGAATAAAGGTGGAGCAGACAAGTGATCTTGTCCGGGAGAGCCTGCCGGCGAATGAGGAGGAGCTGGCCCGACTCAGAGAGAGTGACGGCGATTCGGCTTCGCTCGCACTGTATCTCAGGGAAGTCGGAAACAGTTCCGTATACGGGCACAACGAATTAAAATACTTTCCGTCGGGCGAGAGCAAGTTTCAGGATATGCTGGAAGAGCTCAAAAAGGCCGAGAAGTTTATCCTGCTCGAGTATTTCATAATCCAGGAAGGCTATATGTGGGGAAGCATTCTGGATATTCTGATAAAGAAAGCCAAAGAAGGCGTCGATGTAAGGGTCATGTTCGACGGAACCTGCTACCTCACGAAGCTTCCGCAGAACTATAAAAGCAGACTCGAGAAGGTCGGCATCAAATGCCAGGTCTGGGCCCCGGTGAATCCGGTCCTCACATCGTCCTACAACTACCGCGACCACAGGAAGATCCTCGTTATAGACGGAAAGACGGCCTATAACGGCGGAGTTAATCTGGCCGACGAGTATATAAACCTGAATTCCCGCTTCGGGATCTGGAAGGACTCGGCGCTAAGGATAAAGGGTCCCGCCGTAAGATCATATACGCTCATGTTCCTCCAGATGTGGCTTGCCGCCTCCAGGGATACATCCGACGCCCGGCAGGAGCTTCTCTCTTATGCTGAGGCGGAGCCCGACCGTTTCGAAGACGCGGAGGGCTTCGTTATCCCCTATGCCGATTCGCCTCTGGACGGAGACAAGGTCGGCGAGATGGTATACATGGACATGATCGATACGGCGGAGTCATATGTCCATATCACGTCCCCGTACCTCATTCTTGACGACGAGCTCAAGACTTCCCTTTGTTTCGCCGCCCGAAGGGGGACCGATGTCAGGCTGATACTCCCGGGCATACCGGACAAAAAAGCGGTATACGCGCTTGCCAAAAGGCATTACAAAGACCTTCTGGAGGCGGGAGTCAGGATATATGAGTTCACTCCGGGCTTCATACACGCCAAAAACTTTGTGAGCGACGGGAAAAAGGCTGTTGTCGGAACGATCAATCTGGATTACAGGTCCCTTTACCACCATTTCGAATGCGCGACCTACATGTCGGGAACGGCGGCAGTCGCGGAGATAGAAAAGGATTTTGAGCACACGCTCGGGCTGTGTCGCGAGGTGACGCCGGAGAGCGTAAAGAATGAGAAGTTCACGGTGAAGCTGACCGGAGCAGTAGTCAGGCTGCTCGCCCCTCTGCTTTAGTTCGTTAATATTACACAGCAGAGGGCGGCGACCGGGGATAAATTTGCATATTTTACACAAATATTGAGAAAAAGTATTGACAATTAAATCATTAGCCGTTATTATGCACCCAATTTAATAAAGCATGATAGAGGCGCGGTACTCAAGAGTAATCCCCTCAAGCTGCAGGAACAGCCGGATGAAAGGGTTTACCGCCGAAGGGATTTAAGATTTCCTGATCTTTTATTTGCCTGGGTCTGCGGAGAATATCCGCAGGACTGTCATTTCGATGAAGCGCTATCAGGGACTTTAGTTTGTACTCCGGGTATCCCGGAGAGAAATTGAAACTTATTCCATGAACACTTTGTCGGAGTGTTCATGGATTTTTATTGGATTAATAAAACATTTGGAGGAACCCGAAATGAAGAGATTACTTACAATTGTTCTTGCGCTTTGCATGATCTTTGCCCTCTGCGCCTGCGGACAGAGCGCTGCCCCCGCAGCACCTGCTGCCCCGGCCGAGAGCGGCTTCACTCCCGCCGCGGACTCCGTCCTCAACACCGGCGTTTTCAGAGTCGCCATGGAGTGCGCCTACGCCCCCTACAACTGGACCCAGAGCGACGACTCCAACGGTGCCGTTCCCATATTCGGCGCGAAGGACTTCGCAAACGGCTACGACGTCATGATGGCCCGGAAGATAGCCGACGCGAACGGCTGGACCCTTGAGATCCACAAGATGGACTGGGACAGCATCCCTCTCGCGGTACAGTCCGGAGCGGTAGATGCCGGTATCTGCGGCCAGTCGATCACCCCCGAGAGACTCGAGACGATGGACTTCTCCGATCCCTACTACTACGCGTCGATAGTCACACTGGCAAAAGCCGACTCAGCCTATGCCTCTGCGAAGGGCCTGTCCGATCTTGCCGGAGCGACCTGCACCAGCCAGATCAATACGATCTGGTATGACAGCTGCCTTCCCCAGATAGAGAACGCCAACATTCTGGCTGCCCAGGAGACAGCTCCCGCAATGCTGGTATCCCTTGAGGCAGGAGCAGTTGACATAGTCGTTACCGATGAGCCCACAGCTCTGGCTGCCTGTGTTGCGTATCCCGATTTCGTCCTTCTCAACTTTACCGGAACGGATGACGACTTCGCCGTTGACGAGGGCGATATAAACATCGGCATCTCGATCATGAAGGGCAACTCCGAGCTCGTCTCCCGCTGCAATGAGGTCCTCGCCACGATGGACGCCTCCGTCTACACGGAGGTCATGAACTCGGCAATAGAGATCCAGCCTCTGGGCGCGTAAAATGACATCTTCTCTTCCCACCGATTACTGGGGCAGGGTATTATATCTCGCCTCACACTACGCGGGCTCCTTTTTAAACGGCGCCTGGAAGACCATAGCGATAGCGGTCGTCGGCACTGCTGCGGGTTGCCTGATAGGCTTTCTCGTCGGCATAATCCAGACCATTCCGGTCTCGCCGAAGGATCCTTGGTATAAAAAGGCCGTTCTGAAGATAGTCAGACTTATACTGAACGTATACGTTGAGGTCTTCAGAGGCACGCCTATGATGGTCCAGGCGATGTTCATCTATTTCGGCGCGCTGCAGTACACAAGCCTCAAGCTCTCAATGTGGAGCGCCGCCTTCCTCATAGTCTCTATCAACACCGGCGCCTATATGGCGGAGACTGTCAGAGGAGGCATCCTCTCCATAGACATCGGTCAGACGGAGGGCGCCAAAGCGATCGGCATGTCGCATTTCCAGACCATGCTCTATGTCATCTTCCCGCAGGCGCTGAGGAACATCATCCCGCAGATAGGCAACAACCTGATCATCAACCTGAAGGACAGCTCTGTCCTCTCGGTGATCGGAACCATCGAGCTCTTCTACGTGGCGAAACAGAATGCCGGCACCTACTACTGGTATTTTGAGGCGATGACGATAGCGATGATACTCTATCTGATTATGACGCTCACAGCCTCCAGACTGCTCAGATGGTGGGAGAAGAAGCTCGACGGCCCCGCGAACTACGATCTGGCAACGACGGATACGCTCGCCTTTACGAGCGGCCTGGTGGACTACCCGGCCGACGCGGACGACCATTTCGCCGAGCGGAACAAGGAAGGCGGGGAAGAGCGATGAGTGAAGTTATTCTTGAGATAAGACATTTATCAAAGACCTTCGGGACCAATGTCGTATTGAGGGACATAGATTTCGAGGTCCGAAAGGGCGATGTCATAAGCATAATCGGAGCCTCGGGCTCCGGGAAATCGACGCTTTTACGATGCACGAATTTCCTGGAGACCCCGACCTCCGGGCAGATAATCTACCACGGAAAGGACCTGACCGCCTCGAGGATCGATGAGGCCGCTTACAGGGCCAGGGTCGGAATGGTCTTCCAGTCCTTCAACCTTTTCAACAACATGACAGTTCTCCAGAACTGCATGACCGGCCAGATAAGGGTTTTAAAGAAAAAGAAGGAGGAGGCCGAGGCCGAGGCGAGAAAGTATCTCGAGCATGTCGGAATGCTCCCGTATATAAACGCCAAGCCGCGCCAGCTCTCCGGCGGCCAGAAGCAGAGAGTCGCCATAGCCAGAGCCCTGGCGATGGGCCCCGAGATCCTGCTCTTCGACGAGCCGACCTCGGCGCTTGACCCCGAGATGGTTGGGGAAGTGCTCGCGGTAATGAAGGATCTGGCCGCCTCCGGAATGACCATGATGGTGGTCACGCACGAGATGGCCTTCGCGAGGGACATATCCTCCCAGGTCGTCTTCATGAAGGACGGGGTCATCTGCGAGCAGGGAAGCCCCGACCGTATCTTCAAAGACCCGCAGAGAAGCGAGACAAAGGATTTCCTCTCGAGGTTTATGAATTCATAAATACTGTGCGGAATGCCAATTTCGGCATTCCGCATTTTTTATGTTGATTTTTGATTTCCTTTGTGCTAATATAATCAGGCTCTTGAGGGCAATAACCGGGTGTAGCGCAGATGGTAGCGCGCTTGAATGGGGTTCAAGAGGCCGCTGGTTCAAATCCAGTCACTCGGACCAAATAAAGCAGATCATTTTTTGATGGTCTGCTTTGTTTATTCCCGGCGGCATTGAGAACCGGCGGCCTCTTGCCATCCAATACCGGCCGCTACGGCCTGAACGGCGCTTGCGCCGGACAGGCCGCTGGTTCAAATCCAGTCACTCGGACCATAAAACGGGACGCGGATAATTTCCGCTTCCTGTTTTATTATTTCGAATGATCAGAACCGGCGGCCTCTTGCCATTCAATACCGGCCGCTACGGCCTGAACGGCGCTTG
>JAFRMX010000023.1 GCA_017430455.1 Oscillospiraceae bacterium
ATGGTTAATCATCCAAACTGGTTCGATGCATCGTTTATATCCTGGCTTTCCTATGATTCACTTCATCTTGAACTTCCCGATGGAAATCTGTATTTTGCGCCTATCATCAACTGGGGAAAATATAGGGTAGAAAACGGAAGGCTTGTCATGCCTGTGACCGTTCGTCTGAATCACGCAATCGCTGACGGGTACCTGGTCGCAAACGTATTCCGTCTTTTAGAGCAGGAAATCACATCTTTTGTCGAAATCTGATCAACAGATTCGTATTTGTAAAAGATTCCGAAAAATCGGGATTTGTTGAACCAGACATTGATGTCTAAACGATGGGATGCGGCATTTTCTCGCTTTATGTCGTGTTCAAAAGGTAAGACTGGCATTAAGCTGACTACGAAAGGAGGGTTATTTAAGTGAATCAGATTAAGATTGGTACTTTCCTGAAATTACTCAGGAAAGAGAAGAATTTAACACAGGAGCAGTTAGCTGAACAGTTGGGTGTTTCCAACAGAACAGTCTCACGCTGGGAAAATGGAAACAATATGCCAGACATCAGTTTGTTGTCTGAAATCGCAGAGTTTTATGATGTCAGCATTCCGGAGTTGATTTACGGAGAAAGGAAAAGCGAGAATATGAGAGAAGAAGCAAAAGAAGTTGCCGAAACCATGTCGGATTACGCCAAAGCAGAAAAGGAAACATTAGTAAAAAGCATCCGGAATATGAGCCTTATTGGTCTTATAGCGTTGATTATTTATATGGTACTTGGGAGAACCAGCGTTTATGACAGAAACAACTTGTTTCGATACGTTTATGGAATCAGCGAAGCATTGATTTATGTTACGGTGTTAATGTTCCCACTGTATACAACGGGGTTGTTAAGCAAAATCAGGATAAGAACTACAAATTCTAAATTCAAAAATATCCCAGTGCCTGCGATAAAAATCATAGGATTTATTGCAGCATTTGCAATTGCGGCATTGATAAGGATTTGGATATCAAAGTCATTTGGATAATACTATTCCCGTTTATCGCTGAGTAAATGGCTATAATAACTGTAAAAATTCCCTGAATAATTTATTATATTCTTGTCATACGATCAAAATGAAGTAAATAATCCGATAGAAAAAAGGGCATACACTTATATAAGGAGCGGGTTTTCCTGCATATGACTGCTTAACAGAACGGATTGCCGCGGAGCGAAGCTCCTCGCAATGACAGATTTTCGACTCTAATTTTCACACTTAATAAATCACGTAAAATAATACAAACAACTCAAACCCGTTGCGGCGCAAGGGGTTCAGAATCCGGAAATTAAAACGGAAATTCAATTTTATTGATAAAAAATAGCATAACAATTCTTGACACATCCTTCGGGATGTGTTATTTTACGCTTAAAGCGAACATATTGTTAGCTATAAAGCATTTTGAAGGCGGAAGAATATGAGAAGCAAAAGTCAGGAGACGGCGGAGAGGATAAAGTCGTTCATTTTCGAGTATTACAGAGACAACGGAAGATCTCCGACGGTCAGAGAGGTCGCGAAAGCCGCGGGAATAAGCGTATCGATCGCGCAGAAATATCTCGTATGGCTGCGTGAGAACAATGAGATCGGGTATAACGGCAGAAGAGGCATATCCAGCAGCTCCACAGAGAAGCTGGTGGACAATATGGTCTCTGTCGGAGTAATAGGGGATATAAGCTGCGGTTTTCCCGGGAGCGAAGACGAGAGATGCGAGGACTATGTGAGACTTCCGGAGAAGCTTGTCGGAAAGGGCACATTTTATCTTCTGAGAGCTTACGGGGACAGCATGATAAACGCGGGGATCGACGAGGGGGACCTTGTCCTTGTCAGGCAGCAGCGGGAAGCAAAGCCCGGACAGATAGTAGTCGCGCTGGTAAACAACAGGGAGAACACCCTGAAGAGATATCTGCTGGACAGAAACGGAAAAGCATATCTGCACCCCGAAAACGACAAATACCCGGATATATACCCTGAGACCGAGCTATCCATCCAGGGCGTTGCCGTCAAGGTATTAAAGGATCTGGAGAAACAGCAATGACAAAACTGCCAAGATTGCTCAGCGAGATAAGGGGCTGGGCCCATATGTCGGGGCAGAAGATCCCGCTTGCCCCTGAAAAAACAGAGGACAGGAAATTCTCCTGTACCAAGCACCCTGAGCTGTTTAAAAACTATTCCGAGATCTGTGAGCTTATCGAAGCAAAGGGCGGGAATTATTTCCCGTGTCTGAGGACTGCCGTTAAAGACGGAATAGTCGCTATAGATATAGACTGCCACAACGGCAAAAAGCCCGAGGAGGCGAAAGAACAGTTCGAAGAGATGACCGGTATCCTCGGAAATGAAGGGTATTATGCCGAAAGATCCTTTAGCGGAAACGGATATCACATACTTACATATGCTCCGGGCGTGGACTCTCTCAAAGCAGACAACAGCGAGCTTCAGGTCGAGGCTTGGAATCACAATCAGTATGTGATGATCACAGGCGACGTACTGGCAAATTGCGACGAGCTTGAAGATAAGACGGATGAAGTAATGAGGATACTGGAGCTGTTTGACCTTTCGTCGGCAAAGATGAAGAAATCGAAGGTCGAAGTCGCCAGTGCTGAGGCGGGATTCAACAGTGTCGTGCTCGAAGGAGCGAGAAACAACAGGCTCTTCGAATACGCGGTAACACTGGCAAAATCGGGCAAGAGCGGAGACATACTCTACAGTCTTGTCCTCGACAAAAACAGAAGCTTCTGCGTTCCTCCGCTTGAAAGAAAAGATATTCAGGGAATTTGTGAGAGAGCTGAGAAGTATGTTCCGGAAAACGGCAAAAAGCGCAGGCTCACTTATGAGCTGCTTGAAGAAGAGCTCAACGCCATGGGCATATATGTCTATTTCAACGAGCTCACGAGAGAGATCGAGGTATCAGGTAACGTTGACGAATTCAACCACGATACCATAGTCGAGGATCTGAGCAGCATCCTGTACAGCGAGCTGGGAGACAGATATACTTCGATCTCGGAGACGACGATATTCAAATACCTCAAGATAATCGCCGGGCTCGGAAGATATCACCCGGTAGTTGATTTCTTCGAGCAGCTCGGCTCTTCCTCAGTCGATGTTCAGGACAGCCTCGACAGCCTCTATGAGATACTCGGAGTTACGGACGGCTTCGAGAAAACGCTTATCGCGAAATGGCTTCTGCAGTGCGTGGCCATGGTCTTTAACACGGATCAGCAAAGGCCCTATGGGGCGGACGGGATCCTGGTCCTGCAGGGTGCCCAGGGAATCGGCAAGACCTCGTTTGCCGAGGCTCTCGGAATGAATGAGCCCGGGTTTGTAAATGTAGGGATCAGACTGAACGAGAATGACAAGGATACCTTCAGAAGAGCCGTGACCTGCTGGATAGCGGAGCTCGGAGAGCTTGACGAGACCTTTAAGAAGAGCGATATAGAGATGCTCAAGGCTTTTATAACCCAGCCGAGGGATATGTACCGCCTTCCGTATGACAGAAGCGACCTGAAATACAACCGCAGATCCTCCTTCATAGCGACATGTAACGAGCCCGAATTCCTCGTGGATACTACCGGAAACCGCAGATTCTGGTCCGTGCACGTCGATAAGATAGATCTTGATGCTCTGAGAGCCTACGATTTCAAAGAACTCTGGGCGGGCATATACGAGCTCTGGAGGATAGAGGGCAAACAGAGCTTCAGACTCAGCAGGGAAGAGCAGAAGATCCTCAACGAGAGAAACAGGGTATTTGAGAAGCCCGTTAAGGCAGAGACCGAAATCAGAGATATCCTTGCATATACAAAGGATAACGACTCTTTCAAACATTCATGGGTTACGGCAACAGAGTTTATGAATGCTTATCCGGAACTTCGGAATCACAGTTTCAGGTCTCAGGATATCGGAAGAGCATTAAAGAAGTTCACCCTGGAGGAGAAAAGCGAACATAACGTCATATACAGATATCTCCCGATGCCAAAAAGCCAGTGGGTCTGAGTACTCAGGTGGGGAAGGTGGGGATGGTGGGACGATTTCGGAAACTTTTTTAAAACACAATATAAAAATAAAAATTATTTTGTTTTTATAAAATGTTTTCCGTAAAATATCTCCATTTATCCCACCCTGAGCCTTGTAACAATTGGTACGACTGGGATTGAGAGGGTGGGGACGCATTTTTTACAGCCCCACCCTGTTCCCACCATCCCCACCCGGTAATCGGCAATATGTACAAAAAAGGCCCGCAAAAATTGTGTATCCTTCACAATTTTTGCGGGCTGATAATTTGATATAGAAAGCAGGTGTTTTAACCGGATACGGTATCTATAAAGCGCCTCAGGCGTTCGGGAAGTTCCCGGCCGGCGTCGAGGCCGGTGTCTCCGAGCTCGACGAGCTTGTTCTTCCCGTGGTAGTCGCTTCCGGCCGTGACGAGCAGATCGTACCTGTCCGCGTATTCCAGCATCTGATGAGTCAGGCGCGCCGTAAAGCCGGAATAGAAGGCCTCGAGGCCCATAAGACCGAAATCCTTCAGGCGACGGATCCGCAGGTCCATCTCATCGCCAAGAATCAGCTGGTCTCCGTCCCCGTAGACGGGGTGCGCCAGCACGGGAATACCACCGGCGCCGAGTATTGCGGAGATGACTTCCCCAGGGCTCAGGTACCCCAGACGGACCTTAAGTTTATTCAGATAATCGTATATAGCTTCTTCTTTGCTCCCGGCAAAGCTGTATTTTACCATCAGATTGGCGATATGCGGCTTTCCGGGATTGTCATTTGAAAACAGTTCTTTTAGTTCGTGCTCCGGGAAGGAAAAGCCGAAGGTCGACTTGAGAAGCTCGAGTCTGGTTCGCACTTTATTTATGCGAAGAGAGTGCCCTTTTTCAATAAGGTCTAAGATAGAGGCGGAGTGCGGGTCGTATCCGTAGCCCAGGATGTGATAGCGCCCCTCGCTGTCCCTGCAGGAAAACTCAGCCCCCGTTATAAAGAGGGGATCGTCCTCTTTCCGGATATCTTTCAGGTGCACACAGCCCTTTATGGAGTCGTGATCCGTCAGGGAGAACATCTCTATTCCCGCGGCTTTCACGTGCTTTAGGATCTCCTCGGGGGTGTCCGTCCCGTCGGAAACTGTCGAATGCATGTGGAGGTCAATGGTCTTAGGGTATTTCATCTGATTTCCTCTGAATCTGTTTCTTTCCCGTATTCTATCACAGTCCGGGGAAAATAGCACCGCTTTTTATTCCGCGATCGCTCCCGCGTGTTATTGTGAAGTCATTAGTATCACTTGAACTTGGTTGAAAAAAACACCATGATATGTTTTAATTATCATGAAATTATTTAAGGCTTCAGAGCACCATTGATTATCTGCTGTTCAGCGACAACTCAGATCCGGACGTGTTTAAATCATACAGATTTGTTCGTTGAAAAGTATTATGAACAACAATAATAAAGAGAGGCGTGAAAAATACTTATGGGGATTTTCTCAAATAAAAACAAGGCTTTTAAAGAAATTGAAAAGCATATTCGCGAGATGTCTAAACAAAGAAGTATAGTGTTTAGAGGGTCTAGGCCAAACAACGATGATTATGGTTATAGCCCCGAGAACCCAATTTGTACTTCTTCTATCGAACATAGCAGCTTGTATTTAGAGAGGCTTAGATTAGAAGATGGGTCGCATTGCAGGGCTCATCGCGAAGGATCAATCAATATGGCAGAACTAAATGGTGCTAAAAATATTTCTGTCGATATATATAAGATAATCTCAGAAAATAGTGAGAAAATGATATATATTTGTCCTTATGCACATGACTCATCAATTGCCCCAAAAGGATTTAAACTTGTCTCTGAGGAATTTATTAAGAACGAACCATGGAGTTTAAAAAACTTCATGGTTGATTTCGCAGTAGATGAAAAAACCGCTCTTAGGCTCAGGCAGTTGGATCTGAAAGAAATATTTGATGAGTTAAAATACAATAAACCAACAGATTACACCTGGGATAGATATTACAAGGAATATGCATCATTTAATAATACTCTGAAAGAAGCCGGATATATACTTGTAGATGGAGGGATAGAAAAGAATACACAATCTGAAATCAGCTCCGTTGATAATAATCGAAATGAAGATTCGCAGATTCATAGTGAACCAAATCATGAATCCTATGAAGCCAACAAAGAAGTAACATATAAAGATTTTTTGGAAAAGGGAAATTACCCAAAGAATAATTCTCAAACCGAAGTCCTTTTTTGCAGAAAATGTGGGAGCAAACTGATTCAAGGAAGTATATTCTGTAATAAATGCGGTACTAAGGTAATATAACAAAAATACTATAAGAGAGCAAAATAGTTCAACGAACAAGGAGAGATATAATGATTTGTTCTAATTGTAATAAAACAATTCCTGACGACAGTGAGTTTTGTGTTTATTGTGGAAACAAAATAGTCATAGAAAACAGGTGCAAAAAGTGCGGGGCAATTATTCTAGAGGATAGTAATTATTGTCAATATTGCGGGTCTCCAATAGAAAACAATGAAGAAAAGGATTCTAATAAAGACAAGGTAAACATTGCATCAGAAAATACATCCCAGAATAAACCTAAGAGAAGTATATTTTTACCAATTGTTGCAGGTATATTAGGGTTACTTGTTATTGCTTTGTCAGTAGTCTCTATTCTTCTAAAGGCTAATAATGATAGTCTTAAGAATCAAATAATTACAAATCGAACAGAAATAGAAGCACTCAACGATGAGATAGAACATACAAAAGATGATTATAATACTTTAAAAAAGACAACAGTAGAATATGACAGCACAATTAAAAATATAAAATCATTCGCTAATCGTTCATATCCCGGTTACTCTTCGGATAGTTTCCATTCAACAAAAGCAATTGTATTTATGAATCGTAATCAAACATTATCTAATGCTTTTGAAGTTGTTGGGAAATATAATACAACTTATCACTTGCAGCATGATTCAAAGGGTATTGATGCTGGTTGGAACGGAGAATTCAACGCCTCTGATAAATGTGCTATATCTGTAACCGCAAAATACAAAGGTACTGCAACTATTCGGTTTACAAATGATTATAATAGTGAGTATTTCGACGTGTTGATAGTAGTAACGGACTTAAAGTAGCAGGAAGACATAATTGAGAATAACGAAAATAATCTATTATATATGTTTAATATTGCTTTTATATTAATTTAACAGATTATCGTAATGACTATTTTACACTTTTAAGAGGTATACATATGTACTGTAGAAAATGTGGAAATATAATTCCTGATGACAGTTTGTTTTGTAATAGATGTGGAACAGAAGTAAGTAATGTGAATAAAACAATAGCTGAAAGAAATGTAACAACCAGTCGTGATAATATAAAAGCTGTTCATTCAAATGATATTAAAGAATTAGCAACTGAGAAACAAATCGAACATAATGATGTTCTCAATATAAAAAAGAAAAGAACCACAAAGAGATTTTATGTCTCAATAATAATGCTCATTGTAGCCGCCATTATTGTCGGTACTGTTTATTATGTTGTAACTCCGAAAGATATTTTAAGGGATTATGCTAGATTTGTTAACAATAGTAAGGAATATGATTTGTTTAATGTAATTCCATGTAGTGAATATCTTGGAGAAAAAGAATATACAAAGGATTTCTATTACTTCTGTATTTCAGATTTACCTGTTGCTTTTATAAGCAGAATGCAATATGACTCTCTTGGGGAAGATAGAGCCAGTATTAGAATAACAGCTGATGACTCAAATGCCACGATGGCTTTTTCAACTTTTATAGATTATTTGAATAAAGGTGACAGGGATTATGAATCAGCAGCTAAGCAAATTCTAGAAAACATTAGCTTTATTAAAGACACAAACAACAGTCTAATGGTTTTTACGATACTAGATAAAAATGGAAACTCATTAGGCAACTACTTTATTTCCACAAATGAAGATTTTTCAGAATATGAATTATCATACTCTTATAATAACGACTCAATTCTAAAAAAGTGGATGTCTAATTAAAGGCTAAAAAGGATTAATAATTCTTAGTATAGAGATTAATAATATAAAAGAGGATACTAATTGCATTTAAAGTATAAACTGCTGTAACTTAACAAAAATGCGAAAACCAAAAAAAGCCACCCTTTCGGGTGGTTTTTATGATAATACGATCATTTTTCTTCTGTTCTCTCTAGGCTAACAGAGATCTGCGGTCTGCCAAACTCGGGATTAAAAAGATCCGCAATATGAGTCTGATACCAGTCAATAATTTCCCGATCGGACATTTCGCATTTTTCACCCTCTGTGACAACCGTTATGGTTACTGTCTGTTTTTCCAAAAGTTTCATCCTCCTGATTAATCGGTTTGTTCATTGAATCTAAACTTATTATAATGTCGAATCAGCTATATTTCAATTATGAGAGTCTGATTTGTTTGCCAATATTCTATTCTCTTGAATATCCGCGGGGATTTATGTATAATAATACACCTAGTTTTGAATTCCGAGGGTTTTCATCATATGAGCGAAAGACTTTCAGGCAAAAAGAAAAAAACGGCCGACCCCGAGAAGGCCAAAAGAAGAGATATTTACGAGTGGATCAGGAGCTTTATCTCCGCGCTGATCATCTGCGTGATTCTGTTCGTCTTCTTCTTCAGACTGATAAGCGTCAGATCCGTTTCAATGAACCCGACGCTGTACGAGGGTGATATGATGCTCGTCTCCAACCTGTTCTACAAACCAAAGCAGGGCGACGTGGTTGTTTTCAGATCCGATACCTATGACAGCGGAAAGGCTCTGGTAAAGCGAGTAGTAGCGACCGGAGGGCAGAAGATAAACATAGACTTCATTAACGGAGTAGTATACGTGGACGACCAGCCGATAGTTGAGGACTATGTAGCAGAGCCAACTTATAACAAGCTCGACTTCGTCGGTCCCCAGACCGTCCCCGAGGGCTCCGTGTTCGTAATGGGCGACAACAGGAACATGTCCAACGACTCCAGAGACAAGCGTATCGGAATGCTCGACGAGCGCCTCATACTCGGCAAGGCTTATATGATAGTCCATCCAATAGACCATTTGGGATTTATAAAGCACTGATGGAACTTCAGTCCCAGAACATAAACTGGTTTCCGGGCCATATGGCCAAAGCGGAGAGAATGATCAAAGAAAATCTCTCTCTCTGCGACGCCGCTGCCGAGATAATCGACGCGAGGATCCCGAAGTCCAGCCGCAACCCGGATATAGACGAACTTGTCGGAGACAAGCCCAGGCTCATTATAATGAACAGGGCGGATCTCGCGGACAGCGATATCACCGCGCTCTGGAGGAAGCATTTCGAGTCCGGGGGCATCAAAGTGATAGAAACGGACTCTAAGTCCGGCTCAGGCGTCTCTTCATTCGTTCCGGCGGTCAGGGAGATCCTCTCCGACAAGCTTAAAAGAAACGAAGAGAAGGGAATAAATATGACGCTTCGCGTCATGATCCTCGGTATCCCGAATGTCGGCAAATCCACGTTTATAAACAGGGTCGCGAAGAAAAAAGCGGCCGGGACCGGAGACAGGCCCGGGCTCACCAGAGGGAAGCAGTGGATCAATATAGACAGGTCGCTCGATCTTCTCGACACCCCGGGGATCCTGTGGCCGAAATTCGAGGATAAGGAGACGGGGCTCATGCTCGCCGTCACGAACGCTATAAAAAGCGAGATCCTCGATACCACGGCCGTGGGAGCGGATTTTATTCTGAAGCTCTCGTCACTCTATCCCGAAAGGCTTAAAGAGAGATATAAGATAGAGGCTGAAGACGGCGAGAGCGGCTATGCGCTTCTTGAGAAGGCCGCCGCGAAGAGAGGCTTTCTCGTTTCCAAAGGGGAATACGATATCGACAGAATGGCGCTGACCCTGCTTAAAGAGTTCCAGGACGGAAAACTCGGGCGCCTGTCGCTTGAAAGGCCCTGAAAACGGGCTTTTTTTATACGGTTATGAACGATCTCTGGATATTTGAACAGCAGTATACGGATAACGGCTCTTTAACGGTCGCGGGAGTCGATGAGGCGGGAAGAGGCCCTCTGGCAGGCCCCGTCTACGCCGCTGCCGTAATATTGCCCTTCGGCACAGAGATCGAAGGGCTCAACGACTCCAAGAAGCTCAGCGAGGCAAAAAGGGAAAAGCTCTTCGATATCATCACCGGTAAGGCTGTCGCGTACGGAATAGCCTCCGCGAGCGAAAAGGAGATAGACGGGATCAATATCCTGGAAGCGACCTTTCTTGCCATGAACAGAGCCCTCAAACAGATCGAGGGGAGCTTCGATCTTGCTTTGATCGACGGAAACAGAAACAAGGGAATAGAGTACCCGAGCGTAACGGTAATTAAGGGAGACGCGCTCTGCGCTGATATCGCGGCAGCTTCGATACTCGCGAAAGTGAGCCGTGACAGGTACATGTACACTATGGCCGAAAAATACCCCCAGTACGGCTTTGAAAAGCACAAAGGCTACGGCACGAAGCTCCACTATGAGAACATAGCGAAGTACGGTGCATGCCCGATACACAGAATGACTTTTCTGAAGGGTATAGTATGACTACCGGAGAGATAGGCGCCTGGGGCGAGGACAGAGCCTGCGAATATCTGACAGACAAGGGCTACAGGATCATCAGAAGAAACTTCTCAAGCCGTACCGGAGAGATAGACATCATATGCAAAAAGGGAAATATGACTGTGTTTGTCGAGGTCAAGACGAGAAGATCCTCCGTATATGCCGAGCCCAGGGATTTTGTAACGTATTCCAAGCAGAGGAAGCTCAAGTCCGCAGCGAAATGGTGGCTTTCGCTGACAAAGTCTTATGACTTTCCGGCGAGATTCGACGTCATCGAGGTCTTTTCCCCGGACGGGCTCTACGGGAAGGATTTTTCAATAAATCATATAGAAAACGCTTTTTAATTATGCTGTATACGATAGGCGATCTGCATCTCTCGCTTTCCTCCGGCAAAAGCATGGAGGTCTTCGGCGGGGCGTGGCAGAATTACGTGGAGAAAATCAAAGAGGGCTTCAGTACCCTTAAGGAGGACGATCTTACGGTCCTCTGCGGGGATATAAGCTGGGGAATGACGCTTGAGGAATCTGAGGAGGACTTCCTCTTTATCGAGTGCCTGCCCGGAAAGAAGCTCATTTTAAAGGGAAATCACGACTTCTGGTTTTCCACCGCCGCCAAATTGAGCAGATTCTTTGAGGAGAGGGGCATTGAGAGTATCCGTCTGCTCAACAACAATTCGTTTGAGTACGGGGATTTTGACATTTGCGGCTCCAGAGGCTGGTTCTTTGAAGAGAACAAGGGGACAGAGCACGACAAAAAGATGGTCAGCAGGGAAGTCCAGAGGATAGAAATGTCGATAAATGCCGGGAAACACGAGAAAAAGATCCTGTTCCTGCATTATCCGCCCGTATTCGGGACCTATACATGTGACCCGATACTGGAGCTCATTGAAAAGTACAAAATAGAGAGATGCTACTACGGGCATATTCACGGCGACGGCATCAGATACGCGTTCAACGGGAACAGAAACGGGACCGTCTACAAACTGGTTTCCGCCGATTTCATAAACTTTAAACCGGTATGCGTCGAAAGTACCGATTTTTCTTGATTTAGAAACAATTTTTTGTTAATATATCTTTTGCTTTTTTAGAAATAAGATGGAGGCACACAAATGCTGTTAAAAAAGAGTGAAGTAAACGAAGAGAATTACACTGTATTCGAGGTAGAGGCAGACGCAGCCGAGTTCGACGCCGCGATTAACAAGGCCTACGGCAAGAACAAAGGCCAGATCAATATTCCCGGATTCCGCAAGGGCAAGGCACCCCGCAGAATAATAGAGGGTATGTACGGCCAGGACGTATTCTATCAGGACGCTCTGGACGAGATCGCTCCCCAGGCATTCGAGTTCGGCGTTTCCGAAGGCAAGCTCAAATTCATAGGCAGACCTTCTATCGAGAATGTCAGCGTTAATGAAGATAAATCTGCAAGCTTTTCTTTCAAAGTCCAGAATTACCCCGTCGTTACTCTCGGAGAGTATAAGGGACTCAAAGCCCCGAAGACAGCGGTAGAGATCAGCGAAGAGGCAGTCACTGAGGAAGTGGACAAGATCCGCAAACGCAACGCAAGAAAGGTCGACGTGGACAGAGAAGCTCAGACAGGCGACACTGTCAATATAGATTTCGAAGGCACCCTGGACGGAGTTCCCTTTGACGGCGGCAAGGCGGAGAGCTATGATCTCGAGCTTGGAAGCAATTCCTTCGTTCCGGGATTTGAGGAGCAGATCGTCGGTATGAAGCCCGGTGAGGAGAAGGATATCGATATCACCTTCCCCGAGGACTACTACGAGAACCTCGCCGGCAAGGCAGTAGTTTTCCACATCAAGCTCAACTCCGTAACTTATCTTGAGCTCCCTGAGGCAGATGACGAGTTTGCCAAGGACGTGGGATTCGATACCCTCGAAGAGTACAGAAAGAGCCTCAGAGACGACCTCGAGAAGAAGGCAGGGGATGACGCAGAACAGAAATTCCGCGGCGAGATCCTCAGACAGGCCTGCGAGAACATGAAGGTCGATATCCCCGATGTAATGATCGAGGAGCAGGTCGAGAAGATGATCAGGGACTACGGCGCAAACATGGGACTTGACGTCTACTCCATGAATAAGGAACAGCTCTATTCAATGCTTGGGATCACCGATGACATCATCGAGGGCAGCCTGAAGCAGGGCGCAGAGATCCAGGTCAAGACTGATCTTCTTATAGACGCCGTCGCGAAGGCAGAGAATATCTCATTCACGGAAGAAGAGGCCGAAGAGTATATAAAGAAGGTCGCAGAGGATTCCAAGGCCACTGTAGAGGATATCAAGAAGTACTTCGGCGAGGAGTATATCATGGAGCAGCACATCAAAGAGGCCGCTACCGAGATCCTTATGGACAGTGCTGTAGTTGACGACGCTCCTGCGCAGGAAGCTCCTGCAGAGGAGAAAGCTCCCGAAGCCGTGGAAGCCGCTCCCAAGAAGAAACCCGGAAGAAAAAAGAAGACTGAGAAGACTGACGGAGAATAAAATGAGTCTGGTTCCTTACGTTGTCGAACAGACGAGCAGAGGAGAGCGTTCCTACGATATCTTCTCGCGTCTTTTAAACGACAGGATAGTTTTCCTGTCCGAAGAAGTAAATGACACCACAGCGAGCCTGGTGGTCGCCCAACTTCTCTATCTCGAGGCTCAGGACCCCGATAAGGACATACAGTTCTATATCAACAGCCCCGGCGGAAGCGTCACATCAGGTCTTGCGATATATGACACCATGCAGTATATAAAGCCCGATGTTTCTACGATCTGCGTCGGAATGGCAGCCTCGATGGGAGCTTTCCTGCTCTCTTCAGGAGCCAAGGGAAAGAGGATCGCTCTTCCGAACAGCGAGATCATGATCCACCAGCCCTCCGGAGGCAGCCAGGGCCAGGCCACAGATATTCAGATCCAGGCTGAGCATATACTGAAGATCAAGAAAAAGCTCAACGAGATCCTGGCCGCGAACACCGGGAAGGATATCGCGACGATCGAGGCCGACTGCGAACGAGATCATTTCATGTCCGCTGAGGAAGCCAGAGAATACGGGCTAATAGACAGAGTCATTTACAAGAGATAAATCTTAAGGGGGATCAATTCCCCCTTGTTTAATATTAAGGATTCAAGATGGCAAAGAACGAAGAAACGATCAGGTGTTCGTTCTGCGGAAGACCGGGCACCAAAGCAAACCATATGATCAAAGGCAGAAACTGCTATATCTGTGACGAATGTGTCAGGCTCTGCGTTGATATCTTAGCCGAAGAGGACGGGGATGCATATGCGGAGAAGGCAGATCCGAAATCCGCGCAGCAGGATTTCGAGAGCCTTCCGAAGCCGGTCCAGATAAAGGAGTATCTCGACAATTATATAATCGGGCAGGAAGAAGCCAAGAAGAGCATTGCTATCGCTGTCTATAACCACTACAAGAGGATATTCCTCAACGCGGGAGACAACGAGACAGAACTCCAGAAGAGCAATATCCTGCTAATAGGCCCCACGGGCTGCGGAAAGACGCTTTTCGCGCAGACTCTGGCCAAACAGCTCAACGTGCCCTTCGCCATTGCGGACGCCACGACTGTAACGGAGGCCGGCTATGTGGGCGAGGACGTTGAAAATGTCCTTTTAAAGCTCATCCAGGCAGCGGACTTCGATGTGGAGCTGGCAGAAAAGGGTATCATATATATTGACGAGATAGACAAGATCTCCCGCAAGAGCGAGAACGCTTCGATAACGAGAGACGTCTCCGGTGAAGGCGTGCAGCAGGCTCTCCTGAAGATCCTGGAGGGGACTGTTTCGAACGTTCCTCCCAACGGCGGCAGGAAGCACCCGAACCAGGAGTTTATCCAGATAGATACCACAAATATCCTCTTTATCTGCGGCGGAGCCTTCGACGGGCTTGAAAAGATCATTGAGAACAGGCTCGACAAGTCCACAATGGGCTTCGGAGCGGATATACAGAGCAAGAAGGAAAAGAACACCGGCGAACTATTCTCCCAGGTCGAGCAGCAGGATCTTATAAAATACGGTCTAATACCCGAGCTCGTGGGAAGACTTCCCGTTGTATCTAATCTAAGCTCGCTCAGCAGGGAAGATCTGGTCAGGATCCTGACAGAGCCCAAGAATTCTCTGGTCAAACAGTATAAGGCGCTTATGAAGCTCGATCAGGTCGATCTCGAGTTCACGGACGAAGCTCTGGCGCTGATCGCGGATACGGCGTACAACAAGAATATTGGCGCCAGAGGCCTCAGATCCGTTATGGAGAAGATAATCTCTGACGTGATGTACAACGCGCCTTCCGATAAGGATCTGAGCCTGATAACAGTTGATAAGGAGTTTGTTGAAAGCAAGCTCGGAAAGTAATCTATAAAATGGCTGAAATTATCGAAAAAACAGTTTATATGCCGCTTTTGCCCCTGAGAGGGCTCAACGTGTTTCCCCAGATGGTCATTACATTTGAAGTCGAGAGAAACACGTCCGTAAATGCCGTCAATACGGCATGCGGGAAAGACGGACTGATATTCCTGACCGCCCAAAAGGACGCGATGCAGGATCTTCCGGAGAGCGACGGACTATATAAGACCGGGACTGTGTGCAAGATCAAACAGCACATAATCCTTCCCCAGGGCAGTGTCTGCAGGGTGATGGTGGAGGGGCTTTACAGGGCCGAAGCCATAGCTATACACAGGGGCGACAAGCTCTATACGGCCGATATCTTCCGGATAGACGACAAAAAAGAGAGAGTCAGTGCAATAAGGCGCGAGGCTCTTGTAAGAAACACACTCTCGCTCTTCAGGGACTATTCGAGCAGGGAGACCGGCATTCCCGGAGAACTGCTCACGGGATTTCTAAACAGTGCGGATCCCGCCTATATCTCGGATTATATCGGTCAGCACAGCAAGTTCTCCCTTGAGAACAAACAGGAGCTTCTCGAGCTCAATTATCCGTACAGGAGACTTGCGCTTCTGATAAAGATCCTGAATGAAGAGCTCAATATCATGGATATTGAGGCACGGCTCAACGAGGAGACCCAGGCCAGGATTGACAAGGATCAGAAGAACTACTATCTCCGCCAGGAGCTCAAGGCTATCAAGGATGAGCTCGGAGAAGACGAATACGACGACGATGACGAGTATATTCCGAGAATCAATGCTCTTCCCGTCAGCGATGAGATAAAGACAAAACTCATAAAAGAGGCGAAGAAGCTTGCAAAAGAGCCCTTCGGATCTGGCGAGGCCTCCGTTATAAAGTCCTATCTGGACATCTGCCTAGATATGCCTTGGGATAAAAAGTGTGATGAAATACTCGATATACCCAAGGTCAAAAAGATGCTCGACGATGACCACTACGGGCTGGAGAAGGTCAAAACGAGAATAATCGAATACCTCTCCGTAAAAAAGCTTACTCCGGACGCAAAGGGCGGACTCATATGCCTTGTCGGACCTCCGGGAACAGGCAAGACGAGTATTGCTCTGAGCATAGCAAAGTGCCTCAACAGGAAATCCGTGAGGATAGCCCTCGGCGGAGTTCATGATGAGGCTGAGATAAGAGGCCACCGCAAGACCTATGTAGGCTCCATGCCCGGCAGGATCATAAACGGTATAATCAGCGCCGGAGTTTCAAATCCTCTGATGATCCTGGACGAGATAGACAAGCTCGGCTCAGATTACAGGGGAGACCCGTCTTCCGCGCTTCTTGAGGTCCTCGACCCCGAGCAGAACTGCACATTCAGGGACAATTTCCTCGAGATACCCTTCGACCTGAGCGATGTCTTCTTCATTACTACCGCAAATACTACGAGCACTATTCCCAGACCGCTTCTCGACAGAATGGAAGTCATCGAGCTTTCAAGCTATACCGACGAGGAGAAACTCAGTATAGCGAAGCTCCATCTTCTGAACAAACAGCGCAAGAAGCACGGCCTTGCCACATCCTCGCTCAGAGTCTCCGACGCGGCACTGAGATCAGTTATCTCCGATTACACGAGGGAGTCCGGAGTCAGAGAGCTGGAGAGATCCATTGCTGCTGTCTGCAGAAAAGCAGCCTCCGAGATCGCCTCCGGCGACAAAAAGACTGTCAGCGTAACTGCCAAAAATCTCGACAAGTATCTTGGAGTTCCCAAATACAAGGACTACAACAAAAACTTCTCGGATGAAGTAGGGCTCGTCCACGGACTTGCCTATACCTCGGTCGGAGGAGAAGTCCTCGATGTGGAAGCAGCGGTCATGGACGGCTCCGGAAAACTTCAGATAACCGGAAATCTCGGGAAGGTCATGGAGGAATCCGTTAAAGCGGCTGTCACATGCATAAGGACCAGAAGCGCTATACTGAAGATAGATCCGGATTTCCATAAAAACTGCGATATACACATACATTTCCCGGAGGGAGCAGTTCCCAAAGACGGGCCTTCTGCGGGCATAACGATCTGTATGGCACTGACCTCCGCGCTCACGGGATCTCCTGCGAATGCCAATATAGCAATGACAGGGGAGATATCTTTGAGAGGCAGGGTAATGCCTATAGGCGGACTCAAGGAGAAGAGCATGGCCGCATACAGATACGGGATCAGGACCATACTGATCCCCGAGGGCAATGTTCCGAATCTTGAGGAGATAGATAATACTGTCCGTGAGAACGTCAGATTTATTCCGATCAAGACTGTCGACGACGCTTTTCCCTTTGTATTCGGATCTTTCGATAAATCAAATACAAAGAACGAGACCCTCAGTAAGGCGGCAGCGGAATCAGATATCAGACTTAGACAATGACCAAAAACCTGAATCTGAACAACGCGGTATTTGTTACTTCGGCCGCTTCCGAAAAACAGTTTATATCATCTTCTGTCAAGGGTATCGCTTTCGCGGGAAAGTCAAATGTCGGAAAATCGTCTGTCATCAATTCTCTTTTAAACAGAAAGAATCTGGCCAAGACAGGCGCCCAGCCGGGTAAGACTGTACATGTCAATTATTTTCTGATAGACGAGAGAGTGTATTT
The DNA here is from genome assembly GCA_017430455.1 of Oscillospiraceae bacterium. Classification (GTDB taxonomy): domain Bacteria; phylum Bacillota; class Clostridia; order Oscillospirales; family Oscillospiraceae; genus Limivicinus. Next base: position 17,598 of record JAFRMX010000023.1, read on the forward strand.
CATAGATCTCCCCGGCTATGGCTACGCCAAAGTCTCCGCCTCCGAGAAGGAGAGATGGGGAAAACTTATGGAGAGCTTCTTTGCCGGGAACGATACCTACGATATAGGGATATTTATTGTCGACGCCAGACACAAGCCCACGCAGAACGATGTAACGATGGCAGAATACTTCAAGTCTTCGGGAAAAAAGTTTGCAGTGATCGCCAACAAGACTGACAAGCTTAAAAGATCCGAGATCGAGTCCAATATGAAACTCATCAGAGAGACGCTTGGCCTTTCCGACGATACGGAGCTTATACCGTTTTCTGCCCAGAGCGGTACCGGCAGGGCAGAAGTGATGAATTATATTATGAATAACCTTTAAGGAAGCTGCACAGCTTCCTTTTTGTGAGGGAATAATGGATGAATCCGAAAAGATAGTTTACAAGGTCGTAAGAAGCAGGAGAAAGACTTTTGCGGTTCAGGTGACGGAGGACGGGAGCGTTATTGTCAAGGCGCCGTTCCTTTCCTCGGATCTCCAGGTCCGCAGGCTGGTCGAAAAAAAGGAAAACTGGATAAGAAGGACAAGGGCGAGGATCCTCAGAAACAGGAGCATTGCCGCAAAAATGGGAGGGAAACTGAGCTGTGAAGAGCTCCGGGATCTGAAAGCCGGTGCGCGGAAGCTCATTCCCGGAAGAGTTGAGTATTACGCTAATATCATCGGTGTTAGATACGGAAAGGTCACGATAAGAGCGCAGGAGTCCAGATGGGGCAGCTGCTCGTGCCTCGGAAATCTGAGCTTTAACTGCCTTCTTATGCTCGCGCCTCCCGAGGTCCTCGACAGCGTGGTCGTCCACGAGCTCTGTCACATAAAACAAATGAACCATTCTCCGAGATTCTATGACGAGGTGCGCAAAGCCTTCCCCGAATACGACAGATGGCAGAGATGGCTTAAAAACAACGGCCCCGTGCTGATGGCAAGGCTTCCATGACCGCTATATACTTGTATTTTGGCTTTTTGTCTGATAAAATATAGCACAGTTTATGGATGAACTTAACTTTCATATTGACAATATAGTCAGAGAAGACGGGGACGCGCTCGAGAACTTTGAAGGGCCTCTGAACCTCATTCTGATGCTGGTACAGAAAAACCGTATAGAGATAAGGGATCTCAAGATCTCGGATATTCTCGACCAGTATTTGGAATATCTGGACAGATACCGGAGCATGGATCTGGAGGTCGCGAGCGAGTTTGTTCAGATGGCGTCCCATCTGCTTTACATAAAGACAAAAAGCGTTCTTTCGAAGGACGATGAAAATCCCGAGCTTGAATTCCTTATATCTTCTCTCGAGCAGCTTAAAGCAAGGGACAGCTACAATGAGATAAAGACTGTTGTGCCTTTCTTTGAGGAGGCCTCCAAAAGAGGCTTTTTGTATTTTACAAAGAATGCTGAGCCCGATCCTGAAAACAGCGGCGAGTACAGTTACAATCATAAAACCGTGGAGCTTCTTCAGGCACTGTACGATACCTTTTCGAGAAATGATGCGGCGGCAGTTGTTCCGGAAGCGGAAACTGTCGTACCTTCAAAGGTCATTTACAGTATAAAGGACAAATGCAGCGAGATTCTCAAGAATCTGGTCAGCGAGAGATCTGTTAATCTGGCCAAGCTGTATGGAAGCTGTGCTTCCAGGTCGGAGCTTGTTGCGACCTTCGTCTCGATCCTGGAGCTGTGCAGCCTGGGAAATATTCAGATCAGGAAATACGGAAACGGATATTCGGTCAGATATGTCTCCGGAGATATCGGAGAGATTCTCGATTCGATCGCAGGATAATTTATGAACTTTAAAAGCGCCATTGAAGCCATACTTTTCGCGTCAGGCGAACCTTTGGATAAAGCAAGGCTCTCTCTGTGCCTGGGCATAAGCGATGAAGAGACTGAATCTTTGATCTCAGAACTTGCGAAAGCTTACTCGGATGAGAGTAAGGGCTTAAGGATCCTTAATCTCGGCGATAAAGTCCAGATGTGCTCGGCTCCCGAATACAGGGAGTATATAAACAGAGCCCTTGAGGCGAGAAAAGCTCCTTCGCTGAGCAAAAGCGCGCTTGAAGTCCTCGCAATAGTTGCCTATTACCAGCCTGTTACCAGAGCTGCTGTCGATACGATAAGAGGGGTCGATTCCTCATATACAGTCGGAGCTCTGGCCGAAAAGGGGCTCATTAAGGTTACGGGAAAGCTTGAAGCGCCGGGCAGACCTTCCCTTTACTCGACAACGGAAAGCTTCCTTAGAGTTATGGACATCTCATCGCTCGACGAGTTGCCCGCTCTCCCGGATCTTTCGTCTTCGGACGGCATTATGCAGCTTCAGGAATCCATCAATACGCTTATGGAAAGAGAAAACCCTGACCAGCTTTCAATAGAGGGAAACTGAGACCGAGAGGTGATATTGTTTGACGGCCTTAATCGTCATAGGAATTATCGTCTTAATAATTGCGCTTATCATGCTCATACCTGTCGGAGCGGATATAGGGTATGAGGATGGTGTGTTTTCCCTTTCTGCCAAAGTTCTTGGTATCCTGATAAAGCTGTTTCCCAAGGATGAATCCAAGCCCAAGAAGGAAAAGCCGGGGAAAAAGAAAGAGAAAAAGCCCAAGAAGGAAAAGAAAAAGAAGAAGGAAGAAGAGCCGGGAGAGGAACAGCCCAAAAAGAAGAAATTTGACTTTACGGTCGAAGAGATCTTCGAGCTTCTCAAGAAAGTCCTGAAAAAGATCGGCAGATTCGGCAGGAAGTGGAATATTGACAGATTTCTTCTGGACCTCGTTCTGACAGGCGCGGACCCGTATGAGACTGCCCGACTTTTCGGATATATAAACGCGTCCATTGCAACGCTGGCCCCGATGTGCAGGGATCGTTTCAACTGTAAAGACACCTTTGTCAGGACTGATGTGGATTTCGGCGCTGAAGAGACAAAGATCGATTTCGGACTTGCTTTCAGTATTAGGATCGGCGCATTCTTTGCCCTTGCTTTCGGGATCGCATTTGCAGCACTCGGAATACTTCTCAAAAATAAGAAGAGACTTAAGAAAGAAGCTAAACAGAATCCCGAGATCCCTGAAACGGCTGAAGATAAAGAAAATAATTAATATTTAAGATATATGACGGAGGAATTCAAGATGGAAGAAAATCCCATTGGAAGACTGATGAATACAACTATGGAGAATGTGAGAAATGTCCTGAAGACAGATACAGTCGTCGGAGACCCGATCACAACTCCTGACGGTATGATGCTTGTCCCGATCTCCAGAATAAGCATGGGATTCGGCGGCGGCGGAATCGAGCTGAACAGCAAGAGAAGCGCTGACACCAGACCTTACGGCGGCGGAAATGCTACAGGCGTGAAGATCGAGCCGATCGGTTTTCTTATAATCAAAGACGGCAATATCAGAATGATCAATGTGACGCCTCCTGCAAACAACACTGTGGACAGGATAATCGAAATGGTTCCTCAGGTCATCGATAAGGTCGACGCCTTTATAGAGAAGCAGAAGAACAACGATTGAAAGAAAGACTTCAGAAGCTCCTCTCACAGGCTGGAGTTGCCTCGAGAAGAGCCTCGGAAAAGCTTATAGAAGATGGGAGAGTTACGGTCAACGGATCGGTTGCCTCTCTCGGAGACTGCGCGGATTTTGAAACAGACGAGATCTGTGTAGACGGAAAAAAGATCTCTGCCGGAGAGAAAAAGGTCTATGTCCTTCTGAACAAACCTAAGGGCTATGTGACGACTCTGAAGGATGAGAAGAACAGAAAGTGTGTGACTGATCTTTTGACCGGTCTTGAGACGCGCGTATATCCCGTAGGCAGACTGGATATCAATTCTGAAGGGCTGCTCATCCTGACAAATGATGGCGATTTCGCCTACAGGATGACTCACCCTTCAAAAGAAGTCAGAAAGGTCTACGAAGTAAGCGTGACCGGAGAGAATATCGCGTCTTCGCTTGAGATGCTCGCTTTACCTGTCCTTGTCGACGGGGTTTATGTCACTGCAAAGGATATTAATGTCATTTCCTCGGACGGAAAGAGCGCCGTTCTGCATATCACAATCGGTGAGGGAAGAAACCGGGAGATACGGCGCATGTGCAATACATGTGATCTCTATGTCAGGAGACTTGTCCGCATAAAAGAGGGAAATCTTGAGCTTGGTGAATTAAAGCCCGGCAGGTGGAGATATCTGAAAAGATCCGAAATCGCGAATATATAAAACAAAGCGGCCAAGCCCAAGCTTGGCCGCTGGTTTATTTAAGAAAAAATCAGGCGATAATGTTCAGAACCAAAGTCAGGATGACGAAAGCGAGACCGAACCACTTAGTGGCTTTGGCAAGCTTGGCGTCGAGAGACTTTGCTTTTGTTTTGGAGAGGAAAGTATCGGCACCGCCGCTGATTGCGCCGGAAAGGCCTGCACTTTTACCGCTCTGCATTAAAACTATAACCGTAACAGCTAACCCGGAGAGCAGCTGGAATACTGTCAGAACAATAGAAATAGTAGACATCTTGAAACCTCACAATTAATAATACAGATAAAGCTTTAGTAATATAGCATATTTATAATATTAATTCAAGCATTTTTTAAACTAATACCGTACCGCTTTTTTGAGTGTATCGCCCTCGTAATAAAGAGACAGGGCGATATTATTTTCTCCTCTGGAAAGTGCTTCCAGAAAGATCCTGTCGCCCTCCCAGAGACTCAGAGAGGGGATCTCTTTTACAGGTATCCATCTGAGCTCTCCCTCGCAGCAGTTTTCATTGAGCTCGCCGGTCCATGACGTCGCTGTATAGAGATACATGTTCTCAGCTTCCCATCTGTCGGAATAGAACTTTACAAGGCCGCGCAGAGTGTATTCTTTCAGCCTCAGGCCGGTCTCCTCGTATACTTCCCTTAAAAGACAGGTATCACAGTCTTCGCCTTCTTCGAACTTTCCGCCCACGCCGATCCATTTTCCTTCGTTGAGATCGTTCTGCTTCCTGTTTCTGAGGAGCATCAGATAACAGTCATCCTTCTCAATATAGCAGAGAGTCGTGTTTATCATTGTACAGCTTCTTTTTTCCAGACTGTCTTCGCGATAATTACTGTTACTACAGCCATAAGACAGACAATTGCTTCGATCATTATTGTTGAAACGCCTTTTCCGGAACATATAACTGTTATTCCGTCGACCAGCAGATGGATCAGTATAGCAAGCGGATACAGATACAACCTGTTTTTCTTCTTTGCGGCAAACCATACGAGCACAGAAAGCGCTATCTGCAATACTATGGCAAATATCCTTTCGAATCCGCCCATAAGGAACAGATAAGAGGGAGTTGTCTTGAGGGCGCTTATCGCGTTTTCGACCTGGGCAAGATAATCTCCGGTAAGAGAACTTGTGAGCATATCGGTCCTCCCGCTGTTTATAAGCACGGAATAGATTATATTGTTGATCGAAGTGATACCTAGGAGATAAATAGCTTCAAATCCTCCGTGCCCGGCTCCGTACATCAGAGCATTGGCGTCCTTACCGAGCTTATTCTTCAGTACGGTCTTAAAAGAAAGGAAACGCCCCGTTTCTTCAAAAAGACCGGCCATGAATCCGCCGTAAACAGCATATGCAAATACATTGTTCTGAATCTTTTTGCCGATTTCCGAAGCAAATACCGCCTGATGAGCATAAGCTTCGAGGACAAACGCGAAGACAAGCATGACTGCGCAGCCGATAAAGAAGGGGAGAATGTCTGCTCCCTTTTTCTTTCGGAAATAAATAAAAAGAGAAATGGGAACACCAAAAGCGATAACAAGAGATACCGCCATGCATACAATTGAAAGAACAGGTACGGTTCCGTTCATTTTTTTTTCCTCCAGAGCTGCAGTTCAGACATGGAAGCCCTTGTTATATCCGCATTGAGAGCATAAGAGCTTCCTGTTCGTATTTAACAGATTTAACAGTTATTTCTTTTTGCTTACGGAGTTTTGTCTGTTATTCCGGTTTTTAGGCCTTAAGAACAATTGAGGCGTCATAATAACAGGAGTAAGTATAACCCCAAATAATATATATGAATAAGTGATAACGGTCGGGAGATCGATTCCTTTCCGGGTCAGAAGGAAAATCCCGCGATCCAGACATAATAATGAAATTGGAAGAAACAGCAGATTTTTCTTAACAAATGAACCGATCATCTTCAAACCCGAAATGAACCAGTATTGAAGATTATCAACACTTGTAGACGGAAATGCTTTTCTTATGGGCGTTATCTTATTTGCAAGATAACGCAGTGCTCCGCTCAGCATAGAGAAAGAATGCCCTACAAATGATACAGCGACAATAAACGCATGAAGCAGGTTTTCTTTACGTTCCCTTGAAAAAGATTTTCTCAAAACAGCTCCTCTCAGAGCGGGAAGGAAGATAAAGAGAAAAGAGCAGAGAAGAAATCCGGCCCACAGGTAGTGTATATTGCCAAAGAAGCATTCAAACAATACAGTCGGAATCAGCATTACTGCGTTAATGTTGGAGAAAAAATACAGGATCATGAAAAATACATCACAGCCTCTGCTTTTCCCCATTACAACGGTTCCGTCGAAGAGCATCTCAAAGAGTCCGTATGAGTACCGGTGCTGTTTGCTCGTTTCTTCTGAAAAAGCACGGCTGACATATTCCGTAAATTCCAAACCGGGAATATGCGCATATTTGCCATGATATCCGGCTGTATATAAAGCTATTGCTTTATCATAGTCTTCCGAAACTTTATTCTCAGACCACAATCCGGTTTCTGTCAGATGCTTTTTTCGAAGAAAAACATTGTGGCCTATCAGCGGAACAAAATATCCCTGAAGTGCTTTACACGGCCATGTGCAATGAAAAAGGCTGTTTACCTGATGCCCTATAGCATAAGAAAAGTAATTGTCATAAAGATTAACGGCATCAGTTGAACACTGAACATAAGCGAGTTCTTCGTCTGCACTGAATTCAGGAACAATAGCTTCCATTATTCTTTCAGGAACACCTGAATCCTTATCCAGCATAAGAATAATATCGTTTGTCTGTACTTTTCCTTCAGCATAAGCCCCTTCAAACAAACCGCCTTTTCGGGTAAGTGCATTCAGGTCAGAACCGCTTTCAAGTGCAGAGCCCAATTTGAGTGTATAGTTAAGATTCGATGCTTTTTTGAACAGACCGGCTCTGTTAGCAGAGGGTCTTGCAACAAAGGAAATACCGTTCTCGCGATAAAAGCGGATTCGTTCTGCCGCTTTAAATCTGTTTGCATCAGATTCATTAAGATCCCTGTAATCATTTCTGGCAAGTGCTTCGACGATATTATCAGTGCATAAACCTCCGACTAAAGGAGCAAGCCCGTCATCTGAAATAAGAATATCAGCATCTTTCCCGCTTATTTCATGATATCTTCTGCATGCGGCCATACTGTCTTTTATTGTTTGGAATATGACGGAATTTTCTTCAGTATATACCGGAATACTGACCGTGACGCTCATCCATTCATCGTTGTTCGGATAAGTACCGGGAGTATTCATATAGTATTTTCTGTTGATAAGAGTTCTGCCTGAAAGTATTCTGCATACTGACGGACGAAGAGACCAGAGAACATCAGAAGCATAATAGAAAGGATAAATGAAAAAGATAAAAGATATTATAAGTCTTACAATTACGAAATGTGACCGTCCGTAAAGAAAGAACAAAAATATATGAAGTGAAAGATTTATAATCAGCGCCAATACATATGGCCAGACACCGCATATGCTGTTTCCAAGCCTGGGCGGTACCCGATTTTTTCTGATCTGTCGTTTGTGCATATCCGGACCTCCGTTAACCGATCGGGATTATTTCAGGATCAATTACATTGCAAATGGGTTAACGGCCATTTGTGCCAGAGAATACCAGGCAGTAGCGCTTATACTTTCTTCATTATTGAATTCCCAGATATCACCTGTTCCGCCCAGAAGAAAACCGGTAGAAAGCCCGTCTCGGTTTGCAGCAGGCATTATTCCTTCTTCATCAGTTTGTGAATCAAGATAGGACAGAATCGATCCATAAAGTTCCTGATCACCGGTCCCGGCATAACACAGAGCCATTTGAGCCGTTCCTTCATTCCAGATACCATCACCGTCTCCGGCGCTGAAATCATAACCGTCATCTACAGAAATCCGTTTTTCAATAAATTCCAGTATCTTATCTTTATCTGCCAGATCATTACCGAAGGCCAGAATGGCAAGGGAATTGGCATCGAGGGGAACAACACCTTCGCTTCTGGTTTTTCCGTCATCGGCTGTTCCGGTGTAAAAGCAATGAAGCTTGCTGTCGTACATGGAGAATACAAACTGTTTCGCATATTCCGATGCTTCAATATATTCATTTGCTTTAACCTGATCTGTTTCTTCTATTACAGACGCAAGCAGGCGATAAGCACAGGCGATGTCTATATTATGTTCGGTGGATTTATAAGTGGCAAGAACCTGGTTTTCATCCCAACCCTCATAACCGCCGGAAAATCCGCCGTTATCAGCACGTAAAGTCAATAAAAAGTCAGCTGCACGTTTCGCACCGTTGATATAGATCTCTTTATTATCCTCAGGTGCTATCTCTGATGCTTTGCATAGAGCGAGAATTACCCAAGCCATATTACCTGAAGATGTTGAAACGGTATAGTAATCCTCCTGCCAGCGACCGTCCTGCCAAAAGCCGGGCAATCGGACTGTTACTTTTTTCCCTACGATCGAACGGCCCGAATCACTCTTGGGGTCACCGCTGACATATGCATTACGCAGCCGTCCATCCTGAAACATGCGATCGTGATCCTGTGCAAAAAGGATAGCGTCAGCAATTGTAAGAGCATGCCAATCAGCACCGGCATTAGCCAAAGCAATTAATGCAACTGCGTTATCATAGGTGTATGCGTGTTCAGCGGCATTTGGATTGCTGTCGCTTTTGCCCGCTATAAATCCTCCGGACTGTTCTACGCAATAAGCAAGAGTTCCTGCACCTTTGGATATCTTTGAAATCTCATCATATCCATGAGACTCGGTTTTTGAAGCACAACCGGTAAATAATGCAATTATAAGGATTATGCAGATCAATCCAGTTATCCTTTTCATTATGCTAACCTCCAGATGCTGATTTATAATAGTAAAAAGCGAATAATACTAAACAAAGAAAAACAAAAGTTATTAAATATAAATGATCATTATCTGATTACTGAGAATTACTCAGAGTCAGTTATTCTTCTTGATTTTGTCCGCGAGAGAAAAACCGGATGTGACCAGGGCCATATAGACACCAAGAATAACAATTGAAGGGAGAAGATACAAGAAGGGATAGGGGAGTATCTTATAAAACATTTCAAGAAGGAAGTTACCCTCAGTCTCGACCGAGAAGAAGTAATTTGCTTTAGGATGAAGTCCGGTGAATCGCAAAAGCATATTGAATCCGAATACGATCAGGGCGATCACAAGCAGAGCGAGCGCGGTAAGAGGAAGATCTCTGAATTTCGGGCGATACAGACCGAATGTGACAATTGCAAGAGCTTCGATTATTATAAAGAAATGTGTCCCGTAATATCCGAGCATTCTGGGAAGAAGCAGGGAATAACCGTCAAAACCGTTGCCGGGCATGATAAGAGCCATCAGAGCTCCAAGAGGTCCGACAAAAAAGCAGAAACTGAGAAGGGGACGTTTCCTGGTAAGAACAGCTATAGGGATCATGATCATATTTATATTGCAAAGCTGAAGAGGAAGCTCTCCCCACCAGTTGAATCCGCCCATCTCACTAGTAATGACATTATAATCGCTGTCAAGTGAAAGAAATATTTTATAGACGATAAAACCGATCAGAGTCAGTATGCAGGCACTGACGATCACTGCCCGTTTTGCGAGATCGCTCCTGTTTTTCATAAGCCGGGTCGCCAGCACCAGAAGAAGTATAAAAAAGATGCTGACAATGAAAAACAGATGATTAAACGGACTCATGATCCAAAATAATGAATGATCATTCATTGAAATGTTTCCAGTTAAAGTCCCGTGTCTGAAAAGTGACGACTAAGGTATTCCGCTTTTTTTCTGTCATCCTCAGCCTTAAGCGAATCCGAATTGAATATACCTCCAAGGGATTCCAAATGGTGCCGGAACTCATGCCTTAATACGCTCCGGAGAATAATCCTGGCTTCATCGCTGTCTGCATTGGGATATACTCTGTCAAAAGAGCCCTTGTACATTACGATCTGCCTAATGCCCGAATAGACCAGATACTGCCCCATGGCGTAAAGATCATCCGCTTTGGCATAATCCGGGACCATTACGGAATCCGACACGATAACGCCCCCGTTAAGCTTCCGGAAAAAGTCCTGAGGCAGCTCATCCATAAGTTCGGCAATTATCATGTTGTATTCGTCGGTCGTCATCATTATCTGATTATTCGGATACGGATCTAACGTATAATATTATCGGCAATAATATCCGGGTCTGCTGGGAGGTCAGGCTTTTGGAAGTACAGCTTTGTATTCGCTCACATCCAGAACCGTTTCACCGTCGATCTGCGCAGCGCAGGGGCGGGAGAAACGCACTTCTATCTCATTTCCGGTAAAGACCTGAACGATATCTGTCTTCTTTACATGCTCCCCTTTGAAGATGGAAGGGAAGGAGATCAGTGCTTTCAGCTTGGAACGGCAATGATACACCACAACGGTAAGCATGTCTGAGGAGCGGTCCTGGGATGGAGCCATTTCCATTCCTCCGCCGTAGTATCTCCCTTTCATGGTCGGCGCGATCCAGACGTTGTCGAATTCGTGTTTTACACCGTCGACAGTTATCTCTGCATGGCAGGGCTTGAAATGGAAAAGCAGACCCTTAATGGCGATACCCGTATAATCGATCTTCTTTTGAGGCTCTTTTTCCTTGATCTGATCTGCGACCTCGCAGCAGTAACCGTCTATTCCGAATCCCATATTGTTGATAAAACGCTTTTCCATACCTTTGACATAAACAGTCGGAAGATTGGAAAGATACGGATTGATAAGGACTTCCTCACCGGGCTGTTTTTCGATATCTTTGAAAAAATCATTTCCGGTGCCGCTGCTTTTGAGATAAATTTTGTTTTTTATCTCTTTGGGGTCGACAGCATTAATGAAATAGTTAAGTGTACCGTCTCCGCCTATCAGAACCACTTCATCTTCAGGTGCAAGGCCGTTAAGATATTCGGAGTAATCGAGACCAACGGCATCTACAAGCTCTGTCTCAGGAGCAATATCAGGCCTGATACCGTTGTTTGCCAAAGAGTTGTAAAGATAGTATTTCATTTTTCCTTCCTCCTTGATTTATAATAATCCCATTATTATCAGGAATTCTCCGATACTGTAAGTAAGCATTACAAGAAAATGGGTTTTGAGCGCGCTGTTTTTATGAAACCGTACAAAGAACAGGGATGAATCCGAGACGAAAAACAAAGCTGCGCCTATTGCTGTTACAATGCCGGGTAGGCTCGCGAGACTGATACCGCGGAAAATCGCAAAGCAGTTCATCGCGCCGTTTATCAGCAGATACAGTAACATAGGATAAAAGAGAGGCTTTGGAAGATGCGGTTTAAGCTTTGAAAAAATAAATGTAACAGCTGCTGTAAAGAAAACGGCCAGAATAATGATCGCAAAAACAGGAATAGCGGCAAAATCAATATCTTTTAGATAACCGAGTATAAAAAAGAAATGGCCTATCATAAAAGATATTCCGCCGGCTGTAAACCACTTGATGCCTTTGGGGATAAGAAGAACATCTCCGATCCAGCTCAATATAAGCGCTATAACTATTGCTGCGGAGACCTGACGCGCAGCCAGAACATAAAAACCGAGAAGGGACAGAATGATAAATGGTTTCGAGATATTACGCTTTTTGGTTTCTTTACGCAGTGAAGCATAGAGATGAAAAGCGGTCGAAACAATAAAAATGGCCAAAAATATATATTTCATCGGCGTGCCTCCGGGAATCTGATCCTGATTCTTTAACAGTTTAGCATATTAATTGAAGTAAAACAAGAGTGCGCAGCAGCTAACAGAACACAGGCAGTATCAGGAAATGAAGTTACGGACCTGCTCTGTTACTTCTTTTAAAATATCAATATTTCTCAGGACATCTCCGGTCTCCAGCGAATGATCGGCTCCGTCTATGACTGTCAGCGGAATATCCGATTCTCCGCACAGCTTTCGGATTAATTCCGTGTCTGCCCAGAGATCTGCAGTACCTGAAAAAGCAATAGAGTTTTTTACAGGATATTCGAATGTCTGTTCAAGAGGGGTGAAGAGAATATGCCTGACATTAAGATCATGCTCAAAAGCATATCGCGCAGCAATTGCAGTACCAAGGCTTTTTGAGATGAACAGGATATCTTCATATTCTTTCAATCTGAGACCTTGCAGGGCTTTTTCAGTCTGCCTCATCAATTCCCCGGCTGCCTCGCGCATTTTCTCCGGATTGCCCTTAAGACCTGATTTTTTAAAGGAATATGTAATTGGAAAGATATCATAACCGGCATATTGTGCCAGACGGCGGCTGTAGTATAAAAGGGGTTTGTCGCAGTGATAACCGATCCCCGGGAACAGAACAGCAATTCTCTTCATCTTGACTTCCTTATTCTTCATTTAGCATTTCCAGGCTGATCTGTTTATAAAGATCATCCTCATTGATAAGATATTGTTTAACGGTTTCAGGCGGAAGAACATCAGTTTCGGCATCAAATCCGGAAAGTGCTTCCTCGGCAGATGCTCTTGCCAGCTCCGGAGTATTGTTCTGTCTGCTGAGATGCGCCAGAAGAAAAGATTTAGTTCCTGTCTTTGCCAAAGCGATAAGCGCTTCAGAGCATGCATCATTTGAAAGATGACCAATGTCTGAAGCTATTCTTTTTTTGAGATAAAAGGGATAGGGTCCGTTTTTAAGCATCTCGCTATCATGATTGGACTCTATTACTACACAGTCAGAGCCTGCCATTATCTCAAACGCTTTTTCGGGTATGAATCCCGTATCTGTCAGATATCCGAGCTTTTCCCGGCTGCTTTCAAGGACGAAGCCCAGGCTTCCCCTGCAGTCGTGCATTGAAGAGAAAGGTGTTACTCTTATTTTTTCACAGATATCAAACTGGACATCAGGAATAATATCTGTAACACCATACAGCATAGTCTGTATTTGAGTGTCACGACTCATATAGACACTGCATGAGAGCTTACTCATTAGAGCAGGAAGCCCGGAGATATGGTCTGTATGCGCATGTGTAATAAGTACTGCATCGAGAGCAGAGAGGGAAGTGCTGTATTCTTTAAGCGCACGCGTTATTCTGCGGCAGGAGACTCCCGCGTCTATAAGGATATTAATTCCGTCCATTTGTACGAGCATGCTGTTTCCGCTCGATCCGCTGGCTATTGAAAGTAAGCGCATAATTTTGTATTTCCTGGTTTATAATAAATGTATGAAGAAGTTATATGATCCGGATCTGAACGGGGGAGATGATCCCGACCGTTCAGACCCTTTTTCGTTTAGAATATCTGTCCCGGAAGTTTCAGCTTCTCTTTAGCAGGAAATCTTTTGTCAAATTCTTCTACATCGGAATCTTTCACATAATAACCCTGCGGCGTCCGGTAGATTCCGGTGACACTGTCAAGATATCCCGGAATCAGTTCCTTACACAGGAAGAATGAATCATCCTCGCCTTCAGGCAGATCATGGTATCGGATGCCGAAATTTCGGGCATAATCAAAACCGCTCTTTCCGTAAAACATGATATTGCCTTCGAAAAGAGCGGCTCCAAATCCAAGTTTTGCAGCATTCTCCAGTGAGTAATCAAGAAGTGCTTTCCCGTATCCCTTGCGTTTAAGTTCAGGTGTTATACAGATCGGACCCATTGTAAGAACAGAAATCTCACATCCGTCGTCAGCATCAATGACTGTCCTCATGAACATATTCTGCCCGATAATATGACCATTTTTTTCCATGACAAAGTCCAGTCTTTTCACGAAAGCAGGATCGTCTCTGAGCACATGGATCACATAATGTTCGCTGCAGCCCGGACGATAAACATTCCAGAACGACTCTCTTACGAGGTTTTCAACTTCGCTGTAATCCTCTTTTCTTTCCAAACGAATTCTATAGTCATTTTTATTCATTGTTTTTCCTCCTGAAAATTGTCGACTTCAATTGCTTTTCAGCGGGAGGTTTGGATGATCGTAAGCAAACCTCCCCGGTCAGCCTTCAATCTCCGTTTGGTTGTACTTTTTCAAACAGTACGCTCCTAAAAATATATTTATAATCAAGCCTTTCGGCTTAATTACCGTTTTAATAAATCTGAGCTCTGATCAGCCACAAAACCGTATAAGCTGTTTATCTGCATCAACAACTGCGTTAATCCCAAAAGGTATAATACATCTGGGAAGCGAATGCCCGACATTCAAATTGAAAACGATCGGGAGATCTGGCCGATCAATAACCTGAGTCAGAAGCAGGCGGTATTCCTGAGCATAAGTCTCATCCATAGGCTTTCCGACCAAAAGACCGGAAACTGCCTCAAATATTCCTTTTTGTTTGAGGATCTCAAGTGCATTGCGGTATTTATCCGGGGATGGTTTTTCTTCACTTGTTTCCAGAAGAAGAATACGTCCTTTCCAGTCCTCCGGATCAGGGAACAGGTGATATTTTTCACACAGAACCGGCATATCGGCATAACGGTCGCCGTTAAACATATCATATATGGAATCTATACATCCTCCAAGTATCTTACCGGAGAATAAAGCAGGACCCTGCAAAAGCTCAAAACCGAAATCCGGATGTGAAATAAGCGGTTTGCCAACCTGGTCAATAGCGAAGCTTTTCCTTTCTTCGTACCATACATTGCTGGGGCTTATTTCCGATATGGTTTCAGTATGTATCAGCTCCTCGAAAAACTTGCGGGTGTATGGGATCATTTCCGAACTGAGCTCACAGATATCCGGCAGAAAAGCTTGTCCGTAAAAAGTAGTCAATCCGACTTTGTGAAGCATCAGATGGTTTACAGTAGTATCAGAAAAGCCGAGAAAAACTTTATCGGTTACTGAATTCGCAAGCTCATCATGTTCGAACAGATAGGGCAGAAGGCGATATGTATCATCTCCGCCGATCGCACAGAGGATCATATCAACAGAAGGGTCCTGAAATGCCTGAAGAAGATCCTCAGCCCGTTTTTCGGGATGGGCTTTGATATAGTCGAGTCCCATTAGGGCATGCGGCATGAATTTTATATTCAGACCATACTCTTCCAATCTGCGAATTCCGATCTCTGTTTCAAAACGGACGACTGGCTCGCCGATTATCCCGCTTGAAAGACTTACGATTCCGACTGTTTTGATCATAGTATTTTAAAGGATCAACCCTCGTGGAATGATTTGTAAATAATTATCTCTACGCTGCCTCCGTGCATACTGACCCTGACTTCATCTGCAAGACGCGCGACAATGGATGCCTCCAGCTCGTCCCATTTTTCGGCTGCTTCTTCATCTTCCGCGCGCTGGCTGTCAATATCGGACTTGTAGGCGCTCATTGTCCACTCATCGGGAATCTCCGTTTGAGGCAACTCTTCCCGTGCGTTCCCGCCGGAACCGGGATCGTCGGAGTCGAGGAGAAGCTTCACGTAGATCCGGTCCAGAAGCCTGTTCATAAAGCCTTTCGCAGCAGCGTTTGTACCGCTTGTGGAAACAGAGAGGAGCCGCTCGCGCATCTCCATCGTCATTTGAAGGAATGTCCGCATATGAAGCTCATACAGCGTATCATGGACTACAACCCAGTAACCGGCCTCCACATCTCCTGCAATGCTTCGAAGCATTCCGAAAAGCTCCTCGGCAAGAAGCCTCAGGTGCAGCGCTGACCTGCGGTCCAGACCTTTATAAACAGCGAGCTGTTCGGTTACATGCAATGCGTTGTCTATTCCCGCACCATGACTGGATACATTGATGCTGATCGTCTGATTCCTGGAACTGTCCCACCAGGCTGAGATGTTCAGATCTGTATCCTTGAAGTCTGCTATAGTCTTTCGGCCTTCGGGATTTAGCTGGGAAACTGTAACATTCGGGAAAGGTACTCCAATATCGTTCCGGTAGAAGATCTTAAGCAGTTCGCGATTAAGGTAACGCACGACTCCTTTGATGTTTTCTTCGCTGCATTCGGCTACGACCGCAATTTCAACACCGCTATCTCCCAGGGAGTTGATACCCAGGTACGTTGGGTCAGCGAGGATATTCGGATTATCCTTCCGGAGTTTCGGTAAGTCACGACGCAGAACAGCTTCCACATATTCGATATCCTGTCCGTATTCGATGCTGATCGTACAGAAAGCGAAGGAGTTTTTCTTAGTCATGTTCAATACACCGGAGATCTCGCTGTTGTTGAATATCTTGACGTTGCCATCCGGTCCGATGATTTTGGTAGTACGCAGACCGATATCGGTCACTGTGCCGCGATAGTTTCCGACAGTAACGATATCGCCGATCCGGAATTCGCCTTCAAACACGAAGAAGATGCCGGCGAGAATATCTTTGATAAGGCTCTGTGCTCCAAAACCGATGATCAGGGATAATACTCCGGCGCTCGCGAGGAGACCGGTGGGATTCGCACCAACCAGGTAAAGACAGAAGAAAATGGCCCCGATCGCGCCGCCATATCTGACAACAGAGATCATCAGATTGCCGATGGTTTTGCTGCGTGTTCCCAGCAGAGAGGAGATACTGAGAAGAGGATAGCGGATCAGCGCTACTATGATCCTCACAAAGATGAATACCAGAACGCAGGCGCTGACGGCAAAGATATTAAATCCGCGATCCCAGTCACCGCTGATGATATAGCGTATAATGGAATACTCGGGGAGCAGAGTATTCGCGCTAAGTATCGTAAAAGCGAGATAGACAACCAGAGCAATTGAAAAAATATCGATCATTCTGGAGAGTTTCTGTTCGGGCGTTCTCTTCCACCAGGGGATCCACCGCGGATTCCAACGCATCGAAATATCCGATGGGGAAGCTTTATGCCCGTATGGAGACAGCATATCGATAAGTGAACGGACGAAGCTGTTATTCCCGTTATCATCATTGATCGTCGCATAGAGTGTTTCTTCTTCTTCGGTCGTTAATGTGACGGTTACGGAGAGAAACAGTATCAGAAGCATACTTGTCAGTGCGGTCATCAGGGCGATCCGCATACGCGACTGGTACATCTCTCCGCGCGGAATCAGCATTGTGATATGATAACCGTCCCCATAGCGTGAATAGATGAAACTGACATCTCCGTTCACACGCGAGAAACCGTAGTATTCATTTGGAGAAAAGGCTTTGCCGGATATGCCAATGTCTTCCGCTTTCATACCGATGTTTCCTTCAAACGGAGAATACAGGCAGATGTGATCGGCACTGTTGTCAAACAACATGAAGGACTCATCGCTCTCAGCATAAGAAGAGAACAGAGATTCTGTCTCGCCGGAAGAAAGGCCTGTCAGTTCGTTGAGAAGTCCGATCTGCAGGAGAGACCGGTGCGGCGTAACCGGTGGAAGATCTCCAGAGGCGCTGCTGTTTTCATATTCCCGATGGGAAAGGTAAACTGTATTACCATCTTCGTCAAGAGAGGTATAATAATGGAACGCAACTCCGATGTACTGGACAGTTTCACCCATATCGCTCTCCCGCATTTCCTGGATAAGGATGTCCTTCCTGCCGTCCAGCACCTGCTGGAACGGGTAAGATTGATCTGAAGGATCCCGGCTGACGGTGAAAAACCAGTTTTCGGTATTTGTAGCAATGGTACGTCCGTTCTCGTTAAAGAGATAAATGGATTCCAGACCGTTCATCTCACATATTTCCTTCAGTCGGGGCGAGAATGAAACGGATCTGAGGCGGTTGCCCTCTTCATCCGAATAATACTGCCGTACACCTTCTTCATCCAGGTAAGAGTATTCATGCTCGGTAGGCTCGTTCAGAACAGAAGGATCTTCTTCAAGCATGTAGGCGATGAGAAGCGCTTTGGAAAGATAACGGTCATCATGGCTCTCCTGAATCTTTTCGCGGGTCTCAACAGCGTCCTCGTAACGCTCGGACACTTCATCCAGCGCTACGACAGCTTTTCTCGCGGTCTGGGAAATTTCAAGCAGAGTCTGGGAATAAAAGGATATCCCGAAAAGGAGCAGGGCGCCTGAGATCATCAGAGGAAATACTTTCTGGAAGATAGTTATATCAAAGATAATCGGGCTGCCGATCCACCTGTATATGATCTTTTTCTTGGTATCGACCGCGTTCCGAATACAATCGTTACGAACAATGACCGTATATAAGAGGCACAGAAACATTATCAGCAGGAAGCTTGCAACAGTCCAGTTAAGCACGTACCTGTCATTTCTGAAGACCTTGCCCGTTTCTGTCGCTGCACAGATTACGGTACCGTCTTCAAGTACTTCAGATACGCAATAATACTTTGTTCCCCGTATCGTTTCCACACCTTCATAATCCGGTTTCAGCGCGTCCCGGGAGAGTCCTGCTTCGAAGGCATCTGTACCTGTCAGAACATCCTCGCCGTTCTTATAGAATAAAAATGTGCCGTCTTCTGCATTTACAGCGAACATGAAGCCTTCGTTTCCTACAGAAGCCCTGCTCAGGATCTGTTCGACATCTGCCAGTGAGTCAAAAGCCAGCTGACGGGTTCCGGAACTCACTCCCAGCACCAGCGTATAGGCTTTATTCCTGTAGCGGGTATTGAGCGAATAGTAGAAAACACGGTCACTGCCTTCGCCTTCGATAAGAGGAGCAACGCCTCCGTCTTCCGTCCTTGTACCTTTCATGAGTTTGTCGCAGGTATCCGCAGACATGAGCCCGAGATCTGTCAGCGCCTTCTGAGAATCCTCGGGGGAAGGGGAGACATATACGCGCCCGTCCTGCAACAGCAGGAACAGGTGATCCGAGTCCGCGCGTTCCGCAAGATCGCTAAAGATGGCAGAGCGCTCGCTTTCCGCGGACGAATTGAGTTTGTCAAAGCCGCCGTTTGACAGTATAGTTTGGAGATCGTCGAGCATATCCTGATTTCCGTCGTGGAATAAAGAAGACAGTTCCTCTGCGGTCTTAGAGTTTTGATTCAGCGACGAAGTGACCTGTTTCAGCGCAAGCTGGCTGTTCTGCCACTGCCTGGAAAGCGAAGTCCGGTGCTGCATATTCCTTAAAAACAGTGTGATGCACACCGCACCGACGATAATCAGCAGGGTATTGATCGTCACCTTTATGAAAAAAAGCCGGTTCGCTCTCTTCCTGATGTCATTCCTTATCCGCATAATAAGGTCTCCTTTTTGGGACAGTAAAATTATTATAAGCGCAAATAACGATTGATGATTTATCCAAACCGGTTTTCGCGAATAATTCGAGTACTCGGATTATTATATGCAGAGAATTCGCATTATTACCGACTGAGTATATACTTTGTTATTATAACCGAGTATTCAGCCTTTTTTCAATAATCAGTTGAAGATTCCGAAAAAAGTACATGTCTGTCGTCATCATTCATTCCTGATGCACCGACCGGTTAACTGAAGCCCGTTACAACCCGTAAAATGACTATGGTTAATGAATTTAAATGCATAGCAAAAGGCTCCCCGCCGCCGTTGATGGCAGTGTAGGAGCCTTGTTCATCTTTTATTTCGATACCAGCTTCAAAAACTTAGTGTCGTTCATTTGCTCATTTGTCAGATATTCTCCATTACGGAACAAAGCATATGTCGTAATTGGTGTCGGAACATTCTGTGCCTGTTCCCTGCTGACTATATGGATAGCCCGGAACGGGATGTTATGCTCCTTAGCAGTCTGTTCCACAATTGGAACATATTTTGCGTTAAACGGACACTGGTCAGTATAATACAGAACATATCCGCTCTCTTCGATATGCGGATGCTTAGCACATTCCTTAAATCTCGGTTTTTCAGCGTTATCCGAAAAAGGCAGGAACCAGAGCTGAATGCCGTTATCCGCTTCATCACATACAGCGAAGCCTTTATATTTCAGGAACTTAGGATCTG
This sequence comes from Oscillospiraceae bacterium, assembly GCA_017430455.1. GTDB lineage: Bacteria > Bacillota > Clostridia > Oscillospirales > Oscillospiraceae > Limivicinus. The sequence continues at coordinate 37,657 of JAFRMX010000023.1, forward strand.
CAAGGAACGGTTTTTTCTTTGCGGCGCAAAGAATGCACAGCCCCTTCTTACCTTTTTCCTTACTTTCCCGGATGCAGGCAGTAAGCAGATCTGTGGAATAGCCGTGTCCTTTGAAAGAACCCGATACCCACAGACAGTCAATATACATATATCCATCAGCCTCTATCGGAACCCATGCATTTTCTGCCGGGATATATTCGATAAAACACTTTCCTCGCTCCACACTCTTCAAGAAAACAAGCCCTTCAGTAAACCTTTCCGCAAGCCACGCCTTCTTTGATGAAACCTGCACATCTTTATTATTGGAAATGGCGCAGCAGATGTGTTCCTTTTCCAGATTATCCTTTGTAACTCTGATATATTCCATAATCAGCCTCCAAGAATTTCAATTCATAGAATACCCACTGTGTTCATTGTAGATTATTGTCCTTCTGCTTACGGCAGATATAAAGAAGGTGATTTGTACTTCCCAATAACTCACGCTTTTCGGAAAAAGCCAGATACCATTCCGAAAGAGCGTTAAAATCCTCATCTGACAGGGAAAAGTCGGAACGCTCTTCGATGGGCTCTATCAGCCCGTCCACGCCTGTCGTTGCTATCCATTCGACAGGCTTCTCGATAAATAAATTCTCGAATTCTGTGACATCATAACCTGTGAAGAGCTGCTCCTTGAAATGCCTCACCTGATAATCATTCGTAAAATTTTCCGCTTGTCCTTCTGCCCAATTTCCATAGAAATAGTTTGAATACATAATAGCAAATACTGAAATAAAGGCAAAGAGAATAACTCCGTCCGGCTTCGTGACACGAATCGCCTCATCGATTGCACAGTTTACTTCGCCTGTATCATACAGGTGATACATTGGGCCAAAGACCAGCGTTACATCAAAAGAGTTGTCTGGAAATCGGCTCAAATCAGTTGCATCACCTTGGAACGACTGGATATTTACCATCCCTATTGCGTTTTCTCTTAGAACAGCAAGATTGCTCTCGACCAGTTCAACAGCCGTTACATCCATGCCTTCTTTTGCAAGAGCAATGGAGTATCTCCCGGTCCCGGCACCAACCTCAAGTACCTTTGATTGCTTGTCAGCGTAGCGATGGATGTAATTCATTGTAGTAAAGTATTCAAGCTGGCCGTGGCGCGATTTTGCAGTCCGTATGTCTTCGTCATACTGACCATAAAAGCTGCTTACAATTTCTTTTCTGGTACTCATATCAAGGTTCCTCACAAATTCAATTTGCCACTCTGTTTAATTCTTTTCAAATACTCCGCTAAATGGTTTTAGATTCCCAGATCGATCTCAGCAGTCCCCACATTCATATCGATCTTTGATTACATCAAAGCCGTAAACGTAGTATTTCTTATGATAGGCTTTGAAAATAAAGTTTTTCAAGATCTTTAAACTGTTTTTTCCTACCATGAGATGCTCCCATCTGAATCTCGCAGTTTCTAACATTGGCGTTTGCTTCGATCAGAACGCAGTCGTTTTCCCTTACAGCAATATCCCATTCAGCAGCAACAAGCGGGCAAGCATGGGCACATTCTTCCGTAAAACGAAGGACCTCAGCCCAATTTGGAAGAATGAAGCCGGCGATTTCAACGCCTGTATCCGGGTGGACAGTATACTTGTTCCTCCACAAATCATATGCTGCATCAGGAATCGCACCGGTATTAAGATCAACTGCAGCATAAAGCCCGCCTTTCTCAATATTATCGATCAGTTGTCCGGCGCGTCCCATACGAAGCTCAGCCGCAATAATATGGCAAGTGTCTTTAATCTTCATTGTATAGATACGAACTGTATTGACACTGTCCGGATTTAGGCGGGCAATATCCGGATGCTGGATTACCGGTTCATCGAGAATGGCTGATTCATTCCGGGCTATTTCATACAGTTTACGGATATCTGTACCATTCGCAGACCACCGTTCGATTCCTGTTCCGTTGTACGAATTATTCTTTTTATAAATAACAGTTCCGTGTCTCCGGATAAACTCTTCGAACTCATTGAAACTTTGTGGAGGACAGAATAACTGCTCTCGTTTTAAAAATCTCCCCAAAACCTGATACATGTAGATCTTATCGCAGAATTTCAAGCTGTTCTCGATTCCATTCACAAGAAAAAGAAACCGTCTGGCATCTTTAGAAGTAAAATATGTTTTTCTCACACTGTGTTTTTTTTCAAACAGACGCAGTTCAAAATAATCATCAATACCTGACCCGTAGAGTATTCTGCATTTCACAACTCCAATACAGTGCTTGATGACGGACACCGGCCGAACAGATTCCTCACCTAATGTCGGTACCATTAAGTATTTAACTTTTTCAATCCAACTTTTTATTTTTATTAGCATAATTAATTTCGCCTGTATTTGCCGATTAATCAAGTGTGAGACTAACATGTTAACTTTCACGCTCAACGACTGAATCTAATAATATCACATTTTCATGTCTTAATTATAGCCGTTATTTAAAAATAAGTTGCCGTTTCGTCCTTACTTTCACACTTCTCTTCATCAAAGTCTATGTGATTATGTCCGTCAACCTTTTTGTAACTTAAGAGAACAACTGTCTCCACATGAAAAGTTCCGGGGAACATGTCGACAGCAGTGATCTTTTCAAGCACATACCCGTACGTATTAAATATCCTGATGTCACGTGCCAGAGTCTCCGGATTGCAGGAGACGTATACAACGCTCTCTGGTGAGAGCTCGGCTATATAGCCGATTACATCCTTCGCCAGGCCTTTTCTCGGCGGGTCAACAACAATGCAGTCAGGTTTAACCTCTGATCGTCCAAACCTTTCTTTAAGCTCAGAACAATCGCAACAAATAAAGCGGGCATTTGATATTCCGTTCATCTTAGCATTGTTCTCGGCATTTTCTACAGCCTCCGGGACTATTTCGCTTCCGATAACAGTCTTTGCTTGTTTTGCCAGATTCAAAGTTATTGTTCCTGCACCGCAATACAAATCCAATACTGTCTTACCGGCGGGGTCTGCAAAGCTTAACGCTTCGTTATACAGTTTCTCGGCCTGTATGGGATTTACCTGATAAAAAGAGGCAGGGGAAATATTGAAGTAAATCCCGTTTAAGCTGTCTTTTATATCCGGTTCTCCGTAGAGGGTATAGAATTTATCGCCCAAAACAGAGTTTCCGCCCTTTTTGTTAATATTTATTACGATCCCGGAAATCTCCGGAAATCTCTCTATCGTTTCTTTTACGAAGAGGGAAGTGCAGTCTCCGAATCCTCCTGCACAGACAAGGCAGAGAACAACAGATGAAGCGTCTCTTGAGGAGCGTAAGAATATCTTTCTGAGCACGCCTTTTCCGGATACTTCATCATAGGCATTGATTCCGTGATCGTTGATAAAAGAAACAGTGTGCAGAGCGATCCTGGAGAATAGCTCTTTCTGCAGCAGACAGTCGTTAATATCTATAACATCGTGCGTTCTGCTCCTGTAAAACCCGGCAAAGGCTCTCCCGTCCTTTGAGGAGACGTCGAATATCGCTTTATTTCTGTATCTTTCAGTTATATCGGATGCAATGATCTTATTGCATATGAGCTCCTGCGTGCCTATGTGTTTAAGAGCAGAGTTTAATCTGGAGAGTTTGAAATCAAGCTCTTCTTCATAGCTCATATGTCTCGTAGAGCAGCCACCGCAGAGTCTGTAATACGGGCAAAGCGGGGCTGTTCTGTTTGGAGATGAATCAATGATCTTTAAAACCTTTCCGTAGGAAATGTCATTTCCGGCTTTTACTATAAGGATCTCGCACTTCTCACCCTTGAGAGCTCCAGGTACAAAGACCTTGTTTCCTCCAATTTCACAGACTCCGAGCGCATCATGAGTATAGCCTTCGATCACCGCTGTATATATACTGTTTTTTATGAGTTTTTCCATGGCGCTATTATATCAGAGCCTTCTCGGACGGTAAATAATTATTGTTGCAAGATACCGGAAATCGTGTAAAATAACAAAAGATTTGTTTTTGAAAGGGTATGAATGAAAAAATCCGATTTTTGGTTTGATCTTCCTGAGGAACTGATAGCCCAGACTCCTCTTGACAAACGAGATGAATCAAGGCTTTTGGTTGTAGATAAAAAGACGGGAGCTCTGGAGCACAAGAGCTTCCATGATCTCCCTTCGCTTCTGGAAAAAGGGGACTGCCTGGTGCTGAACGACTCCAGAGTCCTGCCTGCGAGACTTCTGGGGTCGAGAGAGTCAGGCGGCGCAGTCGAGATATTGCTTTTAAAAGATCTTGGATGCAACAGATGGGAATGCCTGTCGCGCCCCGGCAGGAAGACGAGGCCCGGCACGAAGCTCATTTTTGGAAACGGTGAGCTCAAAGCCGAGGTAAAAGAAGTTACCGAAGGCGGGAACAGAATTGTTGAGTTTTATTATGAAGGCATCTTCCTCGAGGTGCTAGAAAGACTCGGTAAAATGCCGCTTCCTCCATATATTCACGAAGAACTTAAAGACAGTGAACGCTATCAGACTGTGTATTCAAAAGAACTGGGCTCTGCAGCAGCTCCAACGGCAGGTCTTCACTTCACAAACGAGCTTCTGGATGAGATAAGAGCAAAAGGGGTAAAGACAGCCTTTGTGACTCTTCATGTCGGTCTGGGTACATTCAGGCCGGTCAAGGAGGAGAATATAGAGGACCATGACATGCACAGCGAATTCTGCATGATCCCGCAGGAGACTGCCGATATTGTGAATGAGACAAAGAAAAACGGCGGAAGGATAATATCTGTCGGAACGACCTCATGCAGGACCTTGGAAAGCTTTGCGGAAGAAGACGGGACATTAAAAGCATCCTCAGGCTGGACTGATATATTTATATATCCGGGCTACAGGTTTAAATGCATCGACGCTCTCATTACGAATTTCCATCTTCCGGAATCGACGCTTATTATGCTCGTCTCTGCGCTTGCCGGGCGGGAAAACGTCCTGAACGCGTATAAGGCAGCTGTTGAGAACAGATACAGATTCTTTTCTTTCGGCGACGCCTGCTTCTTTTCATAATAAGAGAGGAAACGATACTTATGTACAAGCTCATTAAAACTGAAGGTCACGCCAGAAGAGCCGAGTTCGAGACCGCACACGGAACTGTCCAGACCCCGGTCTTTATGAACGTAGGTACTCAGGCGGCCATAAAGGGCGGTCTCTCCGCTGAAGATCTGAAAACGGTAAAATGCCAGGTTGAGCTCTCAAACACATATCATCTGCACGTTCGCCCGGGAGACGAGCTTATCAAAGAACTGGGCGGACTTCATAAATTTATGGTATGGGACAGACCGATCCTGACCGATTCAGGCGGATTTCAGATCTTCTCACTGGCATCTCTCAGAAAGATAAGCGAGGAGGGTGTTCACTTCAATTCACATGTAGACGGAAGGAAAATATTTATGGGCCCGGAAGAGAGCATGCGAATCCAGTCTAATCTCGGCTCGGATATAGCCATGGCCTTTGATGAGTGTATAAAAATACCTTCTCCGAAAGACTATGTAATCAAATCCTGTGACAGGACATACAGATGGCTCAAACGCTGCAAAGAGGCAAATGCAGATTATAACAGCAGAGACGAAGCTGTTAATCCCGGTCAGATGCTGTGGGGGATAAACCAGGGTGCCGTTTTTCACGATGTTCGTATTGAGCATATGAAAAAGATAGCGGATCTGGATCTGCCCGGGTATGCGATCGGCGGCCTGGCAGTAGGGGAGACGCATCAGGAGATGTACGACACGATCGAAGCCCTCGACGAACACATGCCAAAGGAAAAACCCAGATATCTGATGGGCGTCGGCACTCCATCAAACATAATAGAAGGCGTCGCCAGGGGAGTGGATTTCTTCGATTGCGTTATGCCTGCCAGAAACGGTCGGCACGGTCATCTGTATACATGGAACGGGGTTATCAATATCAAAAACGAGAAATATATGCATGACGAAGACCCGATCGATGTGAGATGCAACTGTCCTGTATGCCAAAAATATTCAAAGGCATATATAAGACATCTTTTCAAGGCCGAAGAGGCTCTTGCTTTGAGATTCTCTGTGGCTCACAACCTTTATTTCTATAACAGCCTTATGCAGAATATAAGAGATAATCTTGACTCCGGTACTTTCGGACAGTTCAAAAAAGAGTATTCCGGGATATTGGACAGAAGGATATAAATAAACTCTTGTTTTTGTAAACACTTTATCTTATAATTACTTGAATTCATTTGGAGGTTACTCAATATGTTTGCCAATCCTTTTGTATTGCTTGATGCAGCTGCCGGCACCTCTGTTGCCGGAGGCGGCTCCTCGATGATCATTATGATCATCGTAATGTTTGCAATTATGTATTTCCTCATGATCCGCCCGGAGCAGAAGAAGAGAAAAGAAACCGAGACTATGAGAAACACTCTCGCCATTGGCGAAGAGATAGTTACTATCGGCGGAATTACGGGTAAGGTTGTTCAGGTCACTGATGACACCGTCACTTTCGAGACAGGTGAAGACAGAGTCCGTATTCAGGTCAAGAAGTGGGGCATCTCTACAACAGCCAAGTATGAAGCAGCCAAGGAAGCACAGAAAAAAACCGGAGCATTCGGAGCTAAAAAATAATCAGAAATAAAAAATAATACCCGCGGTAACCGGAAAGTTATCGCGGGTGTTTTTTATGTAAAGCTCGTAAACTAATTTACGCGGGACAGTATATTGGCGGCTTTTATGTGAATACTTACAAGATGTAGTGGTTACTTTTCGAGAACAAAAGAATTAACAAAAAATGACAAAAAACCTTGACTAATTATGTAAATTGTAATATATTGTAACCAAGAAATATGATTATGTAAATTTTTTTAAAGGCAACTCTGGGGGGAACTATGAGCAATAATGAAGTACTGGAAATGTTTCTTCATTTCCTTAAATTTGATAAAAATGCTTCTGAAAATACATACAGTTCCTACCTGCGTGACATCAGACAGCTGGGTGATTACCTTGAGACCAATTATAGCACGGATCTGATCTCAGTCAACTCCACAGAGCTTGCGGATTATATCAATTATCTCAGAAGTATTGGCAAGTCCGTTGCTACGGTCTCCAGAAACATCGCGTCTATCAAATCTCTCTATTCTTATCTTACAATAAACAGATACATCGATAGAAATCCGGCAGTAAAGCTTGTCCCGGACAAAGCAGAACACAAGCTCCCGCAGATACTCACAAGCGAGGAAGTGGAGATGCTGCTTGCACAGCCGAAATGCATTGATGCCAAAGGCTACAGGGATCACGCAATGCTCGAGCTTCTTTATGCCACAGGTATAAGAGTTACCGAGCTCATAGATCTGAACATTGACGATGTGAATATCCCGGCAAGACTTATCAGATGCTTCAGCAAAAACAAGGAACGCTTTATTCCGATGTATCCATCCGCTGTTAAGGCGGTAAAGGATTATATTGAGCTTGTCAGACCTCAGATGATATCAGATGCCGGTGAAAAAGCTCTCTTTGTAAACGTGTCGGGTGAGAGAATGTCAAGACAGGGTTTCTGGAAGATCATAAAGTCCTATCAGAAAAAGGCCGGGATCGAGACTGATATCACGCCTCACACATTGAGACATTCCTTTGCAACGCATCTTCTGGAAAACGGAGCAGATATCCGCTCAATTCAGCAGATGCTCGGACATGCGGATATTTCTTCAACTCAGGTATATTCCCAGCTGGTCAAAAAAGAGCTTAAGGATGTATATGACAAAACACATCCAAAAGCCTGAACATAATTAATTAAAAAAAGCAGGAATGAATTCCTGCTTTTTTTCTTATCCTACGGAGATCCAGCCTGTCAGTTCCGTCCCCGAGCCTTTCAGGTTAGTCTTTTCAAGAATTCCGGCGGAAGTTATTTTATAGTAATCATCACCGGAATCGGCAGCTCCGTTCGACCAGTGGTGATGAATGATCAGATCCGAATAGATAACTGCATTTGACCTGGACCAGGAATCTATGCACGAGGTGAGAGTTACAAGCCCGTTGCTGTTATGGAATATAAACAGTGCGTAGCTTCCGTCACCTTCGGTCTTCGAATCGGTTCCCAGATTTCCGACCTTAAGAAGAAGAACGTCACCGGATATGTAATACGATGCATTTGCAAATGGCGGATTGCCTTTGGCAGTTTTTACGGAAGCTATAAAATCGTTGAGTTTGGAGGTCGCCATATTGTAAAAGAACGGATAGACGTCTCCGGAAGGATAGAGGGAGGAATCTGCCAGACGGCATGAGTCTCCCTTGGTCATTTTTGTTATGATCGCAGCGGAGTTTCCGTTTATAAAATCGTTGAAAACTGTCTGGCTCGACATATCCGTGGGATAGGAATAGGTGAGCCATTTGGAGTTAACATAGCCTACATCACCAGCGGGAGTGCGTACAAGGTCATACTGACCGGATCTTGCTATTACTGTAAGCTGTGTCTTCTCGGATACAAGCAACGAGTACTCCTTATTGAGATCATAATACATGTATACTGCAACTCCGCCGTTTGAGTGAACATACATAGTCTCATATGATTTGAGATAATCAGCAGCGGCGGGTGCCACAACATTGCTGTGCCCTTCGAGGTCGTGAGGCCCGGGCACGGAGCCTGCTGGAGCTGAGCTCGGCGCGGGAGTCTCTATCGGGGTGAAAGTTTCGACAGGAGCTTCAGTCTCCTGGATTGTGGTTTCCTCCGGAAGAGCAGCCGGAGTTTCTTCAACAACAGCTGACACAGTTGCAGCTGGAGCGGGAAAATCAGTCTTGCTGTCTGAGTTTTTAAGCTTGGATATGACTACATTGCCTATGATGACCAGAAGAACGACCAAAATAAACAGCGGAATTGCTAACTTCCTAATTCTTTCACCTGTTTTTGATTCGTCTTCATCCTCATTCTCATCATCAACTGCTGCAGGTTCGGATCTGAGCTTTTTCTCGCGCTCAGGCTTAGGTGAGGATTCAGATTTTGATCTCTTTGATGTTTTCTGCTTAGAAGTATGCTTTTGATAAGGATTCTTTATTTCAGATTCAGTCTCTGTATTTGAATGTCTGGCCTTCATTTCGTCGATCCTGTCAAGTGCAGGCCCGTATCCTGCATCTGCGGAACGAAGAAGAGCATTTGTGGCAAGCTTTTTCCATCCTTCGACCTCTTCAGGCTCGACTTTGGATTTATACATAGCCCATTTGAATACGCCGTAGAGAGCGTCACCATCGCCCTCCTTCGCGCTGTCTATCATTGAATCAAGTTCTTCGGCTGTGAGCAGTCTTATATCGGTATCGGAATAATTCATGCTTTATTACCTCCCGGACTGGAGTAATTATAGTAAATTTCCTTAGTTAAAACAAGCAAAAGAGAGAATTAGAAATGGATTAATGAAGCCTTTTCTGCTATACTTTCAAAAAAGGCTGAAAGGAGCGCCGAAATGAGGGAAAGAATAAGAAAGTTTTTTGCCAAAGTAAAAAAAAGAATGAAAGATATCCAGAACGCAAATGCCAAAGTTGCTACAGTAAACCGTGACGTAATTATCAAAGCGGGAAAGATGCTCGAAAACAAAGAAGACCGCACCTGACACTGAGGGTCAGTACGGTCAGTTATAAAGCATTTTGATCAGCAGATAATGCTGAAGGAATAGTCTGAGCCGGCCGGGCCGGGCTGCACACCTTCAAGCTTCTCCAGTCTGCATTCGACGCCTTTTTCGCTCATACTCAGTATAAAGTGACAGGCTGCAATGCCCATATCCGTACGCTGGATATCCGAATCGTAATTGGAACCCATGCCTTTGGAATGATTCTCATAAAAATGGAAAACATTGTCCTGCTTAAGGATAATCCACGGCTGCCTGTTCGCTGCCGAAGGAGCGAGATTTACAGCTTCAAATGCGTCTTCATATATCCCAGCTTTATCACGTCTCAAAGGAACTGAAAAATCGCCGTCGAAGAAGATCTCATTCCAGCCTTTTCTCATGTCGGCCTTAACGGCTTTTCTCATAGCCTTTTCCTTTATGCTTTGCTTTTCAGCTTCATGACCAAGGGGAGACATGACCGGCATTATCTCAGCCTCTCCGAGATGCATAGCCTTCTCGAACGCTTTACGGTTTAAGGTCCCGGCAATTATAGTCGTACCGACTCCGAGAGAGGCTGCATAAAGGACCATTCTCTCGAACGCATATCCGCAGGCTTCAAGATTAAATGGAGCGTTTTTGGGGACGGCCGAACAGATAAAAAGATCTGTGCCGCTGATAATTCCGTTCGTGCTAAGGTTCTCTTTCTTATCTCCGGAACTTCTGTCGAGCATGACAAAGCGGACATTTACCTTAAAGGGGTTTTCAAGATTCTCCGCAAATTTGAGCAGATCCTTCCTAACAGTTTTTGACAAAGGAAGACCGTCAAATGTTCTGACGCTTCTTCTCCTTATAACTGCATTATTTACGTCAAATTTTTCCATAGCATGATCCTGTACAGTAAATGGTTAATTTTTTTAACGTTTAATTTTACCATACACTCTTTCCTATATTATGAATAAATAGTAAAGATCGCAGTATTCAAGTTTATTATTACTTAACGATGACAGAGCAGCGAAAACAGAATATCCCGGATACTTCAAGTGATGCAAAAAGAGCTGGCATCGCTTATAAGATTATGTGCCTTGCCAGCGATGAGATCACCTCAAATTTCCGCTTTCTTGACGCGGCACTCCACCGGTTGAGACCTTCCGCAAATGAAGAGCTCTCTCTGGCAACAGACGGAAATCTGATGCTGTTTGAGAGCGATCATATAATAAGGCTCTATAAAGGCGACATTAACGCTGTTAATAGGGCATTTCTGCATACTCTTCTGCATGCGGTACTGTGTCACCATCTGACAGGTGAAGGCATGGACAGAGACCGCTGGGATCTGGCATGCGATATTGCAGTTGAGTCGGTAATCAGAGATCTGGGAGTTCCTGCTTTTCTTTTAAAAGATGAGAAAGTGCCCGATGGACTTTATGCGGAGATCGGAAATGCTGCAGATGAGCTTACTGCAGAAAACATCTACCATTATCTCTGCTCCGAGAACGTCCAAACAACTGATATTATCGCTCTTTCGGATATCGTAAGACGCGATACGCATTCTCTCTGGTATGAGAGTGACATCAGCCGGGACAATAAAGATAAAGAGAAAAAGGAGAAGGACAAGGAACGGGACAAGAAAGCCCGGGAGTGGAAAGAGGAGAAGAAAAATGCCGTAAGAGGTCTTAAGGAGGCATCTGAAGGTGAGGCACCTGCTCTGATCTCCGGAATTGAGAAGATAGACAAAAGCATCTTCAGGTATAACGACTTTCTGATTCAGTTCGGAAGGCCGAAAGAGACCCTAAAGGTCTCAAGCGAAGAGATGGATATGATCTATTACTGCTACGGTCTCGAATTCTATGGTAATCTGCCCCTTATAGAACCGCTTGAGTACAGTGAAGAGCACAGAGTTCGGGATTTCATAATCGCTATAGATACCTCCGGAAGCGTGAAAGGAAGGCTTGTTCAGCGATTTGTCCAGCATACTCATGATCTTCTAAAGAACGCGAATGCTCTTGATACTGTAATAAATCTTCATATTATTCAGTGCGACAATGAAATCAGAGAGACAAAGACGGTCCGGAACAACGCGGAACTTGACGAATACTTGGCGAATATCGAGATCAAAGGTCTCGGAGGTACGGATTTCAGGCCGGTATTCGACTATGCTGAAGAACAGATATCAAACGGAGTCTTTGGAGATTTCGGAGGCCTTATTTACTTTACGGACGGTTTCGGAACATATCCTGAATTTACACCTGACTATAAAACAGCATTTATTATATGCCGCTCTGAGCTGGATTTGAGTCCGTCAATGCCTCCATGGGCACTCTCGATCGCGCTGAGCGAAGAGAGCATTATGAAGATACCCGAAAGGAACTGAATCGTGATACACGATATAAACAGCAATGGGATCCTGCATATTCCTGAAGGAATCAAAACTATTCACGAGCGGGAGTTTGAGGGGATCGATGAACTGAGATCCGTAATTCTCCCGGAAGGTCTTCTTGATATAGAAGACATGGCCTTTTCAAGGTGCAGAAATCTTAAGGAGGTCAGGTTTCCACGAAGTCTTGAAAGAATCGGTGACGCGGCTTTCATGTCTGACCCGAAGCTGGAAAAAGCGGTTTTTTCTCCTGAATTGAAAGAAATAGGTTCATCAGCCTTCGTAGAGTGTCCTTCACTTACATATGTCTATGTACCGGGAAGAGAGACCTCTGTCTCTTCAGACTCATTCGGCTCGGCTTTTGCTGAGGACGATCTATCGACTCTGGATTTCTTCGGGCTTGATATCAAAACCTATATCAAAGACGGATATTTTGCTTTTCCTTTCTTCGATTTCGGTTCCGATAACGAGAAATGGCTTTACGCCTCACTTTTGTGCGCTGAGATTGAAGGACATTCTCAAAGTGATATAACGAAATCCGTCGGAATAATCCGAAAGATTGGAAAAGATTTTGTTAAAAGAGCTATAGACCTCAATGCCCCAAAACAGATCGCAGGGCTTATAAGGCTTGGGCTGATAGATAGAAAACATTTGGATGAGTATCTGGAGATCTCGGCCGGATACGGATACACTGAAATTAATTCCTTGCTGCTCGGTATACAGGGCAGCAGACCAAGTCTTGAGAAGGAGCTTTTTACATGAATATAAGAGAGGCCAAGGAACAGATAAAAAACACGATGAAGCTGTACTTTCTGAAGGACAGCGAAGGTAAGTACCGTATTCCTCCGGAGAGACAGAGACCGGTATTTCTCCTGGGACCTCCGGGCATCGGCAAGACTGCTATAATGGCTCAGATAGCTGAGGAGCTCGGTGTCGGGCTTGTCTCATACTCTATGACCCATCATACCCGCCAAAGCGCATTGGGTCTTCCTCTTATAGAGCATGCGGATTACGGAAACGGAGATGTCCCGGTTACGAGATATACCATGTCCGAGATAATAGCATCCGTATATGACGAAATGGCTAAGACAGGGAAAAAGCAGGGCATATTGTTTCTTGATGAAATAAATTGTGTCTCCGAGACGCTGACCCCTGTAATGCTCCAGTTCCTTCAGTACAAGACTCTCGGTCAGCACAAGGTGCCGGACGGCTGGCTCATAGTTACAGCCGGAAATCCTGTTGAGTATAACAGAAACGCAAAGGAATTTGATATTGTGACTATAGACCGTCTCAAGCGTATAGACGTTGAGCCGGATCTTCAGGCTTTCCGCGAGTATGCTCTCAAAAAATGTGTTCATCCCTCTATCCTCACTTATCTTTCTATAAAAAAAGCCAATTTTTATTTTGTAAAGACCACAGCATCAGGCAGACGCTTTGTCACAGCCAGAGGCTGGGATGACCTCTCAGATATAATTACTCTATGTGAAGAGAATGATGTCCCCGTTGATAAAAGACTCATAATTCAGTACCTTCAGGATGACGATATTGCCGAAGACTTCGCACAGTACTACGCGCTGTTTTCAAAATACAGATCCGATTATGAAGTGGATATGATCCTTGAAGGAAAAGAATCGGATGATATTGTTAAAAGGGCAACGGCCGCATCATTCGATGAAAGAATTGCGCTTATAAGCCTTCTCCTTGGCAAATGCGCTTCCGGAGAAAAGGATATAATAAAGGAACTTGATATATTGAGGAATAGAATTTCTTCAGCCGATGAAGACAAGGCTGCTTTGAAAGAGCAGGTGAAGACTCTTCAGGAAAAAGCTGAAGCAGAGAGCGTAAAGCTTGAAAACGCCTTTTCTTTTGCTGAGAAAGCCTGGGAAGAAAGTCAGGAGAAGCTGATCATGGTTTCGGAACTGACAGCAAACTACTGGACGGCGAGATTTATCGGCCGGTTTGGCTGCGAAGCATACTACAGATACAGCAAAGACCTGCTGTTTGCAGAGCGTCATGCGGAGATAAGACGTGAGCTGGAGGAGATATAACTGATTGCTATTTATTCATAATCCGTGTATACTTTGAATAATTATTAATTTATGGGGGAATAAGCTATGGAAAGAGAGAATTTTCGCTCCAGACTCGGATTTCTGCTCGTCAGTGCCGGTTGCGCGATAGGCATAGGAAACGTCTGGAAGTTCCCGTTTATCACCGGTCAATACGGCGGGGGCGTCTTTGTGTTGTTCTATCTTGTGTTCCTGGTCATAATGGGAGCACCTGTGCTTATGATGGAGCTCGCAGTCGGCAGAGGCAGCCGAAAGAGCGCAGTCGGCGGATACAAAGCTCTGGAGCCCAAAGGTTCAGTTTGGCATATACACGGCTGGGTCGCAATTATAGGGTGCTACCTGCTGATGATGTACTACACTACAGTTTCCGGCTGGATGCTCAACTACGCGGTCAAGTTCGCGACAGGCGCCTTTGAAGGTATGGCTCCTGACAATGCCGGAAGTGTATTCGGCGCGATGCTCTCATCTCCCGCTCAGATGCTTATCTTCATGGCGATAACTGTAGTTGGCGGTATTCTTGTCTGCAGCTTCAGCCTTCAGAAGGGCGTCGAGAATATCACAAAGATAATGATGACAGGACTTCTGATCCTTATCGTCATACTCGCTGTCCACAGCATGACTCTTCCCGGAGCGAAGGAGGGTCTCAAGTTCTATCTTCTTCCGGACTTAGGAAGAGCGAAACAGGCGGGCCTCTGGAAGGTTGCGACTGCAGCTATGAATCAGAGCTTCTTTACGCTCTCTCTCGGTATAGCTTCAATGGAGATATTTGGCAGCTATATGTCAAAAGATCACTCACTTGCAGGCGAGTCTCTGAGGATCTGTGTACTTGATACTTTCGTTGCGATAGTTGCAGGACTCATTATTTTCCCTGCCTGCTTCTCCTATGGTGTTGATACTACTGCTGGCCCTGCTCTGATATTCATGACACTACCGCAGGTCTTCCTTAACATGCAGGGAGGCAGGATCTGGGGTACGCTGTTTTTCATATTCATGACATTTGCAAGCTTTTCCACTGTAATAGCGGTATTTGAGAACCTTATAGCTGCCGGCATGGACAACTTCGGCTGGAGCAGAAAGAAATCGGCGTTTATCAACCTTTTCATTATACTTCTAACCAGCGTTCCCTGTGCTTTGGGCTACAACGTACTGAGCAATGTGCATCTCATAGGTCCGAGAGACATTCTCGACAGCGAAGACTTTATTGTTTCAAACCTTTTGCTTCCTATTGGCGCTCTGATATATCTTCTCTTCTGCGTCACCAGGTTCGGCTGGGGATATGAAAACTTCCTTAAAGAGGCCAACACAGGTGAAGGTCCGAAACTGAGCGCTAAACTCAGACCTTACTTCCTTTATGTTCTGCCGGTTCTTATCCTTATAATCTTTATAGGCGGTCTCATATGAAAGAGCTTCGTGTCGGAGTTTCCGGAAGAGCCGAAATGGTGGTCAGTTTCGACAGGACAGCAGCATCTGTCGGATCAGGAGCGTTAAGGGTATTCGGAACTCCATGGATGATAGCCATGATGGAAAATGCCGCCTGCAACGCGCTCGCGCCTTATTATGAAGAGGGTCAGAGCAGTGTTGGCACCAGGTTGGACATCTCGCATGACGCCGCTACTCCGGAGGGCATGAAAGTCTGGGCTGAAGCCGAGATAACGGAAATCGACAGGCGCAGGATCGTCTTTAAGGTTACCGCCTTTGATGAAGCAGGCCAGATAGGAACAGGGACTCACGAACGCTTTCTGATCGATACCGACAGATTCATTACAAAAGCTTCTTTAAGAGGAAAAAACTGAAGCCTATACATTTGAGGAAACTGCAGTATTAAAAATACAGGCATAAGAGATTTTGCTTCAATATATCTGCAGCGATATCAGAAGGGAGATTTCTAAAATGATATACGGGTTCATAGGTCTTGGCAATATGGCCGGAGCGATTATAAGAGGCATGTACAAAAGCGGCGCATTTGAAAATGACACCATTCTGGGTTTTAACAGGAGTGAAAAGAAAACGCTGAAGCTGAAAGAGGAGACCGGTCTTGTACCTTGTCAGAGCGAATCAGAAACAGCCGAGAAGGCGGATGTGGTCATTCTGGCAGTTAAGCCGCAGATGCTGCCGTCTGTTCTTCCCAGAATAGTACCTGTAATGAATAAAAATAAGCTGCTTATCTCCATTGCAGCGGGGAAAAATACAAAGTACTATGAAGATATTCTGGGCATAGACGAGCCTGTTGTGAGGATCATGCCGAATATCAATGCAAAGGTCGGAATGAGTGCAACGGCTGTCTGCGGAGGGCGCTTTTGCAGAGCTGAGGATATTGAAACTGCAAAGAAGATCTTTTCTGCTGTAGGCGAAGTATATGAGCTTTCTGAAGAACAGTTTCCGGTTTTTTCAGCTATCGCAGGGGCTTCAGGTGCCTTTATCCATCTCTATATAGACGCTCTTGCCTCAGCGGGAGTGAAAAACGGCCTTTCAAGGGACTTTGCAGAGAATCTGGCCTGTCAAACAGTTTTAGGCAGCGCTTATCTGACAAAACATAGTGATGAGCATCCGATCGAACTAATGGATACTGTCTGCTCTCCCGGCGGAACAACTATAGAAGGCGTTCATACGCTTAAAAAACTCGGATTTGAATCCGCTGTCCACCAGGCGATCGACGCGATCATAGAGAAGGATAAAAAGCTTGGAAGCTGAAAGTTTCGTTTTTTAATTATTTTTGTTAATAAGATTTAGTATAAAAGAAGAGACTGTCTGATTAAAGACAGCCTCTTTTTAATGGAATGAATAATTAAAGCATCGATGAACCGCCGGTGACTATCCAGCAGGATAGTGCTGCAGTCATAATTGCTCCGGTATAGACATTACCTGTCCTTCGATAGGTGTATGTACAGAGAATACTGAAGAATATGACCTGGGGAACGAATAGTATCAGAAGCGACATGAAAGGACCGCCGAATGTAAAGCCGAAGAGCAGATCCATACCGGGACCTGCACCGGCAAAGAAGGGGATATACTCAATTAAAGTTACGAGCAGAACGCCTCCGGCCATAATGAGCAGATTAGTTCCCCAGCTCTGCATAAAGCCCTTAAAGCCTTTTCTGTAAACTGCTTTAGTCCTCAAACCGGCCATTATCTTGCTGTTATTGAGAATGTAGAATACAGCAAAGAACGGGAAGTATACCAGGAACTGCAGGAAACGGGCACCAGTAAATGGCCTGAAGAAAGGCCAGATAACTCTGAGATCCAGATCGAAGATCCATACGAAGATCTGGTTTACAATGTAGAGTATGCCCACAGTACAAAGGCCAAGAAGCAGGCCTTTGCTCAGAAGCTTCCAGTCGATGAGCCTGAGGCTTCTCGCGGAGGAGAGGCCAATGTCCCAGCCTGTAATAAGAGAACCCTTTGCAGCCGACTTGCGGTTTGAGATAATGGTCAGAACTATCATGATAATTATCAAAAGCCCGTACCAGGAGATGAAACCGTTGCCGACAGTCATGCGGAATATATTCTCAGGCAAAGGCAGCAGTCCGTGACCGAGCTGTGTCATGAACGGGAAGGAAGAAGCTGCAATAAGAACGGTGATCAGACCGCCTTTAACGATCTGCTTTCTGGTCTTCACTTTATAGTCGAGCGGGAGCTCCTGCTTTACGTAAGCGAAGAACGGAGTCTTCAGGAGCAGCTCCATGGCCGGGAACATTGCAGCGAGACAGAGAAGCATTGCGGTCATTACCAGCAGCTCTTTAGTGTTCGCAGTGTGATCGCTGTAATCAAGTTTGCAGGGCAGATCCAGCGCGTCATCGAACCATTGCATTGCGACCGTAAGGCCGTGCTCATTGTGAGTGGTAAGACGGTGATTCGTCATAAGGAGTTCCATTCTCCTGGCACTTCCGTCTTCAAAGCTTCCGTAGGTCTTATCCCACGCGGCCGAAGACGCTTCAGAGCCGAGAAACTCATAGCGGAGCGGCGTTTTGAGAAGGTCAGCGGAAACAGTCATCTTATAATCTCTGAAATAACTGAATTCGTCGTATTTTGCCTGGAGAAGCAGAACATTATTGAATTGAATGCTGTCGCTGTCATAGGCACTGTCTCTGAAAAGCTCTCCGCACTGCAGAACAGTAGCCTTTGGCATAATATTCTCTCCGTCTTCTCCTTTAGCATCAGAGTATGCTGCAGCTACAGACCAGCCTGCCCAAGTGCCCATGGAATGTCCGCTGATTCCGAGCCGCGTGCTGTCAACAAAAGGCAGAGAAGCAAGAAAAGCATATGCGTCAATACCGCCGCAACTCGAGTCAGTGATGCGGTTTCCGTCATCGTCGGTGACATATTTTTCGTTGAAGAAGCTAAGATTTGAGAAATTCATCATAATTTTATATCGGGTCGGGCCTCCTATACTGACAAAAGTCCCGTCCTCTTCGCTGTCGTTACCGTAGTTTACAGTTACTTTGTGATTGACCCAGCCTCTGTTGATAAGTCCGGCTGAAGAAGATCCGTGCCCGTACTCATCGAGACAGAGAACAACTGCTCCTCTGCGTGACAGCTCAATAGCATATGCCGCGCATGTCTCATGATCATTCTGATATCCGTGCAGCAGCAGTACTCCGGGAGCTTTTGACTGCTCATTGGCCGTGTCGGGGATATAGAGCTTATAAGTAAGATTGCCGTATGGCGAACTTATGGAACCGTCTTCGATCGAGACCTTGCCGCCTGAGTGTTGAATACTGTTGGCTGTGATCATGCATATAAGCGCCAGTATCAGGAGAACGGCAAGCAAGACGGCAGAGCGGTTTTTAAACAGCTTTTTCATTGGCATTACCTTCTTTCTTAAGTATTTTCTGTATATGAATTATAATCATTCTAGCATATTAGCATACGGATGAAAAGAATTATGCATTCAATGCGGTGATGGTAATTTGATAAAAGATATGATATTATATTGAGTCATAAAGCAGACTGCGATGAAAGGCTTAAGATGAGCGTCGAGCGAAAACATATAATATGCTATGGGGACTCAAATACCGGTGGTTTCGACCCGAGATCGTATTTCGGAGATAACTATCCCGGAGATATTCCATGGATCAGACAGCTGGAAAAAAGCGGATATGAAATAACCGATCTCGGTCTGAACGGAAGGCAGATCCCGTCTGACGAAGCTGAGCTGAGCAATGCTTATGAGATTATCAGAGTACATCTGCCTGCGGACATAATGACCGTTATGCTCGGGACAAACGATCTGCTCATGAGAGGCGGCTCTAAGGCGGAATTTGCCGCTTCGCGTATGAAGAGGTTCCTGGAGTTTATAAGATCCCGTTTACCTGAACTGAGGATCCTGCTGATAGCTCCTGTAGGGCTTGAGAGAGGAGAATGGGGTCTCGACAGGAATCACCTTGAGCAGTCCGCAAGACTTTCCGGTTTATACAGACATATCGCAGAAGAGATGGACATGGATTTTGCCGATGCTTCTTCGTGGAATGTCGATATCGCATTTGACGGTGTGCATTTTTCCGAATCGGGGCATAAAACCTTTGCGGAAGAACTCAAGAACACGCTCAAAGAGCTTGGATTATAGTATAATAATACTTGACAGGAGAACGGGATCATGACGGCTGTAATTGCAATCATATGTCTTTTTGGCATAGCTGCGGATATTCTTTTCATCAAAAGCGAGTACAATGAGGATATGAAAAAAGCGGTCTGGCTGAAGGGCATTGCCTCTGCATTCTTTGTAATACTCGGCGCATACTGTTTAGTAACGAATCCTTCTTCTGATGGGAAACTGATAGTCATAGGGCTCGCTCTGGGAATGATCGGAGACGTTTTGCTGAATCTCCGCTACCTGGTTTCCAAATCACTGTCAAACAAAGTGTTTGCTCTCGGTATCCTCGCTTTTCTCTCAGGGCATATTCTTTATATTGTTGCTCTGTTTGGCAGGGGAGCAAACCCGCTGACAGTTCTGATTCTGGCTGCGGTGATTTCTGTACTCGGGATACCTCCTCTCATGAAACGGATAACGGCGCCTTCAAAAGGCCTTAAGATATTCGGATATGTCTATCTTGTAATAGTTATCGCCATGTTCAGCGCTGCAGCATCTCTGCTGATCAGAAACGGCGCTTCGCCCTTCAATATTGTATTCGCCATCGGCGCACTGCTTTTCATGGTGAGTGACTTTATTATGATCTATTATTCATTCGGTAAAAAAATACCGCCTTTGAGAGCAATTAATCTAAGCACATATTACATAGGGCAGCTTTTGATAGCTTGTTGCGTGCTTTTTGCCTGAGCAGCATCTGAAATAAATGAAGTTTAAAAGATAAATGAGCAACGGAGGTCAGCCAGATGAAAAGATTTGTTAAGTATGACATTTATTCTCCTGTCGAAAATGACATCCTCGAAAAAGACTTTGCCGATGCTCAAAAGATCGAGAGATACCGTATAGGCAGGAAAGCATTCTATGAACCTGCTTTTCCTGCCTGGAGATATTTTCCGCTTAAGGATTTCTCGGATGTGAGCGCCGGAACAAAACTGATGCGTACAAAAAGCTGCGGTAGCGGAGGCGGTATAGATATACCCGCGCTGATCGCTGAAAAAGAAGGTTTCAAACAGATCTTCCAGTTTGACAAAGCGGTAAATGCACAGAAAGCCGAGGCCCTTATAAAAGAAAGGACCTGAGACTTACATGATCCTGTATCACACCGGCTTTGCCGAGATCAAAATACCCGATGTTTATTACGGCAGAAAAAATGCGGATTTCGGACAGGGCTTTTATCTCACTCCTGATCTGGAATTCTCCGAGCATTGGGCAAAAGAGCGAAACGGTTTTAAGACATTTCACAATGTATATGAGCTCGATACTGATGGCCTGAAGATAAAACAGCTATCCAGAAACAGAGAGTGGTTTGACTATATCAGTGCAAACAGGCACCTTAAAAAAGACGTTTTCGCTGATTACGACGTTATTATCGGCCCGATCGCAAATGATACGATATACGATGTCCTGGGAGTGACGACAAGCGGATTTCTGGATCCTGAGGAGTCTCTCAGGCTTATGATGATCGGCCCCGAGTACACTCAGGTCGCGATGAAAACGGAAAAGGCAGCTTCAAAGCTTGAATGGAAATCAGCAAAAATCCTGGACGCTGATACGATAGCTTCCTTCCATGAAGCTCTGGTAAGGGAAGAGATGGAATATCAGATACTATTTGCAGCAGAGTTTGACAGGATAACGGACAGATCCTGATTTTTATAGAACTGACAGTTCTTCGAAAGGAGACCAGATGGATAATACGGAACAGCTCGAGAGACTTGAACGCAAGATCGATACGCTTGTAAAAACGGACCGGATAAAGACCTGGGCATTTATTGCCCTTGCGGTATTGCTTGCAATCGCTCTTACAATTGCAGGAGTCAAGCTTAAACAGGCATATAATGCGATAGAACTGACACTTTCCGAGTATGAAGAGCTCGGCGAATATCTCAAAGACATCGGCCCGGACACTATCAGTTCGATAACAGAGACATTTGAAAAACTTCAGGGTCTTGATCTTGAGGCTCTGAACGATGCGATTGATAAGCTCAAAGAATTTGATCCTGAAGCACTTGACAAAGCGATGGATAAGCTCAGGAATCTGGATCCCGATGGTCTTAATGAGGCGATGGAAAAGCTTAAAAGCTTTGATCCTGACTCCCTCAACAAGGCTGTTGAAAAACTCAAAGACTTTGATCCGGAAGCCCTTAATGAGACGATTGAACAGCTTCAGCAGACTTTGAAAAAGATACCTGCTATATTCAGAGGATGAATTATAACGGGCAGTATTCAGAGTCTTTAAAAATGCGCACTGATAAGGTATAATATAAACTTAATTATATTCGTGTACTGAGAGGATTTGTTCATGGGTGATATCGCCAAGATGCTGTTGCAGTATGACGCAGTGAAAGCTTTGCTGGTCGGATTTTTCCTGCTGTTCTTGCTTATCCTGTTTATGATCATACGCATAACCTATGCTCCCGGAAAAGCTCTGTATAAAGGAGTTAAAGGCAGCAGAAAAATGGAATTTGAGGACTTCAAGGAATCGTATCTTGAAGATCCCGATATGTTTCTTCTGTACGAAGACGAGATATGGCATTTAGACAAGCCTGTTTCGGAAATGAATGAAGAGGAAAAGACTATCTTCGATAAAGCAGCCGCGAGAAAGTCGGACGGAGGCGACCTGATCGAACAGATAGCCGAACCTGTCCAAATGTATGACAGAAGAGATGCAAGAAAATATGTACGCTTCCGTGAAAAGACAAGAGGTCCGATACCTGTTGTCATCAATGTGCTGACAGTAATTCTCTCTCTAGTTGCTCTGTACCTGTTTATGAAAGTATTCTTCCTTCGTCTCGGTGGCTGAGATGAGTAGAAACAGGACCAGAACCATAAGCTGCCAGAGGTGCGGGAAAAGCTTCGATGTGCTTATATGGGACAGCCTGAATGCCGATACTGACCCGGAGCAGCGTGAAGAGATCAAAAAGGGAACATTTAACAGATACAAATGTCCCGAATGCGGTTTTACGATGATTCTTCAGTACGCCTGTCTGTACACTGACATGTCTCATTCAAAGCAGGTGTTTGTTATTCCAAGCGATTTCGAAAAACGTCTTGAAGAAGCAAACCGCTACTTCGATCTCCTTGAAAAAAAAGAACTGCAGACTGTAGCAGATATCGCAGACAACTGCAGCTTTAGGGCAGTTCACGATTTCAGTGAGCTCAGAGAAAAGGTAAATATGTGGGACAACGGCTTCGACGACGCTGTTATGGAACTTTATAAGGCCATGACCAGAGTATGGCTTGAAACGCAGGATGACCAGGGAAAACCTGTTTCCAAAGCATTTTTCTCTTCTGAAAACGGAAAAGATGAAATAGAGGTACTCTTTGAAGACGGTAGCGCAGGTGCTGTAGATTTTGTCCCGGATCTATACAGGGATATAACGGCAAAATACAGTGCTGATCTTAATTCCGCTCTGAAAAGCAGATGCTTCAATGTTGTGGACTTTGATTTCGCGGTGAATTATATGGGCGGTGCAGTTACTGATATTAATCCTGACTCTGAAATCGTTGAGGGGACATTTACATGAAGAATACAATTACGATCTTAATTGCTGTCTGCCTTTTGTTTGCGCTGTGTGCCTGCGGTAGCGGCAGCGCCAAAACAGAATCAACGGCATCGTATACAGATAATCCTAAAGTTGAGATCACAGTCAGGGATTACGGCACGATCACTCTCGAGCTCTATCCGGATGTCGCTCCAATTACAGTCGATAATTTTGTCAAGCTCTGCAATGAGGGCTTCTATGACGGACTGACCTTCCACCGTGTCATGTCCGGGTTCATGATCCAGGGCGGTGATCCTCAAGGAAACGGAACAGGCGGCAGCGATGAGACGATAAAAGGCGAATTTGCCACAAATGGAGTAAAGAACGAGCTTTCACACAAGAGGGGCGTTATTTCCATGGCAAGAGCCAAATCCCCGGACAGCGCCAGCAGTCAGTTCTTTATAGTACATCAGGATTCCGAATTTCTTGACGGCAGCTACGCAGCATTCGGAGCAGTTATCGAAGGTATCGAGGTAGTCGACGCCATTTGCGACAATACTCCGGTGATCGACAATAACGGAACAGTTCCACCGGAATACCAGCCTGTTATAGAGAGCATAAAGATAATTGAATAATGTCCGGTAAGGATGCAATAAAATACAAAAAGACCATTTATGTTTTGCTGCTGATCTTTATTCTGCTCATATGCGCAATTGCTTTTTTGGTTTTTAAAAGAATAACTGAGCATGCGCCCGTAGATACGGCAGCAGATCTTCAATCTTCATCGCCGACGTTAGCGGTATCTCCGTATACCGATCCCGTCCTCCCCGAACCGGAAGAGGTGATAATAACAGCAACTCCCGCTCCGAAATGGCAGAGTTTCGCATATCCGCCTCTAAAAGGCGAGCTCAGTCATTCGGGAGACGAAGATTACAGATACAGCAGTGAGAACGGCTCCATAGATATAAAGCTGTGGGGAACGGATGATCTCCAGGATAACGAGACAAGACCTCTTCTTCTGTGTCTGCACGGGTCTCTTCTTTCCGGTCTTGAAGACGGAGCGACGCTAGCGGCCCGGCAGTATAACGAAGCTGTCGATCAAGGGCTGATTTCAAGTGACAAATTCATTATTCTCGCGCCTTTAAACTCTGCAGACGACGGTAAGTATTATACACAGCTGGATCTGTTAAAGGATCTCACAGATCATATTTCAGCTGTTTTTCACTGCGATCTCGAAAGAATATATATTGCAGGCAACAGCAACGGAGCAGAAGGCGCTGTCAAAGCGCTCAACAAATACGGCGATTATTTCGCGGCTGCAGTCTTGTTTGACGGGATGTACACCATCGGAAAAAGAGCTGCAGAGGTTCCTGTGTATGAGATCAGCGCTTATTACGACTCCGAGGTCAGGGCAAATTATAATGATCTCATCTGGCTCAATGGGACTGCATTCTATACAGATCTTTCGCCGGGCACTTCTCTCTGGCAGGATCATACCGTTGAAAACTATTGGAAGCTCTTCTCGATAGAGAAAAACGAGTATACACTATACTCAGAAGCTCCCGATGCATCAGGGTATGAGCGGAACGGACTGCTCTTCTGGCTCCTGCAGTATAAAAATGAAGTTTTAAGCTGAATATTCAAAGGAAGTATTTAATTGAAAAAAGAAAAGATCGACAGAATAAATGAGCTTGCACATCTCGCAAAGGAACGGCCTCTCACCGAAGATGAGCTCAAGGAGAGAGATTTGCTCAGGCAGGAATATATTCAGGAATGGAGAAACGGAACGATCCAGGCTATCAGTATGTTCGCAAATAACAGTAAAGGCGGAAAAGGTCATGGAGCTTAAAAACGAAAGCATAGAAAACGCGGTATCATTTGCATATTCCGCTCATTCTGCCGAGGCTATGTATATGGTTGCAAAGAGCATTTCCGAGTCGGCAAACAAAGGAGGCGGACTCATTACGCCTGTTAAGGTTGACGGGGCTTCCGTAGGTCTTCAGCTCACATCTTTAAAAGACGGGACTGAAGTCATACCC
This sequence comes from Oscillospiraceae bacterium, assembly GCA_017430455.1. Classification (GTDB taxonomy): domain Bacteria; phylum Bacillota; class Clostridia; order Oscillospirales; family Oscillospiraceae; genus Limivicinus. The sequence continues at coordinate 62,778 of JAFRMX010000023.1, forward strand.
GCTTTTACAAATACGGATGAGGCAAAAAAGGGGGGAGCGACCCAGGTAGTAATATGCAAGACAGATTCTCTTATAGCTCTTGCCAAACAACAGCAGAAGGGAATAGTTCTGAACAGCTGGGGTGAGAGCATGTATCTGCCGGTCGATATGATAGACGCGATCTGGACCCTTATACAAGAGGGAAGAGATAATGAAGTGAAGCGGGAGAACAAGAACTGATGCGCAATCTGATCATGCAGGAGACGATGGACGACTATAAAAAAGGCCGTGCCATGGATTATGATCTGAGTAAACTCTCACTTCAGGAATGCATGCTTCTTGATGCTATCCTCGGGAAGCTCGAAGCGGATATGATGGAGACGGAAGTAATCATAACCAAGGCTGAGATGAATATAATGCCAGGCTTCAAGGGTATGCGTGAGAGCACTTTGGAGAAGATACTCCGGAACATAATGATCAATACCGTCGAATTCATTAATCCGGATCCGATCGAGGATATATTTACAGTTATCTCTCCTTTCAGTACTGCAGAGCTTTATAAGAATGAGAAGGGCAAACATGAGATAAGAATAACCTGCAGCGAATATTCAAGAAGATTCTTTCTGAGACCTACCAAGATAGCTGAAATAAGAAGAGGAATAACAGACCGTTTTATAAACGGACGCAAATAGATTAGGAGATGACGTAATGAAAAACGCTCTTGAAAATACCGGATTCATCAATCAGAATAACCTTCCCGTCAAAGCGGATCCTGATTTTGCTTTCGAAAACAGAAGGGATGACCTTGCCGAGCTCACCGCGCTTATGTCAAAGTTTCTTGAGATAACCGGCAGAATGAATTTACCGGAAGAAACGGTTAATGATATACTCGATCTGATGAAGGTATTTGTCAAAACGCTGTACAGCAAGGAATGAACTGAAACAGTGAAGATCCTTGGAATAGATCCCGGCATAGCGACTATCGGTTTTGCCGTACTGTCTGCGGATAAAAACGAATATAAGCTCATAAACTGCGGCGTGATCGAAACTCCGGCTCATATGAAGCTGTCGGTCAGACTTGCACAGATATACAGTGATTTGAATCAGCTTATAGAGCACTACAGACCTGACTGCGTGTCGATCGAAGAGCTTTTTTTCAACACGAACCTCACAACTGGCATTTCCGTTGCGCATGGAAGGGGAGTTATACTTCTTGCCTGCAGACAGGCCGGGCTTGAGATCTTCGAATATACACCGCTTCAGGTAAAACAGGCCGTTGCAGGATACGGGAGAGCCGAAAAACACCAGGTAATGGAGATGGTGAAGAGACTCTGTAAGCTCAAATCCGTTCCCAGGCCCGATGACGCGGCCGATGCTGTCGCGCTGACTCTCTGTCACGCCAGAAGCAGCACATCACTTCTTTTTAAGGAGGAAAACGCCGAATGTTCGACTACTTAAAGGGCAACATTACGGATATAGAATTAAACAGGGTAGTGATCGAAACGGCCGGAATCGGTTTTTCCGTATATACGACTGCAAATACCATCAGCACATTGAAGCACAATGAAGCCGCTAAGCTTTTTATCCGTGAAGTGATAAGGGAAGATACATTCGACCTTTACGGCTTCAGCGGCGTCAAAGAGAGAAACTGCTTCGATATGCTTACCTCAGTAAGCGGAATAGGCCCCAAAGCTGCCATATCCATACTTTCTGTCAATACGCCTGAGATGCTTGCTATGGCCGTTGTAAACAACGATCTCTCTACGCTCACAGCGGCACAGGGAATAGGCAAAAAGATCGCTCAGAGGGTCATTCTGGAGCTCAAGGACAAGATCAGCAAGGAGATCGGCTCCGATATCACAGAAATATCTGTTCCCAGTATCCCCGCGGGCAATAATGCTGTCTCCGATGCTGTCCTCGCGCTTGGCGTTCTCGGCTATTCGACTGCTGAGATCATGCCTGTCATTAAGGCAAACAATGTTGAGGGCATGACGACCGAGCAGATTATCAAACTGGTTCTTAAAAATATGGGGTGATCTGCCTAATAAGGCGTTCATCGAACCTGATCTTTTAATAAAGGTACTGAGATATGAGTATTAATTTTTCAAACGATTTTGATGAGGACGAGATCATAACCTCAACATCCTCCATTGCCGAAGACAAGTCCGAAGGCAGTTTAAGGCCAAGAACTCTGTCCGAGTATATCGGCCAGGAGAAGGCAAAGGACAGCCTCTATGTCTTCATCAATGCCGCAAAGATGAGAAACGAACCGCTTGATCATGTGCTTCTGCACGGCCCTCCGGGACTCGGCAAGACCACGCTTGCATCTGTTATCGCAAATGAGATGGGCGTAAATATGCGCATAACCTCAGGTCCTGCCATTGAAAAGCCTGGCGATCTCGTTGCCATGCTCACTAATCTCAATGAAGGGGATATCCTCTTCGTCGATGAGATACACAGGCTCAACCGCGCGTATGAGGAGATACTCTATCCCGCTATGGAGGATTACGCCATAGATATCATAATAGGGAAGGGGCCTTCTGCAAATTCTATCCATCTGGATCTCCCGAAGTTTACACTTATCGGAGCAACGACCCGCTCCGGGCAGCTTACAGCGCCTCTGAGAGACAGATTCGGAGTTACTTTGAGACTTGAGCTGTATACAAAAGAAGAGCTCAAAAAGATCGTGTTGAGGTCTGCAGATATTCTGGGGATAGGCATCGAGGATTCCGGAGCTTCGGAGATCGCTTCGAGATCGCGCGGAACTCCGCGTATTGCCAACAGAATGCTGAAGAGAGTCAGGGACTACGCGCAGGTAAAAGCGGACGGGGTCATCACAAGCAGAGTTGCAGATGAAGCTCTCTCGCTTCTCGAAGTGGACAAGCTAGGGCTCGACTCGCTCGACAGAAGGATGCTCAGAGCAATAATAGAGTACTACAACGGCGGCCCCGTAGGCCTTGAGACACTTGCTGCCACAATAAACGAGGAAGCTGTCACGCTTGAAGATGTATATGAACCGTATCTGCTTCAGTCCGGCTTTATAATCAGAACGCCGAGGGGCAGATGCGTCACAAGAAATGCATACGAACATCTCGGATTAAAGTATTCGGGAGGCAATTCGGACCAGACTGTTCTCGAACTGTAGAATAACTTAAAAACTTTTTCTTGACAATCACTATATCTTGTGCTTAAATTCAAACATCTTAAATATCAAACTGTTGATGAAGAGTAAGTAACTTATCGCGAAACGTCACAGAGAGCTGCAGATGATGAGAATGCGGTACGCGGATGATAAGCGAATGGACTTCGGAGGGCGATCGGAAGCCGCGCTGCGGCCTATGAGAGACGGGAAGGCGATCCGTTAATTGCGCCGCCGTGTGTTGGCACGGGACAAAGAGAGGGCGGATATTTCCGTCAAGCAGGGTGGCACCGCAGGATAATTCCTGTCCCGGCAGAAATGCTGAGACAGGATTTTTGTTTTTTAAAGGAGTCTGAAAATGTTTATTATGTCAAAACGATGGCGATCCGTAATTTGAGCTTAGCAACAGGAAAATCAGAAACAAATCATCAAATGAGACTACTAAAAGGAGATTAAAAATGAAAACCAACAAGATCATTGCTCTGATACTTTCATTCGTATTTATATTTTCCCTTGCTGCCTGCGGATCCGCTTCCGCTCCCGCTCCCGCGCAGGCTCCTTCAGAATCCGTGGCCGAAGCTGTAACAGAGACGGCTGTAGAACCCGCGGAAGAAGTTAAATCATTCACTGTAGGCATCTGCAACTATGTCGATGATGCTTCCTTAAACCAGATAGTTGAAAATATTCAGAACCGTCTCGCAGAGATCTCCGCTGAAAACGGCGTTGAGATCAAAATCGATTACGACAACTGCAACGCAGACGCGAACGTACTCGAACAGATAGTTCAGAATTTTATTGCTGACGGCGTAGACCTCATGGTCGGAGTTGCAACTCCTGTCGCAATGACAATGCAGGCAGATACAGAAGAGAATCAGATCCCTGTCGTATTTGCTGCAGTCAGCGATCCTATCTCCACCGGAATCGTCGCTTCGATGGATGCCCCGGGCGCCAATATCACCGGCACATCCGACGGACTGGATACGGCGGCTGTATTAAAGCTTATTACAGCTGCGGATCCCGAGGCAGATTTTGTCGGACTTCTCTATGACGTAGGGCAGGACGCTTCCACGACTCCGATAGCCGAAGCAAAAGAATTTCTTGATAACGCAGGCATTTCCTACAAGGAATACAACGGCACGACAGTTGATGAGGTAAGCCTTGCAGTCGATTCTCTTATCGCTGACGGCGTTGACGCTGTATTTACCCCGACTGACAATACGATCATGACAGCAGAGCTATCGATCTACGAAAAGCTCAGCGAGGCCGGAATTCCCCATTACTGCGGCGCCGACTCCTTTGCGCTCAACGGAGCCTTTGCAGGTTACGGCGTAGACTACGCGAATCTCGGAGTAGAGACTGCAAATATGATCGCTCAGATCCTTCTGGAAGGCAAAGACCCCGCGACACTGCCTGTAATGACCTTCGATAACGGCACTGCTACAGTTAATACAGAGACCTGCGCCGCGATCGGATTCGATTACGAAACTATAGTCGCTGCATTCGAGCCCTTCTGCACTCATGTAGTACCCATAGAGACCGCAGAGAGCTTCAGCTGATCATTTAATTCTGATTTCCACGGAGGAAGACCAAATGGCATTCGGATCATTGCTTGGCCTCGGTCAGACAGCAATTGAACTCGGACTAATTAACGCAATAACTGTTCTCGCGCTGTTTTTGAGCTATTCGATGCTCAACGTGTGCGACCTGTCTACAGACGGCTGCTTCACGCTCGGAGCCTGTGTGGGGGCTGTAGTCGCTATAAGCGGCAATCCCTATCTCTCGATACCTGCCGCTATGTGCGCCGGAGTCATCTCAGGTTTTATCACGGCACTTCTGCAGACAAGGATGGGCGTGGACAGTCTGCTCTCCGGTATAATAGTAAACACAGGCCTTTACTCGATAAATATAGCGATCATGGGCAACTCATCGCTCCTGAATATGAACAAGACAAGGACAGTGTTTACCGATCTAAAGACAGCGCTCGATGGAACATTCCTTCACGGCCAGTCCAAACTGATGATAGCTGTGATCGCAGTCGCGCTAGTGGTCCTGTTTATCTCTCTGTTTCTGAAAACCAAACTCGGCCTTGCGATCCGGGCGACCGGAAACAATCCTGACATGGTTAAGTCTTCCTCCATTAACCCCGCGTTTACAACTACAGTAGGCCTTTGCATTTCCAACTCTTTTACCGCTCTCTCCGGCTGCCTCCTCGCTCAATCCCAGAAGTCGGTAAATATAGACATCGGTTCCGGTATGGTCACTATAGCCCTTGCAAGCCTTCTGATAGGCGGGACCTTTATGGGTAAAGGCGGCATTCCGAAACGGGCGACAGGAGTCGTTCTCGGCTCGATAATCTTCAGAATAATATACGCGATAGCTTTGAGATTTGATATGCCCGCTTCTATGCTCAAGCTTGTCTCCTCGGTAATCGTAATAATTGCGATCTCCGGGCCTTATATAAAAAGCAAATACCCGCTTCTCAAGAGAAGACTGGATTACTACTCGAAGAAGGAGAGCGGCGGAAATGCTTGAAATAAATAAGATTAGCAAGACCTTCAATCCGGGAACTGTCAATGAAAAAACTGCCGTCAAAGACCTGAGTCTTCATCTGGTCGATGGGGAGTTCGTAACGATAATCGGCGCCAACGGGGCAGGGAAGTCCACTCTGTTCAACGCCATATGCGGGAATTTTTATACAGATTCCGGTTCCATCATTCTCGACGGAAAGGATATCACATTCCTGCCAGCGTACAAGAGATCCCCGTTTATCGGTCACCTGTTTCAGGATCCTATGCTCGGAACCGCTCCGGGTATGACAATAGAGGAGAACCTGGCTTTAGCAGCGGGTAAGGGGGGCTGGCTCAGCAAGGTTACGAAAGCAGAAAAAGAGAAGTTTGCAGAAAAGCTCTCACTGCTGGATATGGGACTCGAAAACAGAATGAAACAGCCGGTAGGGCTGCTCTCAGGCGGACAGAGACAGGCTCTGACGCTTCTTATGGCGACCATAAACCCTCCTAAGCTCCTGCTCCTCGACGAGCATACGGCGGCCCTGGATCCTGCTACGGCGGAGAAGGTCCTGGCACTCACGGACTCGATAGTCAGAGAGGAGAAGCTAACCTGCCTGATGATAACCCACAATATGCAGTCGGCGCTCGATCTGGGGAACAGAACTCTGATGATGGACCAGGGTAATATCGTCCTGGATATAAAGGGTAAGGAGCGAGAAAACCTGACTGTTGAAGATCTCCTGGTCAAATTCAAAGAGTGTGTCGGAAAGGCTCTGGATAACGACAGAATGCTCCTGACCTGATAAAAAAATTATTGACATTCAAACATCAGAATGTATAATGAAATTTGTTACAACCCAGCTTTCTACGCTGAGGAAATCTGCCCAATAAAGGCGACTATCAAAGAGAGGATACCAAATGTACGAAGACAAAACCTTAGTTTGCAAGGAATGCGGTAAAGAGTTCGTTTTTACTGCAGGTGAGCAGGAGTTCTACGCAGAGCGCGGATTCCAGAATGAGCCCCAGCGTTGCAAAGCTTGCAGAGATGCTCGCAAGAATGCTGCCCGCGGACCCAGAGAGTATTTCACGGCTGTTTGTGCAAACTGCGGAAAAGAGGCAAGGGTTCCCTTCGAGCCCAAGACAGACCGCCCCGTATACTGCAGCGAGTGCTTTGCCAAGATGAGAGAGCAGCAGGCCTGATTTACAAATTAACTGATTGGGGCGGTAATTCGCCCCAATCTTTCTTTTACGGAGAAAAACATGGAAATTACAAAAGATACCCTTATCGGTGATGTGATCGGGATGTTTCCCGAAGCAATGCCCGCTTTCCAGGAGATAGGAATGCATTGCGTCGGCTGTGCAATGTCCAGCGGCGAGACCATCGAGCAGGCCTGTTATGTACACGGAATAGATCCTGAAGCATTTCTCGATATGCTTGAGGATTATCTTGGAAGCCTTTAATAAAAAAGAGCCGGTTTGACCGGCTTTTTGTTATATGCAGAAACAAAGACTTGAAAAGATCTTAAAATATATAACTGAAGATGCCCCCGTTGCAGACATCGGTACTGACCACGGATATATTCCGATAAGACTGGCCGGAAGCGGCTTTGTTTCCGAACTCTATGCCTGCGATATAAACAGCGGGCCGCTTGATAATGCCCGCAGAAACGCTTTGGAAGCCGGCTGTGAAAAGAAAATAAAGTTTGTTTTAAGCGACGGTTTTGAAAAACTCGATCTCTCCAGTATCAGGTATCTGATACTCGCCGGCATGGGAGGGGAGAGCTGCTGCGGCATTATGGACAGGGCCGAGAAGAAGATAACGGAGGACAATATATTCATCTTCCAGCCCGCTACAAAGCCCGAAGTGCTCCGATACTGGCTTCTGTACAATTCATATGAGATCCTGGCGGAGGATTATGTGAAAGAAAACGGAAAGCTGTATCAGATCATTGTCGCGAAGCTCGGTGAGCCTCAGAAATACACGCTCTCGGAGATGTATACCGGAACCGCGTTCGGAAATGAGCTCTATCCGGAGATACTGGAGCACTTCGAGGACATGTTTTCGAAGATCCTGTGCAGCTCCGATGAGAGCCGAAACCCCGATCATAAAGTAATTCAGATAATGTACGATGAGCTCAAGGAAGGTATGAAAAATGGTTAGAGCCTCTGATATATACAGATACATGTGCGAGCTTGCTCCCATGGAACTTAAGATGGATTTTGACAATCCCGGATTTCTCGTCGGAGACAAAAACCGGGAGATATCGAAATGCCTTGTTTCGCTCGATATCACCTCGGATGTCATAAAAGAAGCCGCAGAAAAGGGTTGCGACCTTATCGTTTCGCATCACCCGGTCATCTGGTATGAGATGAAGTCTCTGTGCACGGACGATATGCAGGCAAAGAGAGTCATCGGGCTCATCAAAAACGGGATCTCAGCCATCTGCATGCATACTAATCTCGATATCGCGAACGGCGGGGTAAACGATGTACTGTGCGACAGACTGGGACTTGTTAACAGGGATGTGTTCATTCCTTCCGAAGGCTTTGAAAATACAGGCCTCGGCAGGATAGGCGAGTATGAAAGAGAGTATGGGATCACAGATTTCCTCGAGCTCGTCAAAGCGGCGCTCGGCGCTAAATGCCTCGAATACTACGCCTGCAGGAATGTCAAAAAAGTCGCGCTCGTCGGAGGCTCGGCTGCCGAGTTTATCTCTGACGCGTTTAATGCCGGCGCCGACACATTTATCACTTCCGATATCAAATACCATGACTTCCAGCTTGCAAAAGAACTCGGAATTAATCTTATTGACGCGGGACATTTCAATACTGAAAATCCTGTCGTCTTTACGCTGTATAAAAAGCTTTCGGACAAGTTTCCCGATGTTGAGTTTTACGTCTCGGAGAGCAACAGCAGCGTCACAAGCTTTTACTGATTCGAAGGAGTACGGATAATGAAACAGAAAACGGTCTTCTGCTGCTCGGACTGCGGTTTTGAGACTCCGAACTGGGGCGGGCGCTGCCCGTCATGCGGAGCCTGGAATACTCTGGTTGAAGTCAAGACCGAAAAGACTTCTTCCAGAAGGAGCTCTGACTATAAACCCAGAGCTGCAGCCAAAAGCTCGAAACTCCTTTCGGAGATCGGCGGGGAAGAGGAGCTGAGATTTAAGACGGATATTCCGGAGTTCGACAGAGTCCTCGGAGGCGGTGCAGTAAAAGGCTCCGTAATTCTGGTCGGAGGAGCTCCGGGAATAGGCAAATCAACGCTGCTTCTTCAGATGTGCGGATGTGTCTCACGTTATAACAGCGTGCTCTATGTATCCGGCGAAGAGAGCGAGAGACAGCTCAAGATGAGGGCTGACAGGCTCGGTATAGACGGCAGCAATATCAGTATATATACCGGAACGGATGTAGACAGGATAATAAGCACATTCGACGAGGTCTCTCCGGAGATAGTCGTTATAGACTCTATCCAGACGGTATACGACAGCGAGGTCAGTTCCGCTGCAGGCTCTCCCGCGCAGATAAGAGAGTCGACTCTGAAGCTCATCAGATACTCCAAGGACAATTCGGTCACCATTTTTATAGTAGGTCACATTACAAAAGAAGGGACCATTGCGGGGCCGAAAATACTCGAGCATATGGTCGACTGTGTTCTCTATTTCGAAGGGGAGAGAAACACCTCTTTCAGGATACTTCGGGCAGTAAAGAACAGATTCGGTTCAACCAATGAGATAGGCGTGTTCGAGATGCTGGAAAAAGGCCTTGAGAGCGTCGAAAATCCCTCTGAGATGCTTCTCTCGGGCAGGCCGGCAGATTCTTCAGGAACCTGTGTAGCGTGTATAGTGGAAGGCACGAGACCTATAATGGCCGAGATCCAGGCTCTTGTCTCCAAAGCCCCCTACAATCCCTCCAGAAGGATGAACGGTATAGATTACAACAGAGCTTCGATGCTGATCGCCGTACTGGATAAAAGGGGAAATCTGCCTGTCTCCGGTTGTGACGTCTATATAAATGTCATCGGAGGACTCTCTCTAGACGATCCGGCTGCCGATCTGTCAACAGTTCTGGCGATTGCCTCGAGCTATAAGGACGAACCTGTAGATTCCACTCTTGCAGCGCTTGGTGAGGTCGGCCTCTCCGGAGAGATCAGGAATATCTCAAATCTCGACCAGCGCCTGGGAGAGATCAGAAGGCTCGGTTTTAAGAAGTGCATTATCCCTAAACACTCGAAGATCAATGTCTCAGCCTTTGAAGGCCTTGAGATCGTAAGGGCCGGAACGCTCAGAGAAGCTCTGAGAGCCGCGTCTCTATGAAGCACGCTATAATCGGGGAGAGGTACTCTCAGTACCCCGGGAAAGCATTGGCAGAGCTGGGTTTTGAGCTCATTTTACTGCCGGATAACGCCCTTCTGGACAAAAGAACCGCCTCTCATCCTGACATGTCCGTTCTGAAGATAAGCTTCGATACCGTTTATCTTTCGGAGTATTACAGAGCTACGGACTTTGAAAAAAAGCTTAAAGAGTATTTTACCGATATCAGATATCCAGAAGGAAAACAGGGAAGTGCTTATCCTTCCGATTCACTTTTAAACGTCAGTATTGTCGGGAAACACTTTATTTATAATCCCGTGTCCGCGGACAAAAAGCTTGTAAACGATCTGAGTGCTTTGTCATATACCGGAATTCCCGTCAGACAGGGCTATACGAACTGCTCGGTCCGCGCCGTTTCAGACAATGCTCTTATAACCTCGGATCCTTCGATATACAAAGCCTGCCTTTCAGAAGGTCTTGATGTTCTTTATATCGATAAGCCGATCGCCAGTCTGGAGGGATTCGATTACGGATTTATTGGCGGTTCTTCGATAAGATTATCGGATACGGATATCGCTTTCACAGGTCAGATAACCGACAAGGAAATCAGAGACAAAACAGACGATTTTCTGAAGAAATACTGCAAAAACGCGGTATATTTAACTGAAAAAGTTCTTTTTGATATAGGTTCGGCAATAGTATTTTAAAAGCTCCGGAAATCTCCGGAGCTTTAATTATCCTGATTTTCTTCTTTTTTCCGTCTTCCGATCGGGTTTGCCATAGCCGCTTCATGAAGTGAGGCGTTATCGAGGTGGGTATAGATCTGTGTAGTATTGAGGTTGCTGTGCCCGAGGACCTCCTGGAGAGCTCTCGTATCAACGCCGTTTTTGAGCATCAGAGTCGCCGCGGTATGCCTCAGTTTGTGGGGGGAGTATCGCGAAGCGTCCAGACCTGCCTCCAGAAGCTTTTTATCGAGCATCTGCTCAATGCCTCTGGCTCCGAAACGCCCGTTTTTATTGCTTATAAACAGAGCATTTTTGTCTTTTTCCGATATCTTTCCGTTGTCTCTAACCATCAGATAGTCGTCCAGAGCCTCACGGCAGCCGTCAGCGAAGTAGACAACTCTTTCTTTATTGCCTTTACCGAGGACTCTGACATGGTCCTCATACACATCAGTGAGGTTTAAGCCAACAAGCTCCGATATACGAAGGCCGCATGACATAAAAAGCATTAAGATCGCGTAATCACGCTCAGCGTTCTTGCCTTGACAAGTATTTAACAATCTTTCACATTCAGACTCCTCGAGGTATTTGGGAAGCGATTTCTGCTTTTTGGGCATATCAAGCTCAAGCGTGATGTTCTTATCGAGAAGATGACGTTTGGCGGAGAGATAATTATAGAATGATTTGATCGATGAAGTTCTGCGGCATCTGGAAGCGGCGGAGAGTGAATTGTTCGAATTGAGATTCTCCGGAGAGAAACTCTGATAACGGTACATTTCTTCGATCTTGATCGATTTGATGAAGTCCAGATCGACGTCAGTTATATCTATCGAGTCGAAGGGCGTATCAGCCGGAACAAGATGACGTTTTCTTTTAATGAAACGAAACAGTATCTTAAGATCGGTATAATATGCAGCGACAGTTTTATCGCTGTGACCGCGTACAGTTGAATGGTATTCGAGAAATTCCATCAGAATATCGGGAGCATCGTATATTTCATCTATATTCATGTAAACACCGCCTTTGGATACATTATATCACAGCTCACCTTTTATTACAATAATAATCTCGTTAAATTGATATTATGCGAGATTGTGTGAGTATTAATAAAGGAGCCCGGAATAAGACCGGACTCCTCTTCTCTGTTGATATCACATATTTACGAGCTTATCGGTATTGGTAACTCTCACCGCAAGAAGCATCGAAGCAAGGCCGGCGATCATATCTATGAACGCTGTGAGCCATATATTCGTTGCTCCGAGCATCGTGAGCATTATCAGTATCGCTTTTACCGCCATTACTATCAGAGCGTTATTCGATATCACCTTATCCATTCTCTTGGAGATATTGAATGAAAGCGGGAAATTTGCTACGCAGTCAGGATACAAAATAGCATCCGCGTCATTCCCCTGTCTTCTGACAGCTATATCGATATCAGCCGGGCTGTGCGATTCGACTCCTGTAGCGAATATGTATCCGAGATAATCCTTCGGATAGCTCTCCTTCTGCTCAGTGAGATATTTGAGCTTCTGCTCGCCGCTGTAATCGGCATAGACCTCATCGGCGTCTATTCTGCTGCCGAACTCATTCGCGCTCTCTTCGACGTCATCCGAAAATACGATCGTCTTGTTAACGCCCGCTGCTTTGAGCTCTTTTACAAGCGATATCGCGGTCTCATAGGTCTCATCGGTCAGATAGGCGCAGCCGATATATCTGCCGTTTATCGTCATATAATAGATATTGTCGTTCCCTGTCTGAGCAAAAGGAAGCTCGATTCCCTGGGATACGAAATACTCTTTTCTCGCAATAACGACATTCGCGCCGCCTACGACAGCCTTCGCGCCGTATCCGGAGATCTCCTCGCTCTCGCTGATAAGTGAAAGCTGATACTCGTTGCTGTATGCCTCCCCTATCGCTTTCGCGAACGGAAGATTGCAGTTGTAAACGGCGTGAGCGGCGAAATTCATGAATGTGTCATTGTCGGTAACGCTGCTCTTGATCGCTATCAGCTGAGGATACTGTGAGGCCAGAACCCCCGGTTTGTCAATGGCTGCGGATCTGATCTTCTTTACATTGTTGAGGCTTACGGCGTTTCTGAACAGAATGCCGAATCTTGAGGCTGTTCCGATAGCCAATGAACTGACCAGCGGTGAGGAAACCACAATATAGAGCGGAGCGCAGACGACCATCATGGTAATAGCCCTGTGGATAGATGTACGGAAGCTCATGCTTGATATGACAGGCAATACGATCGCGTAAAGCACCGCGAAAGCAAGCGCTATCTTCAGAACAAAGGACGAACTGCTCTCGAGCATCTCGGGAAGATCGTATGAAAGAGCTCCCTCCTGCTCCACGATCGAATTGACCTTGCTGACCGTATCCGAATCCTGCATGGCAGCGAGATCGAGAGTATCGGTCTTTGTTCTCTTTGAGATGTATCCGATCAGTATTCCCGACAGATGGTAGAAGATAGTCAGAGCGACGCCCTCGGCTCCGTATCCGATCGCGAATGAAACCAGAAGGACAAAGATCACTATGACCTCATACGCGAGATAATCTCTGCTCATGATCTTCTCGTAGGCTTTGAGGCAGATGTCATAGCCGCAGATAACAGCCGCTATGATCAGGATTATAAAGCTTGCGATGCCTGAAAGCTTTGATACCTGGTTGGTTATCAGAAGCAGCGCCGAGACGATTATTCTGATGTAGAGCGCGTATTTGCTGTTTGCGAAGGCCGGGAGTTTTATCTGCTTTTTCTCTTCAGATACATTCTCTTTTTTTATGGGTTTCTTTTCATTTTTAAATCCGCTCATGGTGAATTCCCCCCTATGATAAGATAAAAAATGCTTCTGGATTATGCCTTTCCGTCGCAGCCGAGAACGTCGGTGATCTTGTGCATGACCATTGCCTTTATAGCGGCTCTTGCCGGCTTCAGGTACTGTCTCGGGTCGAAATCTGCGGGATGCTCGTTGAAGTACTTGCGAATGGTCGCTGTCATAGCAAGACGCAGGTCGGAGTCTATATTGATCTTGCAGACTGCCATGGAAGCTGCCTTGCGGAGCTGATCCTCGGGAACTCCGATAGCGCCGGGCATATTTCCGCCGTTTTCATTGATCTCTTTTACGAATTCCTGAGGAACCGAGGAGGAGCCGTGCAGGACTATCGGGAATCCGGGAAGTCTGCCTGCCACATCTTCGAGAATGTCGAATCTGAGCTGGGGCTTTGTGCCGGGTTTGAATTTGTATGCGCCGTGGGATGTTCCGATAGCGATCGCCAGAGAGTCGCAGTTCGTTCTCTCTACGAATTCCTGGACATCGCTTGCTCTTGTGTAGGAGCTCTCCTCCGCGGAAACATTGACCTCGTCCTCGATTCCTGCCAGTGTACCGAGCTCGGCCTCGACGACAACGCCGTGGTCATGCGCGTACTCGACGACCTGTCTGGTCAGAGCAATGTTCTCTTCGAAGGGCTTCGAGGAGGCGTCGATCATAACGGAAGTGAATCCGCCGTCGATGCAGGATTTGCAGAGTTCGAATGTATCGCCGTGGTCGAGATGCAGGCAGATAGGAAGACCTGTCTCCTCTATCGCGGCTTCGACCAGTTTCATGAGATATGTGTGATTTGCATATGCTCTTGCGCCCTTGGATACCTGGAGTATCAGTGGAGCGTTGAGTTCAGCGGCAGCCTCAGTGATGCCCTGGACTATCTCCATGTTGTTAACGTTGAAAGCGCCGATCGCGTAGCCTCCGTTGTAGGCTTTTGCAAACATTTCTTTGGTGTTTACGAGTGGCATAAAAAAACTCCTTTACATTATAAAAATTCTTATGTATTATATCGCGAAAGTGTGCTATAATCAACAAGCTTTACAAAAAATAATTGGAGGTAAACCTGATTTGAGCAAGGAATTAATAGGCGCTGCCATATTCGGACAGTCCGGCGGACCCACTGCAGTTATCAACGCAAGCGCGTACGGAGTTATCAAAACGGCGCTTGAATCACCCAATATCACAAAAGTCTACGGAGCTGCCCACGGCATAAAGGGCGTTCTTCAGGATAAGCTCTACGTCATGGACGAAGAGGATCCGAAAGAGCTTGAGCTTCTGCTTCACACTCCCTCTTCGGAACTCGGTTCCTGCCGTTACAAAATGGCCGATCCCGAAGACGACGATACAGATTACAAGAGGATCCTGGAGATCTTCCAAAAATACAATGTCCGTTACTTCTTCTACAACGGCGGCAATGACTCTATGGACACCTGCAACAAGATATCCAGATTCATGGCCAAGTCCGGCTGGGAGTGCAGAGTCATGGGCGTTCCCAAGACTATAGACAACGACCTTTTCGGAACAGACCACTGCCCCGGATTCGCGAGCGCTGCCAAATATATCGCCACCTCCTGCATGGAGATAAGCAAGGACGCCAGAGTTTACGACACAGGTATGGTCACAGTCATTGAGATCATGGGCAGACACGCGGGCTGGCTCGCTGCCTCCTCTGCTCTCGCGACCTACTACGGCTCGGGCCCGGACCTCATCTACCTCCCCGAGACGAACTTCGATATGGATGAGTTCTTCGCAGAAGTCGACAACCAGTACAACAAGGATCACCAGGTCCTTATCGCGGTCTCCGAAGGCATCCACTACGCTGACGGCACATTCGTCTCCGAAGCGAAGACCTCCGCGACAGACGGATTCGGCCACGCGCAGCTCGGCGGGCTTGCTGTAAGGCTCGCGGACGAGATCAAGCACAGGATCGGCGTCAAGGTCAGAGGAATAGAGCTCAGCCTTCTCCAGAGATGCGCTTCCCACTCCGCTTCCCAGACCGATATAGACGAGGCCTTCAACGCGGGCAAGATCGCTGTCGAGAGCGCTGTAAACGGTGAGACCGGAAAGATGGTCGCTTTCGAAAGAGACATGAGCTCCGGCTCCTACGTCTGCAAGTACAATCTCCTGCCTCTCGAGGCTGTCGCCAACTACGAGAAGAAGGTTCCCATCGAATGGATCAAGGAAGACGGCACAGGCATGAAACAGGAATTCATCGACTACGTGCTTCCTCTCATCCAGGGCGAGCCTGAGATCCCGCGTGAGTATTCTCTCCCCAGATACGCGCATCTCAAGAAAGTTCTCGCGAAATAAGACGAATACAATACGGGTCTCCGTTGAGGAGACCCGCTTTTTTTATGTGAATTTTTCAATGAATTCTTCCTCGGAGATCACCGGAATACCAAGCTGCTTTGCTCTGGTGTTCTTGGTCGAGAGCGACGCTGTGTCATTGTTTATAAGATAGTTCGTGGATCCGGATACAGAACCCGTAACCTTTCCGCCCTGGGATTCTATATAGGCCTTGAGCTCGTTTCTGTTCTTGTATTTGTAAACATCCCCCGTTACCACAAACACGAGCCCCGCGCACTTCTCCCCTTTCTCCTGAATCTCCTGCTGCTCAATGCTTACAAGCGTCAGAAGATCTTCAAGGTCCCGTCTGTTTGCGGGATCCTTTATCCAGGAGACAAAGGCCTTCGATTTCTCCGGTCCGATCCCGTCTATCGATGAAAAGACGGCATCGTCCTGCGTATCCTCCGCGGTCTTTATGAGTTCGGAAAGCGGATACTGATCCAGAAGCCTTCCCGCGACGTCCGTGCCTATGAGCGGGATATTCAGCGCGTAGAGAAACTTTCTTCCGGAGACTTTCGCGGATCTTTCGAGCGAGGCGTTTATATTTGAAGCCGACTTTGCTCCGAAGCCCTCGAGAGCGGATATCTCCTCTATATGGTCCTTCAGCCTGAAGATATCGCCGAAATTCCTGATCCAACCTAAATTTACAAAGCGGGAGATCGTCTGCTCCGAGATCCCGTCTATATCCATACCCGCCTTTGAGACGAATCTGGTGTATTTTTTGAGCTTCTTGGCAGGGCACGTACTGTTCGTGCAGACCAGAGTTTTGGTGCCGGAGACCTCGCTGATCCTTATCTCCGTAGGCTCCCCGCAGACCGGGCATTTTGAGGGAATATCGAGGCTTCCGACACTTTGCTTTACCTCAATGACTTTGGGGATTATCTTATTGGCCTTTATTACGGAGAGAACACTTCCCTTCCCTCCTATCTTCAGCCTCTCGCACTCGCTGACATTGCAGAGCGAGGCCCTTCTGACAGTCGTTCCCTCGAGCTCGACGCCTTTGAAAACGGCCACAGGCGTGATCGTGGAGGCGGCGCAGCTCCATTCTATGTGGTCCAGAACGGATTCGGCAGACTCATCCTGCCATTTGAAGGCAAAGCCCGCCCTGGTGGCGTGGTGGCCCGTGACGGAGCCACCTTCGGCGTAGACTGTATCGTCGTAAGCTATAACGAGCCCGTCCACGGGATAGGGATTAATTCGCTCCGTGACTTTTAGAGTCCACTTGTCGATCTCCTCTGTTATATTCCCGAGCGTCGGGTCCTCTATCTCCTCGTGCTCGACGGTCTTGAAGCCCAGGGACTCGAGATAGTCCATTCTCGCGCCCCAGGAATCGATGTTTTTATCCGTGTGGACCAGAGTGAAGGGGATCCAGTTTATGTTTCTCTTTTTGACCTCCTCGGCGTCCTTTAAAGAGAGCGAGCCCGAGGCCAGGTTTCTGGGATTGGCGTAATCGGAGTCCGATTCGAGCACGAACCTGTCGAAATCCTCGTATGAGATGACGGCCTCTCCCCTTATCACAAGATGCCCCCTGTCCGAAACGCTCTGAGGGATCCCGTTTATGGCCTTTGCAAGGCGTGTGATATTTGTTCCGATATGCCCGTCTCCCCTTGTGACCACTTTCGTAAGCTTTCCGTTGTCATAGGTGACGACAAGAGTCAGCCCGTCGAGCTTCCAGGAGATCCAGATGGGCTTTCCTTCTGCCCATTTGACAAGATCCTCGGGCTTTTTGGTCTTGGCCAGAGAGAGCGCGGAGAACTCGTGAGCCTCCTTCTCCCCTTCTGTCGTATCCGCGGAGACCCTGTTCGTGGGGCTTTCGGGAAGCACGGTTCCCGTCTCCGCTTCCATCTTTTTCAGGCGGTCGAACAGAGCGTCCCACTCGAAGTCGCTCATTATCTCGCCTTTTCCGTTGTAGTAAGCGTCGCTCGCCTCGTTCAGTTTCGAGACGATGGACCTCATTTCTTCGAGCTCGAGTTCGTCCATCATATCAAACAGATTGTCCATAGTTTCAGTTCATCATGCTCCTGGCTGCCTCCAGAAGGCAGAGCTTTCCGGATTCGTACGTGAGCCCGCCCTGAAGATATACGTTGTAAGGCTCTCTCATCGGCCCGTCCGCGCTGAGCTCGCCTGTCGCGCCCTGGATAAAGGTCCCCGCGGCCATAACGACGTCGCAGTCGTAGCCCGGCATCGGTGAGGGCTCGGGAGAGACATAGGCGTCGATCGGAGAGGCGCTCTGGATGCCTTTGCAGAAATTGACAAGGTTTTCGGGCGTTTTGAGCTTTATCACCTGTATTATATCATGCCTTTCCTCATCATATGAGGGCAGGACCTCAAAACCGAGCAGATCCAGAAGCGATGACGCGAATATCATGCTCTTCAGAGCCTGAGCCGTTGTGTGCGGCGCCATGAAAAGTCCTTGAAGGAGCATCCTGTTATTGCCGAGAGTTGCCCCGCACTCGCCTCCGATCCCCGGAACAGTGAGCCTGCAGGCCGCTTTTTCCACAAACTCCTCTTTTCCGCAGATATAGCCGCCTCTCGGAGCCAGCCCCCCGCCCGGGTTCTTGATAAGAGAGCCCGCGATCAGATCCGCGCCGAGCTGGGTCGGCTCAGTCTTTTCCGTAAACTCGCCGTAGCAATTGTCAACAAATATCATGACTGAGGAGTCCTCTTCCCTTACGGCTGCAATGATCTCCCCTATCTGAGAGACGGAGAAAGCCTTCCTGCTCGAATATCCGGGAGATCTCTGGATAAGGACAGTTCTGATATTCCTGTCCTCCCGAAGAGCCTTTATGATCGCGGGAATATCGGGATTTCCGTCGGGCCTGAGCCCTACTACTTTGTGATCTATCCCGTAGTATTTGAATGTTCCGTATTCGCCGGCGTCTTTTCCGATAACCGTATTGAAGGTGTCGTAAGGGACACCCGTGGCCGAGAGCATGGTCTCTCCGGGATTTGCAAGGGCAAACACGGCAGCCGTTATGGCGTGCGTACCGTTTACGAAATCGAGCCTTACCAGCGCCTTCTCCGCTCCGAAGACATCTGCCCAGACGGCGTCCAGGGTCTCTCTTCCGAGATCGTCGTAACCGTAGCCTGTCGTGCCCGCGAAGCAGGAATCGGATACTCTGTGCTTTTTGAAAGCGTCGAGCACCTTTTTGGTGTTGAAAAGAGCAATTGAATCAGTCCTCTCGAACATTTCCCTGCATCTTTCCTCGGCTTTACCGGAGATCTTGTAAAGTTCCTCTTCAGTCATTTCGCGATATATACTCCATGATTATTTTCTTGAAATATTTGCCTCTCTCGTCGAAATTCCTGAAATGGTCGAAGGAGGCGCAGGCGGGAGAAAACAGAACTATATCCCCCTCTTCGGCGCTTTCGGCAGCGGCTTTTACGCACATGTCGAAATCGTCTATTACGGTCACAGGGACATTCTCATCTCTGAATTTCGAGTTTTCCTTAGCTTCCCTGATCTTTTCGGCCGTGTGTCCCGTGAGAAATACCTTCTTGGCGTAGAGGTTCAGATCGTCCCCCAGAGTGTCGAAAGGTATCTTCTTGTCGTAGCCACCGCAGATCACTACAGGCTTTTTCGGCATCGATATGAGCCCCGCGTGAGTCCTGGAGGGCGAGGAGCCTATAGAGTCGTTTATATATCTTATCCCGTTGTGAACGGCGAAGGTCTCGAGCCTGTGCTCGACGCCCTTGAACGTGGTCATGACCTTAACCATGTCTTCTTTTGAGACAAAATCATTGACAGCCGCGAAAGCGGTCAGGGAGTTCATGACATTGTGCCTGCCGGGAACGACTATATCCGAGGCCTTCATTATGAACTGCGTCTTTCCGTTTATGCTCCCGATAATATCGTCCCCGTCGAGGTAAAAGCCGTTGTTGAGCTTATCCGAGATCGAGAACCATCTGACCTTCGAGGGCGCCAGGGCATCGAAATGCGAGGAGATCTCGTCGTTTTTATTCAGTATCAGAAGCGAGTCCTTCTTCTGGTTTAAGAAGATGTTCTTCTTGGCGTCTATATAGTCCTGATAATCCTTGTGCTTGTCGAGGTGGTTCGGCGAGATGTTCGTGATCACCGCCACATCGGGCGAGCATTTCATGCTGTGCAGCTGGAAGGAGCTGAGCTCCAGTACGGCGAAATCGTCTTTCCCGAAGGAGTCAGCCTCACAGAGGAGCGGATTTCCTATATTCCCGCCCAGGTGGACCTTATAGCCTGCCTCTTTCAGAAGCAGCGCGATGA
This sequence comes from Oscillospiraceae bacterium, assembly GCA_017430455.1. Lineage (GTDB taxonomy): Bacteria > Bacillota > Clostridia > Oscillospirales > Oscillospiraceae > Limivicinus. Next base: position 82,846 of record JAFRMX010000023.1, read on the forward strand.
GAGTCGAGGTCGTGGTCTTTCCGTCGCTTCCCGTTACAGCCACGGTCCTGCAGGGGCAGACCGAGAAGAAGACCTCCATCTCGGAGGTTATAAGGCTTCCGCGCTCACTCGCTCTTACAAGGTGCTCCTCGAAGGGCATGAGGCCTGGAGTCCTGAAAATGATCTCCTGGTAAAGATCCTCGAGATAATCCTCGCCGAGCTGCAGCTTCACGTTTCGCGGAAACTCTATCCCGTTTTCCTTGAGAGCTTTTTCGTCTCTCCTGTCGCAGACAGTGAGGTCGATATCATTTTCGATCAGGAGTCTTATAAGAGGCATATTGCTGACTCCGGCGCCTATGACGGCGACGCTTTTGCCTTTAAGTGTTTCGATATAATCGGAAAGTTTCATATTTCACCGGTTTTAAATAAGATTTGTTGACTTAATCTGCAAAATGTGTAAAATAAGCTGAGCAGACCGAGCGGCCGCGGGTATAAGGCGAAAGCCTGTATCTGAGGAAAGTCCGGGCTCCGCAGGGCAAGGATAACGGGTAACGCCCGCCAGGGGAAACCCTCGGACAAGTGCAACAGAAATATACCGCCGGATCTTTCCGGTAAGGGTGGAAAAGTGAGGTAAGAGCTCACTCGTCGCATGGAGACATGTAGTCGCTGTAAACTCTATCCGGAGCAACACCGTGGATGAACACAAAGATCGGCCCGATCGTTCAGGGGAGGTGGCTAGAGCCTGGTGGCAACATCAGGACCAGATAGATGGCCGCAAAGACAGAACCCGGCTTACAGATCTGCTTTAAAAAATGACGGCATTTGCCGTCACTTTTTAATTTTATGTAATTTTAATCCAAGCGGGTTTATAAGTCAAACACAATATCAGACTCCGTCCGAATTGCCCATCGTAAACGTGTGCGCCTTAAGGACCTCCCAGGATACCCTGACCATCGGGTCTGCCAGTAAGGCTGCCATCTCCCCCGCTTTTCCCGAGTCCTCGAATACTCCCCTGTTGGATTCCCAGTCCTCGAAGCAGCTGTCGATAAGCGCGTATATGCTCATAAAGTTCTCGTCGAAGATCGCCTGCTCATCGGCAGAAAGACTCTCATAAGCTTTGAGCATATTGTCCCTCATAGCGGGGATATCCGTGCACCAGAAGTCCTCGTCCTCGGCAAATTCCAGAACCTCACAGGCGGCGATCGCCAGCTTGAGCGAGGAACCGGCGGTTCCGGGATGCCAGCTGTTGACGGGCATGAAATAGTCTTCGAGGAAGTCCTCTACCGAGGGGGCTTTCTCAATGAAAGAATCGTGGCGGAAATAGAGCCCTTTTCCTGTATCTTCCTTGAACTCTCTCCATGTGAGCGTTCCGTCTGATTCTATGGTAAGAGCTGTGGCTCCGTCACTCCAGACTGTATTTGAAGAGATAAGCTCATCGTCGTCATCGAGCAGCAGATCGAACTTCTCCCCTGTCTCATTGGAGACCAGACTCTCTCCGTCGAAATAGCGGTCGTATGCAAAAACAGTCTGATTTCGGTCATCATCGCTCTTAACAACGACCCTGTAATCCGCGCTGACCTTTGCTATCTCGATATCGAAATAGTCATCGCACTCCCATTTGCCTAAATAATCCTCTTCCCTGATCCGGGACTCTGAGGCAGGAGCTTCGGCCGGCGCTGTATTCTCTTCTGACTCGACGGGCGTCTGAGTAGCCGGAGCCTTCGCTCCGCAGGCCGCCAGCACGAATACCATTGCCAGTGTTAATGCCAGTGTTATAAATCTTTTCATTTTACTTTAAGAATCCGATCTTGCAGACTATCGGGGGCTCTTTTGCCAGGCCCTTGCAGGCGTTTACCAGGCAGATTATATCAACTACGGCCAGAACAACAATCGCGATGCCTCCTACGATACCGACTATGACCGTCCAGAACAGCGCTCCGGTTATTAAGCCCAGTATAACTTCACATATAAAAAGCTTCAGTGACTGTTTTATATGGAAACGGACATATGGTGAATCACCCGCGGCCAGAAGGCCAATGATTATTCCCATTAAGCTCACGCAGTACATGAGTATGGCGTAGAGCTTGTTGTTTGCTATGTCTTCGGGCGAAAACTCGGAGGTATGATCATACATATCAGTCACGACAGCTCTCGGTTCGGCTATAGATCCGAATTTGAAACCGCACTCGGGACAGAACTTCGCGACATCTTCGACCTGCGCGCCGCAGTTATTGCATGTTTTCATATGAATTGTCTCCTTTCGTTATTTGAAACATACGTATAATACCACTATTAATTGAGAATTAATTAACAGGTCATTAATTTTCAAAAAAAGTACCCGCCGGATACAGGCGGGTACCGTTTTTTCTTTAGATCTGAATTACTCGGCGTCTTCCCAGTTGTGCCATACGTTCTGGACGTCGTCATTGTCATCGAACATATCGAGCATCTTCTGCATGTTCTTTACATCGTCCTCGTTCGTGAGCTTGATGTAGCCGTTCTGCGGAAGCATCTCGACCTGGGCGGATACGAGCTTGTATCCCTTCTCGGTCAGAGCGTCAGCCACTGTGGCGACGTCGTCCTCATTCGTATAAACGGTGAACACGTCCTCATCCGGCTCGAAGTCCTGGGCTCCGGCGTCGAGAGCGTCCATCATTGCCGTATCCTCGTCGTAGTCCCCGTCCTCGTTGTCGATGACTATGACGCCTTTCCTGTCGAAGGACCAGGATACGCAGTTCGCGGTGCCCATATTTCCGCCGTACTTGTCGAAATAGTGCCTTACCTCGCCTGCCGTACGGTTGCGGTTATCCGTCATTGTCTCGACTATGACGGCGACTCCGCTGGGGCCGTATCCCTCGTAGACGACCTTTTCGTAGTTGTCCGTATTGCCGCTTCCGAGCGCCTTCTCTATGGTCCTCTTGATATTGTCATTAGGCATATTCGCGGCCTTGGCCTTGGCGATGACGGCAGCGAGCCTGGAGTTCGATCTTGGATCTCCGCTTCCGCCCTCTTTGACCGCGACGATCATTTCCCTGGCTATCTTTGTAAAGGCCTGGGCTCTCTTGGCATCTGCCGCGCCTTTTGTTTTCTGTATGTTATGCCATTTTGAATGTCCTGACATACCTCTGTTCCTCCGTTGAAAAATCTTTGATTACTTTATCATAATCCCGCTTCAAAAACAAGAACCTTCTCTATTTTCTCACCTGAGGTACTCCCTCGTATAGCTGCACTCTTCTCCGCCGAAGAACTTGTCCAGCACCTTTTTGAATACAGGGTCGTCGCTGACCATCGAAAACAGAGTCATGCTTGACCTGAGCTTCAGGTCGTCGGGGTAGCCCATAACCTCTGTGGGATCGTCGCTGTCCAGCTCCAGAAGAGCCTCAGATATCTCTATAAGCCTTTTGGATAATACAGGGTCCTCCATATAGGCCTCGGCCTCGGCTCTGTCTTTTATAGCGTAATAGCGGGCCGTGCCGCTGTAGCCGAGCCCGTCGAGCTGCGGGAAGATGTACCAGATCCAGTGGCTGCGCTTACGTCCCGCGCGTATCTCCGAAAGCGCCTGTTCGTAATCTCTAGCCTGCGCGTTTAAAAATCTGCTCAAGTCCGCCATGATATTATTCCTCCTTTAGTTTCTTCTCAAACAGTACCATACGCACGTCGGGGATCCCGTTGAAGACGCAGGGCACCGTGCCCGCCTCAAGATAGCCCAGTTTTCTGTACATCTCTACGGCCCGCGAATTTCGCTCGTTCGTGTCAAGTCTCAGATAAGGGCAGGAGTTTTCAACGGCATAGTTTTCGTAGCATGAAACAAAGATCTTCCCGTATCCTTTACCTGTAAGCGGCGGGTCCGTCATCAGCGTATGGAGCACCATGACCTTCTCCTCCGGAGCGGGATATCTCCAGTCAACTTTGTAATACTGCTCCGCCTGTTCTTTATTGATCCGTCCGCAGGTAAGTATACGCCCGTTTTCCTCAAGAACGAACATCTCCCCCGCTTCGACAGCCTCTTTCGCCGTCTCTCTCGTGGGATATACGTCTCTTATCCAGCCCGTGGAGATCCTTCCGGCCTCCTCCTCGTCGTGGTTCCGGCTGTATATCCCCTCGATCTGGTCGAGATCGTTTGTATCCGCTTCTCTGAATATCAGATCATCCGACATTTTTACTCTCTCTTACAAAAGGCCCAGACCTTTCGCGACGATCGTGATGAAGTCCTGGACATTCGTGACAAAGGTCGTAGCGCTGAGGCTTCCGCGGTCCAGGAGCTTGTTGACCACGAACTCGTCGGAGTCCACGCAGTAGAGATATACGGGGCGCAGCGTGCCGTCAGGCAGGACCTTGAACGAGGGCGTCATATTCCCCGTGGCGATCGTGTGGAGCATTGTAGCCAGGCATATGACTGTAGTTGCCTTTTTTACAAGTCCCCGCATGGCATCCTGGCCCTCGTATACGTCCCCGATGACCTCCGGAAGAGGCCCGTCGTCGCGTATCGAGCCTGTCAGAACAAAGGGTATGTCCTTCCTGACAAGGCTGTACATTATTCCGTTGTCTATACCGCGGTCCTTAATAAAATTCGCGATCGAGCCGCTCTCGCGTACCTTGTTTATGACTTCTATATGATTGTAGTGCCCGTTAGGCATGGAGCGCTGTGTATAGATATCCTGGCCGAGAGCGGTGTGAAGATACGCGGCTTCAAGGTCGTGAGTCGCGAGCGCGTTTCCGGCCATAAGGCCGCTCGCGTAACCGTTTTCAATGAGCAGCTGCATGGCCTTTCTTGCGTTGTAGTCGAAAGCGAAGGCCGGCCCCATCACCCAGAGGATATTGCCGTTTTCCTTCTCTTCCTTCAGAAGCCCGATAAGTCTGTCGTAATCTCTCGCGTAAGAGGTCTCGCGGCTGCGGTTCTTGCGAAACAGGAACTGATCGCCTGTGCCCGTGTCCTTGTCCTCAAAGCCGTGAGCGTGCATGTATATCCCTTCCTCACAGTCTTCGGTCCTGCCGAGAATAACGGTATCTCCGATACGGAGCTTCCTGTATTCGAGCACCTCAAGGCCACCGCCCGGGCGTATGACGACGCTGCAGTCCATACGGCTGTCCCCGGCGAGCTTCCACTTTCCGCCGATCTTGAAATACTCGGGGTATATGGAGGTGCTGTGGAAATTCTCGGGCGCGACGCCGTCTTTTGTAACGGCAGCCGTTTTAACGTCGGGAGCGTTTATGAATTTCTCCGAGTCGAAATCCGGCGCGTGATATTCGGGAAACTTAAATGGCATCGTCGTTTCCTCCCCTATCCGTTGATCGTGGCGTATATTACGGCCTTGATCGTGTGCATCCTGTTTTCTGCCTCGTCAAAGACAACGGACTGAAGCCCGGAGAAGACCCTGTCGGTAACTTCCATCTCCTTCAGGCCGAACTTTTCGGCTATCTCTTTTCCAATAGTCGTGTTCGTATCGTGGAATGAGGGCAGGCAGTGCATGAAAATTGCGTCGGGCTTCGCCATAGCCATTACATCGGAATTTATCTGATAAGGCCTGAGGAGCTTTATGCGCTCTGCCCAGATGCTCTCGGGCTCGCCCATGGAGACCCAGATATCCGTGTAGAGGATATCAGCGCCTTCCGCGCCCTCGGATACGTCTTCCGTCAGCTTCACACTGCAGCCGTTCTCAGCAGCTATAGCGGAACACTTTTCCACAAGTTCCTCTGAGGGAAACAGGGACTTCGGAGCGCAGGCCGTAAAGTTTATGCCCATCTTCGTGCAGCCGATCATGAGGGAATTGCCCATATTGTTTCTCGCGTCACCGAAATAGGTGAAGTTCAGGCCCTTGAGATGACCCTTCTTCTCCTCGATCGTAAGAAGATCCGCGAGCACCTGGGTGGGATGGAACTTATCCGTAAGCCCGTTCCATACGGGAACTTTTGAATCCCTCGCCAGTATCTCGACAGTCTCCTGCCTGAAGCCGCGGAATTCTATTCCGTCGAACATTCTGCCCAGAACGCGGGCGGTATCGGAAATCGATTCCTTTTTGCCCATCTGGCTGTCGTTCGGGCTCAGGAAGGTCACGCCCATCCCGAGATCCGCCCCCGCGACCTCGAAGGCGCAGCGCGTGCGCGTGGAGGTCTTTTCGAACAGCAGAACTATATTTCTGCCTTCCAGATATTTGTGAAGCTCGCCCGCCTTTTTCTTCTTCTTGAAGTCCTTGGCCAGGTCGAGAAGATAGCGGATCTCCTCAGGGGTATAGTCCAGAAGAGTCAGAAAACTGCGTCCTTTTAAATCAATTGCCATATATCTCCCCTTTACAGTGTCTCCGCGACCGAAATCGCTTCTTCCAGAACACCTGCATCGATGATCCCGAAGAAATACAGGACAAAAAATATTGCAATAATGATCAGCCCGATGATAAGCCAGCACCAGTAGGAGCGCGCGTAGTTCCTCCGGTTGATCTTTTTATTGCTGAAGGTATGTACAAGCAGAAAAATCAGACCGACCAGGGGTATCGAATAAAGAAGAGAATAACCCACATATCCCCAGGCGCTGATCGGCCGGTACTCGGCCGGAACAATGTTGTGATCCATTTTTATCCTCCAAATCTAATTTATTTATAAAATAAGTGTAAATAACGCGATCCCGATCAGACTTTCTATAAGCAACAGCATAAACAATTACCTCCAAACCACCATATGTGCCGTTATTGAAGCACGGCCTTTTCAAAATGCATGTTGAATCTGCGTATGGCCTCTTTGCTCAATTCCTCATCCGGCTTCAGCATGTCGAAGGCATGGAAGTCCGTCGGATATACATCCGCCTCCGCGTCAACTCCGGCGGCCCTGAGCGCGGAGACATAATCCAGCGTCTCCCTGTAGAACGGCTCGCCATCGCCCACAAAAGTGTAGCACGGAGGAAGGCCTGAATGATCCGTCCGGTGCGACGGAGCCGCGTACGGAGATACGGTCTTCTTAGCGTCAGACCTCAAGTACATACGCCATCCGAGGTGATTTTTGCGGGTATTCCAGACCTTGCCGTGATTGTCTCTCGAAGAATCGGTGTCGATATTGCTTATCATGGGATACAGCGGAATCTGGAAATCTACATGTATCCCGCGGTCTCTTGCCATCATACACACAGCTGCAGCCAGACCGCCGCCAGCGCTCTCTCCGCCGACTACGATCTTCTCCGCTTTAAGCTCTTCCCGGTGCCTGTCAATATATTCAAGGACCGCGTAGCATTCCTCCGCGGCTGCCGGATAGGGCTTCTGCCACGCGAGAGTGTAGCCCGGAGAAAATACGGTCGCTCCGTATTTCTTGGCGAGATCGGCGCCTCTGCTCATGTAGACCATTTCCTTCATGCCGAGTATATACCCGCCTCCGTGGATCCAAAGGACCGCAACGGGTATTTCCTCTGCCTTCGCAGGTCTTAAAACAAGCGCCGGAACCCTGCCGACACGAAGCTTTTGAACTTTTATATCTTTATCCGGTTTCAGTCGGATTCTTACCATACAAACGGGATCACCTTGTATCTGACGCGTTTTTTGTACTCCGCGTACCCCTCCAGTCCGTTCTCCAGGACCTGCTCCTCATTCCGGATCCTCTTCGCGATGATCGGAATGTAGAGCAGTACGATCACAAAAGAGATCGGCGATCCCAATACCAGAGGCATGGAGAGGAAAAGCAGCAAGGTAGTCATATACATCGGGTGCCGCACGATCCCGTACAGCCCGGTATCGATCACTTTCTGGCCTTCCTGAACCTCGACCGTCCGGGAGAGATAGACATTTTCCCGGAGGACCTCAGCGTACAGCGCGTAGGCCGCGAGAAAGACAGCGGCTGAAACATATGACACCCACGCGGGAAGGACGATCCAAGAGAAGCGGAAATTCAGCCCCGCGACAATAAAGGCCGCCAGAAACATCAGCCCGCTCAAAAGGATGACCGTTTTCTGCTCGTCCTGCTCCTCTTTCACGTTAAGTCTTTTCCGCAAAAGCTCGGGGCTTTTCTTCATCATTACCAGTCCGGCAATGAACATCGGAATGAAGAGGATGCAGATCAGCAGCCAGCCCTGCCAATACGCAAAGCTTCCCGCCGGCAGGAAGATCAGAGCGCCGACAAGCAGCAGCCCGATCAGAAATTTGCTTATCGCCTGAACGAACAGTTTCCTATCCATTATTCCTTCTCCAGATACCTGACTGTCTTCCCTGTCGCGTTGGCGTATTCGATCTCAGACCTTGTGCTGGAGCCTATATAGCCTCCGACGTTGATAACGTATATCTCATCGGCCATATCGATCTTGCGCTTGTGCATGTCATCGAGCATCTCCTTGGTACCCTCGGTCCACACCTCATCGTCGCCCGAGTGCCCGAAAAGGCCTACGCTTATGACTATATTCCCCTCCAGCGTCAGCCGCTTCTGGGCTTCCATGAACTGATCCTTGAACCTCGTGCTCCCGCAGAGAGTAATTACTTTATATTTCCCTACCATAAGCTTACTCCTTTGTGTCATTGCGATCCCGCGCGGTAAACCTGAAGCTCCGGGAAGCACTTTGTTTCCAGGACTGTAATTTTACATTCGTGCTTCATGGTTTCTCCTTCTTCGCCGACTTCTTCACTTCTTCATGATAGAAGTAGTTCACAACTACAGGAGGATCTCCGAAGTCAGATCGATGCTGATCGTCATCCCGCAGGTAGGGCATCCCTTCCTTCTCGGTGTACTCACGTATCCTTCGATCCAAAGCCGTCCAGTAATCCCGGCTCTTTTTATTGTAGATCTCATAATACAGTTCGTCCAGTCCCGGATGGTTCTCGTGGATCCACTCCCTGATCCGCGCGCCGTAATCACCGCGCAGGTTCAGGTTTTCCAGCCATACAAGATTGCATCTGTCTTTTGCCGTTTCGATGATTTCCACCGGGTCTGTTATTCCCGGAAAAATCGGGGAGATAAAACAGGTAGCCTGCACCCCGGCATCGTAAAAAGCTTTCATCGCCGTCAGCCGCCGCTCGATGCTCACGCCCCTGTCCATTTCCTTTTTAAAATCCTCATCCAGCGTATTGATGGAAAATGACACTCTTGCGTTTGGAAAAGTCTTGATCAAATCCAAATCACGCAAAACAAGGTCGGATTTTGTGGCGATGCTGATACTGATTCCACTGCCTTGGAGCTGCTCTAACAGGGCTCTTGTCCTCCCGTATTTCGCCTCACAGGGCTGGTAGCAGTCGGTGACAGAGCCGAAGAACGCTTCTTTTCCTGCGTACTTTTCCGGGTGTTTGATCTCCGGCCAGTATTTCACATCCACAAACTCGCCCCACGGTTCGGAATGGTTTGTAAACCGCTTCATGAAGGAGGCGTAACAGTACTTACAGGCATGAGAACAACCGACATAGGGATTGACGGAAAAATCCGATACCGGCAGATTGGATTTCGTCATTACACTTTTGACTTCGATTTCCTTGATGACCATATTTGCACCCCCTGATCATTCTTCTTTTGGTCTTCGGAGCTCAATCAGTTCTTTACTTCATTTGGTTGATTTGTTTCATGAATCTCCGAGGCGATAGTCGCGGCAATCATCGCCTTCCGCGACGGATTTTGTCACAGCTTCCGCTGTCCTAAGTTCCTTCCAAGGCCTGAAACTCAGTATTCGCATATTGCATGATGGCGGTTGCTTTTCCTCTCAATTATCCAGATATTTCAATTTTTGTCATACCATGCCTTCGAAAAATCTGTCTTCAAAACCTATTTTTTTACCAAAAAATTGAATTTCCCTTTTAATTTCCGCTTTCCGCACCCCTTGCGCTGCAACGGGTTTGAATTGTTTGGATTTATTTACATGTTTTTTAAAGTGAAAATTAAAAATCGAAAAGCTGTAATTCTTAAAACCGGTCTGGTAGCGGTCACAGTACTTTTCATTATTTGCCCCTACCTGCTCAATCCCTGTGATATCAGTGCTTACACGTGTTTGGTAGAAGCGGTAGGGGTATTTTGGCGTGCGTAATGAAAAAATGAATCTGATTTTCAAGGGTGTGAAATATTATTCCCGGATAAAATTTCCGAAATTGCCTCTACCAATGCTACCAACACCTGTCTATCCATTGCGCCGCAAGGCTTTGAACTGGTAGGGGCAACAAAAGCGTTTTCACCCTGCCCCTACCTCCGGCGTGCCCGACCGTTCCGTCAAAATATACGAGTCTGACACTAAAATCTATTTTGTACAAAATAAATGAATTTCTGTTTTAATTATACGATTCTGAACACCTTGCGCTGCAATGGGTTTGAATTTATTGGATTTATTTACATGTTTTTTAAGTGTGATTTTATTCTTTGCTTTTGTACTCTGATATCGGCTCAGCAACCTTCAAATACGGTTCTGAATTGTCTATTTCATATACAACAGACTTTTTCTGCGCCCTTTCACTTCTTTCTTTCAAGTAATTGAGCAGTGCTTTGTCCTCACAGTACACAAAGCAGCCTTTTTGACCGCGTGATAGAAGCGTTTTATATGTATTCCGGATTATTCTGTCTGCCAATTCATAATTCTTGCTGGATTTTATGCCTTTTATCGTCTTATCGCCTTTATCTCTCTTTTCGTAATGTGTTTTAACCTCTCCGTTCTCATAAGTGAGATCCTGGCCGATAATAATGCCGACATAATCAAATTCAAGGCCCTGTGATGAATGAATACAGCCTACCTGTTCAAACGATTCCGGATCGGTCGCCCACTGGTCTGTTGAAAAGTTCCATTGAGCTTTAAAACCGTCCTCAAGAATGATATCCATTTTGTTTTTGTCTGATCTGCTCACCCAGGGATAGCAGTATCCGGCAATCATTCGGGATTTGTTGTTCACATTGGTTTTTCTTAAAGCTTCCTTCATCTCAGTCGGACTGTCAAAGAACCTGAGGTCGTAGTCAAGGTCAAACCAATCATAGTTTGCAGTCTCTCTTATCTGCAATACATCGTCCAGAAAAGCGAGATATCCGTTTGAGCCGTTGCAACGGAACTGGGATAAGAGTTTAAGATTATCTCCGCTGTGAACTGTGCTTCCCAGGGCTTTGGCCCACTTTTTTATCTCTTTCACAGTTCCTATATCAGACGTGGTTACTATCTGATCTTCATCTATGAAGAACACACTGATCTTTGTCGCGTTAATGATCTCTTTGATCTGGTTTTCACCCTGATTTTCATACAGACCGGATTTCTCTTTCAGTCTGTGTGCCTCGTCTACCAGAAGGCAGTCAAACGTGTTTGAAGGAGCGTTAATAAAAGAGCCGGAGCTTTTGAAGAGGCCCCTGAGATAAGCGACTGTGTGCTCACCTTTAATCAGAGATTTGGAGAAAGTCGTCCTTGGAGCGGTCGTTTTGGTAACATAGAAGCATGAAACGCCGTTATTGAGCAGTTTCGCAAGCAGATTAATTGCTATAACGGATTTCCCTGTCCCGGGCCCGCCCTGAACAATTATTGTGTGCTTTTCATCGCTGTTAACGGAGTTTTCGACAAGCTTAAGGATTGTTGCATACGCTACCTGCTGCTCGTCGATCATAAGAAACTCTTTATTTCCGTTAAGCATTCTCCCGACTGAATCCTGAAGCGATTTAGAAGGTTTGATCTTACCGTCTTCGACTATTTCAAAAAGGTCTTTCTCTGATGGTTTCTTTATGAAGCCGGCTATAAAATCCTGAAGTGCCTCAGAATCATCCTGAAGGAAAACAGGAGCGTCCTTCAGGGCTTCTCTGTATACTTTATGGCATATCTGCCCTCTGTTTTCCTCTTTATAGTTATGAAGATATGCACACGGGATAAGACCTATATTGTTTATTCTCACATCTTCATTAAAGTTTTCAATCAGTTTGGCATAGGAATATGCCTGTTGTGAGGGATGTGCCACTTCCCTTTCTGCCCCGCCGGTATAAGCTTTTACAACATTTTCCCTGCTTGTGGCAGTACAGGTCTCCCACTGCTTGAGCTCGATAATAACTATATTGTATTTGTGTTCGTCTGCTCCGCCTATCATGAAATCAACGCGTTTCGAAGTGAGCGGGATCTGATATTCGATTGCTATCTGTGAGTTTTCAGGGATCCTGTTATCAGAGAGTACCAGAGCAAGCCTTGGGAGTGAATTCTCCCAAGCTCTGTATTCACCGAGCTGTCCGCCGGGAATATGATATTCTGCAAATAGCTTATCAATATTTGAAGCTATCCGGCCATTCATAACATCACGTTTGAATGACTTTTTGCTTCCTTCGTATACGATCATCTTACAGCTCCGTATATTTGGCAGAAGAGCCTTTGGCCTTTTCTACCGGATATTTGGCCTCGTTCTTATCCATCTTTGAATTGACAATTTCGTCTTCGTCAAGTCCTAGTCTGTCGAGCATATTGCGAGAATATACAAGGACATCGGCGAGCTCTTCCTTTACGTGTTCCAGATCGAATTCCGTATCGCTCCACTGAAAGCACTCAAGCAGCTCCCCTGCTTCGATCGCTATCGATTTGGCTATATTTGAAGGAGTGTGAAACTGATCCCAGTCACGATCCTCGGAAAATTTCCTTATACGTGCTATCGTTTCGTCTTTCATATATTCCCCTTAAGTCATAAAAGCAGTACTATTGGAATTTCAAATATACAATTGAAAAACATAGTAAATAAATCCAAACAATTCGAATCCATTGCGGCGCAACAGGTTCAGAAACGAAAAATTGAATCGGAAATTCAATTTTTTTGTAAAAAAACAAAATAAAAGCGTTTGTCTTTCTAAACCGCATTAAGCGCGTGTTCCGGCTGCTCGCCTGCCATTACTTTTTCGATGTTGCTGATGAAAAAGCGATACCGGTTGATATGGAACTTGACGCCGTCGGGCAGCCCTGCCGTATGCGGAGTGAGGATCACATTTTTCATATCCCGGAGCGGACTGTCCGATGCCAGCGGTTCCTCCGTGTATACGTCCAGACACGCGCCTGCAATTTCACCGTTTTTTAATGATCTGATCAGAGCATTTTCATCGATAACGGCACCCCGGGATGTATTGATCAGTAAAGCAGTCCGCTTCATGTTTTCAAATTCCGCGCTGCCGATCCTGCCCCGGGTCTCCGCCGACAGAGGAAGGTGAACTGAAACGATATCGCTTCGCCGGAACAGCTCATTCCACCCGACCATTTCCATCTCCGGTGAAGCGATTCCCCGGTGATGATATCCGAGTACATGCATCCCGAAGGCACGGCTGTAGGACGCGACCTTCCGGCCGATATTCCCCGTCCCGACGATCCCGATGGTCTTCCCATAAAGTTCCCCGCCGGCATAATCCAGATCTTTTTCGCTCCGGCGGGATTTCATAAAGGAGTCAAGATAAGGAATATTCTTGTAAAAGCCAAGGAGCAGCGCCATGACATGCTCTGCGACCGCGACCGCGTTCACCCCTGAGGCGTTGCAGACTCTGACGCCCCGCTTCGTACACTCCCCGATATCGACATTGTCGTATCCGGCTCCAGTCTGGACCAGACGAAGTTTCGGCGCCTGATCGAGAAAATGCGCGTCTATTATGACGTGCTCCGGTATTACAACTTCAGCGTCTTTCAGAAAGCGTACGGAATCCTCCGGCGCTGCGATCTGTATTCTCCAGGTGTCCGGAAAGAGCCCGACAATATTCTTTTTTGAGGATTCGGGAAATTCTCCGATTATAAGGACGTTCATGAATTCTCCGTTGATCGGCTGTATCTTCAAAAGATACCGGCTTATAGTATATCAGGTTATTATACCACAAATCTCCGCCTGAGGGACATCTGTTCCCGCGACGGAGACTCTTTCGTCAATATAACCAAAATACAGATCAGGTTTTTGTACAATATGACTAAATCCGTCATTATCTGAGATAAAAGCATTATCCGGGATCAAAATGCTCAATTGTAATATTATGTTAACAATGTGTTCTACCCTGCTCTTGATTTAATATCAGAAAACGGACAATATTAATTTTGTTTTTTATAACAGCCGGAAATGAAAGCAAAATAGAAGTTCAGTGTTTTCTATATTTGCAGCTCAGGTAGAAATACAATCCGCAAAAACCTGTATTTTCTATATATGATACTCAGGTTTATGTCCTGAAGATTTTGTACGTCAGGAGCAGATCGGGATACGAAGTTTTACATCCGAATATCATGTTAAATATCCAAAACGCTCTCTGAGGCCTTTAAATGACCCTCAGACGCGTTTTTTGTATTCAGATGTGATTTTTATACTCCCGAGACTAAAAATTCATTAGAGAGCCGTTTACGGCCTTACAAAACTAATTACTATTTTTTATGTGTTCCCTATATTACACACATAAATATAATAATTATTCTTTTTCTTGTGCTTACACTTACTCTTTTACTTACTCTTACTCTTACACTTACTCTTTCTCTTACTCTTTTACTTACTCTTTTACTTACTCTATTTCTTTTTCTAGTTAAAACCACTGGTAAAAACAGAAAGATTTCATTGGAATTATTTACCTGAATCGTACATTTATGTAAACCATTTTTGCGTAATATTTTGTAAAAAGCACATATTAGTACAAATAGTTTAAGGCGGAGACGTAACGCTCCGCCCTTTTTATTTACCACTAATCTGTCTCTTCACCACCCCCGCGAGTCTCCGATCTCGCGCGCCCCTCCAAACTGGAGGGGCTATTACTATTGCGCCTCCATCGATATGGAGGAGCTGGCAAACGCGACCCCCGCAAGCGTTTGACTGAGGTGGTCGATCAATCGATTCCAAGCATCTTCTTAATATCTTCGCAAACCGAATTGAAATCACGGTTGATCTCCCGGTTGGTATAACGAAGGACTTTCATCCCGAGAGATTCGAAATACGCCGTTCTCTCCGCATCGTATTCAAGTCCTTCTTTTTCATAATGCTGCGAGCCGTCAATTTCAATTACGGTTTTGTATTTCGCTATATAGAAATCAGCAATGTATCTGCCGATGACTTTCTGTCTGTGGACCCTTACAGGAAAGTCCCTGAGGCAATACAGCCATATTTTAAGCTCTTCCGGAGTCAGGTTCTTCCGGTTTTCCCGTGAAAATTCAGTCAATTTCGGATTTATCATATTTGACATCGTTTAAACCCCTTTCCGACTGATCTGTCTGCAAAGTGACTTCACCACCCCCGCGAACCTCTGGTCTCGCGCGCCCCTCCAAACTGGAGGGGCTATTACTATTGCCTGAGGTGGTCGACCCGCATATTAATTATATAATATTAATTTAAAAAAAATGTCGCCAGGCAGGCGACATTTTTCATTAATTACTGTGTTATAATACCGCGATCATTCCGGGACTTTCATGCCGATATTGCTGAAGGTCGCGGAGCAGCCGTCCGCGAATACGGCGATGTGTGCTCCGTCGACGGAGTGCGTGATCCTGGAGCTGAGCGCTTTCGCGTCGTCGATATACAGCACGACGATCTCGTTTTCACAGACTAGCTTTATGTGATGGACATCTGTTTTTGAAAAATCGAAAGCTGTGATCGCCGTGGGATCGTATACGGCGAGATCCGGGATTTCGTATCCCTCGTAGTGGATAAGCCCCTCTCCCGCATCCAGGCAGAGAGCCGTGAAGGTCCCGTCCTTTTCGCTGCCGCCGAACGCAAATCCCGCGCGGCCAGAATCGTCCAGTTCAAGGTCGCACTCAAAAGTCATCGTCGCGGGGCGCGTACCCAGGTCCGCCAGGGCATAGCTTCCCTCGGAGGCAGTAAGCGATATGTTTCTGCCGTCGATCGTTACACCGTCTGTCAGCGGCGCCGCGGGGACAAGTTTGTCGACGGTGAAATAATCAGAAAAGCTCTCCGGAGCTTTCACTCCGAGAGTACCGTCCTCTTTCTGTACGAGCTGGTGGACCAGCACGTTGCCCGCCCACTGGTAGACGCCCGAATCGGAGCTCAGGCCCGCGCGGCCGATCCAGCCGCAGAGGTATGTGTTTCCTTTAAACTCGGCCGTCTTTGCGGCGTAAAAGACAAAGCCGCTGCCTCCGATGAGTCCCTTACCGTCGAGGATGTTGTCAGCAGGAGCCGTAAAAGGCCCGTTCATCGACTCGCCTATCGCGTAATAAGTTACGCAGTCCCAGCTGTAAGTCAGGTACCAGGTGTCGCCTATACGGAACAGGTCCGGGCACTCGAGCATATACTGCGACATGGGCGCGATGAGCGGCTCTTCCAATACCCAGTCCTTCAGATCTTTTGAGGTGTATTTCGCGACCACGCCGCCGAGCTTATCCTCGCGGGCGGCGATAAGCAGCCAGTAGCACTGTTCCTCCTCTACCCAGAAGACCTCCGGGTCGCGGAAATCGTCTTTGGAATATCCTTCCGGAGCGTAGAAGACGGGCTCGCTGTCCTTGACCCAGTTTGACCTGTCCGAGCTTGTAGCGTGCATGACGCACTCTTTCCCCATTCCTCCGTTGCCGGTGTCGTTGTGGCCGGTGTAGAAGAGATGGTACAGCCCTTCCGCATCCTGCATAACGCATCCCGTGCCCAGAGCCGGATCCGGATCCGACATCTGCCCGAACGGAAGCATCTCTCCGTTATCCTCGAAGGAACACAGATCCTCCGTCGTGTATTTCCAGATCGGGTGATAGCCCTGGCCGTTTGAATCGGTATCGTACAGATAATAAAGCTCCAGCGTGCCGTCTGTTGTCACGAAGGGCATTACGTCTCCGACATAAGCGTTTTCCGGAGCCGGATACAGGCTGTATTCAACAGCTTCGTACGCTTCATCCGGGAGCGGTTCATAATATGAGTTTTCGCCGTCCTGTGCGAGATTCCCTTCGACGGCGGTACTTCCGCAGGCCGTGAGGAGCAGGGACATCAAAAGCAGGAGGACAAGCAGGGCTTTGCTGTTTTTCATATTCGGCACTTCCTTTCCTGTGTTCCATACAGTTGGTGCCGCCCGGAATAGGTTCCGTGCGGCACCGCGTGCTTTAATTCGGGATCTGATCTCAGAACTCGAGGTTCTTGTCGGTCTCCTTGGAGAAGACGTGTGCGACTTTTCCGTCGAAGGTGAAGTGCACAGCATCTCCGATATTGTAATTGCCCTTCATATCGATGGTAGGTACGATGATAATAACGTCGCGGCCGTCGGCGTTAACGTGCAGGTGGACGCTGGAGCCCATCATTTCAGAAACGTCTACGCGGGCGCTGATGCCCTTGTCCGCCACATCGGTGTGCTCCGGACGTACGCCCAGAGTAACGGGCTGGGACTGGACATCGTTGTTGAGAAGGCGCTCTTCCTTGTCGGGAGAGAGCTCTACCCTGATGCCGCCGATCTCGACGAAGTACTGTCTGCCCTCGCGCTTGAGCTCAGCGTCGAAGAAGTTCATAACGGGCATTCCGATGAAGCCTGCCACGAAGAGGTTCGCGGGATGGTTGAACACATCCTGGGGAGTGCCGATCTGCTGGATGTAGCCGTCCTTCATGATAACGATCCTGTCGCCGAGAGTCATGGCTTCGGTCTGGTCGTGGGTGACGTACATGAAGGTCGTATCGATGCGCTGTCTGAGCTTGATGATCTCCGCGCGCATCTCGTTACGCAGCTTGGCGTCCAGGTTCGAGAGCGGCTCGTCCATCAGCATGACTTTCGGAGCGCGAACGATCGCGCGGCCGATGGCGACACGCTGTCTCTGACCGCCGGACAGAGCCTTGGGCTTACGCTCGAGGTACTGCGTAATATCGAGTATCTCCGCGGCCTCGCGTACTTTCTTGTCGATCTCGTCCTTGGGAGTGTGACGAAGTTTGAGGGAGAAGGCCATGTTGTCGTACACGGTCATGTGGGGGTAGAGAGCGTAGTTCTGGAAGACCATCGCGATGTCGCGGTCTTTCGGCGCCACATCGTTCATCAGCTTGCCGTCGATGTAAAGCTCGCCGCCGCTGATCTCTTCAAGACCCGCTACCATGCGCAGGGTGGTTGACTTTCCGCAGCCGGAGGGTCCGACCAGAACGATGAATTCCTTGTCCTTGATGTCCAGATTGAATTCCTGAACAGCAACGACGCCTTCGTCCGTGATCTGAAGGTTGGTCTTCTTCTTCTCGGGTTCGTCAGCCTTTTTCTTCTTGGATTTTTTCTGCTCGCCGCTGATGAAGGGGTACACTTTCTTGATGTTTTTCAGAATTACTTCTGCCATATCTTCCGGCTCCGCGCACACAGCCTCCGCTAGATGCACGCTCACGGCGTCCGCGTTGGGATCAGCCGCGTTACAGCAGGTCTCCACACTGCTGCAGCCCGAGCCCGGGCCTTTTTCCTCCTTTTTTTCACAGCTTGCCGCCCATAGTTGTGGAGTGGACGGGGCTGTGGAAATTACTCAGTGATGTGCCAGGATATCGAGAACCTGTTCTTTTTCCGGCATGGAGCGTATCGCTCCCTTCTTTGTCGTGACCAGATAGGCCGCGGCGTTTGCAAAGCGGAGCATCTCCGTCAGCTGCGCCTCGCCGAGACCGTCGATCCCGTTTTCAAGTAAGAAGTTTAACACGCAGGCACAGAATGTATCTCCCGCGCCGGTGGTCTCTATCGTGCCTCCGAGACAGAATCCCGGAACAAATACGCGCTTATCGCCGTAATAGCTGTAGCTTCCGTCGGGGCCGGCAGTTACGTTCAGGACCTTTATGTTCGGGTACTTTTCCTTCAGTATAGCGGCTCCTTTGTCGAAATCCGTCTCGCCCGTCATGAATTCGATCTCATTGTCAGCGATCTTCAGGATATCACAATTGCCCAGTCCCCAGGCGATCTGCTCCTTTGCCTCGTCGAGGCTCTTCCAGAGAGGCGGCCTGAGATTCGGGTCGAAGGAGATCAGCGCTCCCGCCTCTTTAGCGGCGCCGACTGCCTTTTTCGTGGCTTCCCGGACCTCAGGATGGGTCATGGAAAGCGTCCCGAAATGGAATATCCGGGCTTTTTCGATCTCCCCGATCGGAAGCTCGTCGGACCTGAGCATCATATCGGCGCCGGGATCGCGGTAGAAGGAAAAATCACGGTCGCCGTTCGGGAAGGTCTTGACGAAAGCCAGCGTCGTACGGACATCCGGGTCGCTGAGCAGATAGTCCGTGCATATTCCGGCATTCTCCGCCGCTTCACGGAGAGACGCGCCGAACATATCCTTTCCTACCTTGCCTACAAAGGCCGTCTTCTTTCCGAGCTTCTGAAGCATTGCCAGCACGTTGCAGGGCGCTCCGCCCGGATTGGCCTCGAACAGCGGATTGTTCTGAAGGCTTTCACCGTTTTCTGTAAAGTCTATCAGAAGCTCGCCGAGGGCTATTACGTCAAATCTTTCTTTCATATATTATTTGATCTCCAGATCGTACTTTTCCACGTCGACCAGAACGCTTCCGTCGGAGGAGAAGCTCACGGCATTTGCCTCCTGCGGCGTATAGAGGACAAAAGAGGCTGCCTGCTCGCCGTCGTTTACAAACAGCTCCATGCTGTAGCGGTCCATCACGACGCGGATCTTGATCTCGCCGTCGTTCTGCCTTACCGGGAACTCCCGGATGTTGACTATATCGTGGGGGAAGCCGCTGTGCGTGCGGTCGACCTTGAGCGTGCCGATGTCGGGGCGGTAGCGGATCATAGTAAAGTTTTCCCCGTCCTTCGCCACATAGAGGCGGAACCATTTGTAGATGCTTCTCTCGTTGCCGGGGCGCACCGTAACGGTCATATCCATACAGCGCCCGGAGATGCCCCGCAGGCTTGCCTCACCGTTTATCAGCACGTTGTGGTAATCTATCTTTACGCCGCGGCAGCTCTCAAGCTCCCGCACAGGGTTCTGGAAGAGACGGCCGTTACGGACCGAAAGCTCGCGCGGAAGAGTCATCTGACCCATAAAGCGAAGCTCCTGCGGCTTGCTGGAAGAAGTCTCCCAGTTCTGCATCCAGGCGATCATCACGCGCCGCCCGTCCTCTGTAAGCAGAGTCTGGGGCGCGTAGAAGTCCAGACCGTAATCGATGGCCTGCACATATTCGCGGTTTAAGTGGTGCGCCTTGCGGTCATACTTCCCTATCAGGCAGACATTTGCGTTGCCGGGGTGAAACTCCAGCCCGATCGCCGCCATCTCCTGGGGGCTGACCAGAAGCACGTGTTTGCCGTCGAGAGGAAAGAAATCGGGGCATTCCCACATCCGCCCGTACTGGTTGTGGCAGGCGGCAAGAACGCTTACATATTCCCAGTTGAGCGCGTCTTTGCTCTGATACAGCAGGATAGTCCCGCTGCCGTCCGCGCAGCGGTTCCCGACAACGGCGTAATACTTATCGCTTTCCCGCCAAATCTTCGGATCGCGGAAATCGTGTTCGCTGCCTCCCTCGGGCAGAAGCGTAGCGTCGATCACGGGGTTTAAATCGAGCTTCTCGTAGTCAATTCCGTCGCCGATCGCCAGGCACTGGGTCTGGAAGGAATCTATCATTCCGTTGCGGCGCCGAATGTTCCTGACGCCGGTATACATCAGAAGCTGTCTTCCGTCCGGAAGTTCAACGGAGCTGCCGGAAAAGCAGCCGTCGCGGTCATAATCCGTATCGGGCGCGAGAGCGGCCGGAAGCCTTTCCCAGCGAATGAAATCCTTTGTTTTCACATGTCCCCAGTGCATCGGACCCCACTTCGTATTGTAGGGGTAGTACTGGAAGAACAGATGATATTCGCCCTTATACGGCGCGAAGCCGTTGGGGTCGTTGATCCAGCCGATACCGCCGGTAAGATGGAACAGCGGCTGTTCGGAAGCTGTATACGGCAAATATTTCTTTTCAAAATCACGGGCCTTCTGCAGCATCTTGCTGGTCATGACGGATCCTCCTTGAAATCTTTGGGCAAAGAGAAAGGTTCTTGCGCGAAGAGCCCTTCTCTTTACCCATCCGCGCCGGATTACCGGCGCGGACAGGCGTATTTGTTACAGTTTTATTTTGCGAGCAGGGATACCTCAGATGCGTTATCGACGTACTTCTGGAAGATGGCAAGGAGCTGATCGACCTTGTAGGCCTGCAGATCGGACTGGAGCTTTTCCCAGTCGCCATCGGAGAAGCCGTTCATGATCGCATTGGCGCGAGCGGTCTCGATGCATTTGTCGATATCGGCAAGCAGATTGGAGATCTCCTTGGTATCGTCAGCGGACATCAGAACGTTCGGGAAGACATACTTGGTGTGCATGTCGGGTGTGTAGATATCCTTGATCCAGTTGAGACGGTAGAGAGCGTCATCCGGACAGGTGACGTATACGCCGTAGTAGCTGTCGAGAACGGCAAGAGGACCGTCGACCATCTCGGCCTCGCGGACTTCAACGGGAGAGTGGTCGCCCAGGTCGGCGTGCTGGAGCATGGGTTCGCCCTTGTCGTTTGTACCCATAACGAAGATATCGAAGCCGTCATCTTCGCCGTAGGTGCCCCAGTTGTTCTGAGGAGACTGGATGGGATCGTACATCTGGTCGAGCCAGGCGCAGATGAGGGCGGGGTTCTTTGCGTTTGCCGTAATAACAGCGCCGCGGCCGCGGTCAAAGCCGGAGGTCAGAGAGCCGGTGTTCGGGGTAAGGTTCACGGTGTCAGCCTTCAGCATGGGCAGAGGAGCCCAGCCTGCAGTACCGTTCTGGATGTCAGCCATGGTCAGGCCAACGATGTTGGCAACGTCCCAAGAGAAGCAGACGCCGTAGCGGCCGGATTTGCCCTTGGCAACGTAGGTGGACCATTCCTGAGTGAATGCGTCGGGATCGAACAGATTCTCGGTGTAGAGCTTGTGGAGCCATTCAACGCCCTTGCGCCAGCCGTCGGTGGAGGCAGCGCAGATGACCTGCTTGTCATCGGTAATGACGATGTGGCGCCAGTCGTCGGGATCGCCGTAGCCTTCGCCAAAGCCGTTGCAGAGTACACGGCAGTCTTCATTGCCGCCGTTCACAATGCAGGCCAGGGGGATGATGTCGCCATCGATGTTGAACTCTTTCTTCAGAGCGTCAGCGTTGTCGCGGAAAGCGATCAGGACCTTCTCGAACTCATCGACGGTCTTGGGCATATCGAGGCCAAGGAAGTCAAGCCATGCGGTGTTGATGAAGGGCATATTGCCGATGGTCTGGATTGCAGTCTTGCCAACACCCAGCTGCTCGATCCAGGGCAGGGTCCAGATGTGGCCGTTCTCATCCTTGCACATGTCAAGGTATTCGGGAGCCTGCTCAAAGACCTTGCACAGGTTCGGCATGATATCGGGGATGATGTAGCTTTCCAGGGGGATTATAACGCCCTGCTTGGCATACTTCAGGATATCGGCGTCACCGAGACCTGCGGGGGAAATGAACTCGGGCAGAGTCTTGATGTTGGCCATCTCGAGAGCGATCTTGTCGCCCCACTGGTCGGCCTGGATGGTCTTCCAGTTGACATGGACGTTGGTCTTCTCTTCGAGACGCTTGTAGATGGTGCGGTTGTTGGGTTCGGACTCTGTTCCGGCAGCGTATCTGGTCAGACCGGAGATCTCGGCCTTCTCAGCCAGAGGGAACTTGAGGCTGGCGGGATCTACGTCAGCAGCAGCAGGAGCAGCAGCTCCGCCGCCGGCGCCGCCTGCGCCGCATCCGGCCAGAAGCCCGACTGACATGACCAGAGCCATTGCGAGAGCAATGATTTTGCGAAGATTCATGTGATTTCTCCTTTTCATTCTGTATTGTTCAGCGTTGATACGCCAAAGTACTTTTTAACCTTTGATAGCGCCGGCCATAATGCCGTTATCAAAGTACTTCTGGAAGAAGGGATACATAATCATCAGAGGAAGCGAAGATATGATGATCGTCGCGTATTTCAGCAGCTCTGCCAGCTGAGCGCGGGCAGCGGTGCTCTGCATGTCGGAGACCATGCCCGAATCGGGCTGGCTCTGAATAAGGATCGCGCGGAGGACCAGCTGCAGGGGCTGCTTGGAGGCGCTGTTGAGGTAGATCATCGCGTCGAAGTAGCTGTTCCACATACCGACGAACTGCCACATGGCGATGGTAGCAATGATCGGCGTACAGACGGGCAGCAGGATCCTGAAGAAGTATACCATCTCAGTCGCGCCGTCGATCTCGGCGGCCTCCTGAAGGTCGCGCGGGATGCCCATGTAATAGGTTCTGGCGATGATCATATTCCAGACGCTGAAAGCACCCGGGATAAGGATCGCCCAGATAGTGTCGAGCATGCCCAAATTGGAGATCAGCAAGTAGGTCGGGATCAGTCCGCCTCCGAAGAACATCGTAATGACGAAGATCGTGTTGAAGAAGCCCTTGCCCTTGAAGTCCGCGCGGGACATCGGGTAGGCCGCAAGCAGCGTAACGATGACGGAAATGACCGTAAACAGGATCGAGTAGATCAGAGCATTTTTGAAACCGACCCAGATCTGCGCGTTGCTGAGAACACGCTGATAAGCGGTCGCCGTCCACTTGGTGAAGTCGAAGGTCAGGCCCTTGTTCTGCAGCGTGATCGGGTCAATGAAAGACGCCAGAATGATGTAGATGACCGGCAGAATGATGGCCACAAGAAACAGTCCCAGAATGATATAGCATATGGTCATCAGGACTTTATCGCCGGAGGGAAGTTTTGCGAATTCGCTTTTCTTTTTTGTCTTCATAACCATTCCTCCTCAGATGCCCTTGCCTTCGTTCATCTTCTTGACGAGGGTGTTCATGGTGATCAGAAGAATGACGTTGATGACAGTGTTGAACAGGCCGACAGCGGTGGAAAAGCCGTAGTCTCCGTCCAGAAGACCTTTCTTGTAAACGTAGGTGGAGATGATCTCCGACGCGTTCAGGTTCAGGTCAGTCTGCAGCGCGTATGCCTTTTCAAAACCGACGGACATGATGTTTCCGACAGACATGATGAACTGGATAAGGACCGTGTCCTTGATCGCGGGCCATTCAACTGCCTTGATCTGCTGAATGATATTCGCGCCGTCGATAACGGCAGCTTCCTTCAGCTCCTTGCTGGCGTTGGAAAGCGCTGCGGTGTAAATGATGGAGGCCCAGCCTGCGCCCTGCCATATTCCTGATGCGATGTAGATTGTTCTGAATGCTTCAGGCATGGTCATGAAGTTTGTGCGGGTCCCGAGCAGCATGTTGACCATGCCGGTAGGAGCGAGCAAAATGCGGACCATACCGCAGAGAACGATGACCGAAATGAAGTTCGGCATATAAAGTACGAGCTGGATCTTCTGTTTGATCTTGGAGCTAAGGATACGGTTGAGCAGGAAGGCCAGCAGGATCGGGGCCGGAAAGCCCCAGAGCAGGCCGTACACGCTCAGCTTCAAGGTATTCAACAGGTAACGCATGAAATCCGGGGATGACAGGAAACGCTGGAAGTGCTCGAAGCCGACCCATTCACTGGCGAAGATACCGCGGATGGGGTTGTACTCCGTAAAGGCGATCGCTATACCGCCCATAGGGATGTACCGGAAAATGATGGTCAGCAGAAATGCGGGCAACATGAAGATCACATATAACTGCCAGTGCTGACGCATATAAACAAGCGTATTGTGCATCTTCGAGCCCCCGCCGCTTGTCCCGGTGACCGGCGACAAGGCTTTTTTCATGGTATTCCTCCTTTTCTTTTCTACTTCAGATTAAAGCAGATTCAAAAGTGTGCATTTGCACAATGAAACGATGCTTTTGCACATTGATTCTAGCATTTGGCTATTTATGTGTCAATCATTATTTGGAGTTTGTACAATTATTTGCTGACAGCATATTTGCAATTTTGTATAACAAGGCAAATCGTTCTGATTCGGAACTTTTTTACTTTACAAATGCACAATTCACATATTCATATATTTGACATATGCACTCGCTATATGATAATATTTTTACAAATAAAGTAAAATTGGTGATGATAATGAAGAAAGTGACGATCCAGGATATTGCAGACGCCTTTGGTGTTTCACGCAACACCGTTTCCAAGGCCATCAACAACTCGGATGGGATCGCTGACGACACACGCGAGAAGATACTGCAAAAGGCCATAGAAATGGGCTATAAGCAGTTCTCTTATGTAAGCACTCTGGCGACTTTGCGCAATTTCGAACCGACGGCTTTAAATTCAAGCGCTGCCGGCTTTGCAGGCGAAGTTGCGTTGCTGACGACCGCCTTTCTCAACACTTCGCACTTTGCCTCTCTGATGTTGGACAAATTCCAGCGCGAGCTTTCCCAGCTGGGTTATATTCTCAACACATATCGGGTCACGGAGGAAAACCTGAAGTCACAGACTCTGCCCTCCGCCTTCGACCCTTCGCGGGTCAGCGCGATCATCTGCATCGAGATGTTTGACCGCAGCTACGATTTAATGGTTTGCGGCCTCGGCATTCCGACCCTGTTTGTGGACGGCCCGTGCAAAAGAGACGGTTACTCGCTGCCTGCCGATCAGCTTTATATGGACAGCTTTACAGAGATCTCGCGTTTTCTTAATGAAATGATCAAAAAAGGAGTCCGGAGCTTCGGCTTTGTCGGCGATTACGAACATTGCCAGTCCTTCTACGAGCGCTACGGCTCCTTCCGTTTTACTTTACAGATGAACGGGATCAATGTCGGGGAAAAATATATTCTTAAATACAACAGCTTTATTGACCTGGCGGAAGTGCTCGGCCGTATAAAGGATCTGCCCGAGCTCTTCGTCTGCGCAAATGATTTCATTGCCGTAGATGTGCTCCGGATCCTGGCGGAACGAGGTGTAAAGGTCCCGGAGGATGTGATGATCTTCGGGTTTGATGATTCGGCTGAATCGCGAATGAGCCGTCCTCCCCTGAGCACAGTGCATATTCATACGCAGGTCATGGCTTTTTCGGCTCTGCAGCTGCTCCTCTCGCGTATTAAGGAACCGTCTCTGGATTTCCGCACCGTATATACGCAAACGGATCTGATCGAGCGGGAGTCCACCCAATCATAACTGTGGAGAACATGCATGAGATTTTTTTCTTATGAGAGCAAGTTCAGCCAGCTGCTTCTGAAGCTGTGTTATGCCTGTATGCTGAATATACTGTGGTTTATATGTTCGATCCCGATCTTCACGATCGGAGCTTCTACGACAGCCCTTTACTACACCTCCCTCAAGATCGTTCGCAGTGAAGAAGGCTATGTGACCACCTTATTCTTCCGTTCGTTCAGGGAAAACTTCAGGCAGGCGACCCGGCTGTGGCTGATTCTGCTCGGCTTCGGGCTTCTTCTGGCCGGAGACGGATATATTCTTCATTATCTTCGCCAGAGCAGCTCCGGAACGGCCGCCGTGATCTGGACACTGGTTTTGGCCATCGTCATTGCTGCAGCTGTACTGTATGTGATCGAGCTCCTCTATGTCTTTCCGCTTCTGGCGAGTGTACGGAATACTGATCGGGCGATGCTGAAAAATGCTTTCCTGATCGGGACCCACTATCTGTTCGCTACGATTCTGATCATTGTCATACACTTCGCGATGTTTTTTGCAGTGGTTGCCTGGTTCACGCCGCTGATTATCTTCGGCGAAGGTCTCTGTGCGCTGATAAGCGCCTGGCTGCTGAACGGGGTCCTTCTCTCCGTCTCACAAGCTCCGGAAGAGGCCGGGGAGGAGAAAGAATCATGAAATACAGTAAAGAAGAAAAAGCCGCCCGGCGGGCGGCTTTTCGTGCGATGTCTCCTGCCAAAAAGCGGGAGCATATCTTTACTTATTATAAATGGCCGATCCTGCTCGGCCTTATCGTACTTGCGATCCTCGGTTCGGCTCTGCACCGTCAGCTGGCAAAGAAGGAGCCTGTCCTCTATCTCGCCTTTGCCAATGTTGCTGTAGGCGATGATCTTGCGGATGATCTGACTGAAGCTTATCTGCAAAAATCTGGGGCCGATCTTAAGCGGCAGGAGATTTATCTGTATCGCGACCTCTATCTGTCGGAAAACGCTGATACGCTCAACCACCAGTACGCCTATGCTTCCCAGATGAAACTCATGGCAGCTATCCAGTCTCAGGAGCTGGATCTGGTCCTGATGAACCGCGAAGCGTATGACGCCCTCTCTGCCAGGGCATATCTGCTCCCGATCGATGAAAAGTCTCCGGGTCTCGATCCGGATCTTTGGCAGAAACTCTCCCCTTTTCTAACATCCAATGAAGTTGTGATTTCAGACAATTCAATAGAGTGGCAGCTGGGAGAGGCCGATACACATGAAATTATAACGGAGACCGTGACCAACGGCCTTGAGCTGACAGATATAGCTCTGTTAAAAAATGCAGGGTTTGACGAACCGGTATATCTGGGCGTCATCGCCAACAGCCCGCGCATAGACAGTGTTATCAGCTATTTAAGTTATCTGATGGAGGAAGCATGATGCAGCCCGAGTTTGCCCGTCGGCTTGAAAGCCGCGAAACAGAACTGAATACGCTCTACCTTTCGCTATATCCCGACCGGAAACAGGCGCTGGATGAACTCCATCAAACGCTGCGCGAACGTTACGAAAGCCGGAGAGAGGAACTGAAGCGTCGTGACCTCAGCCGGGAAAAAGATCCGGACTGGTATAAAGGAAATGATCTGCTCGGTATGTGCCTTTATGTGGATCAGTTTGCGGGAACACTCCGCGGTGTGAAAGAAAAGCTCGGCTATCTGAGTGAGTGCGGCGTTAATTATCTGCATCTGATGCCCTTTCTCGATATGGTGGACGGCCGGAGCGACGGCGGATACGCGGTAGCCAGCTTTCGCAAGGTCAAACCTCAGCTGGGGACGATGGAAGATCTGGTCGAACTGACAGATGACTGCCATGCTCAGGGAATCTCCGTCTGTATGGATTTTGTCATGAATCATACCAGCGAGGAGCACATCTGGGCGAAGAAAGCACGGGCAGGTGATCCGGAATATCAAAACTATTACTTCTTTTATTCCGATCGCCGGATCCCTGATGAATATGAAAAACATGTCCCGCAGGTCTTCCCCACTACTGCTCCGGGTAATTTCACTTACCTTGAAGATATACAGAAATATGTACTGACCTCTTTTTATCCCTATCAGTGGGATCTGAACTATGCAAATCCCGCCGTATTCAACGCCATGGCGGATAATATGCTGTTTCTTGCAAACAAAGGCATAGACGTCATACGCGTTGACGCGGTTCCCTATATCTGGAAGGAGCTCGGAACTGATTGCCGCAACCTCCCGCAGGTACACAGCATCGTTCGCCTTATGAGACTGATCTGTGAGATCGTCTGTCCTTCTGTCCTTTTGCTTGGCGAAGTAGTGATGGCCCCGGAAAAGCTTGCCCCTTACTTCGGCCCTGTAGACAGTCCGGAATGCCATATGCTCTATAACGCCACCACAATGTGTACCACCTGGCACACTGTGGCTACGCGCGATACAAGACTTCTGCGCAGGCAGACAGACACGGTCGCGGCTCTGCCGAAAGACTATGTGTTTTTGAACTATCTGCGCTGCCATGACGATATAGGCTGGGGACTGGACTACCCGTTCCTCCACCGGTTCGGGATGGAGGAAGTTCCGCATAAAGCATATCTCAACGCTTTTTTCACCGGAGAGATCCCCGGCAGCTTCTCACGCGGAGAGAGATATAACGACGATCCCCGTCTTGGAGACGCGCGCCTCTGCGGTACCGCCGCGTCTCTGCTAGGTATAGAGGCGGCCGATGGTGATCTCTCCGCGCTCGATCTTGCCATTCAGCGGGATCTGATGCTGCATGCCTGGCTTTTGTCGCAAAGCGGCGTTCCGATCCTGTACGCCGGAGACGAGATAGGTCAGCTCAACGACTACAGTTATCACGACGATCCGCTGAAGGCTGACGACAGCCGTTATCTCCACAGAGGAGCTTTCCCCTGGAATCAGGCTGGGCTGCGTTATGACGAGAACACCCGCCAGGGCAGGCTGTTCCAAGGGCTGAAGCGGTTAGAGCGCATTCGTCGTGATCATGAGATATTCTCTTCCGCGGCTGATGTGAAATGCTTTGAAGCCGGCAATAACGCCCTGCTCGGAGTCAAACGCAGACTCAACGGACAAGTGCTTACTATGGTATACAATTTCAGCGATCAGTGGCAGCACGCCGATCTGCGGTCGCTCGGAAAGCATCTTGATCTGCTTACCGGCAAAGAACTTGATCTTATCGGTACATGGGAGCTTCCTCCATACGGATTTGTCTGGCTGCTTTCCCCCTCTTCTGCCGATCTGCCTGTTTCTTTCTGAGAGATCCTATCCGGATATAAAGAAAATGTCGCCGTTCAGGCGACATTTTTTATTGCAGCTGTATTGCCTTTTAATTCCTCTTCGCCCAGTACACCGTTTCGTCGAATACAGGGAAAGAGATCAGAGTCAGCTCGTCGTTTTCCGTCTTGATATCAAAAGTAAGGTCTTCGTCAAAGGCGTCCTTCCCCGTGAAGTGTATTCCGGACTCATCCTCAGTCAGCTCGCCCTCGCAGAAGAACGCGGCTCCGATGAATCCGCTGAGAAGGGTCTTGTCCTCTTCCTTCGTTATCTTCAGCTCCGCGCCGAACTCGCGAAGTCCCGAGCCGAACATAGTATAGATGTCATCGTAGTTTTTGAGGTTTGAGGTCGTTGCTTCCGGTTCGATGACCCAGTCCCCTGCAAGCGAATCGAGGCGGCTGACCGTTTCGGTCTTTGAAGCGCAGCCCGAGAGAAATACGAGCAGTATAGCCAGAACCAGACAGAGTTTTTTCATTAATCTGTGCCTTCTTTTAAAAAATATCAGTATTGTCTTGCCTCGGAGTCCTTGAGAAACTCGAAGAGCTTTCTGTATGAGGCGTAGCGGCTTTCGGATATGCTCCCCTCTTTAACTGCATCCCTCACGCTGCAGCCGGGCTCTGAGATGTGATTGCAGTCCGAATATCTGCAGGAGCCGATAAAGGGGCCGAATTCCTTCATGCAGCCCTGGAGCTCGGTGCTTTTTATTGCGCTGATCATCGAGATATCGAAGGAGGCAAAGCCCGGAGTATCTATTATAAAGGTTTCGGGGGCTATCTCGAACATCTCCACATGGCGCGTCGTGTGCTTCCCGCGCCCGAGCTTTTCGCTCACCTCGCCCGTTTTCAGACTCAGCCGCGGATTGATCGCGTTGAGTATGCTCGATTTGCCGACGCCGGAGTTTCCCGTAAGGACCGAGGTCTTCCCTCTCAGGTAAGAGTCAGTCTCTTTTATTCCGGTATTCTTTGCGGCCGAAGTCCTGAAGACCTTATAGCCGATATCCTCGTAGATCTTTCCGAACGCGTCCTCTTCGGTGAGATCCATCTTGTTGATAATGAGGACGAATTCGCAGCCCAAATATTCCGCTATTACGGACATTCTGTCGATAAGCAGAGGATCCGTGACGGGGTTTACGTTTGACGCTAGAAAGACCATACTGTCGATATTCGCGACTGCAGGCCTTATCAGAGAGTTTTTTCTGAGAAGTATGCTTTCGACAGAGCCGGTATGCCCCGCGGATAAGGTTATCTCCACTCTGTCTCCTACGAGAGGAACAGTATTTCCGTACTTAAGCTTACCGCTGGAGGTGCATGTATATATCTCTTCTCCCGCCTGAACGTAGAAGAAGCCGCTTAAAGCCTTGACTACTCTGCCTTCCGTCATCCCTCAGGCACTCCAGCGGCTTCAGCCTCCAGAAGAGCCTGAGAAGGCCCGGTGGATACTCTGAGGCTGATCTTCGAAAACTCTTCGATCTCGGTGTATGCCTCGATATTCTGCCAGATGACCGTACCGGGCTCGAGATCGCTCTCGACACGCTCGACCGTGCCTACGCTGAGGCAGCAGGAGTCGAGCTTGCTGTAGGCCGAGTTCTCCGTATAGCCTATGAGATTCGGAACCGTCGTGTAGGACGCCTCGTTTCCGGAGCTCACGGTTATATAGACGACGGATCCCGGGCTGAGCTGCTCGTCGGCCGAGGGGCTTGTGGAGATGACATTGTTCTTCTCCACAGTCTCCGAGATCCCGCTTTCGATACTGACCTTGAATCCCGCGTTCTCGAGCTGGAGCTGCGCCTCCCTGTAGTCCATCCCGACCACGTTCGGAACATCTGTAAGCGTGAGGCCGGAGGCAATAGTCAGAGACACATTGATTCCGTTATCGGAGAGCATTACGTTTCTGCCCGCCGGCGGGGACTGTTCGAGGACCGTGCCGTATTCATGCGTAAGATCCACATTGTATTTGAGCTTGAACTTATATATCTTCGTGATATTCGGATCCGTAATGAAATCCGTATAGATCCTGCCGGTAAAATCGGGCACCTGGTATCTCTCGGAGCTCTTAAACAGCTCACCGAGCCAGTAGTTCCAGATAAGACCGAAGAGAGCGACAGTCGAAAGGATAACCAGGAAGGCACCGGAAAGGAAGCTCACCTTTCTCGACCTTATTCTTCTTCTCTCGAAAGCGTCCTTGGAGAGCTCACCCGGAGCGGTCACCGGAGGAATATCGGATTCTTCGAGCTCCTCGTCGTAGTAGTACTTCGACTGGTCCTTCAGGGAGTTCTCCCGGGAAAAGCTGTCGAGGTCCGCTATGAGCTCCTCGGCGCTCTGGTAGCGCTTGTCTATATCGCGCTCCATGGCCTTCATAGTGATGTCTATGAGCCCCTCGGGAACGGAGGAATTGAGGTCCTCTATGGCGATGGGCTCGGAATTCATGTGCTTTACGGCGATCTCCCCGAAGGAATCTCCGGTATAGGGCAGAACTCCGGTGAGCATCTCATACATTACGATCCCGAGAGAATAGATATCGCTTCTCGCATCCACGGGCGAATTCTTGATCTGCTCTGGAGAGATGTAATATATGGAGCCAAAGGCCGAGGTGGAGAGATCCTCGCCCGAATCCCTGTCAGTCTCGTTCTCGAGCGCGGCAATACCGAAATCAGCGACCTTGATCGTTCCGTCGAGCAGGAGCATGATATTCTGAGGCTTTATATCGCGGTGGATAAGGCTCCTCTCGTGCGCGTGGGAAAGAGCCTTCGCGATCTGCTTCGCAAAGTGCACTGTCTCCTTCCAGGAGAGGCCGTTTTTGCGGCTCAGATACTGCTTCAGCGTTATGCCGTCGACCAGTTCCATGACGATATACTCCAGATCGTCATCATGGCTTACGTCGAAGACCGAGACTATATTCGGGTGCGAGAGCATCGCGACCGCGTGGGACTCGGAGGCGAACCTGCGTTTGAGCTCCTCATCCTGCATATACTCGTCCTTCAGGATCTTGACCGCGACGAATCTGTTGAGGCGGTTGTCTATGGCCTTGTAGACCCTGGCCATTCCGCCCTCGCCGATCTGTTCCAGGATCCCGTATCTCTTCGCGAGGACCGTGCCTATGTACTTGTCCTTTTTTTCGGTTACTTCGGTTACTTCAGTGTTGTTATCCATAAGCTTTTCTATCTGCAGACCGCAGCTATCGTAACATTGTCTCTGGCGCCCCTGTAGAGCGCGAGGTTCATAAGCGATTTGACTATCAGTTCCGGAGTCTCGTACTCGAGCGCGAAGTCAAGGATCTCCCACTCGCGGACTATATTCGAGAGCCCGTCCGAACAGAGGATCAGAACATCGTTGTCCAGAAGCATGAGATCGTAATAATCCGGCTCGACCTCAGGCTCGGAGCCGACAGCCCTTGTTATAACGTTCTTCTGGGGATGGGTCCTCGCCTGCTCTCTGGTGATCGCTCCGTACTCTATGAGCTCCTCGACAAGAGAGTGGTCCCTCGTTATCTGGCGGATCGTCCTCGTCTTTCTGGAAAGATAATAGGCTCTGCTGTCCCCTACGTTGACTATGTGGCATTCTCCGTTGTCCCTGATTATTCCTCCGACGAGCGTCGTTCCCATACCGGAGAGCGAGTCGTCGAACATGGAGAACTCATAGGTGAAACTGTTGGCGGTCCTGCAGGCGTCAAGAAGGACTTCTTTTATGTTGTACTTCGTCCTTCTCCTTGAGGAAAGCTTCGAGAGAACGCTGTCCGAGAATGTCTCCAGAGACTGCGAGCTCGCGATGCTTCCGCCGTTCGAGCCGCCCATTCCGTCACAGAGTACGGCGAGGGTGAACTTCTGCGGCTTTATGTATTCGATTTTGAAACAGTCCTGATTTTCTTCCCTGACGGATCCCTTATCAGTCAAACCGTAAGATCTCATCTGCTTTTACCGCTGAACCTCCGATTTTTGTTTCGCAAAACTTCTCCGGAGCTGCCCGCAGGAGGCGTTTACATCGCTCCCGAGCTTTCTCCTTATTGAAACGGGAACATTTCTGTTTTTCAGTATATTATAGAATATCTTTATGTCTTTGTCATCAGTGGGAAGCAGAGCTCTCTCCTCGACATAGTTGAGCCCTATAAGATTTACATGGGCCTGTACATAGAGCGCGATCTGCGCGAGCTTTTCAGCCTGAGCGGGCGAATCGTTTACGCCCTTTATAAGCGAGTACTCGAAGGTGACCCTTCTGCCTGTTTTAAGGAAATAGTTTCTCGCCGCCTCTATGACATCGTCGAATTTGAAACGGTTCGCGACAGGCATTATCTTTTTGCGGGTCTCGTCGTCTGTCGCGTGAAGAGATATGGCCAGATTGAACTGCATCTTCAGATCCGCCAGCTCGTCGAAGCGGTCGATAAGCCCGCAGGTTGAGAGCGTGATGTGTCTCGAGCCGAGATTCATTCCCTTGTCCGAATTGATGAGCTTCAGAAAACGGGAGACATTATCGAAATTGTCGAGAGGCTCCCCTATTCCCATCAGAACTATGCTGTGAAGCGTTCCTCCGGACTCCTTGACGGTGAAGAGGACTTCGTCAAGCATCTCTCCGGCGTCAAGATTCCTTACCAGGCCTCCGAGAGTGGACGCGCAAAACGCGCAGCCCTGTCTGCAGCCCACCTGTGTGGATATACAGACGGAATCGCCGTATTTGTATCTCATTAAAACGGTCTCGACAGCGTTTCCGTCCTCAAGCTTCCACAGGTACTTGCGTGTTCCGTCCTCGGACGAAACATAGCTCGAGATCTTCACAGGCTCATAGATCGAGAAGTTTTCTTTCAGAAAGCTCCTGAGATCTGCCGGGAGATTCGACATGGTGCCGAAATCCCTGACGCCCTTTTTAAGCCAGCCTGCGATCTGGGCAGAGCGGTATTTCGGAAAACCCGCTGAGACTATTTGGTTTTCAAGTTCGTCCTCATAGAGAGAGACAATATTGGTCTTCATTTGCCCTTTCTCAGTACAGCAATGTAAAATCCGTCGCTTTCGCCGTCAGTCGGAAGGAAGAGCATCTCATTTTCAAGAGTCAGTTCGGGAGACTCCTCAAGCAGATTGCGAACCAGATCCTCGTTTTCGGACTTCAGCACAGTACATGTGGAATATAAAAGCTGTCCGCCGGCTCTGACATATTTTTTGAGATTCAGCGCGATCCTTTTCTGTATTGCGGGAAGCGCCGCGATTTCTTCTTCCTTTTTGTATTTTATCTCGGGGCGGCTCTTTATTACTCCGAGCCCGCTGCAGGGCACATCGGCTATAACCGTGTCGAAGCTCTCATAAAACTCCGGACAGAATACGGAAGCGTCCATACAGCGCGTCTCTATAATATCGATCCCGAGTCGGGAGGCATTCTCTTCGATACGCCTGAGCTTCGTTTCACTTATATCGCAGGAGAGGATCTTTCCCGAATTCCGCATTTTGATCGCGGATGTGACAGATTTCCCTCCGGGAGCCGCGCAGGCGTCGAGTATACTGTCTCCGGGCTTTATATCCGCCAAATGTGAAACTGCCTTGGCCGATGGATTCTGGACATAGAAATGTCCCTCTTCATATCCCGGGAGCTTTCTTATATTGCCGGAGGCCTTCAGTTTCCAGCAGTTTTCAGCGTACTCCGATCTGTCGCCAAGATATCCGGAGAGCTCTTTTTCAAAGTCCTCGGAACTTACCTTAAGGGTATTCGCGTTTACAAATATATCCGGCTCATCCTGTGACGCCTTCAGAAAAGCCTCGGCTGTTTCAAAGCCTCTCTCATTTATCAGTCTGTCACAGAGCCATACTGGCGCCGAGTACTGCCCGGAAAGAAATCGCGCGGTCTCCTCTCTCATCGGAATACTCACCTTTTCAGGCTCTCTCAGGAAGCTTCTGAGCACCGCGTTTACAAAACCGGAGGAGCTTTTCAGCCTGAAGTATCCCGCCAGAGAAACAGCATCATTTACAACTGCTCTCGCGGGCACCTTATCGAGAAATAGTAGCTGGTAAAATGCCGTTTCGAGAATGGATCTGACTGTATTGTCCAGCGAGTCTGTGCTTCTGTCCGAATATGCTTTTATATGACGATCGCAGACATACAGGTTCTGGAGCGTTCCGAGAAATATCCTGGTAAAGAGCGAAGCGTCGTTCGGAGCAAGCGTGTATTTCGCTATATTCTTCTCTATCTCGCTCTGGGAAAAAGCGTTTTTGTAGAGGCAGCTGTTCAAAGCCGAGACAGCCGCGATCCTCGCGTGAGACGGGAGCTTCTCTTTCATCTAAGTACGTCGCCGGCCGAGAAGCTTTTATGGCCTCTGAGGAAATCGGCGTAATCCATCCTCTTTTTCCCGGGCGCCTGGATCGAGGTTATGATTATACTGCCGTTATCTCCGCAGGCGACCTCGAGCCCCTCATCTGACGAGGAGATGACAGTTCCGGGAGCAAGTTTCGTCTCAGTATCGGTGTACTTCGCGGACCAGACCTTGTATGTGATATCCCCGTTACTGATCGTAGCGACAGGCCAGGGCTGAAGGCCGTAGATCTGTTTTATGCAACTTCTCGGCGCTTTTGTGAAATCTATCGGGCACAGCGACTTGTCGAGCTGCTTGACGTATGTAGCGGCGCTGTGGTCCTGGGGAATGCGGGGAGCAGTTCCGTTTTCAATGAGTTTCAGAGTCTTTATCAGCAGATCCGCGCCCATGACCATAAGCCGGTCGAAAAGCTCTCCAGCTGTCTCGAACTCCCCGATCTCCGTCTCCTCTTTGAGGATAATATCGCCCTCATCCATGCCTTCGCTCAGATACATCGTTGTGACTCCGGTGATCCTGTCCCCGTTTAATACGGACCACTGTATCGGAGCCGCGCCTCTGTATTTGGGCAGGAGCGAGCCGTGCACGTTTATACAGCCGTATTTCGGGATCTCAAGTATCTCGGGCGGGATTATCTTCCCGTAAGCTACAACGATAATGATATCGGGAGCGATCTCCCTGATCGTATCGTATATCGACTCATCCCTGAGTTTGACAGGCTGGTATACTTTGATACCGTTTTCAAGCGCGAGCTTCTTTACCGGTGAAAACTCCGTCTTCATACCTCTGCCGACGGGCTTGTCGGCCTTGGTAAAGACAGCAGCGACCTCGTATTTGTTTTCTATAAGAGCCTCCAGGGACTTTGCTGCAAAGTCCGGGGTCCCCATGAATACTGTCTTCAAGCTTTTTCTGTCTCTTCTTTCTCTTCAGGTGCGCGAAGCTCGCTCGGGTCGAGCATCCTCTCCGCGAGCTCGGTAAAGACTATACCGTCAAGGTGATCCGTCTCATGGCAGAAGCATCTGGCTGTCAGGCCCTCACCTGTCACCTCGAAGAACTTGCCGTTTCTGTCCTGTGCTTTGACCGTGACCTTTGCGGGTCTTCTGACGATCCCGTATTCCTCGGGAAAAGAAAGGCAGCCCTCGGGGCCCTCCTGCTCGCCTTCCGCTTCGATTATCTCGGGATTTATCAGCTCGATCACATATTCTTCCTGCCCCTCTTCGACATTCGTCTCCATGACCAGGCAGACTCTCTTGAGTACTCCTACCTGAGGCGCGGCAAGGCCGACGCCTCCGGAAGCCAGAAGGGTCTCCTTCATGTCGTCGAGAAGCGTGTGAAGTCTGGCATCGAACTTTTCAACGACCCTGCTTGTTTTATAGAGCGAGGGGTCTTCTTTTGTAATTATATTTCTGAGTGCCATATATCTTATACCTCAATCTGAAGGATTTTGTTCCGCGTAAACGCTTACGCCCTTGAAGAGCGATTCCGATCTGCAATAAACAAGCACATCGCTGAGGAGCTTCCTGAGCTCGCTGGCTCTGTTTGTATACAGATAGAGCCTGTGCCTGTATCTCCTGTTCAGCCTGTAGACAGGCATCGGAGAAGGGCCGAGGACGCGGAGGTCCGGAATGCTCTTTTTGTTTATAAGGTAGGATCTCAGGTACGCGACCGCTTTCAAAACGGCGTCTTCCGATAGCCCCGAGACTGTGAGCGAGAATATCTCCGAGAAGGGCGGCGAGCCCTGAAGCTTTCTGAAGCTTATCTCATGCTCATAGAAGGAATCGTAGTCCTGAGCGCTTGCAAACCTGATGACCGGATTGTCCGGAGTGAAGGTCTGTATCACAGCTCTGCCCGGGACCTTTGCCCTGCCGCTTCTGCCTATTATCTGAGTGAGCAGCGAGAAGCAGCGCTCCTCTGCCTTATAGTCACCCGCGTAGAGGCTCTGGTCTGCCGAGATTATACCGACCAGCGTGACGTTCTCGAAGTTCAGGCCTTTTGAAATCATCTGAGTCCCGACCATTATCGGGATCTTCTCATCGATGAATGTCCCGAAAAGCTTGTCATGCGAGCCGTATTCATACAGTGTATCCGTATCGGCTCTGAGGATCTCTGTATCCGGGAAGAGCTCAGTAAGCTCCTCAGCTATCCTCTGCGTGCCGCTTCCGAAAAATCCGAGTTCCCCTCCGCAATCGGGGCATCTGGAGTCGAGTCTTCTCGTATATCCGCAGTAGTGGCAGATGAGCCTGTTGTTATTCGCGTGGTGTGTCAGTGATATGCTGCAGTTGGGGCATTTGTATATGAATCCGCAGTCGGGGCAGGTCACGAGCTTGTGTGAGCCTCTTCTGTTGATAAAGACAAGGCTCTGTTCACCGTTTTGCAGGTTCTTCTCTATCTCATCCCTGAGCGTAAAGCTTATGTCGCTCATATTACCGTTGGCCATGTCCTCCCTGAGGTCCACTGTCATGACCTCCGGAAGCGACAGCCTGTTATAGCGGTCACTGAGCCTGAAGTATCCGTAGTCTCCCCTCTGAGCTTTGTATCTCGTAGTCAGATCGGGAGTGGCGCTGCCTAAGATGAGGGGAACTCCCCTCTTATAGCAGATATACTCTCCGACTTCCCTCGCGCTGTATCTGGGGTTGTTCTCGGACCTGTAGGAGTCGTCATTCTCCTCGTCTATTATCATGAGTCCGAGATCTGTTACAGGCGCGAAGACCGCGCTTCTGGTTCCGATAACTACCCGGGCAAGCCCTGATTTGATCTTCTTCCACTCCGTGCATCTCTCGGACGCGCTCAGGCCCGAGTGCAGTACGGCGATATTGTTTCCGAAATACCTTGAGAAAAAGGCGATCATCTGCGGGGTCAGTGAGATCTCTGGAACAAGCAGCACGGCGCATTTTCCGGAGAGGAAGCTGTCCATTATAAGGTGCAGATAGATCATCGTTTTACCGCTGCCCGTGACACCGTGGACAAGATTCACGCTGAAGCCTGAGCCGGTCTTCTCTTTAAGGCCGTTAAAGACCTCTCTCTGTCCGTCGGAGAGCGGCGGAAGCTCGCCTGTAACCTTCTCATTTATAAAGGTGTCGAACTGACCGGCGTATACAAACTTAATAAGTCCGGCTTTTTCCAGCGCGTTTAAAGTCGAGGAGGTCGCTCCGGTGATCTCTTGGAGATCTTTTACGGGAAGCTGTCCGAAAGTCGCAAGAAGCTCTAAAGCAGCGCTCTGAAGACGGGCTTTGTTCTTCTTCCCATCAGCGATACTCAGGGCTTCATCGGGATCCGTATTGAGCTCGACACATTTTATATCTTTGTCTTTGATCCTGCGGTCGCCTTTGATATTGAACCAGAATCCCGTAGGCAGCATGACACGGAGAGCGTCGAAGAGAGTGCAGAAATACCTGTTTCTCATGAATACGGCCAGCGCGATCTGCTCCTTGGTATACATTGGAGCAGCATCGAGAACAGAATGAACGGACTTGAGCCCTTCCGTATCACCGGATCTCATCACTTCCAGTATTACGCCGTCCGAGAGGTGATTGTTCTTTGAAAACGGAACACGCACCCTGACCCCCGTCATCACTTTATCAGCGAAATCATCAGGGATCAAATATGAAAACGGCTTATCAAAACTGTAGTCGGAATCGGCGACAGCTACGGTTGCAATCAGCATAAAAAGACAAAAAGCAAAAGCAGCGGGGTTTGCGCGCCCCGCTTACTTTTTAACTGAGAGTTTTCCAGTGTAGACTTCGTCGATCGCAGCGGAGACAGGTTTCTTTTCCGGAGTCTCCTCTCTTTCCTGTGCCTGGGCAGAAAGAGTGCGGGCTCTTCTTGCCACCAGGTTCACGAGCTGGTATCTGCTGCCTGTTTTGTCTACGAGATCGGCAACAGGAGGATAAAGCATCATTGTATCAAACCTCTTTCAAATAAAATTCTCTGTTTTTGTATCTGCATTTTTCAGCAGTGAAGATAGCCTTCATTTCTTCAGCAGCCGTATCGAGATCGTCATTGACTATTATATAATCGTAGTCAATACTTTCCGCATACTCTGCCTTTGCCCTTTCAAGTCTGGATCTTATACTCTCTTCGGTCTCTGTGCCTCTGGCTTCCAGACGCTTTCTGAGCTCATCCATGGTCGGGGTTACTATAAATATCAAAACCGAATAATCCGTCGCGGCTTTGATCTGTCTCCCGCCCTGGACATCTATGTCGGAGATAACGCTCATACCCTGCGAGATCTTTTCTTCAACAAAGGCTTTCGGAGTACCGTAGCCGTTTGACACATAAGTGGCGTGCTCAAGCAGCTCCCCGTCTCTGACCATTTTGTCGAAGGTCTCCCGGTCTACGAAGAAATAGTCCTCTCCGTCTATTTCACCCTCTCTGGGTTTCCTGGTCGTAACAGATGTGGAAAAGCATATATCATCTCTTCCCGCGATCGCTTTGTCAATTACGGTATTCTTTCCAACCCCTGAGGGCCCGGAGACAACATACAGCCTTCCTTTTTCAACCATTATTTCCAATCTCCTCTGTTTCATTTAATCTTCCGGAAAGCACCTCCGGAGAAATACTCGAGAGAATAACATACCCGCAATCGGAAAAGATGACGGACCTGGTGCTCCTGCCGAAGGAAGCGTCGATCAGCGTTCCTTTCTCCCTGCAGTCCTGTATGAATCTTTTGATCGGCGCCGAATCGGGCTCCGTGATGCTGAGGACTCTGTCGGGATTTACAAGATTCCCGAAGCCTATGTTCAAAAACTTCATTCTATATTCTGTATCTGCTCGCGGATCTTTTCGATCTCGCATTTGATATCCACGACAACATGGGCGGTATCCGAATTGAGACATTTGGAGCCTATCGTATTGGCCTCCCTGTTGAATTCCTGAATGAGAAAATCAAGTTTCTTGCCAACAGGATTCTTATCCTCCAGCATCGAGGTCATCTGGCTTATATGGCTTTTGAGCCTTACGGTCTCCTCGTCGACAGCTATTCTGTCCGCGAATATGGCGACCTCCTGAAGGACCCGGTTCTCGTCGTATTCCATGTTCTCCAGAACGGAAGTGATCTTCTCCTTAAGGCGTTTCTGGTATTCGTTAACTGTCTCGACAGAATTATTCTCAACAACGGCTACGTAACCGGAGATGACCGACAGTCTCCCCAGGATATCTTCTTTAAGCTTCAAGCCTTCTGTGCATCTCATTGAGTCATACTTGAGCAGAGCTTCCTCAAGAGCTTCAAGGATGAGTGAGAGGATAAAATCCTCATCAGTCTCTCTTCTTTTGCTGACCAAAACATCCGGAAGGCGGCTTGCGCTCACGGGATCCAGATCCGATTCTTTGCCCAGGATTTCCGATATATGATCCAGGGCGTTTATATATTCCTTTAAAAGTGCGTCATTGACGGTGATCTCATTTGAGGCGAGGTCTTCAAACTCTATGCTTATGAATACGTCGATCTTTCCTCTTGAGATATGTTCCTTGACCTTGGACCTGACGCTGTCTTCCGCAAAAATGAAATTTCTCGGGATTTTGACACTGCAGTCGAAATATCTGTTGTTTACGCTTCTCAGCTCCGCTGAAACGGTCACGCCGTCTTTTGATATCTTTGCGTTTCCGTAGCCTGTCATGCTTTTAACCATTGAATTTCTTCTCCTCATTAAAATCGACTATCGAAAAATCAATGGCAGTTTTTCTCTTGCGCTCGGTAAGAACAATGACGATTCCGCCGAGGATTATGCCGAGAAAAGCGCATACAATTG
This sequence comes from Oscillospiraceae bacterium, assembly GCA_017430455.1. Classification (GTDB taxonomy): domain Bacteria; phylum Bacillota; class Clostridia; order Oscillospirales; family Oscillospiraceae; genus Limivicinus. The sequence goes on from JAFRMX010000023.1 coordinate 123,981, forward strand.
AGATTCCTTCAGATTTGAAAACAAGTGATGCCAAGGCGTACATAAGGATCATCAGGACTATCGGAATAACATAGACCAGAAATGCTGCCTTGTACACATAGGAGCTTTTGCTCTCGATCAAAACGGCATCACCGGGTCTCGCGTCTATATCGTTTCTGGCGATGGTCTTTATCTCACCCTGATAGATGCAGCTCTCACAACTCGGGCAGTTGCTTCCGCAGGCTGTCATTCTCGTGACGGCGACCTCCGCCATATTGTGATCAAGTAATTTTGTCAGAACGGCTTCCTGTCTCATTTCTATCCCTTCTTAAGCTCGACCGAAATCTGGTAGTCGCCTACAGCTCCCACATTGCTGGCTCCGTCCACATATATCTTTACGTCAACGATATATGTTCCAGCTGACTCGTTGTAGTCCGTAAGATCCGCGACAGCGCGGAGATTCTCTGCTTTGACGGATGAAAGATCTTCCGGAGTGCCTCTGAGGACGACTTCCAGCTCTCTGGTGAGTATATCGCTTGTGAAACCGCTGGTCACATTGGTACAGGCGAGGTTTGCAGCAGGAATCGTAAACTTTTCGGTCTCAAGCCCGACTATCTCGACTGTAACAGTGACCTCAGAGCTTCCCGAGAGGTTGCTGAGCTCATTATCTATAGTGATCGGATATCTCTCGGTGAAGGTCGTTGAGAAATCGGTCAGGTCAATGGTCGCTACAGTGATCTGATTGAGCCCTGCCAGAATGGCAGAATCTCCGGCCACAGTGACAGAAGCCGGCTCAAGAGTAACTTTAGTATTTTCCGTATTCGCTCCGGCGCCCTGAAGAAGTTCAGCCCGCAGAGCGACTTCTTTGATCTGCAGAATAGGCAGAGTAGCTTTGACTGTCTCGACGTTGGCCGTCAAACCCGTGCCAGAGCATTCATTGCCCTTGCTGTCCATCAGGGTAAAGGGAACGTCGGTCGTATATGAAACGCTGATGTCTTCCTCGCCGAATGTGACCCATGCATAGGATATATCTGAGAGCAGCGCTTCAGCGCCTCTTAAAGTGATCGTCGAAGGCTCAAATACTGGAGATTCGGCTGTATAGCCCTCCGCGGTATTCCCGTCGAAGCTTCCCCGCACCGGCACTGTCTTCTCGATGACCGGAGACAGATTAAAGCTTATGACCTGAGGAGTTTCTCTTCTGACAGAGATATTTGCCTCATTGGTATTTGAAGGATATTTGATCGAATATGTCAGGTTGGTATATCCGACCTGAGTGAGCTTGCTGACATCCACGGAAGCCGTCAGATCCGAAGGCTCAAGAAGCCCTACGACATTTCTCGGCCCAGAGAGTGTAACACTTACCGTATTCACGCTCGGATCGATGATCACAAAGCCCTTAGACGCGAGCAGTGTTTCCTCACCTGTAAATTCTACACGCACGCCGTCAAAGCGCTTGGAAATGACATCCTGATCATTTGAGGCAACATAGACCCAGATTGCAAAAGATGTCAGCAGAGCGACTATAACATAAAATAATTTGCTGTTATAAAACTTCTTCATCAGACTGTTCTTTCTTCTTTGGCTTGAATATCTTCTTAAGAACCGCTGTAACGGAATTGTCCTCGGCCTTCTCGTCCGTAACCAGTTCGTTTCTGAGTATCTTCTCGAAGGTATCATTGTCGAGATGGCGCTTCAGAGTGCCGTTCATGGCAACCGAAACAGCACCGGCCTCTTCGGAAACTATGACTACGATCGCGTCGGACTGTTCACTCAGTCCGATACCTGCTCTGTGTCTCATTCCGAGGTCTTTGCTCAGGTTCGTGCTCTTTGTAAGGGGAAGGACACAGCCTGCAGCGATTATTCTGCCGTCTCTGATTATGATCGCGCCATCGTGCAGAGGAGCCTTGTCATAGAAAAGGTTCTTGATAAGCTCGGCTGTGACGTCGGAATTGATAATAGTGCCCGTGTTGATAATATCGTTGAGATTTATGCTGCGCTCAAAGATGATGAGGGCGCCTGTCCTCGATTCGGCCATATCCTTGCAGGCAAGAGCTGTCTGGGCGATTGCCATATCGACGGTGCTTCCGAATGTATATTTGGATCTTCCGAGACCGCTTCCCATACGTTCAAGAAGTCTTCTGAGCTCCGGCTGGAAAATAATGACCAGTGCAAGCAGCCCGAGCTCAAGAGTTCTCTGAAGAAGAAATGTGACCATTTTGAGATTCAGGAGATTCGCAAGAGCAAAAACAACGAGCAGGATCACAATGCCTCTCACAACGTTGTGTGAATTGGTCCTTCTGACAAATACAAGTACGAGATAAATAATTGCAGCAACAGTCAGGATGTCAACGACATCCCAGAAGCCGATCGTAGCTATAAGGTTTTTAAAGCTGGAAAAAAACTGTGCAAGTTTCATATATTATCGATCAATACAACGGCATGTGCGGATATCCCGGAGCCGTCTCCCGTAAACCCAAGCTTTTCCTCGGTCGTAGCCTTCACGCTTACATTGCTTTTGTCTGTGCGCAGTGCGGATGCAATGTTTTCTCTCATTTTATCGATATGAGGCGCAATCCTGGGTGCCTGCGCGATTATTGTAATATCGGCGTTTATGATATAATAGCTGTGCTTTTGGAGGACAAGCCTTACCTGTTTCAAAAGTCCGATACTGTTCGCCCCGAGATAGCTGTCATCGCTGTCGGGAAAAAGATGTCCTATATCACCGAGCGCGGCAGCCCCTAGAAGAGCGTCCATAAGTGCATGAACGGCAACATCCGCGTCGCTGTGACCCAGAAGGCCTTTCTCGTAATCTATCTTAACTCCGCCGAGGATGAGATCCCTGCCCTCGACAAGCTTGTGAACATCGTATCCGTGGCCGATCCTCAAAGCGTTTCTCCTCCGGATCTGAGTATCGCCTCTCCGACAAGAATATCGAAGGGGGTAGTGAGCTTGATGTTCTCAGGGTCACCGGCAACTGTATATGGTTTGAACCCCATAAGTTCGACAGCACTGCTGTCATCCGTAACTGTGATGTTCTTTTCTATGCAGTGTGTAAGAGCGCCTTTCAGGATATCCTTGTCAAAGACCTGAGGTGTCTGAACGCGGAAGAGCTTTTCTCTGTCAACATCTCCTGTCACCATTCCGTTTTCGCATACTTTGACTGTATCCGACACAGGAATCACAGGGATAGCGCTTCTGTGATGGGAGGCGCAATCTATAAGTGATCTGATGAGCTCGTCCTTTACGAAGGGTCTCGCGCCGTCATGTACGGCGACAAGCATTGTCTTTCCGTTGAGCTCACTGATACCGATAAGAGCGCTCTCCTGCCTTGTAAGCCCGCCTTTCACGACCTTGCTCACCTTACTGAAGCCGCCCTTCGCAACGAGATCCGCGACCTGCTCGAGCAGCTCGCTTCTTGTGACGACAACGATCTCATCGATCTCGTCGCAGCTCTCAAACGCGCCGATGCATCTCTCCAGTACAGTTTTTCCGCCGAGAGCCAGGGAGATCTTGTCTCTTCCCATTCTCTCTGAAGTGCCGGCAGCGACGATCACAACACTGCACTTGAGTTCGTAAAAATGTGTAAGCTTGTTGAAGAATTTAAGTGCCATATCTTATCCTCTGAGCATTCTTCTTCTGGAGAAATTCATCATACCGTCCTGCATCTCATCGAGCGCTGAAAGGAGCTTCCCGGCGCCATAGGCTGTGCAGGAGATCGGATCATCGACTACAGCTGTTCTGATTCCCGTGCTTCTCTCGACGACCTTCTCTATTCCGTATATAAGGCTACCGCCTCCGGAAAGCAGGATCCCGTTCGCATCCAGGTCACCGACAAGATCCGGAGGAGTGATCTCCAAGACTCTGTGGATACTGTCAAGTATTGCGTTGACCGGATCGACGAAGGCATCGATGAGTTCATTGGATGTGATCTTGACGGATTTCGGAAGCCCCGTCGCGAGATCTCTTCCCCTGACCTCTTCTATACTCATATCTTTTCTCTGAACGACGCAACCGATGCTTTTTTTGAGATCCTCGGCAGTTCTTGTTCCGATCAGGAGATTGTATTTGGATCTGATGAACTTTACGATCGAATCGTCGAAGGTCCCGCCCGCGGTCTTTATGGACTCGCAGGCCACGACTCCGCCTCCGGAGACCATTGCTACTTCCGTAGTTCCGCCTCCAATATCGACGATCAGGTGTCCGTCAGGTTTCGAAAGATCGATGCCCGCACCTACTGCAGTGGCGACAGCCATCTCCTGAAGATATACTTTTCTGGCGCCTGCCTCAATGGCGGCGTCGATCACTGCTCTCTCCTGAACTCCTGTAATGCTGCTCGGAACGCACATCAGCATACATGGCTTGAAAAAACTGAACGATGTGACTCCGGAGATGAGCTCTCTAAGCATCAGCGCGGCAAGATCATAATCTGAGATGACGCCTTCCTGTATAGGGTTGACCGGAACTATATTGGCAGGCGTACGGCCAAGCATTTTCTCAGCTTCATTGCCCATTTTAAGCATTTTGCCGCTGAATTTGTCAACAGCAATAACAGTCGGTTCCCTGACAACTATGCCGCTCCCCTGCTCATAGACAAGAGTCTCGCAAGTGCCCATATCGACTGCTATGTCTTTTTCGAATATAACCATCCGCAAACCTTTCAGCTATATATATTCAGTATATTTTAACACATAAGCTTTCAATAAACAATAAATTTATGTTAACAAAAAGAGGCTCCCTGAGGAACCTCATTTTGTTTGGTATCAAAGGCGCTCTTTGACTTTCGCCGCTTTACCTACGCGATCGCGGAGATAATAAAGCTTGGCTCTGCGCACTTTACCTTTACGTACGGTCGTGACAGCTGCTATTGAAGGAGAATGTACCGGAAATACTTTCTCGCAGCCTACACCGTAGCTGATGCGGCGGACTGTGATCGTCTCATTGATCCCGCCGTGCTTTTTCGCAATAATGGTGCCCTCGAAAGCCTGGATACGCTCACGGTTGCCTTCCTTGACCTTGACGTCAACTCTGACTGTGTCACCGACGTTCATTTCGGGAAGTTCGGGCTTCATGTACTGCTCGCTTAAAACCTGAACCAGATCCATAATATGATCTCTCTTTCAAAAACGTTCATGCCGGACTCTTTGTTCCGTGCAGCGGACCGTGTAATAACGCCTGCTCGCGCAAGCTTTGGTATATTACCACAAGGCAGAGTACTTTGCAAGTTTTTTCGGCAAAAAAATGCAAATTATAATGATTATCTGAATATATTCAGATCCCTGTCGTACAGTTCCGTTCTAGTGATCGTGTAATAGGCAGGAACCAGCTCCGGGTCATATTTTTCAAAAGCTGAGATTACCGAGACAGGGTTCACAGTGGGCTCCGAGGCGGAGAGATAAGTATTGAGCAAGCAGGCGTCTTCCGATTGCTCGAACGATTTGAAAAGAGCGTTCCCCTTAATATCCGTATCCGACAGTGCTCCCGATTTGGTCCTTTTGGAAATCACTATCTCTTCCCTGTCAAACAAAGCCCTGATCCTGTTTTCACATTTGTCGGGGACCTGCTTATATTTAAGACGGAACTGCACGCCGATCCATTTGGCCAGCGAGGATTTTACGGTCTGATCGTATACGTCTGTTATCTTAATGCCTTCCGGGAGCTTATTTAAGAGCATCTGTTTGATCTCATTGTCCGGAATATCATTTTTTAATGTAATATCAAGGATCTCGCAAAGGCTCTCCTGACCGACGGAAAGCGGGAAAGGCGAAGACATGACAGGCCTCGGATTGAAGCCTTCCGAGTACTTAAGAGCCAGCCCGGCCCTTGAAAAAGCACGGGAGAAGGTATGCATGAGATCAAGGTGCGATATAAAAGCTATATTACCTGTCTTTTGAAAGCGCAGCCTTTTCTTTTCCATAGCAGTAACCCCCTTCCGTAAGAGTAAAGGCACCGCAGCCTAGGCATCTTTCTCCGCAATCTCCTGTGAGCTCGTTTCTGTGGGCTTTCCTGTTTTCGTTTATAAGGAATCCCTTGAGCACGCCGACATCGATAATGTCCCAGGGCAGGACCTCATCATATGCTCTGTCCCGGAAGAGATAGAAATCGAGACTGAGCCCGTTCTCATCGAGAGCTTCCAGCCAGCGGTTCAGATCGAAGTATTCAAACCAGGCCTCAAGTCTTCCGCCTTTTTTGAATACGGATTCAATAACTTTTCCAATTCTGAAATCGCCTCTCGACAAGATCCCTTCAACGATGGATGTCTCAGCGTCGTGCCAGTTGTATGTGACACTCTTGGCTTTGATGGAGTCTCTGAGGATATTGACTTTTCTTAAATACTCATCCATGCCGACCTGTTTTTCCCACTGGAAGGGCGTATGGGGCTTGGGGATGAAACAGGAGGTCGAGACGGTGACCTTCAGGCCTCTTTTCCTGTTCCTTGTATATGTCCTCCAAGTGTACTGTACTTTATCGGACATCTCCGCTATTCCTCTGATATCCTCGTCAGTCTCTGTGGGAAGGCCGAGCATGTAATATAGCTTTATGGTATTCCAGCCGCCTTCAAAAGCAATGCGGCAGGAGTTCATGACCTCCTCTTCGGTAACATTCTTATTGATCGCGTCTCTCAGTCTCTGGCTTCCGCCCTCTACTGCAAAGGTAAGTCCGCTTTTTCTGACCTTCTGGACTTTTTCCATAAGATCTATCGAGAAATTGTCCACTCTGAGCGAAGGAAGCGAGAGGCCTACCGATCTCTCTTCACAGAATTTCAAAAGCCCGTCACAGAGATTTTCAAGCTCGCAGTAATCGCTCGTTGAAAGTGACAGAAGCGTGATCTCATTGTGACCTGTACTGTTGACCGCCTCAATGCCCTGGCGTCTTAGTGTTTCGGAGTCTTTCATTCTGATCGGCCTGTAGGTAAAGCCTGCCTGACAGAACCTGCAGCCTCTGAAACAGCCTCTGAAAAGCTCAAGGGATATCCTGTCGTGGACAACTTCCGTATTCGGAACTATCGGATCCGTCGGGAACGGGACACTGTCGAGATCTTCAATGACTCTTTTCCTGACAGGAAAGGGCGCGTCTTCCTTTGGGAGAAAACGCTTTATGGTCATATCTTCATTGTATTCGATATCATAGAGCGCCGGGACATACACGCCGCGTATCCTGGACGCTTTCTTTAAAAACTCATCCTTGCCCAGACCCTTATCCTTGGCATCTTTATAAATCGCCAGAAATTCATTGTCCAGCTCTTCGCCTTCCCCGACAAAGAAAACGTCTATAAAGTCTGCCATCGGAGCGGGATTCAAGGATATCGTTCCGCCTGCGACCACAAGGTTCTTAAGGTCATTGCGCTCTTCCCTTCTGTACGGGATCCCGGACATATCGAGCATGTCAAGGACTGTGGTATAGGCCATTTCGTAGCCTACGGAGAATGCAATGACATCGAAATTTCCAAGCGGATCACCGCTTTCAAGCCCGTAGAGGGGCAGCTGCCTCTCTTTCATTTCCCTGTACATGTCTCCCCAGGGCGCGAAAACTCTCTCGCACCAGATAAAGGGAAGCGAGTTCATCGTCTTGTACAGTATGCTCATTCCGAGATTGGACATGCCTATCTCATAGGTATCCGGAAAACAGAACGCGACGCGGACATCGATATCCTTTTTGTCCTTGATGATCTGGTTGTATTCCCCTCCAACATACCTCGCCGGCTTCTGAACTTTATTCAGAACAGTTATCAGATCGTCTGTCATCAGCTGACCTCTCTCAAAACGCCGAGAAGTATGAATCTCGCCGTCTCATACTGATACGCGCAGGTCGAGAGGACCAGAAGCTTCTCGTCCTCCGAAGGCGCATCGGATTTGCTTTCAAAATATGATGATGAAAATGCTGTATTTATAAGATCCTGTCTCGCTTCTTCGCTCCCGTCGAGATAGAAAAACCTTCCTTCATAAGATGCTGTAAAGCCTGAGACGAGATCGACCCTGTAAACCTTATCCTCTGTGAAAAGGAACATATAGGGGTGCTGATCGTAGAATTCCTGTGTTGAAAAGTCCGAAAGCTTTCCGAACATGCTTCCGTCAGACATGTTGTGCCCGTGAATGAAAGTATACGGATCTGAAAAATCACTGCTGTTTCTGGCGTCAGCAAACAGACTTCCGGACGCGTTCTCTGTTCCGTCAGGCAGATGTGAGATATAGAAATCATTATCATCATCCTGCATGACAGGATAATTGATATTTGTGCCATCACAGTAGAGCCATCCGATGATATCGGGATTATCGGATCTGAGCTGTTTCATGTCCACAGTTACAGGAGGCTTCGGATCGGGTTCGGGAGTCTCCTGAGGAAGCTCAGATGTCAAAGGCGTTGTCTCTACAGGTGCAGTGCTTTCAGCAGGGCTTACCGCGGTCTCTTCCAGCTTTTTATACTCGCCGGAGCTTCGGGATCTTTCAAGAAGAATTTCCGCTATCTTACCAACTGAGGCAAATGTAACAAATATTGAAAGCGCAAAGAGGAGCACCCAGAAGGGCCCTCCTCCGCGAGAACTTTTCTTTTTTGTTTTACCGCTATCAGTCTTTTTCATGTTTGCGTTTGCGTTTTCCTGACCTCATGGAAAGACTGGTCCAAATGCCGATAAGACCTATGGCAAGAGTTCCGCACCACAGCCAGATATGGTCTTCATAACCCGTGACCGGAACAGTAGACCAGTGGGCATAGAGATCCGTATCGTATGTGAATTCATGCGTAAAGTATATTCTGATTCCGCCTGTGGGCGCCGTGTACCATCCAGCAAAATACCAACCCGGTCTCGCGACTCCCGGAACTCTGCTCGAGCTTATCTTGTGACCCTGAGTCTTAACATATGACGGATAATTGGGGTTTGTCCAGTATGCTCCGTCCCCGTTTTTATGGAAGTCAACTGTATATTCGATTCCGGAGCTGTCTTTTATATATACTGTATATGTTGCGCTCGCAGCTTTATAATTTGCTGTTTCTGCAACGCTCACGGTTATATCTGCATGTCCGGTGCCTTTCGGAACAACTTCAAAAGTTCTGTTGTATCCGGAACCGGAAATTGCAGATATGCTCTTGATATCTTCATCGCCGGAGACTGCCTTTAAAACGCCTTCCATATTGTTGGTCGAAGCAGTAAACTTCATTTTATTCGGATAGTATACGGAGATACTTCCGCTGGCGGGATTGAAGCTGATAGTAGAATCCGCTTTATTAACATGGATGGTTGTTGTCCCTAACGCAGTTTTATAATTAGATGTATCATCTGGCGTAAATACTACAGAGAACTGACTTGAATCGGAATCTGAAACTGTCGGTTTGCCGTTGGGATCGGAAAACGCGAATGTGCCTGATATCTCAGAACCGTTCGCAATGGCTTTTCCGGTAACTGCGGAATTGCCGAGCGTCTGGCCGTATGTTATAGGTGCAGCATGAATATCCGACAGAGTCGGCATTACAGGAGCAGGAGTAGGTGTCGGAGAAGACGTAGGAGATGGCGTAGGAGATGGAGACTCCGTGGGTGTCGGTGTGGGACTATCCGTGGGATCAGAATCCGGAGCATCTTCGACTACTTCAGATTCTGCATAAGCATAATTGAAGAGACTTGCTCCCGGAAAATAAACACCAATTATCGGGTAAACCAGAACAGCAAGCATCAGTACTGCCAAAACTGATATTGAAATCTTTGCAAGAATCTTTTTCATAATCCTGTCCTTTCAAAAAGACACAATTATCTTTTCTGAATGATATTATAGCTTATAACCGTGATATTTTCAAGGAATACCAAGCTCGTGTATGATCAGTTGTATGGCCTGTGATAAAATCTGCCGTCGAGCCTGTCGGTCCTTATGGCATTGATAAACGCATCCGGGTCGAGTTCCTTTATAGAACTGACTGTTGTTGTCTGCTGCGCCCGTGTTATTACCGAGTACACTACAGCCTTGTCATTCCCGTCATGGTATCCTTTTCCGTTGAGTATGGTAGCGCTGTGATGACCGATCTCAGCGATCTTTGAACAGACCTCCTGGGGATGATCCGTCACGACAATAAGAGTCATCTGCTGATATTCTCTGTAAAGGATACGGATAACCTGAGTGGATGTGAACTGATATATAATGGAATAAAGCGCCTTATCCCATCCGAAAAGAATGCCTGCCGTACAAAGGACAACAGCGTTGAATCCCAGAATAATGTTCCAGGCGTCAATCCCCTTCTTCTCGCTGATATATATGCTGATAAAATCGGTTCCTCCGGTATTGGCATCTCCCCACAGGCAAAGGCTTGTGGCAAAACCGCTTATGATCCCTCCGAAGATACTGATCAGAAGTGTGTCATAGGTGATAACTATATCAGGAAGGATATCGACAAGTATACTCGTCATTACAATTACCAGCACAGAGTTGACAGTATACTTCTTTCCTATAAAACGAAATCCGATGTAGACGGGAAATGCGTTGAGCATGATATTAACAAGAGTATAAGGAAGATGAATTCCGAAAAACTCATCAAATACATGCTGAAGAAGTATGGTTATGCCCGTAACTCCCGCAGGGTAAAGTCCGCCTGTATTTACGAAGGTATTGATATTCAGGGCGAGCAATACAGAACCCGCGATCATGAGAGCAATTTTTTTAAGTCTATTCAGCTTAATATTATTTCCCAAACCTTTCACCGTCCGATAAATCAAAAATTTTTGCGGATTATACAGTTTAAATACGAAAAATACAACATAAACATGTTTTATCCGCTGAGAATTAAACTATAACAGCCTTAAGATTGATCATTTCTGCCGATCGGGAAGCTTCATTTCCGAGCTTTTGATATGATTTCCAATAATCTCCGAAACCTCTGATATAGTTACAAAAGAACTTCCTTCGGTTTCGTTTATTATTCTTTTAAGCTCGCTGACTTCCACTCTTGTGATGACACAGTACAGCACTACTTTTGAACTGCCGCTTACCTTTCCTTCTGCAGAAATCTTTGTGCAGGTCCTGCCGAGTCTCTTATATATCTTATCGGAGATTTCCGTGGCGTTATCTGTAATGATCATTGAAGCCTTTGCCTGTTCAAGAGCTTCTTCAACTACGTCTATCATCTTATAACTCAGAAAATATGTCAGAAGAGAGAGCATAGCCCTGTCCCATCCGAAAAGCAGCCCGGCAGTCGAATAAATGACTATATTGAAAATAAAAATAAAAGCACCCGTTGAGATCCCGTATTTCTTTGACAGAAGCATGGCAACTATCTCAGTTCCGTCAAGGCATCCTCCGTATCTGAGCACAAGACCTACTCCGGTTCCGAGGAGAACACCGCCGTATACTACAGCCAGAAGCTCGGATTCTGTAACAGTTTTTATTTTTTCAAAGAAAAGCAGTGATGCCGCAAATATCCCCATGGCCCAGACTGCTCTGATAAGGAATGTTTTCCCGAGATGCCTGTATCCGACGACAAAAAACGGAATATTTATAGCGATGATGAAAATGCTGAGCGGGATCTTAGTTGCATAACTGAGCATAAGGCTGATACCCGTAATACCTCCGTCAAGTATCGTATTGGGGACAAGAAAGCACTCGATCGAAAAGGCGGCACAGGCTGCTCCCAACATGATCATACAAAGAGGAAAGACAGTATTTTTAATAAAAACTTTCATCCGTTTGCTCCGTTTTCATATATTTATCTGATTCGACTTGGCGTAACGAGTTTATAACCGTAATTAAAAAGGCCATTTGTCTTCAACCTCAGCTTTGCCGTTAATCATTTCCATTACGGAATAATCGTCTGCAAGTATTGCCTTGCAGCCTTTTTCTTTCAGATCTCCTTCCGAATTAATCAACAGTCTTAGCGAATTTTACAGTTTTAAAGAGAGAATTACAAGTCGTATCTTATTTATCAGTTTAAAATAATAATCTTAAAAACTTGACAGATCATACAATAGATGAATAATGATAATTTAGAAAGAAATCATAACTGCCGATTTCGGAGATGTAATACTCATGGATGATTATATATACGATGCTTTTATCAGCTACAGCCACCGGGATATAGAATGGGCAAAATGGCTTCAGAGAAAACTTGAGGCATTTCCGTTGCCTGCAGATTTGACGGATAACGGAAAAAAGCACTTGAAGGTATTCAGAGACCAGACCGATCTTTCCGGAACAGAAGTTAATCTTGCACTGAATAAGGAGCTCGCATCTTCAAGGGATCTGATCCTTATCTGTTCCCCTAAGAGTGCGTCTTCAGCCTGGGTAAACAACGAGGCACTTTATTATATCGAAGGCGGTAAAAAAGACAGAATAATTCCTTTTATTGTAGAAGGTGAGCCCGAGAGTGACGATCCGGAAATTGAGTGTTATCCTCCCGCGCTTCGCGCTGATCCCGGTTATCATTTTCTCGGCGCCAACATACATGAGCTTGGGAAGAACAAAGCTTTCTTAAAAGTAATGGCTGCCTTGCTTGATGTAAGATTCAACAGGCTTGTAGACAGGGAAAAACAGCGCCGGCACAGAAACATCTCTCTTATTGCTGCCGTCTCCGCGGTTATTATTGCATTCAGCTCAGCTCTTATCTACAGAAACCATATCATTTCAAAACAGAACGAAGTCTTCTCATATGACATCTACGGTGCTGCCCTTTTATCCATAACTCAAAAAGACATGCCCGAGCCTGAAGATGTGGAATTCCTCAAGATCTCTGCAGAAGCCGGAAACACGGACGCAATGGTATATCTTGCAGACTGCTACCTGAAAGGACTCGGAACCGGGAAAGATGAAGAAGCAGCTTTTATGTGGTATCTGAAAGGGGCGGAAGCCGGAGATATAGTTTGTATGACGGGAACTGCAAACTGTTATCTCAACGGATGGGGCACTGAAGCAGATCTTGAAAAGTCTTTTTACTGGGACATGAAGGCGGCAGAAGCCGGAAGTCCTGAGGCGATCAGCAATGTCGCCATCTGTTATGAAGGCGGTCTCGGTACAGAAAAAAATGAAACGGAAGCTCTCAGTTGGTATGAAAGATCTGCACAGAGCGGATATGAACTCGGAATGTACAATCTCGCCAGATGTTATATGTCCGGAATCGGAACAGATCCTGACCCGGAACAAGCCCTGGTCTGGATGAAAAAACTGGCCGAATCCGGCAATTCATACGGTATGTACAATTTGGGTCTTATGTACCAGAACGGTCTGGGAACAGAAACAGACCTTGAGCAGGCATATCTATGGTATCTGAAAGCAGCGCTTGTAGGAGACGGCGACGGTATGCGCAGGGTTGCAAATTGTATAGAGGAAAACAACGGTACTGAAAATGCTGCTTTGATATGGTACCGTCTGGCTTTGGAAAATGGGAGTGAGGAAGCTGCCGAAGATATCAGAAGACTCGAAGGCTGACAATCTCATCTTCTCGGGCAAGTTCATCATAGATATTATTATTTGGTTTCCGTTTGCTTTACCCGATTGTCTCATAGTTTTCTTCAGCTGCGCTCAACCGGCCGTAACCAAGGACTCTTTTATCTGTAAGGAGATAAGATTTCTCGCAGACGGCGTCTGCCTCACCTTTCTTAAATTGTGTATTTCCCTCAATAGTCTTAATGCCGATACGCTCAAATTGTCCGGTATCAACTTTTCCATCTCCTTCAAGCGGGCCTTCATAAGTAACTATTCCGCAATGCTTTGAAGTGTAGTGCCCCGGTTCGGCAAAGAAGACAATATCACCTTCCTGCGGAATATAGAAAAGAGGGTCTTCACATGTATACACAAATAATCCCTTTTTATTCAGCTTGTCAACCCAAACAGCACAGTTTGCATTATACGGAAAAGCGTCCCGGGGAATACCGGCATAGTCCATACAGAATCCTACAAACATAGCACACCAGGAACCGTAGTCGTTCCCGTAATAATCGCCATAACGGGTATAACCTTTATACTCGTTATTGTTCCAGTCCCATATGTGCAGGTTTCCGCTCTCGCTGTAGCCAAGCTGAGACTCCGCTACACCAATTATTCTTTCCGTCCAGCTTCCATCTATCTCTTTGGGAATTGTTGCTTCCCATTCTTCCTCGGTTTCCAGATCGTCATAAAGTCCGGGGGTCGGACTGGGAGACGGACTCGGAAGCAAAGAGGACGTCGGCTGAGGTGTCGGTTCCCAGCCTGCGAGAAGCGGTATAATTATCGCAATAAGCAAAATAACCGCTGTTTTTCTTCTCATATTGTCCTCAAAATTCAATAATCTTTAATTAAAAGAAGCATTCCGGAGGAAACTGATATCTTTGCGGTTTCTCCCGGTATTACTTCGTTGCTGGTAGCGTACTGATCTTCAGGCGTTATTATTCCGTTATTTAAAGGAAATTTGCTCCCGGAAATATTGACTCCTTTTGCCGGCCCGCCTATAGCCAGGAGCGAGAAAAACGGCCATTTGTCTTCAACCTCAGCTTTGTCGTTAATCATTTCCATTACGGAATAATCGTCTGCAAGTATTGCCTTGCAGCCTTTCTCTTTAAGATATAAAAGAAGCGATATATTGACAAAGCTGTGATCGAATCTGGCGCCTGAAGCTCCAACCAGCAGGAAATCTTTAAAATCTCTTTTAAGAGCCTCTTTAACGGCAAAAGAAGTATCCGTGTCATCCTTTACACGCGGAAGAACGATCATTTCCGTATCTCGAGAAGGGCGGTCATAAGAATCAAAGTCTCCAATTATCAGATCCGCTTCTCTGCCGAACTCTTCTTCATGTTTAAGCCCGCAGTCGCAATATATAAAATAGTCGTCATTTTTGAAATGACTTTTGATCCTTTCGTAATTGTCTATAGGAGCGCCTCCGACAATTACACACCTTGCAAAAGCTTCCATCTTGAAAGTACTTGTTTCTCCTTAATCAGTTATTTATAATCAATTTTATCATATTCACGATAATAAAAAAAGGTCTGCACTTATTCAAGGGCTGGATATAAACGGAGAGTTGTGATGACTGCAATATTTTTTGATATAGACGATACTCTGTACAGCAGAATGGATCTGCTGCTCGAGGCGGCTGTTGAAACAACATCCGTTGAAAAACTGACCGATGAAAGTTTTATGAAGGTGTTTTATGAGAAGAGCGATATCAATTTCCCTCTTGTGGAAAACGGGACAATAACCGCATTTGAATCAAATATATGGCGGTATGAGGAAACACTTAAAGAACTTGGCATTCCTTACTCTCCCGGTGACGGAAAAAGATTTGCCGAAAGATACACTTACCTTCAGGAGCATATAAGACTGTCCGGAAAAATGATATCAATGTTTGATGAATTGAAAAAAATTAAGAGCTTCGTTCCCTGTATTCTTTCAAACGGGGAATCGGAGCACCAGTGGAAAAAATACAATGAACTGGGTCTGTCCAGATGGATAGACCGCAGGCATGTCATAATATCCGGAGATTACGGCATATCAAAACCTGACAAAAGGATATTCGATATCGCCGCAAAATGCGTGGATCCTTTATGTACCGAGATCTGGATAGCCGGTGATTCATATAAGCACGATATAGAAGGAGCAAAAAAAGCCCTCTGGAATACCTTATGGTTTAACCGGGGATCAAAAACCGTATATGCGCCCGCGGCTGATATAACTGTTTCAGATGAAGAAAGTTTCTGCAGTGCATGCATTGAAATAGCAGATTCGAATAATAAATCATATTAATCTGAATATGTGAAACAAAAGAGCTCTTCATAAGAAGAGCTCTTTAAAAAAGCTGGTCGGAGTGCGGAGATTTGAACTCCGGGCCTCTTGGTCCCGAACCAAGCGCGCTACCAGCTGCGCTACACCCCGTCAAGCTTTGCTATTATAGTTTTAAAAGGATGCAATGTCAAGGAAAAATTAAACTGATGCATTCTCAACTTTGTGTATAAACTCCTTGAAGATCTTCTCATATTCCACAGGGTGTTTGATAATGGATTCGGCATGATCGGCTCCGTCAAAAAGATGGATCTCGCTCAAAGGGTTTGAAGCGACCTTGAACATTCTTTCGCTGTGCATACAGGGAATCAGCGAATCATTTTTTCCGTGAGTGAACAAAATGGGACATGAAGTATTTTTTACTCCATCAAAAGGGACGACTTCATCCGGGTAATAATCGAATCTGCTGTGCGCCTGCGATCTTAAGATATTTATAACAGGCCAGGCAGGCAAATGAAATCTCGCTTTGACGACCTGTTTCATAAGCATGATGGTATCGGAAAACGGGCAGTCAACTGCTGCGAAATACGGTTTGAAGCTCTTAAGGGAATTCAATACTGTTGCAGCCCCCATCGATTCTCCCTGCAAAGCGATCCTGACATTATCCCCGAATTTATCTTTCACAAAAGAAATGACATTTAAAAGGTCCTTTGTCTCCATGTATCCGAGTGTCGTATTATTTCCGGTCGATTCACCGTAGAACCTGTGATCGTATATAACCAGACTGTAGCCGAGATCATAAAGCATTCTGGCATATTTAAGGGCACAGATCCGGTTTGCAATCATCCCGTGACAGACTACAGCGACTTTCTCATTCCCTGAAGAAGCGGTGTTTTTTATAATATCCCCTACCAGAGTCTCACCGTTGCTCTCAATACTGAACCTTTCTTTCTTCCACACATTATCGTACAGTCGCAGAGCTTCGCCGAATCCGTTTTCAGCTTCGGTTTTTCTTGTCTCCTCCTCGGTATGTCCTGAAGTGAGCATGAACGATTTAACAAGGCCTTCAGCCACGATTGCTGAGAACACCAGATACAGAATTAATGCAGCGATAACGATTATCAGAAAAACTGTCATCAGATCTTATTCCTCGCTTTAACTGCGTAATAGAGGGGAATAAATGTGAGAAGAATCAGCACTGCAGAGATCATGAACAGAACATTTGTCGGAAGATAACTGACTTCTCCGCCGGCTTCCATTACTTTACCTGTTGATTTAATAACAGGATTTGCTATCAGCGGGGAAAGCAGCCAGGGCAGGAGTACGAAGAAGATTATTCTGAAACCTTCAAACTGCCCCTTGGATTCTGTGGGGAACAGCTGCTTTGTCCAGACCGAGAGCACCTGCATGAACATTACGTAGCCGCATCCGAAGAATACAAGCGGAATAATCAGATTGAAGTTGAGCAGCGTGCTCGGATTCACAGCTTCCGGTTTCCCGAAGATACCCAGCAGCAGTACTCCCAGGCAACTCAGTATGACAGATATTACAGCTGCCTTTCCGAACTGATCTTTATTTACCATCTTTGACGCGGGAATTACTATAAACATGCCTATAATGAGCGCTATTCCCTCAAGAAGTCCGATACTGTCAGCTGAGAATCCGAGGAAATAAATCAGATAATTTCCGAGATGCGGATAGTAAACATCGAATGCCGTAAAATAGACGGCCAGTGTTATAAGGACCCAGACCAGCTCTTTCTGTCTGAAAAACTCCTTAAAATTGAATGCCGAGATAAGCTGATGGAAAAAAGTACCGTCTTTGTTTGGCTTTAAGCTCTCGGAGTCCTTCATCAGCAGAAGGGATAAAACTCCGAAGCATATGACAAGACCGCCCATAACGGTAAACAGCCGCATATAATTATCATTGCTGCCTATCAGCAATCCGCCGGTAACTGTTCCGACAATTGTTCCGATAATAGGCTGTGTCGCCAGAGCAGCGCCTATGCCTCCCCTGTTCTTATCCGTCATCATATCATTGGTCCAGGCATTAAATGAAGCATCGTTGCCCATTGAGCCGAAGAAGGACATAAGTGCGTCCATAAATACGACGGCTGTTGCGGCAAGCAATATATTTCCGGCTTTGCCGTTTGTTATAAACTCTGTAGTACCGAAAAGGATCGTGAAGCAGCCCCAGAGAATATACCCCCAGGCAACAAAAGGTTTTCTCTTTCCTCTGCGGTCAGACAGAGTGCCGAATATGAATGTTGAGATCGTAGTCGCGATAGAGGATACGGCGACCATCCATGAAATAATGGTCGGATCTTTTGCTATTTTGGCATATACAAAAGTATTAAACCACTGGTTTTCAATATTCCAGCATAACTGGCCGGCTATTCCGAGTCCCCAGACAAGCACCCAGAACAGGGCCGGAGACATTTTCTTTTTGTCTTTCATGGCCTACCTCCACAAATATCTCATGTATAATATAATATCACATTTTTTGTGATTCTCAATTGCTTATTGCCCTAAGAATAAAACTAAAGTATAATATTGTAAAACCAAAAGAAACGGAGGTTTTCACTATGAGTGAGTTTGACGGAGAATATCATTTCTCCGGTGAAACTGTTCAGGGTGATGGAAAAAAGCCCAAAAGGACAAGAAAAGCACCCGATATTGCAGGAAAGGCCGGTAGAATCGGAAAGATCATACTTGCCGTTGCTGCTGCTTTGCTTGTCCTGAGTATTGTTTTCGGTTCTTTCTATAATGTTACCGAGCAGGAAAATGCTGTTGTAACTATGTTCGGTAAAGTTGTTAGGACCGATACCGCAGGACTGCATTTCAAGATCCCTTATCTGCAGCAGGTCAGAATGGTTGATATCACGACCCACGGTACCGGGATCGGATATTCGGTCAATTACAACGGCCAGAATATAACTGACCAGTCAAACGGGATAATGATCACATCGGATTTTAATCTGATCAATATTGATTTCTATCTCGAATACAGGGTGAACGATCCTGTAGCTTATCTTTTCAATTCCCAGGAACCGGAAGAGATACTCAGGAACATCGCTCTGGCGGCTATAAGAAGCACCGTTGTCGATTTTACTGTTGATGAAGCAATGACAACAGGTAAAAGTGCCATACAGAGTGCAGTGAAATCCAAGATAGCCGAGGATCTCAACCAGCAGCAGATCGGTCTTTCGATAGTAAACATCACCATTCAAGATGCAGAGCCGCCCACACAGGAAATCATCAACGCGTTTAAGAATGTTGAGACTGTCAAGCAGGGAGCTG
This sequence comes from Oscillospiraceae bacterium, assembly GCA_017430455.1. Classification (GTDB taxonomy): domain Bacteria; phylum Bacillota; class Clostridia; order Oscillospirales; family Oscillospiraceae; genus Limivicinus. The sequence goes on from JAFRMX010000023.1 coordinate 142,918, forward strand.
AAACCACAATAAACCAGGCCAAGAAATATGAGAGCGAGCAGATACCGGAGGCTGAAGCCGAAGCAGACAGGATAGTCCAGCAGGCGGAGGCACAGAAAGCCGCAAGGATCGCGGAAGCTGAAGGCCAGGTTTCCAGATTCAATGCTATGTTTGAGCAGTATGTGCTCAATCCCCTGATCACTAAACAGAGGATGTTCTATGAAACGCTTGAAGATGTCCTGCCCGGAGTTAAAGTGATAATTACAGACGGGTCAACTCAGACTGTTTACCCGGTTGAAAGCTTTGCGGATGTCCAGGTGAACGGAGGTGCTTCAAATGAAGGCTAAAAAAGCGTCTACGATCGTTATTGCCATTATTCTGCTTGCAGCACTGATAATTGCAGGCAATTGCCTTTATGTCGTTCACCCGAAGGAATATGTTGCTGTCAGACAGTTCGGTAAGATCGTCAGTATAAAGGATAAAGAAGGCCTTTATATCAAAACCCCGTTTGTTCAGACAATACAGAAAGTGTCTGCTGCTACCATTCTTTACGACGTACCGGCTTCTGATGTAATAACCAGAGATAAGAAATCCATGATTTCTGATAACTACATTCTCTGGCATGTGACAGATCCGACTCTGTATATTCAGACCTTGAGTGCTGTCGAAGCGAGAGCAGAGGAGAGAATAGAGGCTGCTGTATACAATTCTCTGAAAAAGATAATCTCCGGAATGTCACAGGAAGAGATAATAGCAGCCAGAGGAGACAGGCTGAACACCATGATAACTGATGATGCCAACGCCGACGTCAGTATATATGGAATCGAACTTCTGCAGTGTCAGATCAAGGCCCTCGACCTTCCGGATGACAACAAGGAGGCCGTTTACAACAGAATGATCTCCGAAAGAGAAAATATTGCCGCCGGATACAAAGCCGAAGGTAACGCTGAAGCCAAGAGGATCCGAAATGATACTGATAAGCAGGTTACCATTATGCTTGCAAATGCTGAAAAACAGGCAGCTACTCTTATCGGTGAAGGTGAGGCCGAATACATGCGCATTCTTCAGGAGGCCTACAACACTCCGGAAAAAGCTGAGTTTTACAACTTCATAAGGTCTCTTGATGCTTTGAAAACATCTATGTCCGGTGAAGATAAGACGGTTATGCTTGATAAAAACAGTGAGCTTGCACAGCTTCTCTACGGAATAGATTAAAATACAGACTAAACAATAACAAAAAACACGGGTAATTGCTGAATGCAATTGCCCGTGTTTTTTGCTTTATTATTCACTTTCCCAAAAGTCTGAATTCTTTTAGGCCTGCCTTTTTCAGAATAAGTGTTCCGGTAAGAAGTGAACCCTCGGCAACACAGTTTACGATCTCTTCTATCCAGTTCATCATGACAGAATCACTGTTTCTGGAAGCCAGATAACCCATTCCGAGAAGTCCTATTCCGGACAGGATAAAGAATGGGATCGCGCTTTTTTTCTTCATCTTAGAGGCTATGACTGCAAGTCCTCCACAAAAACCTGCAATGCCTATACAGTCAAAAAGCACGAAAATTATCGTTCCGGAGAACACAGCAGGAGCAGCAGCCATATATAATGGCTCATCTTTAGTCTCCTGTTTTGCCAGAAGCAGCGCGAGAATTGCAATTCCGGCAAGCATAAACGCAGTACTCTGCATTGGCATAAACCCTTTGTTCAGCTTTTCAAAATCACAGATCCCGGCAGCATAAAGAAGCTTCCATGTCGCTTTGTAAAAGCCGGAAATGAACACAAATATGGTTCCGGATGAAAACAGCGCAAATGCTCCTTTGCTCATCTTATTATAGAGACAGCGCTGGAGAATAACTGCGGCAATTAAAAACAAAGTTACCGGAATATAATCAAAAAGTGCAAGTGAAACCGTCATTCGGTTCAGTCCTTTCCTTTCTCCTTCGAACGCTTGTCATTAATGATCTTCATCTCAACAGCGGTAATCTCTGTCACATTATGCTCCTTTGCCCATTTCACACAGCCTTTCAAAACTGTCGGAAGGAATACTCTCGGGACATTCAGTATCATTTCAAGAGCGTCATCTGTAAAATGAACATCAGGGTCTGTACGGTCTGCAGCGTATCTGACAGAAGACAGTGTGGCATTCCTGATGGGCAGCAGTTCGGGAATAACGCGCTTTGTCGGAGCAAACCAGAAATTCTTTGAATCGCGATATCCGTGGCAAATAAGTACATTCGGCCAGTGTTCGGCTTTTACCCCGTCAATAATATTGTCATAGAACTCAGGCTTCATAAGCACTTTATCTATCCTGAGAATAAAGTGGCAACCGTATTTTGATGTGATGCCGTTGAAATTTTTATAAGGCTCCGGATAACATCCGTCTTCAAGAACTCTCCCGATATCCTCGTCAGCGTTTTCGAGATCTGACATCCATGTGCATTCCATTACCTGATAGGCCTCGGAAACCACAAGAGGTCTCTTCTCTGACGGATCAGCTGCAGCGCAGAGGCCCTCTTCAAGATGAAATCCGAAATTCTTCATCTTCTCAGCAGGTGTATCTCCCGGCCAGCCCTGTGCAACGATCTTTTTATGATAATGGCCGTGATTCAGGCCGGGACCTTCCGGCATGAAGTTGAGTGCAATGTGCTTTCTTCCTGCAAGCAGATGCTGGGCAGTATTGGAAGAATTTCTGGCCTCCAGAACCATCGCGTAATAGTCTTTTCCGGCGATGTAATAAGGGAAAACAAGAGAATATGAACCGACTGATGTTGACCCGTCTTCAGCGAGTGAAGAGATCATAACTGTGGGCATCGGGAAATAAGACGAAGTCTGATAAAAGTTATCGACTATTCTCAGATCTTTAAAACTGGACATGTTTGTTTCCTTCCTTGTTCAATAATAGTAGCAGTTTAATTATAACACTTTCTGTGTTTATTTCAATTCATTATATATCTGATGTATTATAAGCAAATTTTTCAATTGAAATTCTAAAATAATATGCTATAATATTAACACTTCGCGGATATAGTTCATCGGTAGAACTTCGGCTTCCCAAGCCGGTAAGGTGGGTTCGATTCCCATTATCCGCTCCAAACGAAAAGCACCCGTACAGGGTGCTTTTCTTATTTTAGCAGATACGTATTTACAGTTTTTCCAAAAGATAGTCTGTAAACTCCGTGCAGGAGGCTCCGTCTCTGTGACCGGTAATCACGACTTTCTTTTCTGCCTCACCACAGACATAAAGCGCTTCTTTAAGACGATCAGCCTTCTCCGTAAATCCGATATGCCTTAAAAGCAGCTCAGCCGCTTTGAAAATGCTTGAGGGATTTGAGTATTCCCCTTCACCGGATTCGATCTTACGCGGGGCAGAGCCGTGGATCGCCTCAAACATGGCATATCGGTCGCCAATATTAGCAGATCCGGCAGTTCCGACTCCACCCTGGATCTGGGCTGCCTCGTCTGTAACAATGTCACCGTACAGGTTAGGCAGCAGAAAGACCTGAAATCTTGATCTTACAGCTGTGTTTATCAGGTTAGCGGCAGTTATGTCCACATAATAATCCTCAACATGTATTTCCGGATACTCTTCGGCGACTTCATGAGCTATTCTGGAGAACATCCCGTCCGTTTTTTTGAGGATGTTTGCTTTTGTAACTATACATAGCTCCGTTTTACCGTTTGACCTTGCATAATCAAATGCGGCCTTTGATATTCGTCTTGTTCCCGCGTCTGTAGTGACTTTAAAATCAAAGCTGAGCTTTTCCGGTATTTCTATCCCTCTGCTCCCAAGAGCGTACTCCCCCTCAGTGTTCTCACGGAAAAAAATCCAGTCTATATTTTCAGAGGGGACCGAGACCGGCCTTACATTAGCGTAAAGATCCAGCTCACGTCTTAATGTAACGTTTGCACTTTCCAAAGTTCCGCCTTTGGGTGTGGTTGTCGGGCCTTTAAGAAGAACATCGCATTTCCTGATTTCATCAAGCACATCATCAGGAACAGATCTGCCGAGCTTCAGGCGGTTTTCAAGTGTTAAGCCTTCTATATCCTTTAAAATGATCTTTCCTTGTTCTGTTTCTTCTTTAAGCAGCTTTGAGAGTACTCTTTTTGCTTCTCTCACGATAATCGGACCTATCCCGTCTCCTCCGACGATTCCGATCGTTATACTCGCTGCTTCAGAATAATCCTTTTTTGCTGAAGCCGTCTCCATTTTATCCTGTCTTGCAAGCTGCTCTCGCAACAGTATCTCGAAGTATTCAACAGAGGCCTTGATCTCTTCTTCTCTCATTTGCTCTCCTCCCTGGTGAGGTTTAACAGGCCACCGGCATATAAGATAGAACGCTGGCGTTCAGACAGCTCACAAAGCAAAGTGATTTCTTTACCGTTAAGCTCCATCATTATTCTACCGCTCTCCAGACCGTTTTTGATATCTGTAATTACCGGATTGTCCCCTTCGTTTATCATATCGTAATCCGAAGCATTTTCAAATACGAGAGGAAGAATTCCTGCGTTTATAAGATTTGCTCTGTGGATCCTGGCGAAGCTTTTCGCAATCACAGCCCTAACTCCCAGGTAGAGCGGTACAAGAGCTGCATGTTCTCGCGAAGAGCCCTGTCCGTAATTAACTCCACCGATAATAATGCTCTTGCCAAGCACTCTTGCCCTTTCCGGGAAAGCAGGATCACATACAGAAAAGCAAAAATCTGACATTCTGGGTATATTTGATCTGAAAGGCAATATTTTCGAACCTGCGGGCATGATATGATCTGTAGTAATATTATCTCCTACTTTCAGAGCGACAGGCAGTGAAAGTGTATCCGGAAGCCTCTCACCGACAGGTACCGATTTAATGTTCGGGCCTTTGATCACTGCAATATTCTTTGCTTCTTCCGGTAAAGCCGGCTCAAGTATTGCACTGTCATCTGTCGTAAAGCTCTTGGGAACAGGAACGTTTAGACTGCTTATGCCAAGAGTTCTCGGATCCGTTATCACACCTGTAAGTGCCGAAGCACATGCCGTCTCCGGAGAAACCAGATATACCTTTGCATCTCTGGTCCCGCTTCTTCCTTCAAAATTTCTGTTGAACGACCTTAAACTGATCCCGCCTGAATTCGGTGAAAAACCCATCCCTATGCAGGGGCCGCAGCCGCACTCAAGAAGTCTTGCGCCGGATGCGAGAATATCGCCGAGCGCCCCGCAATCAGAGAGCATGGTAAGGACCTGCTTCGAACCGCAGGAAACAGACATACTGACACTGTCAGAGATCTTTCTGCCTTTCAGCATATTGGCGCATTTAAGCATATCGCTCAAAGAAGAATTCGTACATGACCCGATGCATACCTGGTCCACTTTAATACCGGACACCTCACTTACCTTAACAACATTATCAGGCTGGTGCGGGCAAGCGATCATAGGTTCCAGTTCCGACAGATCAATTGTTATGATCTCAGAGTATTTTGCATCATCATCCGCCTCACAGCGCACAAAGTCTTTCTCTCTACCTTGGGCTTTCAAAAATTCAAGAGTATTGTCATCAGACGGAAATACAGATGTAGTGGCTCCGGTCTCTGTTCCCATGTTTGTAATTGTTGCGCGCTCAGGGACAGAAAGTGTTTTGATTCCTTCTCCGCCCCACTCCATTATTTTCCCGACGCCGCCTTTCACGCTTATGCGTCTTAAAAGCTCGAGGCTCACATCTTTTGCTGTAACAAACGGACGGAGCTTCCCTGTCAGTTCCACTCTGACTATCTCGGGCATATTAATATAATAGGCTCCTCCGCCCATAGCAACGGCAACATCGAGTCCTCCGGCTCCGAACGCCAGCATTCCGAGACCACCGGCTGTAGGAGTATGGCTGTCTGATCCGATAAGGGTCTTCCCGGGTACTGCGATGCGTTCAAGATGTACCTGATGACATATTCCGTTTCCGGGACGTGAAAACCAGATCCCGTGTTTTTTTGCTACAGACTGAATATACCTGTGATCATCGGCGTTCTCAAACCCTGACTGCAGCATATTATGATCAATGTAGGCAACAGATTTTTCTGTTCTGACTCTGTCTATCCCCATCGCTTCGAACTGCAGATATGCCATAGTACCGGTTGCATCCTGGGTAAGAGTCTGGTCTATATGAAGCGCAATTTCCGAGCCTGTTTTTACCGTTCCGGAAATGAGATGGCTGTATATTATTTTTTCAGCAACTCCAAGTCCCATCTCAATCCTCCAGACTGTTCATTCTCTCACGGGCGTTCCTGACGTGCGTCATAACGGTCTTCGCGGCTTTATCCTTATCATGGTCAGATAAAGCCTTGTATATCTCCTCATGCTCTGCATACGACTGCAAAGCTCTGCTTTTCTTGGAAACTGAAGCTTTGCGGAATTTGGTCATCTTCTTGTGAAGAGACCTTAATGTTTCAAAATAGGCCTTGCTGCCGGAAGCACGGTAAAGAAGTTCATGAAATGCCGAATCCAGGTTTTTGATCTGTATGGAATTGCTCTCCCCTTCTTTTTCAACATAGAACCTCTGAAGGTCAAGCACCTCGCGCATTTTTTCAAGCTCTTCCTTACTGATACGCGCAGCTGCCCTTCTGGCTGATTCCGGTTCTATAGAGAGCCGGATATCATACATGTCCTGCATGTCTTCATAAGAAATACCTATAACAGTTATATTCCTGCCGGACTCTTCAACCAGCTGCTCCTGCTCAAGTCTCCCCAGAGCTTCTCTGACCGGAGTCCTGCTGACACCAAGTTCTTTGGCCAGCCCCGCTTCATTGACGATGTCCCCTCTTCTGTACTTGCCGGAAAGAATGTCCGCTTCGAGCTGGTCGAAGATCTGATCTGCCAGCGATATATTTCTGTGTTCTATCATTTTATCAGCCTCTCTTTTTAAGTATTCCGCCTGATAGTTCTTCTGCTTTGCTCTCCAGCTCATCCTGTGACAGAGCTGTTGTACGCCCGTCTTCATACTGATTGTCTACCCAGGCTTTCATCTCTTCGACAAGTTTGCTGTGCTTATTGAGTTCCTTATCACCCTTTAATCCGTAGTTTTTATTAAGCCAGTAAGCTATCCCGGCAAGGCCTGAGTTCTTGCTTACCGCAACATTGGCTGGGCGGTTAAGGATCTTCTCTGTGTTAAAAATATTGTATATCTCCTCGTCCTTCAGAAGACCGTCTGCATGAATACCCGCTCTTGTCACATTAAAACTTCTGCCCACAAAAGGCGTCATAGGAGGAATATTGTATCCGATCTCGTTTTTAAAGTATTCCGCTATCTCAGTTATAACTGTCGTGTCCATTCCGTCCAGAGATCCTCTTAATGATGCATATTCAAATACCATTGCCTCAAGAGGAACATTGCCTGTACGCTCACCAATGCCCAGAAGCGAGCAGTTAACTCCGCTTGCCCCGTAGAGCCATGCAGTAGCGGCATTTGCTACAGCCTTATAGAAGTCATTGTGCCCATGCCACTCAAGGTTTTCACTCTTTACTCCGGAATAGTGCTGCAGCCCGTATACGATTCCTGCTACACTCCTCGGCAATGCAACCTCTGTATACGGAACACCGTAGCCCATCGTATCGCAGGCCCGGATCCTCACCGGAATTCCTGCATCATCGGAAAGCTTCATCAGCTCATTGACAAAAGGAACCACAAACCCGTAGAAATCCGCTCTTGTAATATCTTCAAGATGACATCTCGGCATAACTCCGGCCTCAAAAGCGTCTCTGACAGTATCAAGATAGTGCTCCATAGCTTCTCTTCTCGTCATCTTGAGTTTTTTGAAAATATGATAATCGCTACAGGAAACAAGTATGCCTGTCTCACGTATACCGAGATCTTTAACAGCCTTGAAATCTTCTTTACTCGCCCGGATCCATGTAGTTATCTCGGGAAAACGCAGGCCAAGATCCATACATTTTTGTATAGCTTCCCTGTCTCTTTTCGAATAGATAAAAAACTCAGTCTGTCTTATTAGACCATACGGCCCCCCGAGTTTGGAAAGCAGCTTGAAGAGATCCGTGATCTGATCCGGTGTATAGGGGTTTACTGACTGCATCCCGTCCCGGAAAGATGTATCGGTTATCCAGATGTCCTCCGGCATGGACATAGGCACTCTTCTGTGGTTAAAAGCGACCTTGGGGATCTCATCATAATCATATACTTCCCTGTAGAGTACAGGTTCCTCAACATCCTGCAGTGAATAGCGGTAGTTGTTTTCCTCCAGAAGATTGCTCTTTGGTGAAAGTTCAAGCATTTTATCTCCTCCAATGCAAAAATTATTGCAGTATTATTGTATTAATGTATACAAGAATACTGCAATGCTATTATTTTGTAAAGTGTTTTTTATAGAAGGATTACTCCTGCCTTCCTGCAGGTCTCTATTGTATCCTCGTCCCAGACAGATGCCTGTACTTCACCGATATGTGCTTTGCCGAGAAGAAGCATTGAAAGCCTGCTCTGACCTATTCCTCCACCTATTGTCAGCGGAAGCTCACCGTTTAAAAGAGCTTTGTGATACGGAAGCGCTCTTCTGTCATCGCAGTTTGCCGCTTTAAGCTGCCTGTCCATAGACTCCGGAGAAACTCTTATCCCCATAGAGGACAGTTCTATGGAGCAGTCAAGGACATCATCCCAAAACAGAATGTCTCCGTTGAGGTCCCAATCGTCATAGTCCGGAGCACGCCCGTCATGGGGCTTTCCCGATTTCAGAGGAGCGCCGATACCGATTATGAATACCGTTTTGTGTTCTTTGGTATATCTGTTTTCTCTCTGCTTCGGGGTGAGCTCAGGATACATATCCTCAAGATCCTGAGAGCTTATGAAAGAAACATTTCTTGAGAGCTTTCCAAGATGCTGAAGCTGCGGATATATGGCCTGCATCGTGTCCTGTGTGTCACAAATAGCCTGAACTATATCCAGCACCGTGGCCTTGAGATAATCGATATTCCTGTTTTCAGACAGGATAACTTTTTCCCAATCCCACTGGTCGACGTATACGGAGTGCAGGTTGTCGAGCTCGTCCTCGTCACGCCTTATCGCGTCCATATCCGCAACAATGCCTTTACCGGGGTAGAAACCGTAGCGTTTCAGAGCCATCCTCTTCCATTTGGCAAGAGACTGTACGACTTCGCCTTTTGTATCCGACCTGAGGATATCGAATGAAACCGGACGCTCATAGCCGTTCAGATTGTCGTTGAGGCCCGAATTTTCGGCAACAAAAAGAGGCGCAGAGACCCTGCTTAGATTTAAAAGCGCACCGAGTCTGTCTTCAAAGAGCCTTTTTAAAAGGGAGATGGCCTTTTGTGTATCATAAATATTTAAAAGAGATACATAACCTTCTGGGATAAATGTCTTCATACAATCACTCTTCCGTAAACATGGCGATTATCTTGTTATAATACGCCTCAGCATTTTTTCTGAACTTCTTCTGGAAATCTTTTGCCTGCTCCTCACCGGAACACATGAATTTAAGATTCAGTATCTCACCCACCCCGTCGGAGAGAATGAATTTGACACTGTATACTCCATCTTCTTCCGAATATGAAGTTCTGATCATCTGTTCGCGCTTGATCTTCTCATTGACTGGTCCGACGGAGCGGTTGACCTTCTGCCTTACGCTGAATGGCAGAGAAGAACCTACCTGATCTATATCATCCGCGCCCTTTGGAGTTATCATATAACGACCGTTATCTTCGTCATATGCAATAAGTCCGGTTTCTGTAAGCTCAGACAGGCAGTCGGAGTAGTCAAAATAACCGACTCCCCCGTCCACTCTGCAAATCTCAAAAATGGTGGAGATATCCACGCCTCCGGACAGTCTTCTGAGTATATACAGGATCAGCAGCTTGATATCAAGTTTTTCACGGATAAAGCCGTATTCTTCGTCCATCCTCAGACCTCCGGAAACTTGCTGACAATATTGTCCTTATCCTTATAGATACTGTTTTCAGGAATAACGCCCCTGACACATGAAGTAGGATAGATATTTGTATGTCTGCCGATGACTGTCCCGGGATTCAGAACACTGTTGCAGCCTACTTCCACATAGTCTCCCAATATTGCGCCTACCTTTTTCCTCTGTGTTTCGACCGGATTTCCCGGCTCCTTGATAACTACCAGGGACTTGTCACTTTTAACATTTGAAGTAATTGAACCTGCGCCCATGTGTGACTTATATCCCAATATTGAATCTCCGACGTAGTTATAGTGCGGGACCTGGACATTGTCGAAAAGAACAACATTTTTAAGCTCAGTGGAATTTCCGACAACAGCATTCTTTCCGACTATTGCGCTTCCTCTGATAAAAGCACACTGCCTTATTTCAGCACCGTGATCAACGATAAGCGGAGCTCCAAGATACGCTGAGGGAAAGATTTTTGCGTCTTTTGCGATCCATACACCTTCCGAAGGATTATCAAACTCATCACTGCTGAGAGTCGGACCGAGCTTTAATATGAAATCCTTAATATCTGCAAGTGCTTCCCAAGGATATGTTTTACCTGAAAAAAGCTCCTTTGCAATAGTATGCTCGAGGTCAAGAAGATCTTTGATTTCTGTCATCTATTTCACCTTTATCAGCTTTCCGGCCTTATTCATGGCCTCTATGATGTAATCAACTGCGTATGCACAATCTCCGGCATCTACAGCTTCAGACATAACCCTTAATACAGGCTCCGTTCCGCTTTTCCTCAAAAGAACTCTGCCGTTTGCTCCGAGCTTCTCTTCCATTTCGGAGACTGCCTTAATTACGAGAGGCGAATTCATGGTCTCATCCTTATCCGTTACGATAACATTCTTAAGCACCTGCGGATACATCTTCATTCCTTCAGCGAGCATCGACAAAGGCATTTTCTTGTCGAGCATGGTCATCATAACCATGAGAGATGTAAGTATTCCGTCTCCGGTAGTGGCATACTTGCCGAAAATGATATGCCCCGACTGTTCCCCTCCGAGAACAAATCCGTTTTTCATCATATTCTCTGCAACGTATTTATCGCCTACAGGCGTCTTTTCAGTTCGTATATCCAGAGCACCAAGCGCTTTATACAGGCCCATATTGGACATAACAGTCGTTACTACGGTATTGCCGTCGAGAAGTCCCTCTTCTTTAAGATGTTTGCCGCAGATATACATTATGTGGTCACCGTTGACTGCGTTTCCGTTTTCATCTACAGCAAGACATCTGTCGGCATCCCCGTCGTATGCGAAACCGACATTAAGACCGTTATCGAGAACGAACTTTCTCAGTCCGTCTATATGTGTGGAACCGCAGTTCTCGTTGATATTAACACCGTCGGGAGTATTGTTTGTAACATAAACCTTGGCTCCCAAGGCCTCATAAACCGCTCTGGCAATATTCCAGGAAGCTCCGTTTGCACAGTCAAGTCCGACCTTCATTCCGTTGAAAGCCCTTGTCGGAACTGTCATAAGATATCCGATATATCGGTTCCTGCCGGCGGCATAGTCTATGACATTCCCCATCTTCTCCCGTTCTGCAAGCGGGATCTCTTCAGACTCTCCGTCCATATACGCTTCGATCTTTTCTTCGATCTCAGCCTCGATCTTCTGGCCGTTTGCCCTCATAATCTTTATTCCGTTGTCATAGAAAGGATTATGGCTGGCGGAGATCATTATTCCACAATCAAATCCGCCGGTACGGCAACAGTAAGAAACGGAGGGTGTCGTTGTAACGTGCAGAAGATAGGCATCGGCTCCGGAGGAAGTCAGTCCTGCAGAAAGAGCATACTCAAGAGTATACGAGCTTCTTCGCGTATCCTTGCCTATTATGATCCTTGCGCGCCCGTCTTCATGATCCTGTCCGTAGTACCAGCCGAGGTATCTTCCGACCTGAAATGCCCTTGACGCTGTCAGTTCTTTATTGGCCTCGCCTCTGAAGCCGTCAGTTCCAAAATACTTTCCCATACATTTCCTCCCTTTCAGTTCTTTGAAATTTCCGAGCTGTCTCTGAGGAGACTGTTCAGTTCATCTATGAATGAGTTGACATCCTTAAAACTTCTGTATACAGAAGCAAATCTTACATAGCTGACCTCGTCGATTTCTTTCAGGCGATCCATTACCATTTCGCCTATAGTGACGGATTTTACTTCCTTTTCAAGTCTCCCGCGGAGTTCAAGCTCGATATCGTCTGCAATTTTTTCAATGCTGTCCAACGCGACAGGTCTTTTCTCACATGCCCTCAGCATTCCGTTGATCAGTTTCATGCGGTCGAATGCCTGGCGTGTCCCGTCACGTTTTACAACATAGAGCGGCATGCTCTCTATCATCTCATATGTGGTAAATCTTTTTCCGCAGGAAAGGCACTCTCTTCTCCTTCTGATTCTGGCTCCCTCATCAGCAGGGCGGGAGTCTACGACTTTGTCTTCAAGATATCCGCAGTATGGACATTTCATGGCTTAGGTCTCCTTATTCAAACTATTTAAGTATTCCGGGAGTTCTTCTCTCGTGAACATGATATTCAAAACACTCAGGAGTGCGTTTGTACTTAAGTATAACGGCAATCCAAGACTTTCAAGAAGTCTCTTCCTTATTTTTGAGCTGTTGTTTTTACCTGAAAGACCGAGCAGATAAAGATCTGTTTTACTAATTTTGCCGAAAGACCCTTTGTAAGTGTTTTCGCCCAGGAATGTGACCCCGGCTGTTTTCAGACTGCTTATGATAACCTTTTCATCAAAGCCTTCTACGCCGAGATACCCTTCTTTTGAAGGCCTGTCTTTTCTTTTTTCTTTGCCTTTAACATTGGGTATATAAGCATTTTTGATCTTATCCTGCGGCACGAAGCTCTTGATGTAGTTTCTTATCTGGAAACCGGAAGCGTCACTGTCTGTGAGGATAACGATTCCTGAAATATCAGCTATTTTTTTAATCAGATTACGTTTCTGAGTGTCATTGTAGATTCTGAAACCTGAAGTCTCAAAAATCTCCGTATCCAGAAAACTTTTGAGTTTCATCAGATCATATCTGCCTTCGACTATAACGGCTTCTTTTATTCTATACATTGCTGAGATCGAGTATAAGGTTCTTAAGGATCGTCATCTCATCATCAGCAGATGTCTTCAGCGAAAGATCCGCGTCTGCGCATAGTATTATGGCATTTGCAAGATATTCGACCGATATGCCTCTGCTTTTTGAAACGGACATTTTAGCCATATATTCACCGGAACCCGTATGCTGAATGACTTTTTTAAAGTCGCCCGTTGTTTTTCCGCAATACAGTCTCCGGAACTGTGATGCCAGAAGAGCTACAAAAGGTATAGCTTCAAAGGATGGCAAAGAAGTAATCTTCTGCAGATTGTCAAAAGCGGCAGTATAGTTTTTACTGACTATCTGATCTGTGAGTTTGAAAACATCACCTTCATCGAGCGTATCCGTAACAGCGTTGATATCATCCCTTGTAATGCTGTTTGTCCGGCTGTAAGCGGCAATCTTATCAATTTCCCCTATAATATCTCTCATCGAACTTCCGGAACGGTCAATAAGATATGATGCATTTTGAGACGATATATCTTTTCCATATGACGCGAACCGTTTGGAAATCCATTTGATCAAAGACGGTCTGTCCTGTTCCTTAAAGATCAGTTCTTTTCCGTTCTCCCGCAGATTCTTTATCAATTTAAGTCTGCTGTCGGGAGTCTGATGCGCATAGTAAAGTACAACGATACTGGAATACTCCGGAGGATTTCTGAATATCTCAGCTATATTCTCTTTTTCAAAGTCTTCAAGTTTGCCGAAATCAATATTTCTGAGCTCGCAATATGACCTCTCGGACATGAATGGCGGAGTTTCAATAAAATCCAGAAAAGATTTTGCGTCAATTTCAGGTCCGTCAAAGCAGGCATATCCGAAGTCAGAGCTTCCGTCCGGGAGGCATCTGTTCATGATAGAATTTGCAAACTGCCTTGATAAATAATCCTCGTCACCCCAGATCAGATAAAGGCTCTCCGGTCCTGACTTCTTCAGTTCAGAGAAGGCAGAAGCGTAGTTTGTACTATCATCTCGTTTATCCTGTTTTGATTTATTGTAAGCCATTCTTTTCAATCTATCCTGAAGCAGATATTCCCGTCTATATCGGTGCGGTATATCCTGCAGCCTGCATGTTCGAGCCTCTCCATGGCTTCCGGGGTAGGATGACCGTATGTGTTAAAGCCTGTGCTGATCACAGCATATTCCGGTGAAATATTTTTCAAAAAATCTGCACCGCTCGAGTATTTTGATCCGTGGTGTCCGACTACGAGCAGATCAACATCTGGAATATGATGTCTGAAAATAAGTTGTTCTTCCGAGTCAGAGTTTGCATCTCCGGTAACAAGTATCCTGAATCCGGCTGCATCTATAAGCATCATTATACAGCTTTCATTCTCACTGACTGCATTTCCATCCGGAGCATACAAAGAGATGCTTATATTATCGCATTCTATTTCAGCATCACTGCTAAGAAGAATTGTATTGACTCCGTTTCTTTCCGCCGAAGTCATTACAGTATCCAGCATCGCATCATCATCCGGAACACTCTCTGGAATGATCAGGTTTTCCACATCGACGATCTCTTCCAAATATTCGACACCGTTGCAGTGGTCTGAATGAAGGTGGGTCAGAATAAGATAATCGGCTTTATGTCTTACACATGAGCTCAGATAAGCGCCGGTGATCATCCCCGCATTTTCCGTTGTATATGTACTTCCGCAGTCGATCAGTATCGTCTTGTCCCCGGAATACAGAGCAAGGCTCTGGCCCTGACCGACATTTACAGTCGTGAAATATGCTTTGGGCGAAGAATAATAATATGACGAAAAAGCCGTAGCCCCTATAAAGATCCCGATTATTACGGTAATCCCCGCGGGAACCAAAACTGTTTTTCTCTTTTTGCTGAAAATCAAATACAGTATGACGACATATGAAATGCCAAGCCATATACCGTATATCCCGCTAATATAGACACAGCTGTAATTAAAATCAGAAAGCAGTTTTACGATACAGATAATGTATCTCGCAAAATAAGATATAAATAACGCAACACCTTTTCCCAGAACAGGGATAATGCAAGCTGCAGCACATGCCGCAAAACCGCCGATAAAGCATATGCTGACAGCCCAGAGGCACATAATATTAGTCAGAGGAGAAATAACAGAAACGAACTTAAAGTGAACGGCCATAAGCGGTATTGAGAATACGAGAACGCTCAGCGAGCTGGCAGCTATTCCGGAAATATAAACCGCAAGCTTTGCAAATATTCCCTTCTTTGCCCTGAGTGAGGCCGTGAAGTTTTCGAATGCAGGAGAAACAAACTGAATTCCCGCCATTGCAGAGAAAGACAGCTGAAGACCTGTACCGGTAACAGCGTAAGGATTTGCCGCAAGTATCAGAAGAAGAGCAAATGAGAGCGATGTCAGCGGATCGTTCTGTCTTTGAAGAACCGGTGCCAGAAGAAGTATGCTTATCATAACCGCAGCTCTTACAGCTGAAGCCGGGGTACCGGATATAAGTACGAAGAGCCAGACAACTGCTATAGAAAACAGAGACGCCCTTCTGGTCCTGCCAAAAATAAATATGACAGCTCCCGCCAAAAAAGAGATATGCAGGCCTGAGACAGCCACCGCATGCATAAGTCCCGCTCTGGACATCGACTGGTACAGAGAAACATCCCTGTATAGATCTGTTTTATCTCCCAGAAGAAGAGATCTCATAAAGCTCTCCGTGTCTTCGGGAAAAATTGCGGAAATCTCATTTTTCAGTGCAGCAGAGATGATCTTCGGGAAATACCTGACCGGAGTGATCGTATGCTCTTTGAAAAGCTTCACCCTGCTTTGAGAGGTTCCTGTAACAAAAATATCCCTGGCTGAATAAGTATAGCTTGTTCTGCCGTATAAGACCCGGGCATCTCTGAATCTGACCCTTAAACCGATAACATTGCCGGGTCTGAGCGTTTTCTCCGGGACCTCATCATAGATATATAAAACAGATTTCAGACCCTTGCATGTTCCGTCCAGTATCTTAACGGATACCTTTTCGTACTCCTGATTCTTTTCAGGCAGATCCGATACTTCTGCTGTAATATACTCTGATCTTCCGTCCGCTTTTGTTGCTTTTACGGCAGTGTTCTTATATGAAAGACAGAATCTGAATATGCCGGAAGCTGCTCCAAGAAATAACAGAAATATGATCAGCAGTTTTCTGTTTTTCCTGAATAACATGAGCGAAATTGCAGCGATCAGGAGACAGATTACAGCAGATAAGATCAGATAGCCCGGACTCAGAAGATATGCACAGAGACAGCATGCCGCGGCAAAACCGAGGCTGAACCATGCAAGGTATCTCACGACATCTTATACTATTTTTTCAGAGAGTTTCTTACCGCCAAGAATATGAAAATGAAGATGCATTACAGTTTGTCCGCCGTCTTCTCCGCAGTTGTTTATGACTCTGAAACCTTCAAGGCCGAGAGAATCTGCGATCTTTTTAACAGCCTCAAAACATTTTGCAACATATAAAGAATTACTGTCGTTTATCTCCAGAGCTGATGCAATATGCGTCTTCGGAACAACTATGACATGTACCGGAGCCTGAGGATTTATATCATTGAAAGCATAGCAGTATTCGTCTTCATATACTTTGGTGCTGGGAATAACACCCTCAATGATCTTACAGAAAAGACAATTATCATCTAACATTCTATTTACCTCCTGATCATTTTACACAATCGAACACAGCAGACATTGCCTCATCAAGCTTTCCGGAATCGGTTCCGCCGCCCATTGCACTGTCAGCTTTTCCTCCGCCCTTGCCTCCGATTATCGGACATATTTTCTTAATGATCTGTCCGGCATTGTAACCGGCGGCAACAGCGTTCTTTCCGCATACAGCAAGAATCGATACTTTTTCATTTGCAGTAAGAGAGATAACGGCAATAACGGATTCGTCCCTGTCTCTCAGCATATCTCCGAGTTTTCTCATCGAATTTGCATCACCTTCGGTAAGTTTTGCCGTAACAACATGAACATCACCTATCGAGACTGCATTCTTGAGCATCATATCCACAGCAGCCCCGGTCTCTTTGCTTCTGAGACTCTCAACAAGCTGCTTCTGTTCTTTGAGCTCGGCATTCATCTGCTCAAGCTTTGAAAGGATATTCTGAGGAGATGTCTTAAGAAATGCAGAGATCTCACCTATTTTGAGAAGGGACTCGTTAAGGGTCTTCAGAGTTTCAAGTCCTGTGACTGCTTCTATTCTTCTGACTCCGGAAGCAACGCTTCCTTCAGAAACTATATGGAAAGATCCGATGTTAGAAGAATTATCGACATGAGTACCGCCGCAAAGCTCACGGCTGTATTCACCGATGCTTACTACTCTTACATATTCGCCGTATTTCTCACCAAACAGAGCTGTAGCTCCGGACCTCATAGCTTCATTGACGTTCATGACTTCAGTATGAACAGGAAGAGCTGAGAGGATCACGTCATTTACCTCTTTCTCTATATTCCTGATATCGTCATCTGAAAGTGAGCTGAAATGTGTGAAATCGAATCTGAGCCGGTCTGCCTCAACAAGAGAGCCCGCCTGATGCACGTGGTCACCGCATGCATTTACAAGAGCCTTCTGAAGGATATGAGTCGCGCTGTGGGCTCTTCTGATTGCAGTTCTTCTTTCAACATCGTATTCAGAAGTGCATTTGTCTCCGACTTCCACAATACCGGACAGGACTTTAGCGTAATGCATATATTTCCCGCCCTTATTCTTCTTAACGTCATTGACCTCTAAAGTGAATTTATCCGAAGAGATCTTACCGTGATCTCCGACCTGTCCGCCCATTTCAGCATACATAACGGTCTTGTCGAGCACAACAATAATATCCATACCTGCAGCCGCCATCAGCGTCTTCTCTCCGTCAGATACAATGGAGAGAACTCTGGACTCACAGCTGGTATTGACATACCCGAGGAATTCCGTATCCGGGATCTCCTTGCCGAACTCTACGCCTGCCCAACCCAGATCGCCGAGAGCTTCTCTGGCCTTTCTGGCTCTCTGTTTCTGTTCCTCCATATAGGATGCGAATCCCTGTTCATCAACGGTCATCCCGTTTTCTTCACACATATCTGTAGTAATATCGAGCGGGAAACCGTATGTATCATATAGTTTGAAAGCATCAGCGCCGGAGAGCTCTTTAATTCCTTCTGCCTTATGTGCCTCTATGAGGTCGTTGCACATCTTCATTCCGGCATCAAGAGTTTTGCCAAAGCTTTCTTCCTCTGCTTTAAGAACCTTAATGATGTAGGACACCTTTGACCTGAGCTCGGGATACTGGATCTCATTCTGTTCAACTACTGTTTCGACTACCTTCCAGAGGAACGGATCCTTTACTCCAAGGCGTCTTCCGTGTCTGGCTGCCCGTCTTATCAGTCTCCTGAGAACATAGCCTCTCCCGAGGTTCGAAGGAAGTATTCCGTCAGATATCATAAACACAGCTGATCTGATATGGTCGGTAATAACTCTGAGGGAAACATCGGTATCATGATCCTGCTCATAATAAGCTCCGGTAAGTTCGCTCACTTTATTGGTGATATTCATGACAGTATCCACATCAAAAAGCGAATCAACATCCTGGCAGACTACAGCAAGTCTCTCCAGGCCCATACCCGTATCTATGTTCTTCTGTTTGAGTTCCGTATAGTTGTCGTTACCGTCATTGTCAAACTGGGAAAATACTATATTCCAGACTTCCATATAACGGTCGCAGTCACATCCGACAGTGCAGGTGGGTTTTCCGCAACCGTACTTTTCACCCCTGTCATAGTAGATCTCACTGCAAGGTCCGCACGGGCCTGCGCCATGCTCCCAGAAATTGTCTTCCTTTCCAAACTTGAATATTCTCTCCTTTGGGATCCCCATCTCCTCATTCCAGATACGGAAAGCCTCATCATCATCAACATAAACAGAGGGATAGAGTCTGTCCGGATCGAGACCGACCCATTCAGGTGAGGTCAGAAATTCCCAGCCCCAATGGATCGCTTCAGTCTTGAAATAATCTCCGAAACTGAAATTTCCGAGCATCTCAAAGTATGTTCCGTGTCTGGCAGTCTTACCGATGTTTTCAATATCGCCGGTCCTTATGCATTTCTGACAGGTACATACCCTGTGCCTCGGCGGCTCCTGTTCACCCTTGAAATACGGCTTCATAGGCGCCATCCCTGAGTTTATTATCAAAAGGCTGGCGTCATTTTGCGGAATGAGCGAGAAGCTCGGAAGACGCAAGTGCCCTTTTGTCTCAAAAAAGCTCAAAAACATTTCTCTCAGCTGGTTTAATCCGAATTTTTCCATCTTTATTATCTCCGTATGTTGATATTTTACTGTTTTGGTTTTCTGACTATTGAAAGTCTCGGCGCTTTTGCAGGAAGTTTCATTTTAAGCTCCATCATGGCATGGGGCGTATCATCTATCTCATTTGCTTCCCCGTCATAAATATGCTCGGCTTTGAAAGACAAAGGCTTCTCACCGGGAATCAGAAGCTCAAGAAGATCTCCCTTTGAGAACTTGTTCCTCTGGGAGAGAACAGCATTTCCCTCCTCATCACAGCTCTCTACAACGGCTGCGATATCGGCATCCTGCGTATAACTTGAATTGCCGTAGCTCTGACCGGGGTATGAATAGTAAAAACCTGTCGAATACGGTCTGTGGCTCACTTTTTCGGTTTCTCTTACCCAGACCGGATCAAGCTCTTCCCCGTTAATATATGCATCCAGTGCATGTCTGTACGCATTTGCTGTAACAGCAGTATAGTAAGCGGATTTCATCCTGCCTTCTATCTTGAATGAATCGATTCCGGCATCAGCAAGATCGGCTATATGTTCTATCATACACATGTCCCGGGAATTCAGAATATGTGTTCCGCCGTCTTCGGAGATCTCAAAATACTCACCCGGCCGCTTCTCTTCAACAAGATGATATTTCCATCTGCAGGGCTGGGCACACTCTCCACGGTTTGCATCTCTGCCGGCCATATAGTTTGAGAGCAGACATCTTCCGGAGAAAGAGACGCACATTGCCCCGTGAACAAAAGCTTCGAGTTTGAGCTTCTCAGGTACCGCCTGCCTGATCATATCGATCTCTTTGATCGATGTCTCTCTGGCCAATACGACAGTATCTGCGCCCGTATCATAAAGGAACTTTGCGGTTTCGCTGTTGATTACTCCGAGCTGGGTACTGACATGTATCCCGATACGTGGAGCATATCGTTTTGCAAGGCTCATGACCCCGAGATCGGCTATGATAAGAGCATCTGCTCCGATACTGTTAAGAAATTCGAGATACGGGGGAAGCTTGTTCAGCTCATATTCTCTTGGAAGAGTATTGCATGTGACATATATCTTTCTTCCCTTTGAATGAGCATATGAAACAGCCTTTTCAAGTTCTTCATCGCTGAAATTTGCGGCTGCGGCTCTCATTCCGAACATGGTTCCTGCCAGATACACGGCATCTGCTCCGTATGCTATGGCCATTTCCAGACGTTCAAAATCTCCCGCAGGGCAAAGGAGCTCAAGATCTTTATTCATTTCAGCCCTGAGTCCCGGAAAATGCAAGGAACTGCTCATATGTCTGGAAGAATCTGTGTGTTCCGGATTCTTCGTCGAGTCTGTAGTACAGATAGTTTGTATCAGAGGGGTACAGTGCTGCATTAATTGAAGCAAGTCCGGGATTTGCTATAGGTGTGGGAGGAAGCCCCGAATAAATACGCGTATTGTAAGGTGAATCCTCTTCAAGCATATCCGCGTCAGGCTCGCCCTCATGATCAGGATGGACATAGAGTATCGTCGCATCAATACCGAGCGTCATTCCGCTCCTTATCCTGTTATAAATAACTGAAGCGATCAGCTGCCGCTCATCATTATTGGCAGCTTCTTTTTCTATCATGGAAGCAATATTGATGATATCATCCATAGAATAACCCATTGACTCGGCTCTGGATTCCATATCATCGGTAACGCGGTAATTATAGTTTTCAAGGAACTTGTTGATCGCGCTTGAGGCCTGCATGCCGATGTAGAACTGATATGTATCCGGGAACAGATAACCTTCAAGACGTGCAGCATCACCAAGCTTATCAGGGTCAAGAAAATCATAATTGAAGCTGTAGTTTGCTGCGGCTTCCATCAGATCCGCATAAGAGGCGACGTCTTCTTCCTCCAGAGTCTTGAAGATCTTATACATAGTATAGCCTTCAGGAATCGTAATATCGATCGTAAGGGTACCCCCTGCACCCTTTTGCATATTCTTGATGAGAGCACGATAGTCGTAGGTCGATTTCAGCTCATAGAGTCCCGGGTCTATTTTATTTGCTGCATGGGAAATCTTGCAGTAAAACTTAAACAGACTTTTGTATTCGATAAGGCCTTCATCCTTGAGAGTGTCAGCCACATAATCTATATCGGCGACAGAGATATCCTCCGTTCCTTTCAAAACGCCGTCTTCATATTTATCCACGGTCTCGGAGGAGATCACTGATGTGGGAATGCTTATCGTTGCTGTAAAATCATCATTCCCGAGAGCCAGTACATCGCTTGCCGCCATCCATGCCAGGACGGCCAGAACTATACTGATGCATGCAACAAACCCGAAATAAAGCAATCCGCCAAGACATCCTGATCTGTATTCCCTGCTCTGTCTGACAGGCTGATAATCTCTCTCATCCTTGGGTAATTCCTCTTGAGCAGGTTTTTTGCGTTTTACGTTTTCATCTTTCTTCTCGGGCTTGTCGTCCTTATCCTTGAAGAGCATCTCGTCAAGCTTTTTAGGGATATCGCGTATAGCCGTGGTCTTTTCGAGATTTTCCTTTCCGTCGGGATCCGGGTCTTGCTTATCGCCGAAGATCTCATCTTCAAATATGTTAAATTCCTCAAAGCCCGCACCGGTGCCTCTCTCCTCAGGAATTTCTTCCTTTTTGCTGTCGGCACGTTCAAAGATCTCATTCAGTTTTTTAAGATCATCATTCATATCATCAAAACATTAAAGAATAGATTTAATATAGCTGTATATCTCAGAATTTTTCTCTTCTACGTCACGCTCTTTGCCGTCTTTCATGAAATCGACCCTGTGCCATTTGAAAAAATCACATGCCTTTGAGGCTGTTTCGAGGCATTTTTCAAGATAGCCCTTATCGGCTTCGTGAATATCTGCAGAGGTATGTGTATTCTCCTGCCTGCGCTTCATTCTTCTGAGTGACGTTTCAATATCAACATCAAGGTATATGACGCTGTCCGGAACAGGAAGACCCATTTTCACATATTCAAGATCCGAAAGCCACTCGAAGAATCCGTACAGTTCATCTCCGTTGAGCTTACTGCCCTGATGCACGGCGTTTGACGTCGTATAGCGGTCGGCAAGGACCAGTCCGCCGTTTCTGTAGTACTCTCCCCAGTCATTTACATACGAAGCATACCTGTCCACCGAGAAGAAAAGCGAAGCAGTATATGCGTTCACGTCTGAAGGATTGCTTCCGAACCGGCCTTGAAGATACATTCTTATCAGCGCGCTGCTTTCCTTGTCGTAGCGCGGAAATACTATATGTCTGTATGAAATTCCGTCCGCATCAAGTTTGGAGCATATTCTCTTGTACTGGGAGGATTTTCCGCTCCCGTCGATGCCTTCAAATATTATAAGTTTACCGTCTGCCAAAACTCTGCCCTCTGAATTGAATAATCAGATCTGTGAGAATACCTTCCCCAGATACTCATGTAAAACGAGATTTGCCATTCCGTCATACGGAGTGGCGCTGTGATTTATAAGCACGAGCTTATTGCCGTTATAATAATTGATCATTCCCGCGGCAGGATATACATTCAGTGATGTCCCGCCGACAATAAGCATATCAGCGCGGCTGATATACCTGAGCGCGTCAGTAATATCTTCTTCTTTAAGGGGTTCCTCATAGAAAACGATATCGGGTCTTATAACGCCGCCGCAGTCGCATCTGGGTACACCATCCTCAACGTTCATTGCCTGATAGTTGAAGATCTTCCCGCATTTGGAACAGTATGCCCTCAAAAGGCTGCCGTGAAGTTCTATAACTCTTTTGCTGCCTGCAGCCTGGTGAAGTCCGTCTATATTCTGAGTGACTACCGCCCTCAGCTTGCCTTCTTTTTCGAGTTCAGCAAGTCTCAAATGTGTAATATTGGGCTTTACGTCCTTAATCATGAGCTTTGCCCTGTAAAACCTGTAGTATTCCTCAGGATTAGCTTCAAAGAACGAATGGGACAGAATAGTCTCAGGGTTGTATTTCCATTGCTGATGATACAATCCGTTGGTACTTCTGAAATCGGGTATCCCGCTTTCAGTGCTTACTCCTGCACCTCCGAAAAAGACTATATTATCGGATTCCTCGACCCATTTTTTTAATTTTGCAATATTATCATCCATTATTCTTTACCTTTTCAAGTACAGCATCATACTTTTCTTCAAGCTGCTTATATGTCAGTTCATACTCCCTGCGTAAAACAAAACTGAAAGTCTCATCGGTGCTTAAGCCCGCGAGATAGTCGAACCAGACGCCGCATATTTTTGCTGCAGACATCGCTTCTTCCGCGGAAACCATCATAGCAACCGCTTCGGAGGATGATACTTTTTCCGACATCTCATCAAGAAAATCCATTAAAACGACCATCATCCCGATGATCTCTTCTGTTATTTCAGAAGCCGGATGAAGGCAGGCATCAAGTTCTTCCTGAGGTCTGTTTTCTTTTATTGCTTTGTTCATCGGCGCCCTGCATCTGATGTCCTGGTCCATGAGTGCGCTCATATATATCCTGAGCTTATCGATATTTCTGACTATAAATTTCAAACGCTCATTCTCAGGCTCAGAAGCCTGAAGAGCATTAGCAGCCTTTAAAGCCATTGCGCAAGCTAAAGCTGCAGATGCTGCAGCAACTGTACCCGCTTCAGCTTTAGAAGAGGTTTCAGACAGCTTGGAAGTAAGCTCATCCATATTATTGTTATTATATCTCTCTGCCTTAATAATGATTTTTTCAGCCATACTCTTTAATTCCTCTCAGTTTCTGTTGAATTCTCTTAAGCGCAGACCCTCATTTTTGTTCAATGCCCAGTTAATACACCATTCGGATGTAAACAAAAGCAGGTTATTGCCCTTGAAATCCTGCACCCATCTTGTATCGCTGGTGAGGTTCAAAGAACGGATATCCGGATTCTCGTTATCTACCCATCTGATATACTCAAACGGCAGCTCTCTTCTTCTAATATCCACTCCGTATTCCGTTTTCAGTCTGTATTCAAGTACTTCGAACTGGAGAACACCGACGACCCCGACTATCACTTCTTCTATTCCGGTATGCGGTTCATGGAAGATCTGGATAGCGCCTTCCTGGGCGATCTGCATTATCCCCTTCTCAAACTGCTTATGTTTCATGGTATCTGTTCTCTCAACAGACGCGAAATGTTCCGGAGCAAATGTCGGGATCCCTTCAAACCGGACAGTCTTTCCCTTTTCACAAACAGTATCTCCGATAGAAAAGATCCCGGGATCGAATACGCCGATAATATCGCCGGCATATGCTTCATCAATAACAGATCTCTCCTGAGCCATCAGCTGCTGCGGCTGTGCAAGACGGAGAGCCTTATTGCCCTGAACGTGGAAATACTCCTTATCACGCTCAAACTTGCCCGAACAGATCCTCATGAAGGCTATCCTGTCCCTATGAGCCTTGTTCATGTTGGCCTGGATCTTAAAGATGAAAGCAGAAAAATAATTGTCAAACGGGTCTACATACTCGCTCTCGGCAAGTCTCGGCAGAGGCGGCATCGTCATGGAGAGGAAATTTTTCAAAAACGGTTCTATTCCGAAGTTGTTGAGAGCAGAACCGAAAAAGACGGGACTCAGTTCTCCTTTTCTGACCTTGTCTATATCAAACTCATACCCGGCGCCGTCAAGAAGTTCAATGTCATCTGCCAGGGTAATCCTGAGATTTTTCCCGATAAGAGCATCAAGGGTTTCCGTATCATCCAGTGAGCATTTAACTGATGAGATCTTGTTCTGTCCTCTGTGAAATTCTGTAAAAGCAAGTATCTCCTTTTCAGTTCTGTCGTAAACCCCCTTGAATTCAATGCCGCAGCCGATAGGCCAGTTGACAGGGAATGTTCCTATCCCGAATTCATTTTCCAGTTCTTCCATAAGCTCATAGGGGCTTCTCGCTTCTCTGTCGAGCTTGTTGATAAATGTGAATATCGGAATATGCCTCATGGAGCAGATCTTAAACAGCTTCCTGGTCTGAGGCTCAATTCCTTTAGCAGCATCAATGACCATAACGGCGCTGTCTGCTGCCATGAGCGTACGGTATGTATCTTCCGAGAAATCCTGGTGTCCGGGTGTGTCGAGAATATTTATGCAATAACCGTCATACTCGAACTGCATTACTGAAGAAGTGATGGAAATACCTCTCTGCTTTTCAAGTTCCATCCAGTCGGATACGGCATGTCTCGCAGTGGCTTTACCCTTAACGGAACCTGCCAGCTGAATGGCTCCGCCATAGAGAAGAAGCTTTTCGGTCAGTGTTGTTTTGCCTGCGTCCGGGTGTGATATTATCGCAAATGTCCTGCGTCTGTTAATTTCAGATCTGATATCCAAACCATTTAAATCCTTTTTTAAATTAAAACAATGTATTATATCACTACATATTGTTAAAAGCAATTGCGAGTACCGCAATTGCTTTTAATTTCATGAATTTTTCAATATCGGTTTTTATGTTTTTCCTTAATGATCCGCAGCGGTTTACTTGTCTTCGGAATTGAATGCCTGTCTGAATGTCTCGACAAATGCCTTACCCGCTTCACCAGCTGCAGCAGCTGCTTTTCCGGCCTTTTCGCTTGCGGCCTTTGCAGCTTCTGACAGATTCTTTGAAAACTCCTGAAGCGCGTCAAGCGCCTTCTCAGCCATTCCCTGATCTGCGTCAGACGCCGCCTTGTCAAACTCAGCCTTCATATCTTCAACTTTAACGGCTGCGTCGACTGCCGCGTCCTGGAACTTATTAACGCTCCTGCGTATCGCATTTTCAAAATCCTGTGCACTGATCTCTGCAAGGATCTTTGCCTCTTCGATCTTGTCATCTGCATTTTCAACAGCGTCTTCCGCTCGGTCTTTCAATGTGTCTGCCTTATCGAAAAGGTCATCTATCAAGCTGTGCAGTTCATCTCTGGTCATCTTTTCTGTCTCCTTTATATTAATGATTGAAAAGATAATAGCTTTTAATTGTGGTTAATAAATTAAATACAGATGAATAATATGTGAATTTGGAGCTTTATCAGCCTTCCGCTGATCTCAGAGCTTTCCCATGAAATTCACAGCCGCCTTAAGCATGAGTTTCTTTACAGTTCCGCCAAAATCGATCTCTATCAGATAATCTCCTCCCATTGGCGTCATTTTGGAGATCACGCCCTCTCCGAAAGCTCTGTGCTTCACCCTGTCGCCGGTTTTGAAATCGGGAACAGGTTTTGACGCCTGAGGTTTCTGAGGCGTAATTCTGTATGTTGATTTTACTGGCCCGGTCTTAATTATCGGCCTTCCGGAAGTCGGCTCGCTATAATCAGGTTCATAAGAATAATTTCTGTCCCATGCTTTATCGGAATAACTGTATCCCCTTGTTACATTTTTCCTGACTATATGCTCGTCAGGAATCTCATCCACGAAACGTGAGATCTTGTTGTTTGTGGTTCTTCCAAAGAGCATTCGCTGTTTGGCTGCTGTTATATAGAGTTTATTCTTCGCCCTGGTGATCGCGACATAGCAGAGTCTGCGTTCCTCTTCCATTTCATCCGGGTCTCCGATAGATCTTATGCTCGGGAAAATAGACTCCTCCGCTCCGACAATAAACACTGTGGGAAACTCGAGTCCTTTGGCAGAATGCATTGTCATCATGACAACACAGTCGTTGTCCTCATTATAGCTGTCCAGGTCTGTATAAAGAGCAACATCCGCCAGGAACCCGGGCAGGGAAGGTTCTTCTGCTTCCGCCATATAATTGATTATATTCGATTTGAGTTCCTTTATGTTTTCTACTCTCGATTCGTCCTCGGGAGAACCGGACTGTTCATACATCTTCAGATATCCGGTCTTTTCGAGCAGAGTATCCAGAAATTCGTCAAGTCTTTGGGTCTTTACGGAATCCCGGAGGCTCTCTATCATTGCCGTGAATTCTCTCATTCTGTATGACGCTCTTGAAAGCTCGGGATATTTATCGGAGTTTTTCAGCACTTCAAACAGCGTCAGCCCCTCATCTGAAGCAGCCTTTACAGCTTTATCAAGGCTTGATCTGCCTATTCCCCGCGCGGGAACATTGATTATTCTCTGAAGCCTGAGGTCATCGCTTGGAGAAGCCACAACGCAGAGGTAAGAGATAACGTCTTTTATCTCTGCTCTTTCAAAGAATTTGGTCCCGCCGAACACTCTGTATGGGATCCCGTTTCTTTTAAAGGCATATTCAAGGGCGTTTGACTGGGCATTCATTCGATACAGGACAGCATGGTCTTTAAATGACGCTCCCCTGTCAATATCCGAAATAATTGTCGATGCTACGAATCTGGCTTCATCGTTTTCATTGTCCGCGCTGTAAAGCTCCAGCGGTTCTCCCGCCTCTTTATCGGTCCAGAGTTCCTTCCCCTTCCGGCCGATATTGTTTCTGATGACATTATTTGCCGCGTCAAGTATATGAGATGTGGATCTGTAGTTCTGCTCAAGCCGTATCGTCCTGCAATTTGAATAGTTGTCTTCAAAAGTCAGTATATTTTCGATATCAGCTCCCCTGAACTTGTAAATACTCTGATCGTCATCTCCGACCACGCAGAGATTGTTGAATTTTCCGGAAATAAGGCGCGCGAAATTATACTGGAGCCTGTTCGTATCCTGATACTCGTCAATGAGGACATATTCAAATCTGTTCTGCCAGTATTCCAGAACATCCGGATTATCCTCAAAGAGTTTTACTGTATAGAGCAGAAGATCGTCAAAATCCATGGCATTGGATCTGAAGAGTTCCTCACTGTAACGGGTATATATCTCCCCGATTCGGATCTTCCTTATGTCACGGATAATGCTTGCTCTCTCGCTGTATGTTTTTGCTGTGATCTTGCTGTCCTTTGCCCTGGATATTTCACTGAGAACGGATTTTGGAGGGAATGTCTTGTCATCGAGATTCAGTTGCTTGAGAATCTGCTTTATAAGCGAGACGGAGTCGTTTGCATCGTATATGGTAAAACTGCTTTCAAATCCGAGCCTTTCCGCGTCCCGCCTCAGGATCCTCACACATGCGCTGTGGAAAGTACAGGCCCATATATCGTTTGCTTTATCTCCCAAGCTTGACACAAGGCGGTTTTTGAGCTCATCCGCAGCTTTGTTGGTAAAGGTAATCGCAAGTATTCTCCAGGGAGCAACAGGCAGATATGACGCGCACTTACGCGCCTCTTCCCCGCCTTTATTCATGATTATAATGTCTTCCTCGGAAGCATCTTCGGGCATAAGCTCAGTATCCGACGATTTACCGTACTTGAGCAGATTAGCGATCCTGTTGATAAGTACAGTCGTTTTACCGCTTCCGGCGCCTGCAAGAATAAGCAGCGGGCCCTCTGTCGCCATAACGGCCTCTCGCTGCTTTTCGTTGAGGAAAGCGAAGTCCTCCGAGATCACTTTCCTCCTTGCTTCTATATATTTTTCTTTAAAAAGATCAGACATTCAGATTCGCTATACTTGCTTTGAGGTTTACGATTAGTGCCTCAAGTTTCGCTTTCTTTTCGCGCTCTACATTTACAACCGCCTCAGGAGCTCTCGTTACAAAGTTTACATTCGCAAGCTTTCCGTTCTGGGCATCCAGCTGCTTTTCAGCATTTGCAAGCTCTTTATTCAGCCGTGCGAGTTCCTTTTCGACATCGACAAGCTCAGTGAGAGGCATATACAGCTTTGCATTGTCCGTGACGACCGAGACCATCTTGTCGCTGTTTTCCGGAACTTCTCCGGAAACTTCAACGGCAAGCGCATAAGCAAGCTTCGCCATGTAGACCTTGCCTGCTTCAAAGGCATCTTTGCTGTCTGTTACTACATAGAGATGTGTCTTTCTCGACGGAGCGACATTCATCTCAGACCTTCTTGCTCTGACGGCTTTAATAGCCGACATCACCATCTCAAAGTTCTCCTCATCTTCAGGGAAGCTCAGCTCTTCCCTGTACTCGGGATACTTCGCTATAATGCAGGCCTCTTCGTTGTGCGGTATAGCCTGCCAGATCTCTTCGGTAATAAACGGCATAAACGGGTGCAGGAGCTTCAGGATCTCGCTCAAAACGTAGAGAAGAACCTTCTGCGCGGTCAATTTCGATTTTTCGTCATCGCCGTTGAGACGCGGTTTGGTCAGTTCAATGTACCAGTCGCAGTACGTATCCCAGATGAAATCATAGATCTTTCCTGCCGCGACGCCGAGCTCGTAAGCGTCCATATTATCGCATACTTCTCTGGCCAGGCTGTTGAGTTTTGAAAGGATCCACTTGTCCTCGGTCTGAAGATCTTCTGAATCCGGCATCTCGTTTTTGTCTATCGTGAGGTTCATCATGACGAAACGGCTGGCATTCCAGATCTTGTTGCAGAAATTCCTCATCGCTTCGCATTTTTCCACATAGAATCTCATATCGTTTCCGGGCGAATTGCCGGTGATGAGATTAAACCTCAAAGCGTCAGCTCCGTATTTGTCGATCATCTCGAGCGGATCTATACCGTTTCCGAGCGATTTGGACATTTTTCTGCCAAGACTGTCTCTGACAAGTCCGTGAATAAATACAGTCTTAAACGGTTCTTTCTTCACCTGCTCCATCGCGGAGAATATCATCCTGGCGACCCAGAAAAATATGATATCGTAGCCGGTTACCATGACCGAAGTGGGATACCAGTAGTCGAGAGCATCAGTCTTCTCAGGCCAGCCCATCGTCGAAAACGGCCAGAGTGCGGACGAGAACCAAGTGTCCAGAACGTCCTCTTCCCTGCGTATATTCTTGCTGTGGCAATGGCAGCACTCTGTCGGGTCTTCTCTGGATACTGTTATCTCACCGCAATCGTCACAGTACCAGGCAGGGATCTGGTGCCCCCACCAGAGTTGGCGCGAGATACACCAGTCATGGACGTTCTCCATCCAGTTGAGATATGTCTTGGTAAATCTCTCCGGAACGAATTTGATCCTGCCGTCTTTGACGACGTTTATAGCTTCCTCGGCAAGAGGCGCCATCTTCACGAACCACTGAGGAGAGGTCAGAGGCTCTACCACGTTCCCGCATCTGTAGCAGCAGCCGACATTGTGTGTATAGTCCTCTACCTTTACAAGATAACCCTGCTCGTCGAGATCTTTTACGATAGCCTCTCTGCACTCGTATCTGTCCATTCCGTCATACTTGCCGCCGTTTATGATCCTGGCGTCCTCATCTATTACCTGTATCTGTTCGAGATTGTGACGGAGTCCGACCTCATAATCGTTGGGATCATGGCACGGGGTCATCTTGACAGCGCCTGTCCCGAAGCCAAGCTCGACATAGTCATCGGCGACGATTGGAAGCTTTCTTCCTACCAGAGGCAGGATAGCGTTTTTGCCGACAAGATGCCTGTATCTCTCATCATCCGGGTGTACGGCAACACCTGTATCTCCGAGCATCGTCTCGGGACGTGTTGTCGCTATGATAAACTCTTCATCGCTGTTCTCGACCGGATATCTGATATACCAGAAATGTCCGGGCATATCCTTGTATTCAACTTCGGCATCAGAAAGAGCAGTTCTGCAGTGCGGGCACCAGTTTATTATTCTCTTGCCCTTATAAATAAGGCCCTTCTCATAGAGCTCACAGAAAGTCTCCCTGACGGCTTTCGCGCAGACATCGTCAAGAGTGAAACGGTTTTTGCTCCAATCACAGGACGAACCCAGCGACTTCTGCTGTTCGACGATCCTTCCGCCGTAGAGTTCTTTCCACTTCCAGACTCTCTCCAGAAACTTTTCACGACCCAGATCATATCTGGAAAGCCCTTCATTTACTCTGAGGTACTCCTCTACTTTCACCTGAGTCGAGATTCCGGCATGATCTGAACCCGGGAGCCAGAGAGCGGAATACCCTTGCATTCTCTTGTATCTTGTCAGGATATCCTGCAGAGTGCAGTCGAGCGCATGCCCCATATGAAGCTGCCCTGTAACGTTGGGAGGTGGCATAACTATGGAGAAAGGCTTTTTGTCCTTGTCTATCTCTGCCTTGAAATAATCGTTCTTCATCCAGAAATCGTAGATGGGCTTTTCCACCGATTTCGGATCATACACCTTCGGAAGTTCTTTCATGATCGCACACTCCTAAAACAAAACACCCTGAGAGAAAAACTCTCAGGGCGATAAAATACCGCGGTACCACCTGAATTCCGCATTATTTGCGGCACTCTTGGCTCTGTAACGGGAGCTCCCGGCAAGACCTAATAAGAAAAGACCTTTCAGCCTTGCTGCTCCGGGCCGACCTTCAGCGCCGCCTCATGAAAGCTCGCACCATCCGCTTCCTCTCTGGGAATCCGCTTTGCGCTTACTCCTGCCCATCCTCGCAATATGAGTGGAATTATAGTTTAGTAAAGCATGTTTGTCAAGAGTCTGATGCTCTGCTCCCTGTCCTTCTGCAGACTGATTTCGCGGATTTAATTTATTGTTGAATTTGAACGGCCAATCAATTATAATTTTCATACTTTTTTAATCGAGGTTTCTCAAATGGAAGAAAAAACAGGCAATTTTATCTGGCAGTTCGTTGAAGAAGACCTGTCCGAGGGGCAGAGATGTTACGGAATGCAGGTGCATACCCGTTTTCCGCCTGAGCCCAACGGGTATCTTCACATAGGGCACTGCAAAGCTCTGACCATAGATTTCGGAACAGCCGAAAGATTTGGCGGGATCTGCAATCTGAGAATGGACGATACCAATCCTGCCAAAGAAGATACGGAATATGTCGAGGCCATCCAGGAGGATATCCACTGGCTGGGCTTTGATTGGGGTGACAGATTTTACTATGGCTCGGATTATTTTGAAAAGACCTATGAATACGCTGTAGAACTAATTAATAAAGGACTTGCCTACGTATGTGAGCTCACTCCTGAGCAGTTTAAGGAATACAGAGGCGATATAGGAAAGCCGGCTATCTCACCATGGAGAGACAGGCCGGTCGAAGAGAATCTAGATCTGTTCGAGAGAATGAAGAACGGAGAATTCAAGGAAGGCCAGTACACATTAAGAGCCAAGATCGACCTCGCCTCCGGCAACTTCAATATGAGAGACCCCGTACTCTACCGCATAAGATATATAGAGCACCACCGCCAGGGTACGAAATGGTGCATATTCCCGATGTACGACTTCGCGCACCCAATTCAGGACGCGCTTGAGGGCATTACCCATTCTCTCTGTTCACTTGAATATGAAGCACACAGGCCTCTATACAATTGGGTAGTCGAGAATGTCTCCATTCCGTATATCAAGCCACGTCAGATAGAGTTTGCCAGACTGGGAATCAACTATACCGTTATGTCAAAGAGGAAACTCCGCAAGATGGTCGAAGAGAACGTGGTGGACGGCTGGGACGACCCCAGAATGCCGACTCTCTGCGGACTCAGAAGAAGAGGATACACTTCAGGTTCCATAAGAGCTTTCTGCGAAAAGATCGGAGTTTCCAAGGTGGATTCGACAGTCGATATAGCTCTTCTTGAGAGCTGCCTGAGAGACGATCTGAACCTGAAAGCAAAAAGAGTCATGGCTGTTCTTGAGCCTGTAAAGCTTACAATAACCAATTATCCGGAAGGGCAAAGCGAACTCCTGGACATCGAGAACAACCCCATGGATGAAAATGCGGGAACAAGAAAAGTCAGCTTCTCAAAGCATCTCTGGGTCGAAAAAGAGGACTTCATGGAAGTCCCTGCAAATAAA
Source organism: Oscillospiraceae bacterium (assembly GCA_017430455.1). GTDB lineage: Bacteria > Bacillota > Clostridia > Oscillospirales > Oscillospiraceae > Limivicinus. The sequence continues at coordinate 175,864 of JAFRMX010000023.1, forward strand.
TACAAACGCCTGTATCCGGGCAATGAAGTCAGGCTCAAAGGCGCATATCTTGTGACCTGCACAGGCTGTATTAAAGATGAAGACGGGAATGTCACTGAGATCCTCTGTGAGTATGATCCGCTTTCCAAAGGCGGTAATCCTGCAGACGGGAGAAAGGTCAAAGGAGCCACTATCCATTGGACTGATATGGAAACCGCTGTTGACGCGGAAGTCCGTATATACGACAGGCTCTTTACGGATCCGGATCCCGACGGACCGGACAAGGATTTTCTGGACTATATAAACAAAGACAGCCTGAAGATACTGAGCACCTGTAAAGTTGAAAAATGTCTCTCCGAGATCCCGATGCCCGAAAAAGGCAAGGACAGCGAGAGCTTCCAGTTCATGCGCCAGGGCTACTTCTGCCTTGACAACAAATTCTCTGCTCCCGGGCACCTCATCTTCAACCGCTCGGTAGCCCTAAAAGACAGTTTCAGGAAATAAGAAGCAGTATTAATATAAGCCGCCCCTTACCGGGCGGCTTTTTCATTACAGATTCTTACTCATCTGTGATCTTAAAGGCATCTTGTATATTCACAGATCTGTGTCCTTTCAGGGTGGGGATGGTGGGAACAGGGTGGGGCTGTGAAAAGCATTGCCCCACCCTGTCAATCAAAGTCATACCAATGCTTTGAGGGCTCAGGGTGGGACAGGTGGGATAAATTTGCATAAAACTTTTTTAAAAAAAATAAAAAATTATTACAATATATAACTGATTAAAAAAATTTGTCAGAATCGTCCCACCATCCCCACCTTATTCCATTGAAAAGCAAAAATTTCAAAGTGCAATACACGGGTATTTGCACTTTGAAATTCATTTTATCCGGGGACCTTGCCCGTTATATTGTTACTATCGCAAAGTCAGATTGCCGGTGGACTACCACTTGTTGTGTACATGCTCAGCAAAGCAGAGCCTGTCTTTTATTTCTATTACCTTTCCGTTATCCAATACCGCTTTGCCCGAGATAAGTCCGAACACCTGGTTCGGGATCATGCAGATCACCTTGAAATCCACAGGATCGGTTCTGTCTATTATCGGCTTGAAGCTCATCTCGAAACGTTTGTCCGAGCTTGTAAAGGTCCAGGGGCTCATGTAGTCGTATGACCCGTCTTTCTTTCTGGGGATATTGAAGTACACATCTTCAAGCTTATGACTCTTTCCGTTGTAAAACAGCATGTTTTCGCTTGCGGCGGATGTATTTCCGAATCCGTAGCCTATATTGAAGCCGAATGTGCTCCCATCCTCGAGATACATGCTTCCGCTGCCCCAGTACCAGGTGTTGTCGTAGGTCCAGACTCCCCTGCCCCAGTCAAGCGAGCCGAGGCTGCCGTTATCGGCATTGAAAACATATGTATTTCCGTCAAAGGAACAGAACCCCTCTGCTTTCATGCAGTTTATCTTCTGGTTGTAATAGAAATGGGCTTTCTTGTCAAAAGGAGTCGCTATTACCATGCTCTCTTCCGGAAAATCGGAAAGAGTGACATCAAATCTGAGTTCTTTGCCGGACTTGCAGTAATTGCTGAAGGTTCCGAAAAGATGCCTGGTCTTACCGTTGTTCAGAAATGTCATGTCGGCGTCTCCGACCTTGGCGCGGATGTCTCCCGATTCGCTTGTCCAAGGCAGATTGAGCTTTCCGAGAGGCAAAGCTCCGAGCGCTCCGCAATTGTACTGGAAAGGCTTATCCCCAAACCCGAGCAGCGAAACGCTGAGGCTGCTGCAAAAACCCGCATCGGAAATCGTAAGACAGAGCCCGTTTTCCCTGTTTCCGATATAGTAGTAGTCCCATTCCTTTATGCGCCATTTCGGGGCTTTGATGTCATTTCTGTCATAGATCCAATTCAGCTTTTTGGAATAGCCCGGATGCGCGATATTGCCGTACTTATCCAGAAGCCTCTCTTTTTCGGTTATTTCTCTGTTAATACGCATTTCTTATCCTCCGCCAATCATTGGGCTTTCTATCTATTAGTTTTTTCAAAAATATCAAAGATCTTTTCTATAAGTGCGGTATCGTAATCGACAAATTCACCTGTCTTTATCATGTCCAGGATCTCCGTTTTTCCGGCAAATCTCAATTCGTCGATCTCTTCACTTTGAAACCTTATTTCAGCAGGGTCTGTATCTGTACAGGCAGTATAAAAATCATCGAAGACATATGAAAATGAAGCCGTGAAAGCATACTCGGGTTCGATTCCATCCAGCCCCAGTTCCTCTCTGGTCTCTCTAATTATCGCTTCTCTTGAATTCTCTCCGTGCTTTGCAAAGCCCCCGGCAGATAAATCCCATCTCCCGGGGTAAGCTTTCTTAGACAGGTTCCGTCTCTGGATAAGCATCTTTCCTGTCAGCGTGTCTTTTATGCAGATGTGCACGACGAGAAGATGCCTTTCTCCTTCCGGGCTGAGGCTGTTTCGCTCCGCCCGGTCGACAGTCTCCCCTGTCAGGATCTTATTGCTGTTATATATATCAAGCAGTTCCATGTGTGTTCCCCTTACTGCCTGCGAAATTTGTTCTTTAATGTCAGCCGATTCTTACTTTCCCGACTATCTTTACGATATGCCCGGAGCCAGTTCTGTTTATACCCGGAGCATGAGCATCCTCAGGATATAAAACAACATATGAACCCGGTGAAAGCACGGCCCTCATCATGTCTTCCCTGGGCTTCCAGAACATTATGTCTCTTTCTTCATCGTATTTTTCCAGGATCTCGAGGCCTGATATATTTGCGCAGTCTATCTCCTCCGTGCCCTCAACTATCCACTGTATATCTATCCATTTCCTGTGCGACTCAAGCTTCTCAGGTCCGGTCGCAGATATATCATACTCCAGGACAGAATAATAGAAATCATCATCCACATCAAATCTGCCTCTTCCGAGTCTGCCGATATCAAGACTTTTTATGTATTCTATCGCTTCATCTGCTCTGCTCATCATTAAATTCTTCTCCTGATAATAATTATAAAAACTGTTTAAATTATCGTATAAAATTTGTCTTTGGGTGTCCTTCCTCTTTCGGGAGATCTATACCCGCTTTTTTACCGGCCTCGATACATTTCAGAAGCCAGGCCATATTTCTTCCAAGATTTCTCATGATATCGATGCCCTCTTCGTCCTTCAGCACTTCTTCAGGTCTGTTTCCGTGAACCATATTCCAATAGCATGATGACACTACAGGCATCTCACAAATATTCGGATATTTGTTCAGAACTTCAAGGGCAGCTGTTGTTCCGGCCCTTCTTGCGGAAGCGAGAACTGCACACGGTTTCCCTCTGAATTCTGAATAACCATCCCAGAACAATCTGTCGAGAAATGATATTATTTCTCCCGAGGGCGAAGCGTAATAAACAGGAGAACCTATGACAAGTCCGTCTGAGTCTCTCATTATATCAAGCGCCTCTTTAACGGCTTCAACTGTATCTCCTTTTAAAACCCTGAGTCCTGCGTCAAAAATGATCGTTTCAATTCCTGCAGCATTGAGCTCATTTGCAACGATATCAAGCGCAGTTCTTGTACAGCCGCTGCTTCTGCGGCTGCCGTTTAGCATAAGAACTTTCATATAATAACCTCCGAACAGTTTTTTTTATTATAACATAAGCTGCTTTAATTTAGGAAGAGTTCGAATTCAATTCGTAAAAACGAAAGAAACAACTTTAAAGATACAGTTTGTTTCTTTCGTTTTTTTTGACTGAAAGACAAGCAAAACAACATGTGCTTAAAGTACGCACATGTTGTTTTGCTTATCATTCTCTTTCCGCGCTCATTTCGATTGGAAAAGAGTGTATTTTCTGAGTTTTCTGAATACAATACTGACAGGCAATCCGACTACTGTCCCGTAATCTCCGTCAACCTTCTTAATAAGAAACGCTCCTGCGCCCTGTATCCCGTATGCGCCGGCTTTGTCCATCGGTTCTCCTGTGGAGATGTAATCGCGTATCAGATCGTCACTGTTGTCGAACATCGTCACTCTTGTCTCAGAGTAAAAGCTTTCTCGGCTTCCGTCCGGTAATATAAGAGCGACACCGGTATATACGCTGTGTGTTCTGCCTGAGAGCATCTTCAGCATAGAAAAGGCGTCGTCTTCCGTTTTGGGTTTTCCGAGTATCCTGCCGTCGATCTCAACTATCGTATCGGCTGCAAGAACAGCCTTTCCCGGATACTTTGGGGCGACGGAGAGGGCCTTCTGGAGGCTCAGGTCCTTTACGATCTCGGAAGGAACCGTCTTGTCCGTATTCTCTTCAATATCCGGAATACAGACCTCACAGCTTATCCCGACCATGTCGAGAAGAGCTCTTCTTCTCGGGGAACCTGAGGCGAGGATCACATGCATGTCTTTCATCTCAGAACAACCCCTCTATGAGTTTTGACAAAGGAAACCAGATTATGGGAAGAAAGATTGCAGGCAGCATATCCCCGACCTTTATCTTCTCCTGTCTTAAGCCGATCATATTTATGGCAAGTCCTATGAAAAGTACTCCTCCGACTGCAGACATCTCGGTTATGACCTCCGTAGTGAGCACAGGAGAGGCAACCCCTGCCAGAAGCACTATCGCGCCCTGGATAACCAGAACGGAAACTGCCGAGGCCATTACGCCTATTCCGAAGACAGCGGAATACGCAATCGAGCTGATCAGGTCCATGATACTCTTGGTTATAAGTATGCTGTAATTGCGGTTGATGCCCGCCTCAATGGAGCCGAGCACTGTCATGGTTCCAACGCAGAAAAGGATCGTAGTCGTCGTAAAACCCTCTGCGAATTTTCCTCTGCCGAATTTCGTTCCAGAAAGCTTATCCTGCACTTTCCCGGCGAGAGAATCGAGCCTGTCGTCTATCCTGAGAAGTGTTCCGATAACAGTCCCCAACACAGCACAGACTATGACGATCAGTATATTGGAAGTCGCGACAGCGCCTTGTACGCCAATAACGGCAGTGCATATCCCCAGGCAGACCATCACGGATCTCGTGTATTTCTCCCCTATCCTGTTGCCGAAAAACGTACCCGTCGCACTGCCTGCAATGACTGCTATGACATTTATAAGTACCGCGAGCATACTGACCTCTTTCCCATTATATGCCTCTGCTCTTTTAAAAAAGAAGACCTTCTTCCGAAGATCTTCATTGAATGGAGCGGCCTACGAGGCTCGAACTCGCTACCTCCACCTTGGCAAGGTGGCGCTCTACCGGATGAGCTAAGGCCGCAGAACGCTATTGATTTTAACACAAAACTCCGTTTTGTCAACACCGCGATTGACAAAACTTGCCCCTTGGTGATATTATCTTCGCAATTGCGCGGGTGTGATGGAATTGGCAGACATGCGAGATTTAGGTTCTCGTGCGCAAGCGTGCAGGTTCAAGTCCTGTCACCCGCACCAAAAAAAGCTCTGAATCAGTTGATTCAGGGCTTTTTTTAATCCCATCGGATTTGTGAAAAAAACTTTACGGATGTGAAATTTGCTTAATCAAATGAAATATCTACTGATGTTCCCAGACAGTTTTGTCTCCGATCTGGATTTTTACAACATTATTGATGTCAATGCTATGATTTCCCAGTCCGCAATGATTGATCAAAATACCGTTTTCTAATGGACTGCTAAGTATTCCGAAGCCTTTTCTGCTGCTCCCGTCAGAGAAAGTCAGTACCATGCTTTGTGACAGTTCGTCCATAGCCTGCAACCATCCCAACTGTTCTTTAAGATATTCTTCCCTCTCTTCTTCATTTAATTCAACATTGGTCGAGTACATGTTCTCCATATTATCATGGGTTACAAGAATATCTACATTGAAGCTGCTGAGATTCACACCAATGACTTTTCCTTTTCCCCCTGTTGCAGCGTTTTCGAAAGAATACGGATTTATAAAAGTGATATTCCTTACTGTATTCTCGGTGGGATATACGGTTACAGTTCCAAAAGTACGAATAATCTCTCCATCTGTAGTATGATCATTCTGGTTCTGTGTCTCCCGGAACAGGACAAGCGTAAGATCAAACGGTTTGTCAAATGAAAACATAGTATTGATGCAGGCACATTCCATGGTAAAGGTCTTGGTTTCTTCATCATAGGCAGCATCAATCAATTCTTCCATTGTGATCGTTCCATCGGTATCAGTCAATATTGCCGGAGTCGCAAAACCAAAGGATTCTCCATCCGTTGTAAAACCGAAATCATAACAGATCATGCAACCGTCTTCATTCTCTTCCATACGTCCGAAGTTTCTGGCGATTTCCGGTTCCACAGGACTTATATTGACGTAAACTTTCTGAAATTCTCCGTCATTTACAGTCGAGAGTAGGGTAACTCCTTCAGTCTGTATCTGTGCATCGGACAATTTTTCTTCCTTATAGTCTGTGACGGCATTATCTTCTATCTTCATTTGTTCTCGAAGTTCCGATTGCCTTTTCTGGTGAATATTCCATGCTGCATACGCAGAAATACCCAGCGCAAGCATAAGTGCTGCAGCCAGCGCAAAAGTAATTATTCTTTTCTTTTTCAAGTGAATGATCCTTTCATGGGTTTCCTGTATGTGTTCCGGGTGAAAGACAGCTGTTTCGCTGATATAATTATCATCCACACCATTCAGCATCATCGTTATCGCTTCACGTTTCATACAAGCAACCCCTCCTTTTCAAGATATTGTCTGAGTTTTTCTCTGATTCGAAAAAGGCGGACAGTCACACTGTTCGTTGTTGAATCTGCCATTTTGGCAATGTCTTGCACCGGATCGGAATACCAGTAACGGCGCATGAAGATAAATCTGTCAGAACGATTCAAAGTGGCCAGAAAACTATTGATAGCCTCTCCGAGTTCCTTTGCTTCATACTCCTCTTCCACGCTATCGCTGTCAGAGAGATACTCCTCCAGTTCATCAAGAGCAAGGTCGTACTGGCTGTTTCGCTTTTCCGCTGTGTTGGAATGGTATTTCTTTGTCGCAAGATTGCGCGCGATCTTACATACAAAAGTCCGCAACAGGCTTGGCTTGTGAGGCGGTATAGCATTCCAGGTGCCGAGGTATGTATCGTTCACACATTCCTCTGCATCCTGAGTGTTTCCAAGAATATTCCGCGCCACTCTTGCCACCGCGTTGCCGTGTTTTTTGTCAAGCTCGGTGATTGCCTGCTCTGAGCGCTCAAAAAACAGGTTGATAATCTCCGTGTCTGTCAAAGGCTGTCACCTCTTTTCGTCTTCACTTATATACTACGGTTTCAACAACATATATTAACAAAATAATGATTAATATCAGAACGACATCATTTAATTACGTGTCATATACACAAGAGATATGACATAAAAAAATCCGGGGCTATCAGCGGTTTATGACACGTATGACGGGAATGACACGTAATATAATATACCATATACCTCAATACCGTAAAAAAACCTGTATCTGTTTACGCGTCATACGTGTCATACACGTCATAACTCTCTAATACCAATGCTTTCAACATTTGCCTTCGTGATATAAAATGACGCGAAAAACAGGCACTTCGTATTTTACGAAGTGCCTGCATGTTATAATTGTTTTGGTTTGACTGTCCTATTTTCCATACATTAATTGGAAAGCTCTGTTAAGTATTGCCGCCGCTGATGATCTCACTTGCCATTCCGATCAGCTTGTCAACCGATCCGTCATCTGCCGACATATCCATAAGATTATAGATTGCCCCGTTCATCTCGAAGTCTGCAAAAGCCATATCGTATTCCGCGATCTCGTCAGAGCCGAAGGATATATAATAGTGTCCGGCGGCTTCACGCGCGAGATCGTCCTCCGTTTCCTTATAGTCCGCCGGGACGACTTTGTAATGATCGAGATACAGATTTACAGTTACGCCATTTACAGTTTTCTGTTCGCTGGGCACGGGAGCTTCATTGCCGCCTTCAAGCTCCGTTACAGGGCTGATCTCGAGATACAGATCAGCTGCGCTTTCCTTGGAATAGGTTGCATTGACTGCATAGTATTCTTTAAGCACCTCGTTGTTTTCCCCAAATACGGCCTGACCGTCTACACGAAGGCCGGCAAAATCGTATCCGTTGGAAAAATGCTCCGGCACGGTCACAGGGTACCCTATGTCTTTTTCAATTTTCGGAAGATCTTCAAGACTTGTGTATTCTGCAGTTTTCGGCATGGGATGAGTCCCGACAGAGTGAGGGATCCCGAAAACGGCGTACGCTGTGATCCCGAGCGCGAGCATTAAAGCCGCCGCGAGGGCAAAGGTAATGATTTTTTTCTTTTTCATGATTACGATCCTTTCCGGGGAGCTCCGTACGGCTCCGGGAGAAAAGGTCACTGTATCGCATATATGACGTTCGTCAAGCTCGTTCAGTGCAAAGGAGACGGTTTCCGGTTTCATACATACACTCCCTCTTTAATCAGTTGTTTTCTGAGTTTCTCTTTGACCCGGTGAAGGTGAACCGCAGCGGTGTTATAGCTCATTCCGGCCATTCTTGCCGCGTCCGCCAAAGAATCGGAAAACCAGTATCGGCGCATGAAGAGAAATCTGTCCTCATATGGCAGAGTATCCAGAAATCTGTCTATGATCCGGGCTAGATCTTTGGCTTCAATACTGTCTTCAACCGTATTCTTGTCCGGAATGCATTCGGCCAGCTCATCCAACGCAATGTCGTAGCTGCTGTTTCGCTTCTGAGCATGCCTTGAATGGTATTTTTTTGTCGCAAGATTGCGCGCTAACCTGCAGACATATGATCTGAGCCGTTCCGGCCGTTGGGGCGGGATGCTGTTCCATGCAGCAAGCCAGGTATCATTTATACACTCCTTGGCGTCTTCCATATTTCCCAAAATATTGTAAGCGATCTGTTTCACAACATGCCCGTGTTTTTCTTCCAGTTCGGAAACCGCCTGCTCCGAACGTTCAAAGAACAGGCCGATGATTTCCTCATCTGTCACTTCTGTTCACCTCTTTCCGTGTTCACTTATAAACTACGGATCCGGAAAGGAATTTTACATCTTTTCAGGATTTATATCAAAAATATGCAGGGAGAGTCCGCAAAAGGATCTCCCTGCATGCAGAAGTATCGCTGATAAGTGGAACACTCTGTTATTGGCCGGTCATCCTCTTGCCAGATCGATCAGACCGATTGCAGGACCTCCGGAGTATTCCGGACGAGGAATGCTGCTTTCCCGGATCTCCATCTCGTACGCGATATGCTCCAGCGTCTCCATATCGGACTCACCCGATATCAGGATCAGATATCCTGTTGTTTTATCAAAGAGCAAAATATAATTCGCGCGGTCATATGTTTGGTAGGCGAGGCTGCTGTAATCGGATGTGGCTTCGAGGATCTGCCAGTCTCCCAGATACTCCTCTTTTATGATCTCAACATCGCCGTTTAATATGAGCTGGAATCCGTCTCTTATATAATCTATTGTCGTAATACTGTAAGGGATCTCATTTTCGGAGCCGCAGAACAGTCTTTTCGTCCAGCCCTGTTCATCGGTAATTCCTTCAGTTGCTTCCTGGGGGACCCAAAAGCACCTGAATTCGGGCGTAAATCTCTGCTCTTCCGGGCAGGAGAAACTGAAAACCATTCCCGCGTCGGGATAAGCAAGTATCTCACTGTTTCGCACCTCGCCGTCGACGACTTCCTCGTATCTGAAGCCCGAAACAAGCTCTTCGTCTTCAGCCGGTTTCCGAAGGCTCAATGTGTATTCCGCGATGGCAAATGCCGCAGTGCCCAGGACAAGAACCAATGCTGCGGCAAGAAGCAGCGCTCTTGACAGCTTCCTTATTCTGCGCGGCCGGCTGTTATTTGTTCCGAGACGATTCTGTACGCTGTCCAAGATCCTCAGCGTAATTTCCTCGTTAAATTCTCCTATGTCGATATCTTCAGGATAACAATCCTGTACAAGATCAGTAATGCGCGTCTTCACAGCTGAATCCCCTTTCTTTCAGATAGTCTTTCAGCCTCCTGCGGCCGCGGGCAAGTCTGGCGCGGACAGTTGCATCTTTAAGGCCTAGCGCCTCAGATATTTCCTCCGTTTTCTGATAAAGGAAATAATAGCGCTGGAAGATCTCCCGATCCGGTTCGCCGAGCGAATCAACGGCAGCATGGGTGATTTCCCTGAGCTCCGACATCAGGATCCTTTGCTCCGGCTGATTCGGTATACTGATCCGGAGAACATCATCTTCCAGAGGGTCTTCGGCGTGATACTTCCGCAGCGCCGATCTTGCTTTATTGCGAACGACCGCTGCAAGATAGGCTTTCAGCATATCAGTTTCGATACTTTCCCTGTGCTCCCATATGCTTAAAAAGGAATCCGAAACGACTTCTTCAATATCCTCTTCGCCAAGAGCATGAGAAAGGATATTGGAAGCGATCGCATACGCGTAAGCGCTGTATCGGCGTATCAGTTCGGGCAATACTGACTCATCCCCCGCCCGGAGTCTGTGCAACAGCTTATTTTCGTTCATGTCAGCAGTTTATTCCTCCGGCCAGATTACAGTATCGAAACGGATATCAACACTCTTATACAATTGTTCGATGTGGAGTTCTTCACCCAGACTGCTGCTGATCTCCCAGAGATGTGAAGGGGTCGTAGTGATGACCGTGACCCAGGCGATGTATTCTTTTCCATCTTCAACACTGCGCATCTCCTTTACTTTCGCTTCACAACCGAGTTCAGCGAATTTCTTCGCCAGGGCAATATGGTCGTCCGAAGTGTCCGAGCCTGTCAGCATAGCATTTGTGTGTACAGCAAAACTGTACGGTTCATCCTGCGGCAGTTCCTCTTTAAACATCGCCAATTCCCACTTTTTGGCGTACAGATCGCCCTCTGTAGCATATATGCTGTTTATGAAATCCTCATAACTTTCATACTGATCGGCCGTGTTCTGAGTATCTTCCGATGCAGGCATTTCATTGTTCTCTATTTCCAAACGAACATACGGTGTTGCCCCTGGCGCGTGACTCGGCCACGGGGACGCCTCAGTAACCGTTACAGATTCCGACCTGCTGCCGCAGGCAGTCAGAAATATCATGCACAGAATAACCAGAAGAACTGTTTTTTGTTTCATTATCTCACTCCTTTCCGGGCTTGCACTAATACAGACGCATCTTCCACAGAAATTGTGACAGCTTTTCTTAATTTTTTCCGGATACGATAAGCTGTAATTTATAATAATATATCAGATTAAACAAAAAGCAGGGAAATTCTGTATATGAATCTCCCTGCTTTCGAGGATAATCGTATTATTTTGCTTCCCAGAGAACCAGATCACCCAAGACGATCTTTTGGACATCGCCGATATTAATCGCGCTGCCCCAGCCGCAATGCAGATTCACTGTGCCGTTTTCATACGGGCAGGTCAGTGCCCCGCCTGTAGAAAATTCCGAGCCGTCAGAGAATATGATCTTCGAGTCGATGCACACCTTGTCCTCCAACATGCTCCAGGGCTGATAAGCATTCCAGTCTGCATCCGGCTTATGGAAGGATTCCGCGCCTTCGTAGCTAACTTTCCAGGCTGCGCTGAAGGGGGTCAGCTCAAGACCCGCTATCTCAATATCTTTTTCCAGCTCCGCGTCATGGTAGACAGCATGCCCGAAATCGAAGTATCTGCTCTGTTCCTCTGTCCGGACTAAAGAAACCGGTCCGAACGTGGAAGTTTCATTTTGCCCGACAGTCATATGGACCAGAAGAGGCAGACTGTCTGTTCCTAGGGAGGCTTTTGCCTGCTCCATGAAGTTCAGGTCAATATAGCACTCCAACGTCATGGTCTGAGTTTCCTTGTCATAGGCGTACCTGAGTACTGCTTCACGAATTTCGTCTCCGCTCACGGAAAGGTCAGCGGGAAGTTCCGGCGCGGCAAAACCTCCGATTTCCGTGCCGTCTATGCTCCAGGAGAAGCTTGTTTCTTTCGGGAAAGCTGCTGCAGCTTCTTCTGCCACAGGAGAAATATTCACATATACCCGCTGGATATCCCCGTCGTTAACTGAAGAGAGCAGCACAAGCCCGCCTTCCTGATCATCAGGAATATCATACTCAGTATAGCTGTTTACATTGTTCTCTTCGATCTTCAGATCTGTTTTGAGCTCCTGCTGGCGCACGGTGTGTATACTCCATACAGCGTATGCAGTGATCCCTAGTGCAAGCAGCAGCGCTGCTGCCAGAGCAAAGGTTATTATTCGTTTATTATTCATGTGTACGATCCTTTCCGGGGAGCTTGATGCATCCCCGGTCACAGTACGGTACGCTTCCACAATGTAGCGTTCATCGATATTTCCGAACGCTTTTGACAACAGTTCCCGTTTCATGCAAGAAAGCCCTCCTTCACTAAAGTGTTCCGCAATTTCTCGCGCAGACGGAAAAGACGGACGTAGATACGGTTGGCGCTCCCGCCCGAAGCTTCGGCCAGGTCCGAAACTGAATCTGCGTACCAATACCGGCGCACAAACAGAAAACGGTCTTTTTTGTCCAGAGTAGAGAGAAATCGGTTGATCGCGGCACTGAGTTCCTGAGCTTCATACTCTGTCTCCACGTTCACTCCGGAAGGAATGCATTCTTCCATCTCATCCAAAACCAGATCATAGTTTCCGTTGCGTTTCTCAGCATGATTGGCATGATAGCGGTTTACGGCCAGATTGCGGGCGATCCTGCAGACATACGCTGCCAGAGGATCCGGAACATGAGGCGGGATACTGTTCCAGGTATTCAGATAAGTATCGTTCACACACTCTTCAACATCCAGCCGGTCCTTCAGAATATTTGCTGCAGTTTTCCTGACCGCAGGTCCGTACTTGGAGTCCAGTTCTTCGATTGCCTGTTCCGAGCGCTCAAAAAACAGGCTGATTATCTTGCTGTCTTCCAATCGCGTCACTTCCTTTCCGTCTCACCCTGTATAACAGGATACGGAAGCAAATCTTACACATGATCATGTTTTTTATTTGTTTTCATAAACATATTTGCCCTTCAAAAAATCACCTGGAAAACCTTTTGCATTATACTGGGATATATTATAAACTGTATCTGTAAGATGCAAATTGCGGAAAAGGAAGTATTTATGGACAGGATAAATCTGGCCTCGGATTACGAGGAAGGTGCGCACCCCGAGATAATAAAAAAACTGGCCGAGACCAATATGCTCCAGTCAACAGGCTACGGAACAGATGAGTTCTGTGAAAGCGCGAGAAATAATATTAGAAAGGCCTGTGAGTGTCCCGAAGCAGCGGTACATTTCCTCGTCGGTGGGACACAGGCAAACGCAACGGTCATTGACGCGCTGCTCTCTTCATATCAGGGAGTTGTTTCAGCCGAGAGCGGGCATATAAACGTACATGAAGCGGGTGCTATAGAGCTCGGCGGCCACAAGGTCATGGCAGTTCCCCAGCACAATGGGAAGATCAGAGCATCGGATGTGCGAAAGGTCTGCGAGATCTACGCAAATGACCCAAGCCGCGAGCACACTGTAATGCCGGGGATGGTCTATATCTCACAGCCCACGGAATTCGGAACCCTGTATTCGCTTAAGGAACTGACCGAGCTGAGTACAGTCTGCAGGGAATTCGGGATCCCGCTCTATGCAGACGGAGCAAGACTTGCCTATGCTCTGGCAAGCAAAGATAACGACGTGACTCTTCAGGATCTTGCACGCCTCTGCGACGTTTTCTACATCGGAGGCACCAAGTGCGGAGCACTTTTCGGAGAAGCGGTGGTCATTCCGGATCCGGAGCTCATACCTCATTTCTTCAGCATCATCAAACAGCACGGGGCGCTTCTTGCAAAAGGCCGCATTCTGGGGATACAGTTTGACGTTCTCTTTACGGAAGATCTGTATCTCAATATAGGAAAAACCGCCATAGAATCGGCAGAGCTCCTCAAAAAGACCTTCCGCGAGAAAGGATACAAGCTTGCCTTCGAGAACCCGACGAACCAGACCTTTGTTACTGTTGAAAACTCCGTATTGGAAGAGATCTCAAAATATGCGGGAACCGATCTCTGGGAAAGGCCTGACCCTGAACACAGCACTGTGCGTTTCGCAACGAGCTGGGCAACGGATATGAATAAGATCACAGAGCTCGCCGAAAAACTGCCTGTAATCAGAAACTGATACATCTCAATATTAAAGAAGAACCGGAGTTTTCCGGTTCTTCTTTATTTATCCTTCAGTTTCTTCTGTCGGAACCGTCTCTTCCGGAGGAGGAGTTTCCTCAGGAATATCAAAACTGACAGACGCGCTGCAGGAGGGATATGAAGAGGTATCCCATCTGTAGCTGCCCCAGAGATTGCTGTCGTTCGCAAGGAAATATTTGCTCAGGTCATCGCTTTCATAAGATGCGCTTACATCAACGTGAAAGTTCTCCCCTTCTATGCCTACAATATTCCAGAAGTGGTCATCCCAGTTCTTCTGGCCCTCGACAGCTTCACACTCTATCCCGAAATTCTTGCAGAGAGCGACATACGCCATCGCGAGACCCTCGCTGTCCGCTTTTTTCTCGATCAAAGCGCTGAACGCGGAAGAATGACCGGGATCCTGTACAAATTCCACAGTGTCGTGCAGGTATTTTAAGATGTAAAATGCAGTATACTCATCAGATGAGTCTTCCGGGATCCCGATCGCGCTGTAATCAAAGCTCTCAAGCTTTTCCTTGCCTGCCAGTATCTCTTCAGGCTGGAGCTGATAATTCATATTGATCTCATAGAGTTTCTCATGCCCGGAGCCGCTGAAGAGGTTTACCTCTATCTGGGGTTTTGATATGCAGGAGAGAGGATTGTCTCTGTATGTGCTGAGACAGAGCTCTGAGATCTCGTCCGCGGAGTAGCTTCCGTTGCTGATCAGAAGAACCGTTCTCGGCCTGTTCCCGTTATAAGACTCAAGTATATAACGGGAAACTCCGGTAATATATGAAGAAGTAATTACACTGCTCACATCAAAACCCGGGGCATATGTGACAGAGATGTCAGCTTCATAATGTGTGACAAGATAAGAAGTGTCATAGGATATATTCTCGACACAGTAAGCGCAGAGCGCGTTCTGTGTCCTTATCTCCCAGCAGGCACTTGAAAGGTCCTCACTGACGTCACCGGGATAGGAATCCTCAAAAACTATTCTGTCCTTCTCGGTGCCTGCCCTGACGAGCGCAAGCAGAGTCCTCTTCAGTCCGGAATAATTTGCGACGACCGCCATCTCTCCTGCGGAGCTCTGGCTTGTATCAGAGGGCTCGTAGTCCTTTACGGAGACATATTCCTTCTCATACAGCCCGCATCCGCAGAACGAAAGAAATACAGAAGCTGCAATTAAGAATACAAAAATACGTTTCATTGATTACAGTAAGGTCATCTGCTGCTCGCCCCTGTCCGAATCACGCAAAACGGCGCCTCTCGCGGGAACATTTGCCGCCCTGTAACGGGAGATATTCGTAATGAGGCTGTCTTCAAAGTACTGGGCATCGGTGAGCGATCTGTTTTTCTTCAAGGTCATGACTGAAACTCCGGCAGTAGAGCGTGTTGCTTTCGTAGCGAGAAGTGAAGAACTGAATATAAGTGCCCTGCCTTCATCACTGAAACAGACTATGTCTCTCTCGTAATCAAGCGGCATGAGCTTGACAGCGGGACTCTTTGCGGAGTACGCGTTTACAAGCTTTCTGCGGTTCTGCTTGGTCTCAAACGAGCTGAGGCTGAATCTGGCGCATTTCCCGTCTGCAAAGAACAGCAGAACTTCTTTATGATAATCTCCGGGATCGATTGAAGTGAAATAGTTCTCTCCGTCTTCAAAACCGAGCTTTGACGGGAGATACGTTCCGAGCACTGAAGCTTTCGTGTCTTCGAGTTCCGATAACTTAAGTTTGTACGCCTGCTGTCTGTCCGTGAAGACAAGAAGCTCGGAGGCATTCGAGGCTTCATAAGAGATATCCGGCCCGTCACCCTCTTTGTACTTCTGTTCAGAACTCAGCTTCAGGCTCTGAGGCGTGATCTTCTTTATATAGCCTTCTCTGCTTATGAAGACATTTACCGGATAATCCGGTACGCTTTCTTCTTCACTGTAATCATCAACCTCGTCACTGTAAACGATCCCGGTCTTTCGAGGAGTTACATACTTTGAATTGATCGCCTTGAGCTCCGAGATAATGATCTTCTTGATCCTGTTTTTGCTGTTCAGTATATCCCCGAGCTTCTTTATATCTTCCATCAGGTCTTTTATGTCTTCCGTGCGCTTCAGGATATACTCGCGGTTGATGTTTCTCAGCTTTATCTCCGCGACATACTCGGCCTGCACCTTGTCAATTCCGAAGCCCACCATCAGGTTCGGAACGACATCCTGTTCAAGCTCGGTGTTTCTGATAATCGCAATCGCTTTATCTATGTCCAGAAGGATCTTCTCAAGGCCTTTCAAAAGATGAAGGCGCTCCTGCTTCCTCGAGAGCTCGAAAAACGTCCTTCGCCTGACGCACTCCATTCTCCAGGCAGTCCACTCCTCGAGGATCTCGCGGACACCGAGAACCTTCGGGTTCCCGGCGATCAGGATGTTGAAATTGCAAGGGAACACGTCTTGCAGAGGAGTAAGCTTTAAGAGCTTGGCCATGAGTCTGTCCGGGTCTGTTCCGCGCTTGAGATCGATCGCTATCTTGAGGCCTTTGAGGTCTGTCTCGTCGCGCATATCATTTATCTCACGGATCTTTCCCGATTTTATCAGCTCTGCTGTCTTGTCTATTATGACCTCTGTCGTTGTGGTATAGGGGATCTCGTAGACCTCTATTATGTTCTCCTTGGGGACATATCTCCATCTGGCCCTGACTTTGAATCCCCCGCGGCCGGTCCTGTATATCTCCTCCATCTCGGATCTTGAGTAAATTATCTCGCCTCCGGTAGGAAAATCAGGAGCGGGCATGGTCTGGAGAATATCATAATTCGGGTCAAGCAGATAGTTAATAGTCGTCTCACAGACTTCGTTCAGATTAAAGCCGCAGATCTGGCTTGCCATTCCGACTGCAATGCCTGTGTTTGCTGAGACCAGGACATTCGGGAAAGCAGTGGGAAGTAAAACCGGCTCTTTGACCGTACCGTCATAGTTGTCCGCAAAATCGACCGTGTCCTTGTCTATATCCCTGAAAAGCTCCGCGCAGAATTCGGAGAGCTTTGCCTCCGTGTATCTGGAAGCGGCATAGGACATGTCTCTCGAAAAGACCTTGCCGAAATTCCCCTTTGAATCGACAAAAGGCATCAGCAATGCGCCGTAGCCCTTTGAAAGGCGCACCATCGTCTCATATATTGCCGCGTCCCCGTGAGGATTAAGCTTCATGGTTGTACCGACTATGTTTGCAGACTTTGTCCTTCCGCCGCTCAAAAGTCCCATTCTGTACATTGTGTAAAGGAGCTTTCTGTGCGAAGGTTTGAAGCCGTCTATCTCGGGAATGGCGCGTGAAACAATAACGCTCATGGCATATGGCATATAGTTGCTCTCAAGCGTCTCTGTTATAGGCTGCTCCTTTACCTGAGCGTGCAGCCCGACCACATCTGGATTATCGTTATTTTTCTTTTCTGTTGTTTTCTTCTTAGGCATTTCTTTCCGCCGTTTTCAGTATTTTTTATTGGTAAAGCTCATGATACGTCAAGCATGTCAAGGTATCTGGCTCCATATTCGGATATATGGTTCTTCCTGCCCTGGAGATCGTCTCCGAGGAGGAGATCGAATTTATAAGCCATCTTCTCCGCGTCCTCAGGCATAACTTTGACGAGCCTCCTGGTCTCAGGATTCATGGTAGTGAGCCACATCATATCCGGGTCGTTCTCACCGAGGCCCTTGCTTCTCTGTATAGTAGCTTTCGCGCCGTTTAAGGACGCTATGTAATCGCTTCTCTCCTTGTCCGAATAGGCAAAAAAAGTCTTTCCTTTGGATTCTATCTCATAGAGCGGTGATTCCGCTATATAAACATATCCTTCTCTTATAAGGGTGGGGACCAGCCTGTACAGCATGGTAAGAATAAGTGTTCTGATCTGGAACCCGTCCACATCGGCATCGGTACAGATTATTATCTTATTCCATCTCAGATTGTTAATATCGAAAGAACTGATATCGCTCTTCGTGTTTTTGACTTCCACGCCGCAACCGAGGACCTTAATAAGGTCTGTTATTATATCGCTCTTGAAGATCCTCACATAGTCGGCTTTGAGGCAGTTTAATATCTTGCCTCTAACCGGCATGATGCCCTGGAATTCGGCATCTCTCGACTGCATGCATGCACCCTTTGCCGAATCGCCTTCAACAATATATATCTCACGCTTGGAGACGTCGCGGCTTCTGCAGTCCGAAAACTTCTCAACACGGTTCGAGATATCTATGCTGGAGGTGAGTTTCTTTTTCATCCCTATACGGGCTTTTTCGGCTGTCTCGCGGCTTCTCTTGTTTACAAGTACCTGCTCGGCTATCCTGTCCGCATCCGCCTTGTTCTCTATGAAGTAGACCTCCAGGCTCTGCTTGAAGAACTCGGTCATCGACTGTTGAATGAATTTATTGTTTATGGATTTTTTGGTCTGATTTTCATAGGAAGTCTGGGTAGAGAAGCAGTTCGTGACCAGAATGAGACAGTCCTGCACATCCTGGAATTTGATCGCGCTCTCGTTTTTAAGATACTTCCCTATCTTCTTGATATAAGCGTCTATGGCGTACTGGAATGCGAGCCTGACCGCCTTGTCCGGAGCTCCCCCGTTTTCAAGCCAGGAGCTGTTGTGATAGTATTCGAGAACATTTACCCTGTTTGAAAAACAGAAAGCCGCGGAGATCTTTACTTTGTAATCGTCCTTATCCTCTCTGTCTCTGCCTTTCCTCTCGGTCGAGATGAACTCCGTATCGGTAAGCGCTGTGCCCGCGGCAAGCTCGGAGACGTAGTCCGTAATTCCGTTTTCATAGAAGAAATCCCTCGTCTCGAACTTCCCGTTTTTCTGGATTCTGAGTCTGAAGGTAACTCCCGCATTGACGACGGCCTGCCTGTGCAGGGTATCTGCGAAGTACTCCTCGGGAATATCTATATCCGTGAAGACCTCGATATCAGGGCGCCAGCGTATAGTCGTGCCCGTCTTCTTTCTGTCGGTCTCCTCTATTTTGAGTTCCTGTCCTTTTCTGCCTTTTACCTTGCCTCTTTCAAAATGCAGACTGTATTTGTTGCCGTCTCTCCAGACGGTCACGTCCATGTATTCAGAGGCGTATTGGGTCGCGCAGGAGCCGAGGCCGTTAAGCCCCAAGGAATACTCGTAGTCTCCCCCGTCGGTGTTTTTGTATTTTCCTCCCGCGTATAGCTCGCAGAAAACGAGCTCCCAGTTGTACTTCTGCTCTGTACTGTTCCAGTCAACGGGGCAGCCTCTTCCGAAATCCTCCACCTCAATGGATCTGTCTTCGAAATAAGTGAGCGTTATGAGATTCCCGTGCCCTTCACGGGCCTCGTCTATGGAGTTTGAGAGGATCTCGAATACGCTGTGCTCGCACCCGTCAAGCCCGTCGCTTCCGAAAATGACTCCCGGGCGTTTCCTGACTCTGTCCGCTCCCTTAAGCTGCGAGATGCTCTCGTTTCCGTACTGCTGCTTTGCCATTTATACCTCTTAAAACAATATATTGAGTAATCAGGTATACATAATATCACAGATATAGTTATAAATCAAATTCTTTTACTTTGCGGAGGATCTGTGCTAAAATGCCGGGGTATGAATATTTCTTCTGTAATAGCAGCCGTTGCCGTTATTCTGGCAGTCTGGCTCCTGATAAAGATCCTTTCTCTTCCGGTCAGATTTATAATCAAACTTCTTATAAACGCGCTCGTCGGCTTCGTATCGCTGCTGATAGTAAATTTCTTTGGAGGCCTGCTGGGATTTTCTCTCGAAATCGACCTGATAAACTGTCTTGTCTGCGGCGTGTTCGGTATCCCGGGAATAATAGTTCTGGTCATACTAAGCCTCATCTGAAGATATAAAAAATACCGCCGGTAAATCTCCGGCGGTTTTTCTATTGTTTTATTCCCAGGTCTTCCACACGTCGGGCATATAGCCCGCTGTCGCCTGCTTCCCGTTTCTGACTATCGGGGTTTTAAGCAGCTCCGGATACTCATAGAGCTTGTCGAGTTTAGCTTCCGCTGATGCAAGATACTTCAATACAGCAGAATCCTCATTCGACCAATCAATGATATTGTCGAGTCCGGCTGAGGAGGCGACGCTTTTGAGTTCTCCCCTGCTCATGCCGTATCTGACAAGATCGATATACTGGTATTTGATCCTGCGCTCCTTAAACCAGCGCTCGGCTTTCTTGCTGTCGAAGGATTTTGATTTTCCGAAGATCTGGATGTTCATATTTTTCTAAACCTGTACTATGACCGGAATAACCATCGGATTTCTTCCGGTGGCCTTAACCAGATAGTTTGAGATGCTGTTCTTGACCCTCGTCTTCAAAGCCGGGATATCCGCTCCTGATCTCGGATCGACCGATTCAGCAGCTTCAAAAGCAATACGCTTCATCTCATCCATGAGTTCTTCGGACTCCTTGACATGGATAAAGCCTCTTGTCGTAATATCCGGATCTGTTATGAGCTTATAGTCATATTCCGAGATTGTCAGGATCACGACGACCATCCCGTCCTCCGCGAGGCGCTTTCTGTCACGCATAACAACGCTTCCGACATCGTTAAAAGAACTTCCGTCCATAAGAAGCCCGCCCGCAGTGACCTTTTCCTCACAGGTCATACCCTTCTTGCCGAACTCTATAACACTGCCGTTTTCAGCTATGCAGATGTTCTTTGAGGGTATTCCCATCTCCTTTGCCAGCTCTGCATGCTTCATAAGCATTCTGGTTTCGCCGTGAACGGGGATGAAGTATTTCGGCTTGGTAAGAGCAATGACCATTTTCTGCTCCTCCTGGCTTGCGTGGCCTGAGACATGGAGCTCGGTGTTCTTGCTGTATATTACCTCTGCGCCCTTTTTGCAGAGTTCGTCTATAACTCTCGAGATCATATTCTCGTTGCCGGGAATAGCGGAGGCAGAGATTATGACCCTGTCATTTGCGTCTATATTTATCGATTTATGCCCGGAAAAAGCCATCTTGTAGAGAGCAGACATGGTCTCTCCCTGGCTGCCTGTAGATATGATGACTGACTTGCTCTTGGGGCACATTGAGAGTTCCTCAAGACTGACAAAGTTTTTCTCGGGGATCTTCATGTAGCCGAGCACATCGCAGACATGCATGATATTTTCCATGCTCCTGCCTGTCACAGCTACTTTTCTTCCGTATTTTGCAGCCACATCAATGATCTGCTGGAGTCTGTGCACATTTGAGGCAAAAGTAGTAATAATTATTCGCTTGCTGCATCCGTTAAATGTTTTTTCAAAGGTTTTGCCCACCATGCGCTCAGACGTGGTATACCCGGCTTTCTCGACATTTGTGGAATCGCTCAGAAGCGCAAGTACCCCTTCTCTCCCGAGCTCTCCGAGACGGACCAGATCCATCATCTCTTCGGATACCGGAGTAACGTCTATTTTGAAATCTCCTGTCTGAATGACCGTACCTACAGGAGTTTTGATAGCCAGCGCGACAGAATCAGGTATCGAATGGTTCACATGGATAAATTCGACCGTAAACGCGCCGAGTCTCACGACATCGCCGCTTTTTTTGGTAAAGATCTGGGTATTGTTCAGCAGTCCCTGCTCCTCGAGCTTAAGCTCTATGAGGGCTGCGGTAAGTGAAAGCGTGTAGATCGGAGCATTTATCTCGTTTACGAACTGCGCGATAGCTCCGATATGATCCTCATGACCGTGGGTCAGAAAAAGTGCTCTTATTTTGCTTGCGTTATCCTTAAGATATGTGATATCGGGCAGAACATTGTCTATCCCGTACATATCCTCCTTGGGGAAGCCCATTCCGCAGTCGACAACGATGATGTCGCTGCCGAACTCATAGACGGTCATATTTTTGCCTATCTCATCCAGGCCGCCAAGAGGAATGATCTTCAGCTTTGATGTCATTATCTTATAATATCTCTCCTTTCTACATTTCAGTCCTGCCCTCGATCGCGCGGTTCAATGTTGCATCATCCGCAAATTCGAGATTAGATCCTACCGGTATACCGTAGGCAAGCCGTGAAACTTTTATATTGAACGGTTTTATAAGTCTTGATATGTACATGGCTGTCGCCTCTCCCTCAGTATCGGGATTGGTAGCCATTATGACCTCAGCGACCTCCTCGTCGGCGAGACGAACCAGGAGTTCTTTGATCTTGATGTCATCGGGTCCGATATGATTCATTGGGGAGAGCACCCCGTGCAGAACATGATAGGTCCCGTTGTATTCCCTACCCCTCTCTATGGAAAGCACATCCTTGGGATCCGAGACTACGCAGATAAGCGATCTGTCTCTTCTGCTGCTGGAACAGATCGGGCAGATCTCGTCCTCGGTAAGGTTCTGGCAGACCTTGCAGAAATGTATATTTTTTTTCGCGTTTTTTATGGCGTCAGCAAAGGAGTCCGCTTCTTCGTCGCTTCCCGAAAGAACATGGAAAGCAAGCCTTTGAGCGCTCTTTCTCCCGATTCCGGGCAGAGCTGCGAACTTATCTATGAGCGTCTCCAGAGACGCCGGAAAATATGACATGGCTTACTTCCTTTCAGATTCCGCGCAGAGATGAGATCCTGGCTGCTTTGTCTTCCGCTTTGAATACACTGCTTCCGGCAACAAGGACATTGGCTCCGGCTTCTCTGACCAGAACGCCCGTCTCCGGATTTATGCCTCCGTCGACCTCAACATCGCGATCAAGCCCTTTTTCCTTAAGGAAGTCCCTTACTTTTCTGATCTTTGGGAGCATATCAGCCATGAAGGCCTGATTTCCAAAGCCCGGCTCTACGGTCATGCACAGTATCATATCGGTTTTATCCGCAAAAGGAAAAGCTTTCTCAGCCGGCGTCTTCGGCTTAAGTGCAATCCCTGTCTTAAGTCCGCGCTCATTTGCCTTTTCGATGGCTTTGAATATGTATTCTTCATCATCGGATTCGATGTGGAATGTCAGGAGATCTGCTCCTGCGTCCGCGAAAGCATCCACATAGCGCAGAGGCCTGTCTATCATAAGGTGCACATCGAGAAACGCGTCCGTGTGCTTCCTTACACATTTAAGGACAGGTATCCCGAAAGAGATATTCGGAACAAACGACCCGTCCATAACATCAAAATGGATATAATCTGCCCCTGCAGAGATGACTTCATCAATATCTTCACCGAGATGCCAGAAATCCGCGGAAAGAATCGACGGCGCAATTTTAATGTTCATACTATATTTACCCTTTTGCTTTTTGTTGTATTATAATGTTTTCTGTGTTGGCTTGCAAGGCTTTGAAGCTTATTAAATCAAAGTTTTCTGCACATTTCCCGTCTTGACTTGTCAATACCCGGGAATTATAATTATTAAGTTAAATAATATTTAGGAGAATCCTTATCATGCGCAGAAGACGCAGACCGAGAAATCCGATCTGGACTTTTACACTCATATGGCTCATTCTGTCGTTTCTTGTCAACTTCAGGGGCCTTGGACTGCTTCTCCCGCTCGGCATAGCCGGGCTTGCAGCCTATATCTTCGGCTCCACCCCTGCAAAGAGCGCCGAGCAGCGCCAGAGAGAGGAAGAGGAGAAGAGACGTCAGGAAGCCTATGCCCGTTCACAGTCCGAAAATCCCACAAGAAGGAAGACAGTCAACACAGTTGTCGAAGGGCAGTACAGAGAGGCTGGAAGACCTTCGGGCACATCTGCTTCCCAGAGGATCGACCCCGAGAATACAGTTGAGACGAATCAGAAAAAAGAGAAGAAGCCTGTCGAAAAGAAGAGCTACGGTCCCGAGATAGATCCAATAATCGAAGAGGGCAACAAAGCCTTGAGTGAGATGGGAAGGCTCTACATGTCAATAAAGGACGAATCTGTCAAGGCCAAGATAAACGAGATCATCCATATTACGGACAAGATAGTCCAGGACGCTATCGCGGATCCTTCGGATGTTCCCAGGATAAAGAAGTTTTTAAACTATTATCTGCCCACCACGATCAAGCTTCTAAATGCCTATGACAGGATGGACAGCCAGGGGATCGAGGGCGAGAATCTTTCAAAGACCAAGCAGAACATAAGCGAGATGCTCGATACGACCGTCGAGGCATACAAAAAGTATTTCGATTCTCTGTTTGAGAACCAGGCTCTCGATATAGAGACGGATATAGAAGTCATGCAGAAGCTTCTCGCGCGAGAAGGTCTCGCGGGAGAGAAGGATTTCAACATCAAATCCTCCCCGGACTCCTCTTCTGCAGCCGCCACAGCCACACAGACAAATTAAATATCGATAGATCAAGAAAGGGATAAACAATGGACGAGAAAAAAGAAGCAAAAATACCCACTCTTACTCTTAACCCCAATGAGACCGAAGTCGCTGCGGCCCAGGCAGTGCAGGAACAGGTCAACGCCGTTGCGGAGGAAGTGAAAGAAGAGGTTCCTGCTGAAAAGCTCGGTCTCGATTCTCTCACCCCGGAAGAGCAGGCAGCCGTCATGGAATTTGTCGACAAGATCGATGTCCTTAATACCGAGCAGATCTTAAACTACGGCAGCAACGCCCAGAAGAATATCGCTGATTTCTCCGAGAGCGCGCTCGAGACTGTCAAGACAAAGGATCTCGGTCAGGTCGGAGAGATGCTCGGAAATCTCGTCGTCGAGCTCAAGGGCCTCAATTTCGACGAGGAAGAGAAAAAGGGACTCCTCGGTCTTTTCAAGAAGACAAAGAAGGATATCAATTCCCTTAAAGCCCAGTACGACAAGGCAGAGGTCAATGTAGACAAGATAGTCGAGCAGCTGGAACAGCATGAGGTGGTTCTGATGAAGGATGTCAGCCTCATGGACAGAATGTACGAGAAGAACCTCGAGTATCTGAAAGAGCTCTCCATGTACATCATTGCAGGCAAGCTCAAGATAGAGAAGCTCAGAAACGAGGAACTCCCGAAATACCAGCAGAAGGCCAAGGAATCCGGACTTCCCGAGGACGCCCAGGCGGCGAATGATTTTGCCAACATGATAGGCCGCTTCGAAAAGAAGGTCCACGATCTTGAGCTCACCAGAATGGTCTCCATCCAGATGTCTCCGCAGATCAGGCTCATCCAGAACAACGACAACCTCATGGCTGAGAAGATCCGCTCCTCGATAGTAAACACCATCCCTCTGTGGAAGAGCCAGATGGTCCTCGCCCTTTCCATGGCACATTCGGATGCAGCCATGAAAGCCGAAAGAGAGGTCACTAACATGACAAACGCGCTGCTTGAGAAGAACGCAGAGGATCTGCACCAGGGAACTGTCTCTGTTGCTCAGGAGAGCGAGAAGGGCATCGTATCTCTCGAGACCCTGAAGAAGACGAACCAGGAACTTATCAAGACACTGGAGGAAGTCAGAAAGATCCAGGAAGACGGTCGTACCGGCAGAGCTGCTGCAGAAGAAGAGCTTGCTTCCATCGAGGCCGAGCTGAAGGCAAAGCTGCTTGAGATGAGAGGCTGATATGAAGGCATACTTAGTGCAGCATAAGACGGATTGTATAATCTGCGGAGCGATAATCGTAGTCTCCACTGTATGCAACTGGCTGTTTTATCCCTATTTTTAAATTCTGATCTACAATAAAAAAAGAGCGGAAATTCCGCTCTTTTTTTATTATCTGTTATTATTCCGGAAGTTTGCAGACATCGATCCATTCGATGGAATTCGAGTATTTGAAAAGCTCGTCAAGCGTCAGCTCTATCGCGCTGTTTCCGCTGCCGACTGCAGGAAAAACCGTTTCGAAACGCTTCAGACTCTCGTCGCAGTAGACCTCAACATTGTCCTTGATCCCGAAGGGGCAGACCCCGCCAACTGGATGGCCTATAAGATTCAATACATCCTCCGGAGAGAGCATCTTGGCTTTGAAATGGAATTTCTCCTTAAATTTGTGGTTGTCTATTCTCGCGTCTCCGGCGACCTCTATAAGCATCGCATGGTCTTCCTTGTAGAAAGAAAGAGTCTTGCAGATCCTGGCTCCTTCCACTCCAACCGCGTGAGCTGCAAGCTCGACAGTTGCCGAGGACTCGTCAAACTCCATGACCTTGTCTTCCATGCCAAGCTGTCTGAAATATTCGCGTCCTTCTTTTATAGACATAGCATTACCCTTTCAAAACCGCTTTGTTATAGTTTTTCTTGCCTCTTCTGAGCATTACTCCGGCTTTCAGCTCATCCTCGCCGAACTCTTTGTGAACATCGGTCACTTTCTCTTCGTTTGCAGTTATACCGCCCTGCTGTACATTCCTTCTCGCGTCGGAATTGTTTGTGCAGAGACCTGTCTTTACGAGGAGATTCAGTATTCCTATCTTTCCGTCCGTGAGATCTTCAAAACTGAGCTCAGTCGTCGGAATATGCTCAGAGTCGCCGCTTCCTCCGAACAGAGATTTGGCTGAGGCCTTGGCCTTGTCAGCCTCATCCTTTCCGTGGATCATGGAAGTGAGCTCATAGGCAAGTATCTCTTTGGCTTTGTTCAGATCGCTCCCCTCCCACTTATCCATCTCGTCAATCTGCTCCAGTGGCAGGAAGGTAAGCATCCGGATGCACTTCAGGACATCACCGTCGTCCACATTTCTCCAGTACTGGTAGAAATCGTAAGGGGAGGTCTTGTTCGGGTCGAGCCAGACTGCGCCGGAAGCGGTCTTGCCCATCTTTTTGCCCTCGCTGTTGAGGAGGAGGTTTATTGTCATCGCATGGGCGTCTTTGCCGAGTTTCTTTCTTATAAGCTCGGTCCCGGCAAGCATGTTGCTCCACTGGTCATTGCCGCCGAACTGCATATTGCAGCCGTTGTGCTGGAACATATAGTAGAAATCATACGCCTGCATGATCATATAGTTGAACTCAAAGAAGCTCAGTCCTCTCTCCCAGCGCTGCTTGTAGCACTCGGCTCTTAGCATGTTGTTGACCGAGAAGCAGGCTCCGACCTCTCTTAAAAGCTCAATGTAATTCAGCTCCATAAGCCAGTCGGCGTTATTGAGCATGATGGCTTTTCCGTCTCCGAAATCGATGAACTTCTCCATCTGTTTTCTGAAGCACTCTGCGTTATGGTCGATGTCTTCTCTTGTAAGCATCTTGCGCATATCCGTACGGCCTGAGGGATCTCCGATCATAGTCGTTCCCCCTCCGATAAGAGCAATGGGCTTGTTGCCTGCCATCTGCAGTCTCTTCATCAGACACAGGGCCATGAAATGGCCCACGTGAAGGGAATCTGCAGTGCAGTCAAAGCCTATATAGAAAGTTGCTCTGCCGTTGTTCACCATATCGCGGATCTGTTCCTCGTCCGTGACCTGCGCGATCAGTCCGCGCGCGGTTAATTCTTCGTAAACGCCCATTTATTGTTCTCCAGTCTTTTTGTTCTTGTATTCATAAGCTGCATCGAGCTGTTCGGATGCAGATGCAAGCGTTGTGAGTGTGATATTGTCTCCGCTGTAAAGCCTTGAAAGCTCGCTGATCCTGCCGTCTCTCTCCAGTTCCTCCACTGCAGTATAGGTCCTGCCCGATCTCTCCTCTTTCCGGATCAGAAAATGGCAGTCCGCAAAGGCAGCTATCTGAGGAAGATGCGTGACGCACATGACCTGCCTGTTCCTGGAGACATTGTAAAGCTTCTCTCCTACTCTCTGCGCGGCGATACCGGAAACTCCGCTGTCTATCTCGTCAAAAATCATAGTGGGAACAGGATCATTTTCGGCAAAGACATTTTTAAGAGCGAGCATTATTCTGCTTAGCTCTCCTCCCGAGGCTATACGGCTGATGCGGCCGGGCTCCATGCCTGCGTTGGCGGACATCAGAAAACGGACTGTATCTTTGCCGTTTTCGGAAAATCCGGTCTCATTCTCGACGCCGGTGAACTCTACCTCAAATCTTACGGAAGGCATGCTGAGATCTCTCAGTTCCTTCACCACACGCTCTCTCAAGGACCTGACAGCGCTCTTTCTCCTGTTCGAAAGCTCTTCCGCCTTTTCCAGACATCTATTTGTCTGCTTCTCCAGATCCCTGTTCAGTAGAGCAATGGCCTCATCCGAGTACTCGATATCTGAAAGCTTCTTGCGCGATTCCTCAAGCAGATCCGCAAGTCCCTGCTCATCTGTCCTGTATTTGCGCTCGAGCCTGTTTAAAAGGCTGAGTCTTGACTCAATCTCATTATATTCCTCAGGCGAGAAATCCAGAGCGGAGAGGAAGTCCCTCATTCTCTCGGAGGCATCGGAGAGAAGAAATCCCGCGTCTTCGAGCGCTTTTGATGCTTCTTCGAGCTCAGGAGCGATATCGGCAGCCTTTCTGGCAAAATATGAGGCGTTCTCCGCAAGCGAGATCGCACTCTCGTCAGCTTCACTCAACGCTAGAAGGCTTGAATTTACCGACTCGGTGAGCTTTTCGGAGTTTTTGAGAAGACTGCGCCGAGCAAGGAGCGTATCTTCCTCCCCGGGTTCTATCCGGGCTGATTCCAGTTCCTGAATACGGAATCTCAGGCTGTCCGCAAGTCTTTCTTTTTCGGCCTCATCCATTGAGAATCTTTCGATCTCTTTTTTCAGAGCTCTGTATTTGCCGTACTCCTCCCTGTATGCGGAAAGATCGCTTTCAAGCGAGGCAAAACGGTCAAGAAAGACGATATGGTTTGCTTCATCCATAAGCTGTCTTCCGTCATTCTGGCCGTGAACATCAATAAGCAGATTCCCGAGATCCCTCAGCTGCGCGGCTGTAACCGGGAGCCCGTTTACCCTGCAGCTGCTTTTCGAGTCCGGGGAGATCTTTCTCGAGATTATAAGCTCTTCATCGGAAGGAATATCATTTGCCTCAAGCCAGCTGTCAGCGATGCTGCCCCGGAAAACAGCCGTAACAAGTCCGTAAGGCGCACCGGTCCTCACTATCTCACGGCTCACTCTGTCTCCGAGTATAGCGCCGATCGAATCTATGACAATGGATTTCCCGGCACCGGTCTCTCCGGTGAGCACATTGAGTCCTTCCCTGAAGCTTATGTCCGCTCTCTCTATGACTGCTATATTTTCAATATGCAGCGATTCAAGCATTATAATGTTATCTCCCGAAATCTGTAATACAGCTTCTCAGCATCGGAGGCCGTGCGCATCGCTATAAACGCTGTGTCATCTCCGGCAACCGTTCCGACCATATTCTCGATATCCATGCTCTCCAGCGCGCTGCATGCGGCGGATGCCAGACCGGGCATTGTCTTGATTACGAACAGGTTCTGAGCAAAATCGAAGCCCGTAACACTCTTGTTGAGGATAGTCCTGAGTCTCTCATCGATATCGGAATTGATATCCGCCCTGTTCCTTACATAACGGTAAATACCGTTCGGGCTCAGTTCCTTGACAAGATGCAGATCCTTGATGTCTCTGGAAAGAGTGGCCTGAGTGCTTTTGATTCCTCTCTCTTCCAAAGCGTCCTGCAATTGCTTCTGGTTTTCAATATTCTGTTCCTCTATGATCCTTAAGATCACATTCTGTCTTCCCGATTTCATATTTCCTCCATGCACCTCACTGAAGCTTTTCTGCGACTATTTCAAAAAAGCTCCGCGCGGCAAAATCAACCAGATATATGCAGTGTCCGGATCTCCTGACCCTGATAATGTCTTCGCTATGCAGATCATATATGCTGTTCCCGTCTATCGCAAGATACGCTTTTCTTGTATGCAGCTTCTGAGTTTTAACTGTCACTTCCCTGTTCTGAGTCAGAACATAAGTCTTTGCTCCCAGCGCGTGAGCGCAGATAGGCGTCAGAATGATATTTTCTGACTCAGGTTCGACGATAGGCCCTCCTGCAGACATCGAATAGCCTGTGGAACCTGTGGGAGTCGCTATGACTATGCCGTCACCAGCATAATCGAGGACAGTGTTCTCGTCGCTCTTTGCGTTTATCCTTATCGTATCTCCGTAGCCGTGGATCACCGCGTCGTTTAAAGCCGAATCGGAATAGATGATCTTACCGTCTCTGATCAGGTCGATATCTATGCACATACGGCGGCTCAGTTTCTCCTCACCGCGTGCAGCTCTTATTATTTTATCGTTGAGTTCAGGGTCTTCAGGCTCGAGAGAAGCCATAAAGCCTTTGGTGCCCAGGTTTACACAGAGCAGCGGAAGGTCCTTGTATTTCAGATTTCTGGCGACCGCAAGAGTCGTACCGTCTCCGCCAACTATTATTACAAGCGTTGTATCCCTCGGGAGATACGAGATATCCCGGGTCTCTATGCCTTCCGGGATCGCAGGCTCTACAGGGTCCGAAAATACGGGAAACACCCCGACCGTGAAGCCGTTTTCTTCAAGTAAAGACCTGAGCTTCAATGTCAGTTCAAGCTCTGTATCTCTGTAAGGGTTCGGGCAAATCGCTATCATGAAATTTACCTCGCTTAAAGTTTTTTGTGTGACAAACCGACAAGTGCGGGAATATCGAATACTTTGTCTGCTCCGGATGATCCTGCCTTTTTCATGTAGCACAGATATTCTATATTGCCCTCAGGGCCCTTTATGGGAGAATAATCGAGCCCTTCGACTCTGAGACCCTGCATTTTTGCAAAAGCACAGATGTCTTCTATGACAGAGATATGGACATTCGGGTCTCTTACAACGCCTTTTTTCCCCACCTGATCTCTGCCAGCCTCAAACTGAGGCTTAATTAAGCACACTATATCCCCACTTTCTGCGAGAAGCGGGATTATTGCCGGCAGAAGGAGCTTGACGGATATGAAAGACGCATCCGTAACCGCTATATCGACCGTCTCGGGAATATTATCGCTGTTCAGATATCTGGCATTGGTGCGCTCTATATTAACGACTCTGGGGTCGTTTCTCAGGGTCCAGGCGAGCTGCCCATAGCCTACATCGACTGCATAGACCTTTTTTGCCCCGTTTTTCAAAAGGACATCAGTAAAACCGCCTGTCGATGCCCCGCAGTCGAGGCACACTTTATCTTTTGCGTCTATCGGAAAGACTTTGAGCGCTTTATCAAGTTTATAGCCCCCGCGGCTTACAAACGGACAGGCATTGCCCCGGACCTCTATCTCAGCGTCTTCAGGGACCTGCATTCCCGGTTTGTCGGCTTTCTGTCCGTTAACATACACGAGTCCGCTCATTACTGTAGTTTTGGCCTTTTCGCGGCTTTCCGCGAGGCCCTTCTCATAAACCAGAGTATCGAGTCTTGTCCTGGACATCTCAGTTTCTCCGGAGCGCCAGAGAATCTGCAAAGCTCTCGAGATATTCGGTGTCCCTGAACACTCCTCTCAGCGCGGCTTTAGCTTTATAGGTATAGACATCTATATACTCGTTGCATTTAGCTTCGCCGAGGATAGCCATATATGTGTTTTTGTTTTCCGCCGCATCGGAACCGATAGGCTTTCCGAGCTCTTCTCTAGTGCTGACAACATCGAGAACATCATCTCTTATCTGAAAGGCAAGACCGAGGTTTTCACCGAAGCACCTCGCGCTTTCAAGCATCTGATCCGAACCGCCTGCACAGACTACTCCCATCATGCATGCAGCCATGATTATCTTTCCGGTCTTCAGGAGATTAAGTCTTGTAAGCTCTTCTGCCGTGAGAACATTGTTCTCGGCTTTCATATCCAAATACTGTCCGCCGCACATACCGGTATAACCTGCGGCGTCGGCAAGTATTGCCCCGCATTTTGCTTTTGCAGCATTATCAAGGCCGGAATTCAGCAGAACGGAAAAAGCCTTTGCCTGAAGCGCATCGCCTGCAAGTGTAGCGGTACACTCACCGTATACATTGTGATTGGTCGGTTTTCCGCGCCTCAGGTCATCATCATCCATGCAGGGCAGGTCATCGTGGATGAGGCTGTATGTGTGGATCATTTCAACAGCGCATGCCGCCGGGAGAGCATCCTCTGCTTTTCCGCCGGACAGGGTGCAGAACTCCATCGTGAGAATGGGTCTTATCCTTTTTCCGCCTGCAAGCAGGCTGTATCTCATGGCTTCCCCGAGCTCTCTGTAAGGCTCTTCCGAAAGCTTTATGCTGTTTTCGAGATATTCTTCTATCAGCTCTTTAAAATCAGCTTCAATCATTGCCGAATACCGTCTCCTCCGGTGCTCCGTCAGGGCCTTTAACAAGCTTTGCCACTTTCTGTTCTGCCTTGTCGAGCATTTCCGTGCAGTCCGAAACAAGGCCTGTTCCCTCTTCGAAAAGCCTGATCGACTCATCGAGCGGCAGGTCCCCGTTCTCAAGGTGTCTGACTATCTCCTCGAGCCTTGTGAGGGATTCCTCAAAGCTCTTCTTTTTCTCACTGCCCATATTCAGTCCTCCCTGATGACGGAATCCACGGTGCAGTCTGCAGTTCCGTCTGAAAATCTTATCCTGATCCTGTCTTTGGCCTTCAGATCTCTGACCCCGTTAACGGCTTTGCCTTCCATATCTGTTGAAAAACTGAAGCCGCGAGAAAGCACATTTAAGGGGCTCAATGCATTCAGTCTGTCCGAAAGCCCCGACAGTGCATTTCTCTTATCCTGAATTAAGGAAGATGCGGAAGCAGTCAAACTCTCTCTGCAGAGGTCGAGATCTTCCCTTTTTGAGTCAGTAATCTCGAGAGGATTTGTAAGAACTCTCGAGTTCTTTATTATATTGAGCTTCCCCTTTCCGGCCTCAAGCTCCTTTTCGAGCGATCTTGCGGCAGCGGATCCGAGGCTCTTCAGGTATACCCGGATGTCTCTCTGATCCGGAACAGCTGTTTCTGCCGCATTTGAAGGCGTAGAAGCCCTTCTGTCCGCAACATAGTCAGATATAGTAACATCGGGTTCATGGCCTACAGCCGATATTACGGGTATTACGGAGTCGAAGATCGCCCTTGCCACTCTCTCGTCATTAAATGCCCACAGATCCTCGGCCGAGCCTCCGCCGCGGCCTGTAATTATAAGGTCTGCAACTTTATACCCGTTTGCATATCTCAAGGCGGCAGCTATCTCAGCCGGTGCCTCTTCTCCCTGCACTTTGACAGGAAGTACAAGCACCTCTGAAAGAGGCCACCTGCGATCAAGTATATTGATTATATCGTGAACTGCCGCACCGGCTTCCGAGGTGATGACTGCTATCTTCCTGGGATACTTCGGAAGGGCTCTTTTATGCGAATCATCAAACAGTCCTTCCTTTTCAAGCTTTGCCTTGAGCTGCTCGAATGCGATCTGAAGATCTCCGGAGCCCTCCGGCTCTATTCTCGAGCAGTATAACTGGTATGCCCCGTCTCTCGGATATACCGAGACCCTGCCGAAGGCGAGCACACTCATCCCGTTCTCAGGCAGGAATCTGAGGCGCTCGGCGTATGATTTGAACATGACACATCTCACACTGCTCCCGGAATCTTTCAGTGTGAAATAGTGATGGCCGGAAGGATAGCGTTTATAGTTTGAAAGCTCTCCCCTGACGCAAACATTCAGCAGCATAGGGTCAAGCTCAAACAGATCCTTTATCCGGTTATTTAGTTCCGTAACCGAAAATATATTATTGAGGGGCTCCATTCAATTCCTTTAAAAAGCTGCCGAGTATCCCGTTGATGAAAGATACGACCTCAGCTTCATCATATTTCTTTGCTATCTCAACGGCCTCATTGACCGACACCTTCTGCGGAATATCATCCATATACAGGATCTCGCAAATCGCACATCTCATGCAGGCCATGGCTGTTTTTGAAATACGCGAGCTCTTCCAGCCTTCCGAGTATTTTCCTATTATCTTATCCAATTCATCTCTGTGCTCAGAGATAAGGGTGACGGCGTTTTTGATAAATTCAAGCTGCTTATCATCGGGGAACTCGGCAAAAGCCTCATCTTCCTCAGCGAGAGTAATATAATGCTCTTCGGAAAAGAAATCGTCCAGAAGCTCCGATACAGGTAAATCTCTTGCAGCCGCCTCAAAGCCGAGGCGCATGACTATCTCTCTGGCTGTGCTTCTGTTCATTCTCAAACGCTTTTTTTATCGAATTCCACGCCGGACACGTTGATATTTATGAAAGCGTTTTTTTCTCCGGTCGCCTGTTCTATGGATGAAGCAACTGCTTCCTGCACTTTCCTTGCCACATTAAGGATATTGCAGCCGTATTTTACATTTATGACTGCATCTGCAGTAATAACATCCTCATTCATGTATACATTGAGGCCCTTGTTTATATTTTTGATCCCGATAAGCTCTGCAAGCTCAGCTCCGGCTACAGCCGATATGCCTGCAACGCCTTCCGTCTCGAGTATGGAATTGCGAACCATCTCTGTGAGCACCTCCTCTGAGATGTTGATGGTTCCGTTTTTGTCGTGTATGGTGATGTAATTGTCTGCCATAATTCCCTCCAGGATTCAAATCTTTGATATTCTATCACAGCTTTATGCAAAAATAAACGAAAAAATGAATATTATTTGAGTTTTCTGCTCTCAAGATAATAGCGCTTATCGGCGCCGAGGCCTACCGAAAAGCTTTTCTTGGGAAAAGGTCCGAATGCGGCGGCGCTTGAGAAAAGCTCCTCTTTTTCCATTCCGGGAAGAATAAGGCCTGCATTGCCCGGAACAGAGGCAAATTCAAGAGCCTCCGGATCTCCATGGATATAATCGATCCTTCCTCCGCGGCTCAGAGCATAATCTCTGCAGAATGATTCGCAGTTTTCGATCAGAGCTCCGTAGGACAGGGAGGGAACAGTTAACTCAAGCTTATCTTTCCCGCTGGCTGCAGTGACAATGTAGTTTCTTCCCTGTAATCCCAAGCAGTATTTTTCAAACTCTTTGACAAAAGCCGAAGCGTCTGTATTGAAAATGACTCTGTGAATCGGCTCGAAGACCACGCCCGGATCATGGATGTTTTCGAGCTCAACGAGCGCGTATCTGGCGGGGTCCTCTTTTGCACGATCATCGCCAAGGCTTTTTTTCTTCTCTTCCCAATGGGCCTTGGCAGCTGCAAGGCTGTGGTTTCCGTCTCCTATTGCAAAGACGATCTGCCCTTTTTCTGTATACAGAGCAGCGATCTTCTCCTCAAGCTCCTTAGCTTTATCTCCTTCAACTCTCTTTCCCCTGACTGAGCCTCCGTTTTTCATCAGCTCTATATCATAGACCGTTTCATACGAATCGTCGTCCGAAATGATATCTCCGGGTATGTCGTTTATGAATACGATTATATGCGGGATCTCAAGAGGCGCATTCTTCCTTATGCTTACTCTCGCAGGAAGACGGGATTCTATGGTTCCTTCCGTCGCTCTTACAGGCGTATCGGAGCCCTCGCGCCAATCATAGGCCTCCAGATCCAGAAGACCCAGAAGACCTTTTCTGACTTTCCCGCTGCAGAGGCTCCTCTCGGTATACACAAAGCTGTCCTTAAGCTCTGAAAACACACCGGCATTCAGATAATAATCCATCGTCTTATTGATTCTGACTGTTTCTTTGCCGATGTCTGCAAAACCGAGATATGCCTCCGGAATTATAAGCTTGAAAGCGGAAGGGTATTCTCCTGCAATCTTCTCTACATCTTCCCAGTACGGAATATCCGAAGAGAACTGATCACAGGCGACGACTGCCCATTTGTCAAGGTTCCTCTTCGGTATGAGTATATCTCCTCTTTTGAATATCCTGTCCGCAGACTGCATCATGAACATCTTCTGCAATACCCGCTCTTTCCTGTTGACACTGTATTCGCTTTTGGAATAAAATGATAATATCATAATCGGAGGTGTTTTTCTATGCCTGTTTTCAAAGACTTTTATTTCGAATCGACTACCGGCAATAATACGATACACGCCCTGAGGTGCGACCCCGATACTGAGCCCAGAGGTATAGTGCAGATCGCACACGGGATCGCAGAATATGTCGCCCGATATAAGGATTTCATGAGCTTTCTGGCTGAAAACGGATTTATAGCTGTCGGCAACGATCACCTCGGGCATGGAGGAAGCGTAAAAAATCCCGCTGAAAAGGGCCATTTTGCAGATGACAAGGGTTGGGACTATGTTGTCGGAGATATGCACAAGCTCTATGAGACAATGCATTCTGAGCACCCGGAGCTTCCATATATTCTCTTCGGACACAGCATGGGCAGCTTTCTTACCAGAACATTTATTATTAATTACCCTGAGCTTTTGAATGCCTGTATTCTGAGCGGAACCGGTCATCAGGGCAAGGCCCTGCTCACCGGCGGCGTTGTAATGAGCACGCTTGTAAAGAAGATAAAAGGCCCTCGTCACATAGCCGACGGCCTCAACAATGTCGCTTTCGGCTCATACAACAACGGATATGAGAATCCGAAAACGGCCTTCGACTGGCTCAACCGTGATCCTGCCGAGGTACAGAAATATATAGACGATCCCGATTGCGGCTTTGTCTGTACTGCCGCCCTCTACAACGATATGATGAAAGGGATCAGCTTCATCACCTCTCCTTCAAATATCGCCAAAATGAGAAAAGATCTCCCTGTCTATTTTATGTCCGGAGGGGCGGATCCTGTCGGTGAGAACGGAAAAGGTGTCAATAAGGCCTATAATGCGTTTTTAAGCGCGGGCATGAAGGATGTTATGATCCGCATTTATCCCGAAGGCCGCCACGAGATGCTAAATGAGATAAACAAAAAGGACGTCTATAACGACATCCTGAACTGGATAAACTCAAAGATCTGAGTTCTCCCCCATAAAAAACCACCCGAGAGGGTGGTTTTTTTCAGTATTCTTATTTTCTTACTTCTATAGATATATCGCCGGTATCGGTATTTATCTCGCATCTTCCGCCGCTCATTGACTTGGGTACCTTAACTTTTCCCGTATCGGTCCCGGTCAGGAAGATCTTGTCGCTCAGGAGCACGCCGGAGACGTCACCGGTATCGGTCTCTATGTAAATGCTTTCCGCATCACATCTGTCGAGGCTTATATCGCCAGTAGTTCTGTTCAGTTTAAACTCACCGGACGCGATGACATCAGTCATGAAGAGCTTTCCCGTGTCTCCATCAGAGCTTAAGTATTCACAGTTCACTTTTACCAGTGTTACACGTCCCGTACCCTCTCTGATATCGATGTTCCCCTTTATATCCGAGTTTGTCATCTCGACATTTCCGGTATCCGAAATAAGTCTCATTCCGCCCGCGCTCAGATCATGCAGAGATATATCTCCCGAATCGGTTTTTATATGGATCTCACCTTCCGCAGAAGCAAGGCAGCTAACGTCTCCCGTATCATCGCTTACACTTATGCTTCCGAACAAAAAGTCTTTCGGAATATCGACATCAGATGTGTCGGAATCTATATCGAGCGCTTTATACTCTTTCTCCGGAAGATACACAGTGATCGAGGGGCTTTCCGTAATTATCCCGAAATTTGCGAAATGCCACTTGTTCTCTGCTCTTCTGCTGACCTTAAGGGTATCGCCCTCTACGCGGACTTCATGCGGCCAATCCTCTTCTTCCCTGCAGACGACCGCACATTTCCCGTCACCCGAAAGAACAAAATCAATCTTCTCGGTGTCTCCTTCTATGCTGATGCTCCTGAAGTTCTCGGTCACGTCATATGTTCTTGTCACATATTCACCAGTACCTGAATTTCCGAGGTTGAATCCGAGCACCCTGTGCGCGAACACGCATACGGCAGCTCCGATCACTATAAGCACTAAAGCAATACTGAGTATTTTTTTCGCGTTATTCATTATTTATTCCTCCATACCGACAAATGAAGTTTTGATTCCCAGAATTATTCGTTTAGTCATTTTCAGAATCAGTTTCGTGGCCCACACCGAAACATAAAACAGCAGTATCGCAAGTCCCGCGCACACGGCCGCGGCTCCCAGGGAAAACAGCGCAACTGCAGGAGCCCCTTTGAACAGAGAAATAAAGAGTCCCGCGATGCCCCCGACCGCGCCGGCTGCCATAGAGAAGCATGCAGCATAAATGCATACCGCTGCAGCCCAGATGATCACATAGAGCGAAAGAACTATTGCCAGAACTGAAACAAGAATAGGGAGCCAGACGGGAGAACCGAGAACGAGGAGAATGATCTCCCATACTTTCAAGCTTTTCTTCGATTTTACCTTTTCACGGACCAGCTTCGACAGCGGGATCTCGGACATGATCTGTTCCACGATGCTGTCCACGGTCCCGATCCCGGCAACCGCTTCTTCCTCAGACAATCCGTCCTCCATTCGGTCGTCTATCATTTCGCTGTAGAAAGCGATCCTCTCTTCGATGTCCTTCTGCGGCAGTCCGGAGAGTTTTCTTCTCAGCCCGCTCAAGAACTCTTCCTTATTCATTTCCGGTTTCCTCCCTTGTGATAAAGTTATAGATGGCATTGATCTCTTTCCAGTCTTCTTTAAATTCTTCTATGCGTCTCAGGCCTTCCCGGGTTATATGATAGTACTTGCGGAGCCTGCCCTCGTGCTCAACACTCCTGACAGTGATCATGTTTCCTGCCTCCAGGCGTTTAAGTATCGTATAAAGAGTGGATTCGGACATCTCCAGATACGGTTTCATATCTTTGATTATCCTGTAACCGTAGGAGTCCTCATTCTTTATAGCGGCCAGCACACAAGCGTCCAACAGGCCGCGCTTCAATTGAATGTCCATTCCATACCTCCCTTTGTGTAATACATCTCTTAGTGTTATACATCGTAATACGATGTATATTATTTGTCAAGAGGTTTTTAAAAATTTTATATTTATTTGTCATTTTGAGCCTTCGAAGGATCCGCTTCCCATAAACAATTGCCACCCATACGAGCGGCCTTATTATCATAAAAAAAAGAGACGGTGTGTTCCGTCTCTTACATTTCTTTTATTTCTTCATTTATTACTTTTGTCTCTCATGAACTCCAGCTTATACAGGATGAAATCATTATCCTTCAGGTCAAAATTTTCTTCGGTGACCAGGAAGACATTATTATATGCTGTCCTGTACTTAAAGATATTGAAAAAAGACTGGACCTCACCGTGATCATCATATGCCTTCTTCACATCGTTGCCGATCACGTTGAAATCGACCTGAAGAAGCCTGGTTAATTCGTTGTAATTCGGGATCGACCGGCCGAGCTCACAACTGAAGTCCTTCAAGCCGGTGCCTTCCGGCTGCTCAAACTCCTCCTGAAGGATCGCCATGATCCAGGAGAAAGCTTCAAAACAGCCGTTCTTCACCGTGTAATTGATCAGACGGCAAAGCTCCGATTCAAGCCCGCAGGAGATAAGCTGCCTTGTAATTTCTGCAGTCTCCAGAAGCGAATCGATATCGTCAGGATCATGTAAACTGTTATTTTGTATTAATTCTTCCAACGATCTCATTTCTGCTTTTTCCAACACTCTCCTCCTCACGACCTGGAAATCAGATCTTTTTGATCGGATGACGGATGATAGTTTTCCATTTCTCCGGAGAAGCCTTGCGGGGATCGGAGAGATAGATCTCATGATGCAGGCGGGTTTCTGTCATATCGTTCTCATATCCGTTTTCGGCGAGATACTTATCCATCAGTGCCACAGTCTCCGGCTCGTCATCATACGGACCGATATGCATGATCTGAACGCACAGCCCTTCGTCAACAGTCAGAAATTCTGCGGAAGAGCAGTCAGTCTTCTTCTTTTTTGATGCCGTTTCAACTGCCCAGGCAAAGTCAGCTTTTGTCACAAAATCGGGCAAGCGGATTATGGAGATCCAGTTGAACGTATCTTTGTTCCCGTAATCGACTCCTTTGACGCCCTCCTGCCACCAAAAACCTTCCAGCGGAGGTACGACATATTCATAGAAACCCTCGATATGATGATCTGTCTTGCAGCTCATCCTGAGCGTATAGGCAATAGCATACAGAACACCGACAGCCTTCCTGTAATCTCCGCCCTCCTCATTCGGATCGCCATGCCCGCGCACGGCGATATAGTTTGCTTCCGGAACGGTTACGATCTCCGGAACATTCTTCGGCATATAAAATTCTTTGTATTCTTTCTTGAAATCAAACGGCAAGGTTCTTCCTCCTACTCACCCGTCATCTGCCGGTCTGTAACGGAAGCCAGTCAAGGACCTTTTTTATCTGCAGGTCCCAGAAATCCCATTCGTGTCCGTAATCACCTTCATCCCACGTGACACAGATGCCGTTCTCCTGCAGAAAGTCCCTGAAATCGGTATTTGCTTTCATCAGACCGTCCTTTGTTCCGCATGCCATATAGATCTCGGGAATGCTTCTCTTCTCTCTCAGCATATCCTTTACCGCGATCTTAGGGTTCATATCTGTATATGATGCTTCCCCCAGGTTGTCAAACAGCCCTATGTTCGCATCCTCGGAAAGATCATCAAAAAGATTCAGGGCTGAGGACAAGCCGGCAGCATATCCGAAAGTATCCGAAAATACGATACCGTTTCTGAGTGCTCCGTAGCCGCCCATGGAAAGGCCGGCGATAAACGTATCCTCGCGCTTATCGGAAAGCGGGAACATCCTCCTTGTCATATCTACAAGCTCTTCCCCGATAAAGGTCTCGTAATCGTTCCACGGCGTTCTCGACTTAAAGTAGAAGGAATTGTCTCCGGAAGGCATCACCACCGCAAGATTTTTTTCTTCCGCCCACCTGTGGATACGGGTATAGCTTACCCAGTCGGTATAATTACCCAGCAGGCCGTGGAGCAGATAAAGCGTCTTGTACTTGCAGTTTTTATCTTCCGTATAAGTGTCTGTATCCGAATCGAAACGGTCCGCAGGCAGGATCACGTTTACAGGCACTGTGCGAAACAAGGCCTTTGAATTGTAATTCATCTGGATCAAAGCCATATCATTATCCCCTCCGGCTTTTACCGGTCATTTTTTGTTTTTATAGCCTGAGATGTCCGTATACGTTAACTGCCGGTTTCTTTTTACCCTTCGTCAGTCCCTGAAAGGTCATTAGTCTCATCCGATCGCCGCGCTGAGCTGCCCTATCATAACATAAATAGAAAGGAACGGCAATTTTAACATATGTCTGCAATGCCGCCAAATGATCATCTCCGATACCCTGTATTCGGAACCGCAGATGAGAAGTGAGCTTATTCTTTTACCCTGATCAAACAGCGCATTGCGTTCAGGACGGCAACGATCAGCACTCCGACATCGCCGAATACTGCCCACCACATATTTGTAAGGCCGAATGCGCTCAAAATGAGTATAGCGAATTTCACGCCGAGCGCGAGTATTATGTTCTCATGTACTATCCGCATGGTCCTGTGAGCGATCTTTATAGCAAGCGGCAAACGCGAGATACGGTCATCCATAATGACTATATCGGCCGATTCAATCGCGGCATCACTTCCAAGGGCTCCCATAGCTATTCCGACATCGGCCCGGGAAAGCACCGGTGCGTCGTTTATCCCGTCCCCGACAAAGGCGACATGTGCACCCGACCCGAGCAGATCCTCAACTGCAGTAACTTTTTGGGCGGGCAGAAGCTCAGCCCTGTAGCTGTCCACACCGATCTTTTCTGCGACGGCTTTCGCAACCTTCTCGGAATCGCCCGTGAGCATAATGGTCTGTTTAATGCCGAGCTCCTTGAGCTTATTAAAACTCTCTCTGACCTCCGGCTTGAGCTGATCGTTTATAATAATATGCCCCATGTAACGGTTGCCTTCGGAAATGTGTATAGCAGTGCCTGGGAGATGGCATTCGTGCCAATCAGCACCTGCTTTCTCCATCAGCTTGCTGTTGCCGAGGAAGAAGATCTTCCCGTCGACCTGTGCCTCTATACCCATCCCTGCTATTTCTTTTATCTCACCTATCCTGCTCCGGTCAATATCACCTGCAAACGCTGTAACAACGGACTCCGCGATAGGATGGGATGAATAGCACTCGGCTGCGGCCGCTATGTCAAGAAGCTCCTCTGCCGAGATCTCTGACGGGTGTACCGCATCCACTGCAAAGCTGCCCTGTGTCAGAGTTCCCGTCTTATCAAAGACCACCGTATCCGCCTTGGAGAGCATCTCAAGATAATTGGCGCCTTTTACAAGGATACCATCGCGCGAAGCGCCTCCTATCCCACCGAAAAAACTCAGTGGAACTGACACCACCAGCGCGCAGGGACAGGAGACGACCAGGAAAATAAGAGCGCGATTGATCCAGTCCGCCCATGATTTGCTGAAGAACAGAGGCGGTATTACAGCGAGAAGGGCAGCGCTTATCACGACGATAGGTGTATACCAGCGTGCAAAACGGGTTATGAAGTTTTCTATCCTCGCCTTTTTCTCGGAAGAATTCTCGACAAGCTCCAAAATGCGTGCGACCGTGCTCTCTCCATAAGCACTACTCGTCTTTACCTTCAAAACACCGCTTAAGTTTATGCTGCCCGAAAGTACCGTGTCTCCGACAGTCTTGTCTGAAGGGAGACTTTCGCCTGTAAGTGCGGAGGTATCCACGCTCCCGGCGCCTTCGATAACGGTACCGTCAAGCGGTATCCTCTCTCCGGGTTTCAGAACTATTATCTCTCCTATTTCTACTTCTTCGGGATCAACTTCCAGCTCTTCGCCCTCCCTCAGAACAACGGCATACTCGGGCCTTATGTCCATTAGTGCCGCAATCGACTTCCTGCTCTTTCCGACGGCTATAGACTGGAACCACTCACCGATCTGATAAAACAGCATAACAGCTGCAGCCTCAGGGTATTCCCTGATTGCAAATGCTCCGAGCGTCGCGACTGCCATAAGGAATTTCTCATCAAAGATTTGTCCGTGTGCAATATTTCTTGCAGCGGACCATAAG
Source organism: Oscillospiraceae bacterium (assembly GCA_017430455.1). Taxonomy (GTDB): domain Bacteria; phylum Bacillota; class Clostridia; order Oscillospirales; family Oscillospiraceae; genus Limivicinus. The sequence continues at coordinate 218,572 of JAFRMX010000023.1, forward strand.
ACGTCCCAGCCGATCACAAGGTAAGGAACGGCGAAGGCAAGCCCCTTCCAGATGCCATCAAGAGGAATCAGGGCGGCGATAACGGTCAAAAGAGCCGCTGACACTATCCTTATAAGGGTCTTTTTCTGCTTCTTAGTCATATAAGCTCTTTATTTGAGAATGACACTGCAATCCGGCTCGACCTTGGAAATACATTTGACGGCAGCCTTCACGACCTCATCAAAGCGCTCGTCATCAGCTTCGATAGTCATCTTCTGGGTCATAAAGCTGACAGTCGCATTATTTACGCCGTCCAGCTTTTTGATGGCGGCTTCCATCTTTGCTGCGCAATTTGCGCAATCGAGATCCTCGAGTTTGAATGTTTTTTTCATGTTCTGTTCCTCTCTTTATCTGCAATTATAATAATCGTATCCGGGCTCACTGCTTTTCTGTCAGATGTTCGAATCCCTGGCCTATAATGGCCCTCACATGATCATCCGAGAGATGGTAATAGATGGTCTTCCCCTCTCTGCGGCTCGCGACCAGATTTGCATCCTTTAAAGTCCTGAGCTGGTGAGAAATGGCGGACTGAGTCATACCTAAAAGCTCCGCGATTGCACAAACGCACATCTCCGATTCGGAAAGAGCAAAGAGTATCTTTACCCTGGTTGAGTCCCCGAATAGCTTGAAAAGATCGCTGAGATCCGAGAGAAGCTCATCAGCAGGCAGGTCCGTCTTAACTTTATTCAAAAGATCTAAATGATTATGAATCATTATATGAGTCTCCGTTCATATGACTACTTGTTCATATGATAATCTATTCATGTGTAATTGTCAAGAAAAAAATCCACCGGAAAAACCGATGGATTTATAATCTTAGATTATTAAAGAAATTACGCTTCGGGAGTATCTTCAGCAGCAGGAGCGTCTTCTTCGGGCGCAATGCCAAATGCCTCGCCTGTCTCAGAGACTTCATACACGAGTTCTTCAGCGCTTTCGCCTTCAGGCAGGGGCTCGGGCTCCTTCTCGGAAGGAAGCAGCGCGCGAATGGAAAGAGAGACCTTTTGTTTCTCGTTATCGATGGCGGTAATCTTAACCCTTACGACATCTCCGACCTTTACTACATCTTCGCACTTGTCGACTCTTCTGTTTGCGAGCTGAGAGATGTGAATAAGTCCGTCAACTCCCGGAACTATCTCTGCAAAAGCACCGAAACTCATGAGCTTGACGACTTTGGCATCGCATTCGCTGCCGACCTGATATGCGTTCGTGAAGACCTTCCAGGGATCTGCCTCGGGATCTTTGTATCCGAGAGAGATGCGGTGTTTGTCTTTATCGAAGCTTATGACATAAGTCTCGACCTCATCGCCCACAGCGAGAACATCCTCGGGCTTTTTGATCCTTGTCCAGGACAGCTCCGAGACATGAATCATTCCGTCTATTCCGCCGATATCAACGAACGCGCCGTAGCTCGTCATGGACTTTACGATACCCTTGAGTTTCTGACCGACTTCGATGTTATCCCAAAGGCTGGCGATACGCTCGCGGCGCTCAGCCTGCGATACGCGTCTGATCGAGCCGACAACGCGCTTGCGGGCCTTATTGACTTCTGTTATTTTAAGCTTGACCCTCTGTTTCAGAAGCTGCCCGAGATCCGCGTCTTTGGGAATGTCAGTCTGCGAGGCAGGAACAAACACCCTGACACCGCCGACATTGACAACAACACCGCCCTTATTCTCCTCAACGACGGTTCCTTCAACAGGTTCTCCGGACTCTGCAGCATCCTCAAGGTTCGTCCAGCCTTTTGCAGCATCGAGACGTTTCTTAGAGAGCATTGCAGTCCCCTCGACATCATTGACTCTGACAACAACAGCTTCAATCTGATCTCCGACTTTTACGGCATCTTCAACTTTTATACCGTCGTCAGTGAATTCCGTGGTCGGAATAAATCCGGAATACTTCGCACCCAAGTCTACACTGATCTCGGTTCCGGTAATAGCAGCTACTATGCCCGTTACTTTATCTCCGTTATAGATTGTTTTCAAAGAATCCTCGAGCATTTCATCAAATGAAAGCTCAGTCTCATTTTCGTCCTTTTTGATTTCCTCGTTCATAGCCTTTATTACCTCCTTAATTACCCGCTCGGGGGTTGAAGCACCTGCTGTGACTCCGACTGTATCAAAGTCCCTCAGTTCACTGAGATCAAGCTCTTTCAGGTTCTCAATAAACAGGACTTTTCCGCATTTTGTTCTGCAGATATCGGCGAGATGGACGCTGTTGGCACTGTGTCTGCCTCCGATTACGACCATCGCGTCACAAGCTGATGCAAGATTTGCAGCTTCTTCCTGTCTTGTAAAAGTTGCGAAGCACATTGTATCAAATATTTTGGCGTTTGTACATCTTTTTTTTATTATTTTAATACAATCTTCGTAATTCTGTCGCAATGATGTCGTCTGCACCACTGTCACTATGTCTTTTTCAGAAAACTCCGGTTTATCGTCAAGGAATGCTTCAAGCTCCGCGGGATTTTCAAAGACCTCATGCTCGCCGCACCAGCCGCAGGTAGCCAGGACCTCCGGGTGATTCCTCGTTCCGATAACAAAAACGAATTCTCCTTCTTTTTCAGCGCGACTCACTATGTCGTGAATGTGTTTTACCTTCCCGCATGTGGCATCTATAACTTCACTGCATATCGAGCCCAGTTTCTCGTATTCGTCTCTCGATATCCCGTGGGATCTTATGATGACGCTCTTCCCTTCGAGCTCCGGGCCTATCTCGTGAACCACTTTAAGGCCCCTGCTTTCAAGTTCTCCGACGACATCGGCATTGTGTATTATTTCACCGTAGCTGCAGCAGTTTTCTTTTTCGGATACGAGCTTTTCAGCCATATCTACTGATCTCTTAACTCCTGCGCAGAAGCCTGCGGATCCGGCAACTTTGATTATTTTCATGAGTTTTCCTTTATAACTTCGGTTATAAGCTCGAACAACACCTCAAAGCTTGCCTCGAAATCGAGATCCGTCGTATCCACGATAACAGCGTCTTCCGCAGGCTTTAAGGGGGCTGCCGCACGTGAAGAATCCTGGGCGTCCCTGTATTTCATGTCCTCCAGAACGCTATCGAAATCGCTCTCTATACCATTTGCCTGCAGCTCAAGCAGCCTTCTCTTCGCTCTTGCTTCAGCGGAAGCTGTCAGAAAGATCTTGATATCCGCTTCGGGCAGAACGACTGTTCCAATGTCGCGCCCGTCCATGACAATATTATTTCTGTCGGCTATATCTCTCTGCATTTTGAGAAGATATTCTCTAACCATCGCGTGGGCAGAGACATCGGACGCGCAGATCGATATCTCGGGGAGCCTTATCTCCGCAGATATGTCTTCCCCGTTTAAGTACATTCTCTGTTCTCCTTCAGTGTTGTACTTAAGGTCAATAGAAATATCTCTGAGAACAGCCATAACGGCAACTTCATCCTTGCAGTTTACATTTTGTCTGTAGCATGCAAGGCCGAGACTGCGGTAAATTGCACCGGTATCCGCATATATAAAGCCGAATTCCTTTGCGATTCTTTTTGCCTGGGTGCTCTTGCCCGCTCCCGATGGCCCGTCTATCGCGACAGAAATATAATCATTGTATTTCATCTTTCTCTCCTTTAACTGCCCTTCCTGCAGCACGGCCTGTCGACCACGCTATCTGAAGGTTGTATCCTCCTGTATATGCATCCAGATCGAGTACTTCACCGGCAAAATAAAGTCCCGGTACTTTTTTGGACTCCATTGTCCGGGGGTTGATCTCCTTTGTATCCACTCCGCCCGAGGTGACTATTGCCTCTTCCGCAGGCCTTTTTCCGGTAATGCTCAACGGAAACGCCTTCAGAAGTCTCAACAGTCTCTTTCTCTGCTCGCGGGTGACCGAATTAGTCTTTATATCCCCTTCTATGCCCGTGAGTGAGACCAAAACAGGCGCAAGACTTGAGGGCACAAGATCGATCAGCGAGTTTTTGAATTCCCTGTTGGAATACTTCTCGAAATCTCTGAGTATTCTCGCGTCGAGCTTCTTCTCATCGAGCGCCGGCTTCAAATCTATTTCGAGCGTATACACCGATGATTCCGGGGCCCTGATCCTGGAGCTCGCCGTCAGTACCAGAGGGCCGGACACTCCGAAATGGGTAAAGAGCATCTCTCCGAGTTCCTTGAAGGCCAGTTTCCCGTTTTCGAAGAGAGAAAGCGTGACATTTCGAAGAGACAATCCCTGAAGTTCTCTGCAATACTCCTCACCGCATTCAAGGGGAACCAGCGAGGGCTGAAGCTTTGTTACGTTCAGTCCCGCTTTCGCGGCGAAGCGGTAACCGTCTCCCGTTGAACCTGTCAGCGGGTATGAAAGTCCGCCTGTGCATATTACGACTGAATGAGCTCTTATGATCCCCGAACCCGTTTTTGCTCCGGAAGCTCTGCCGCCCTCTGTAAGGATCTCTGTTGCCTTTTCGTGAATGACCCTCACTCCTGCTTGTCCGCACTGCTCAGCGAGCAGGTCCGCCACGTCGTTCGCATTGTCGCTCTGCGGAAAAACGCGGTTTCCTCTTTCTGTCTTTAAAGGAAGTCCCCTGCTCTCGAAAAACTCCATGACCTTCGATGGCGGGAAGGCATTGAGACTGCTGTAGAGAAATCGCCCGTCTCCGGGAATGTTGGAGAGCACATCCCTGATCTCACAGTTATTTGTAACATTGCATCTGCCCTTTCCCGTTATTCTGAGCTTTCTTCCGAGCTTTGCGTTCGGCTCAAGCAGGACCGTATCGAGGCCTCTTTCTGCAGAGCTCAGGCTGCACATAAGTCCTGCCGCTCCGCCTCCGATAACAAGAACGTCGCATACGGTATCACTCATAGACGTCCAGTTCGCTCCATATCCCCTCAAGCTTATTGAACATTTCAAGAGCGCTCTCCTGAAGTCTGCCCGCTGTGGCAACGATGAGCGCGTTTATGAGGCTCATCGGTGCAGCGAGAGAGTCAAGGATAGAAACCATATCGCTCTTTGCGAAGAGAGATATGTCCCCGTACTCGCAGAGCGGAGAGTTTTCATCGTTTGTGATAGCCAGAGTTTTCGCGCCGACGCTTTTTGCGTATTTCATTGCCTCAGCGGTCTGTCTGGAATACCTCGGGAAACTCATGGCTATCAGAAGATCGCCTTCTCCAAGCCTGATCAGCTGCTCAAAGATCTGGTTGGCAGCGGTATCTCTGACAGTATGAACACCTTCCCTCAAAAGATTCAGATAATATCCGAAAAAAGTGGCAAGCGAGATCGATGTGCGCAGCCCTATTATATATATGTTCTTCGCGCCTATCACCTCATCCACTGCTCTCGTGAAATTATCGTTGTCATTCGCCGACACGATGGCACTGATCCTGTCTATATCTGCCGCAGTCACTCTTTTGAGTATCTGTCTGTCATCCGTAAGGTAGCGGGCGGCTTCGATCCTCTGAACTGAAGTCAGTTTGCTCCTGACATCGTTCTGAAGAGTCCTTTTCATCTCGGGATAGCCCTCGAAACCCAGATCGGCAGCAAATCTGACCACGGTCGATTCACTGATGCCTATCTCGTCGGCAAGCTTTCCCGCAGTCATAAAAGCTGCCTTGTCGTAATTGTTTCTGATGTAATCCGCTATCTTCTTCTGCCTTTTTGAAAAGCCCTGATAGCGGTCTTCCAGAAGTTTCAATACATCATTATCCATTGCTGTTTCCTCCGCCGAGTTCTTTCAGCGCGTCTCTGACTTTAAATAGCGCAGAATCACGCGAGGCCTTGATCAGGACGGTATCTCCTTTTTCAATCAGTCCGTCAAGCTTTAAAAGAAGCTCGTCTGTTGTAGCAAAGCTGTGTTTCGGTCCTTCAAATGCCTCATATGCGTTATATGAAAGCTTACCAACTGTGATAAGAAGGTCTGCTCTCCCGTTTGAATATCTTCCTATGTCCGCATGCATGCCCTTTGTATTCTCGCCCAGCTCGAGCATATCTCCGAATATGAAGACTTTCCTGCCTTTGAAATTGCACATCGAGTCCAGGGAAGATCTTGCAGAATCGGGATTTGCGTTATAGCAGTCATCAATTAATGAGATATATGAAGTCTCTATAAGATTGGACCTGCCTTCAAGGGCTTTGAAAGAACATATGCCTTTTTTGATCTGATCGTCATCAAGGCCGAGAACAAAGCCGACGGAGGCAGCTTCAAGCGCGGCATACACCATATGGTTTCCAAAGCCAGGTATCTCTGCATGGAGTTCTCTGTCCATATAAGAGATGCAGCAATCTATTGAATTCCCGTTTGGAACAATATCCGTCGCCCTTACATCCGCATTTGAATGAAGGCCGTATCTGATTATCCTTTGGCGGCAAATCAGCTTGTCAAGGAGCGGGTCATCTCCGTTTACTACTGCAACGGCGTCGTCTCTCATGTATTTCAGCATGGAAGTCTTCTCTCTGAATACCCCCTCCGGGCTCTTAAGAAACTCCAGATGAGCGTGTCCCATTACGGTAAAAACCGCTATTGTAGGCCTTACCATAACAGCGAGATGGCACATCTCGTCAGGGTGGTTTATACCCATCTCGACGACTGCGGCCTCGTGCTCCGGGCCTATTTGGGACATGGTAATCGGAACCCCGATAGTGTTGTTGAAGTTTTTATAGGTCTTCAGAGTGCGGAATTTCTCGGAAACGACAGAGGCTATCATCTCTTTTCCGGTGGTCTTTCCGACACTTCCGGTTATGCCTATGACAGGGATGTCTATCGTTTCCCGAAATGCTGAAGTCAGCTTCTCCAACGCCGCTTCCACATCCGGAACAACGATAACGGGTCCCTTGCAGCCCTCAGGCACATAATTTGCAAGGCAGCAGGCTGCTCCCTTTTCCAGAGCGGAAGAGATGAACCTGTGTCCGTCCGTATTGCTGCCTTTGAAAGCGACAAACATATCACCCTCAGAAACGGCTCTGGAGTCTATCTCGATTTTATTGATAATGCTGTTTTCTCCGTCTCCGAAGAGTTCCGCATCACAGATCCGGGCGGCTTTTTCAACTGTAAATCCGATCATAAATAAATCACCGAAGAATTAATATAGCACATAATCATTCTTTTTAAAATAAAATAATGCAAATTTATGGTGAAATGCAGGATTAAATATGATAAGATAATCAAACATAATGGTCAAAGGAAAAGCATATGCACTATATAGTCCTGGATCTGGAGTGGAATCAGGCAATGAGCTCCAAATCCTCAGTTTTCAATTATCTGCCCATTCATCTCGGCGGAGAGATCATAGAGATCGGCGCTGTAAGGCTCAATGAAGATTTCACTCCCGGAGAGGAGTTTACCATTGACGTAAAGCCTGTCTATTTCCGCAAGATGCATTACAAGGTAAAAAAGATAACCGGGTTTGACAAGGAAAGACTCGAAAAAGGAGTTTCATTTCCGGAAGCACTTGACACATTCCGCAAATGGTGCGGAGACGGTGCGACATTTCTTACCTGGGGCAGCGACGACAGGCGTATCATGGAACAGAACATAATCATCCATGATCTTGATTGGGATTGGATAGAGGACTGGATCAACCTTCAGATTATTTACAATATAGAGACTGCCTCCGGCAGAAGCCAGAAATCCCTTGCAGCGGCAATGGAGCATTTCGGGATCGAGCAGACTAGGGTCGCTCACGACGCTCTCGGAGACGCGTACAATACTGCCCTTATCTGCAGCCATCTCAATATGCCGGAAGGCATTAGGCAGCTTCCTGACGCAGACCGTATCCTCTCCAGACAGGAAACAGTCAGCCCGGAAATGAACGAGGATGAGCAGGATGGCGTGCTCAGTCACGAGTGCTTTTCGAATTATTCCAGCAAGGCTGAGGTCTTCAGCGATGAAAAAATATCGTGTCTTTCCTGCCCCGTGTGCGGAAAATCTCTGAGTGGCAGGAAATGGATCAACCAGGGCGATCAGAGATATATGAATCTGTATACCTGCAGCGAAGACGGTTCCTTCCTGGTCCGTATAAGGTTCAGGCGCGAGACGGAGACGAATACCTGGTTTGCAAACCGTATAGTATACGAAGCCACAACAGAGATGGAAGATTATTACAAAACGAAATCGACCCTTGCAAGAAGAAGGGGGCGTGGCCATAAAAACAGAAAAACTCATCTCCCTGCGAAATGAACCGGAATGGAATAATAAAAAAGACGCCCTTTACAGGGCGTCTTCTGATATATGTTGATTTATTCCGGTCTTCTTCCGCTGCAGAGATAGAAAACCGTCAGAAGTCCCGGGCCGCAATGCGCTCCTATTACAACTCCAAGTGATGTAATCGTTATATTACCGACCCCGGGAAATGCAGCTTTTATCCCGTCTCTGATCTTCTCCGCGTCTTCGCGGCAGTCGGCCTGAAGAATATGTATCTCCCTTCCTTCTGCACCGGACTCGGACAGGTCATGGATCACTCCGTCAAGAATTGATTTTAAAGCGGCCTTTCTGCCTCTCGCTTTCTTTACAACATCCAGAGTTCCTTTGTCCGGGACATACAGCACCGGCTTGATATTCAGAAGAGAACCAACAAGCGCGGAAGCGTTTGATACTCTCCCGCCTGCCTTCAGATAGTTTAAGTCATCCACAGTAAATCTGTGGGCTATCTTAAGCTTGTTCTCCTCGCCCCATGCAATCACCTCTTCAAAGCCCATGCCCTGTTCTTTGCGGAGGACCATCTGTTCCACGAGCAGTCCGAGCCCGCCGGATATGCAGAGCGTATCCATAATGTAGAGAGTCTGATCCGGGAACTCCTCCCGGATACTTTCTGCCGCAAGGCCGGCATTTACATAAGATGAAGACATCTCGCGGGACATATCGAGAAAGATCACATTCCTGCCTTCCTGCATGAGAGAGCGGAAAAACTCTTCATACTCGAATTCATTTATCATGGCGGTCTTTAAAAAGTCACCGTTTCTCATGCCCTCATATACTTTCTGCCGGCTCTCTTCGCGGCAATCGTCCTCAAATACGGTCTCCCCGATCGTATAAGTATACGAGATGAACGGGACCCCGTGGGCCTCAAGCCAGGTGCGCGGAAGATCGGAAGTGGAGGAAGTTGCAATAATGTAATCAGTCATAGTTATCTCCTTAATGCTTTAGTGCCCGCGTATTTTACAGCAGACCGGAGTTAAAAGCAAGTTTATAAATTATTACTCTTTAAACTGTTATCCGTCATATCTTTCTTATGCCGCAGTTCAGATATTACATTATTACCAGTCATAATCCTCATAGATCCTGCGCACACGCTCAATTTCGTCTTCGGGAAGCGGAGTATACCACTTTGCATCGGATATCCTGTACCATCCGTCCATGTAAGACCTGAACCATACTCTCTTGTTTTCAGGACGTATATCAACAAAAGCGTACATATCCGAATCCAGCCTGAAAGCTGCATAATCTCTGTAATAACCTGCATAGTATAAGATCTTCGGCTTCCTTACCGCTTTCTCTCTGAGATCGAATCTCTCCTTTTTCTCTGCAAGAAAGAAAGTTTCCACATCATGTCTGTCCGCTTCAAGGAAGGCAGTGTGCATAGCCGCTTCCTGTGGGAAATTATAGTAATTGGCCGAAAGAAAAGGCATTGCAATGCTCTTTATTCCTCTTTTTTCGGAAATGTCGTAAATGCTGCGGTAAACGCTCCTTAATATGCCAAGCTCATCAAATATGCCGTAGTTCCACCTTGGAGATGCTGCCAGTATCAGATGCTCAAAAGGAAGTCCGCAGGGTTCTGTTTCAACTGCCTTACCGACAGGAAGCATCCTCAGTTTCTTCAGCTCCGCAGAAAGGCTCTCCCCGCCTCTGGCAGCAAGCTCTGAAAACACTTTTCCTTCTGATATGTCCAGTCTGTCTTCAACTCCCAATACTGCAGCATCTGCTTCCGTATTAAAAATATCATCGATAGTGACAATATAAGACATAGGGTATCCTTTCTCATCAGTAAGACTGTCTATAACATGCTCCAGATTATATCAGAGCTGCCGGTCAATTGATATAAGAACAATTAAAATGATTTAATCTGCCGGATTTATCTGATATAATAAAAGTATGATAAACAATGATAAAGCATTTTCGAAAGATCTGTACATAATCGATCAGGACTGTTTCCATGAGATCACATACAGAACAATGCCCGCAGACATTAACGGCTGCGGCTGGATCAGCGCGTACAATCTAAGGCATTACCTCGGTCAGGATGTAAATTACGACGACGTACGCCTTGAAATGGATGAAATGCACTACCTTAAAGTTCCCGGACCGACCCTTATGGTAGTCATGAGAGCTTATCTGAAAAAATATGTCCCTCAGGCAAAAGAGACTGTCGGCAGAGAAGAAGCGCTTGCAGCAGCCGAAAAGAGTCTGGCGGGTATCTTCAGATACAGGGAGAGGCTGGAGCCTCATTTTGTCTCCTATATCCGCACGGATAACGGAAAATTCCGTTTTTTCAACGTGGCGGACGGGCTTGAGGACTGCGAGATGCCGATGTCGAAGTTCGGAGAAGAGCATCTCAGAGGCGGGACCGTTATAGTCTTTACCGTGGATCCGGAATAAAGCATAAATTGTTTATAAAAAGACATCCTTTACGGGATGTCTTTTATTTTGAAATATTCTTCTGCCGCAGCAGAGTCTTTTTTTATCTGTTCGGAGAGCGCAGTATAGTCCGGATACTTCACTTCTTCTCTAAGGAATCTGTAGAAGTCGATCCTGACCTGTCTCCCGTAAAGATTGCCGCTGTAATTAATGAGATGGCTCTCAACGCTCACTTTGTTTTCGTCACTCACGGTCGGCCTTACCCCGATATTGGTAACTGCTACATGTTCAGTGCCATTTTCAAGATATACCTTAGTCGCGTATACACCGTGTCTCGGAATTATGACTCCTTCCGGGAAATACATGTTTATCGTCGGAGCTCCCATCCTTGTTCCCAGATGATATCCGGAGTGAACGGTATCCGCAAGAGTATGGGGATGCCCCAGAAATCTCGCAGCCTCTTCCATATCGCCATCAGTTATAAGCTTTCTTATATAAGTAGAGCTTACGGTAACCCCGTCAAGCTTTACGGCAGGGATTATATCACAGCCGATATTGTTTGATTCGCACCAGGACTTCAAAAGCTCGGGTTTCCCCTCTCCGCGGAACCCGAATGAAAAGTCATAACCGCATACGATATGGCAGACATCGAACTGCAATAAAAGCTCATCAAGAAACTCTCTCCATGGCATCATCATGATACGTCTGCTGAAATGAATAAAAACGACATTATCTATGCCGAAGTTTCTCCGGATTATCGCCTCTCTGCTCAAAGGGCTGTTGATAAGCTGCACTTCACTGCCGAGAACAAGATTATCCGGATGAACATCAAATGTCAGGACCGAAGGTACTACTCCAAGCTCAGCCGCGCGTTCCTTCGTTCTGTTAAGAAGAGCAGCATGCCCTATATGTACTCCGTCGAAGAAACCCAGAGCCATTACTCTTTTGTTCTTTTCCATAATCAGACCTCAAAAAAGCTTTTTATTGTCTTTATTATACCGTTTTCACATCTGCCGAGCGCAAGAAACTCTCCCTGTTGAGAGCATACCCTGTATGTCCCGTCCTGAGCAGAAAATGATACAGGATTTCCGTTTCTTACTTTTGCCTCTGCTGAAGCAGATACGGTTATTCTTTCATATTCTGAAAATATGGACTCTGTCGGAAGAAGAAGAGAGGAAACATCTCCAATTTCAGCTTCTCTGATCACTTCATCAAGCGTATAAGCATTTTCTACGGAAAACATTCCTGCTTCTGTTCTTCTCAGCGCGCTCATACAGGCTCCGCATCCGAGCCTTTCACCTATATCCGAGCACAGAGTCCTTATATAGGTCCCTTTTGAGCATTTAATATCCAGAACTATATCACCGGATTCCCTTCCTTTGCGCTCAATGGAATAAACGGTTATCTTTCTCGGTTTTCTTTCGACCTCGATCCCTTTTCTCGCAAGTTCATAGAGCCTTTTCCCGTTTACCCTGACAGCGGAATACATAGGTGGGGTCTGCTCGATCTCTCCGACAAAACAGGAGAGCACTCTGTCGAGTTCCTCATCTTTAATATCTGTTTGTTCCTGTGAGATAACATTTCCGGAAATATCCTGTGTATCTGTGCGAAGGCCAAGTCTCAGCCCGGCTGTGTACCTTTTGTCATGAGATTCTGCAAAGGAGACCGCTCTGGTGGCTCTGCCGGCAAAAACAACAAGAAGACCCGTTGCAAGCGGGTCCAGCGTGCCTGAGTGGCCTATTCTTCTTTCTTTCAGCACTCCCTTGAGTTTCGAAACAACATCATTGCTTGTCCAAAGGGGAGGCTTATCTATCAGCAGTATTCCGTTCACTGCCAGACTTCCTCAACGGCTTTCAGGATCATCTCTTCAGCTTCGTCTATTCCGGCTTTCAAAGATACACCTGCAGCAAGTGCATGACCTCCGCCGCCGTATATCGCGCAGGCGTCGCTGCAGTTAAACGGCGGAGAAGACCTCAGAGATATCTTGACTGTGCCGTCTTCCTTCTCTCTGAGCGTAACGCTGACTCGCGAGGTTTCGCACTGCCCTGCATAGGACGCGAGATCCTCAAGATCATTTTCAGTAACGCCGGTCTCTTTTATCATTTTATCCGTGATCTTTACAACAGAAATCAGACCGTCTTTTCTGGTCTCCAGGGTCGAATAGATCCTCCCAACCAGCTTCATTTTCGCCTCTGTCATCTTCATGAAGATACCCACATTGATTCTTCCGTTGTTGACGCCAAGATCAAGAAGCTCGGCCGCAGACCTTAAGCAGTCCGCATTTGTATTGGCATAGCGGAAGCAACCGGTATCTGTCGAAACAGCGACATAGAGCATCTCAGCCTCAAAAGGAGTTATATCGCCGCAGAGCTCTTTTATGAGCTCCATAACGATTTCCCCGCAGGACGCCTTGCTTCCGTTTACAAGAGCCAGATCCGCGAAAAGGCTGTTCGAAGGATGGTGGTCTATGATCATGTCCGTGTGTCCGCCGTAGCTTTCGGGCATCTGGTTCAGTGATGCAACATCCACGGATATGAAATAGTCAGCCATGTAACTTTCGGGCATGACAAAGGGATCGAAATAAACACGGTATCTCTCGAGGACCTGGTCATTGGGCGCCAGATAAGCGGTCTTTCCAGCTCTTCTGAGTGCGCTGCAGAGCGCACCGCAGGAGCACACGGTGTCCCCGTCGGGATTCTTGTGCGAGTAAAGAAGGAATCTGTCTTTATTCAAAAGTATTTCCCTGCACAGGGACATTCCGATCATCCGGGCCATCAGGCTTCCTTTTCTTCTGTTTCTCCGTCATCTCCACTGATATTCAGTGAATTAATAAGTTCATTTATATGAGCTCCGTATTCTATGCTCCTGTCCAGCTCGAAAACAAGTTCCGGAGTATATCTCAGCGCCATTCTCTGTCCGAGCTCATGCCTGAGCCAGCCCCCGGCGGACCTGAGACCTTTCATAAAGTCCTTTTCGTTTTTGAGCCCCAACACGCTGAGCCACACCTTGGCATATCTCAGGTCTCCGGTCGTCTCTACTCTGGTCACGGAAATCATGCCCTGCTGCACTCTGGGGTCTTTAACTTCCGTTATCAGTTTGGAAAGGGCAAACTGTATGTCATCATTTGTCCTGGCAAGTTTGTTGGATGCCATGATTTACTTTGATATTTCCTCCATAATGAAACATTCTATCATATCGCCGACTTTGATATCATTGAATTTCTCTATTTGCATACCGCATTCATAGCCTTGGGCGACTTCCTTAACATCATCTTTAAACCTTCTCAGTGACGCAAGGCTGCCTTCATGGATAATGATATTGTCTCTGAGAATTCTGACCTTGGACCCGCGCTGGATCTTTCCTTCAGTTACATAGCAGCCGCAGACCTGGCCGACCTTGGAGACCTTGTATGTCTCTCTGACCTCGGCGTATCCTGTGACGCTCTCCTTGAATTCGGGAGCCAGCATACCCTTTATGGCAGCTTCTATTTCATTGATGCAGTCATAGATGACCCTGTACATGCGGATATCGACCTTTGCCCTGTCCGCACTGTTCCTGGCAGAGGCATCAGGCCTTACATTGAAGCCCACTATGATAGCTCCGCTTGTCTCTGCAAGCATGACATCGGATTCGTTGACCGCACCGACCGCAGAATGAATGACCTTTACCTGGACTTCATCGTTCGAGAGCTTCTCGAGCGAAGACTTAACTGCTTCAGCAGAGCCCATGACATCCGCCTTGACAATAATGTTCAGGGTCTTCATCTCGCCGCTTCTTATCTGACTGAACAGATCCTCGAGGCTTACTTTTCTCGACGATCCGAGCATCTCGTTATTGAGCTTGGTCTTCCTCTGTTCTGCCAGTTCTCTTGCCATACGTTCATCTGCAACGGCGTTGAATGTATCACCGGCCTGCGGAACCTCTGACATGCCTGCGATCTCGACAGGCGTGGACGGTCCAGCCTGGTTAGTCTTTCTGCCCTTGTCATCTGTCATTGTTCTGACTCTGCCAACAGCAGTTCCGGCAATTATTATATCTCCGGTGTGCAGTGTACCGTTCTGTACCAGTACAGTCATAATGGGTCCGCGGCCTTTGTCCAGTCTGGCCTCGATGACAGCCCCCTTGGCAGCCCTGTTCGGGTTTGCTCTGAGTTCCTGCATTTCCGCGACCAGCACGAGATTATCGAGCAGATTGTCAATTCCTTCTCCCGTCTTGGCGGATATCGGGCAGATAATTGTGTCTCCGCCCCATTCCTCAGCGACAAGATCATACTCTGTAAGCTGCTGCTTTATCCTCTCCGGATTCGCGCCCGGGACATCTATTTTATTGACTGCAACAACAAGCGGTATTCCCGCCGCTTTTGCATGGTTTATACTTTCTACTGTCTGTGGCATGATACCGTCGTCTGCAGCGACAACCAGAATTGCGATATCCGTAACCATCGCACCTCTGGCGCGCATTGAAGTAAACGCTTCATGGCCCGGAGTATCAAGGAAGGTTATGCTGTTTCCCTTGACATCGACGGTATAGGCGCCGATGGCCTGAGTGATCCCTCCGGCCTCTCCGGACGCGACATGCGAATGTCTTATATAGTCGAGCAGCGAGGTCTTGCCGTGGTCTACATGCCCCATGACAACAACGACGGGTGCTCTGGATACGAGATCTTCATCCTTGTCCTCGCTGACATCGATGAGTTTCTCCTCGACTGTAACGATCACTTCCCTCTCGACCTTGCATCCGAGCTCAGTAGCGACAAATTCGGCAGTATCGAAATCTATCGTATCGGATACGGAGGCAAACACTCCGTTTTTCATCAGACATTTGATAACTTCCGTAGCCGTCTTCTTCATTCGCGAGGCAAGCTCTCCGACGGATATCTCATCGGGGATCTTGACACTGAGCTGCTGCTTCTTCGCGATCTCGAGCTGAAGCTTCTGGAGTCTGTCGCGCTCTTCCTGGCGTTTCTTTAATGATGCAGCCTGGCTGCCCTGTTTCTGCTTCTGTCTGCTGCCGATCTTTTCCTTGCCGCGAGTATAGTTGCCGTTGCCCCTGTTCTTCGATCCGGCAAGATCTTCGAATTTCTCATTGTATTTTTCTATATTGACCTTTGCGGAGCCGCGTGTATCGACAACTCTTTTTTCCGCGACTTTGCGCGGGACAAAGGGTTTGTTTTCCTTCTTCTTTGCAGGCTGAGCCTCCTCCTGAGCTTTGGCGCTCTCGCTCTCTTTGACATTCGGAGCCGGCGCAGCAGTTTTTTCGGCCTGCTGTTTCTCCTTCTTTCCGGAAGCGGAGCCGCTCTTTGAGGCAGGCTTTTCTTCCTTTGGCTTCTCCTCTGCTTTTTCTGGGACTCTGTATACTTCCTCTATACTCTCTATCTGATTATGCTGGCTCATATACTCGAATATGACATCGAGCTCATCATCCTCCAGAACCTGCATATGGCTCTTAGGCGCAGTCTTATACTCCGAGAGTATCCTGCTTATCTCCTTATTGGGTACTCCGAAGTCCTTTGCCACTTCATTCACTCTGTATTTTATAAGTCCCATGTATTATCCTCCTGTTATTTGATTCTGAAGGCCGTACTGTATTTCTTTCTGAAAGCTTCCGCGAAACCTCTGTCTGTGATCGCCATCATTGAGCAGCCCGGAGTCCCGAGAAAGGAACTGAGTTCCTCCTTTGTATATTCAAGCACTGCCGCATCGCAGCTGCCACTCAACGAAAACCCCTCTGCCCTTTTTACGGCATTTGAAGACGCGTCCTTAGCGAGAAGAATTATTGCTGTTTTCCCTGCTCTTGCAGCAGAGCCTGTATTTGTCTCACCGATGCACAGAGCTCCTGCCCTTTTCATAAGACCGAGAAACCTGATTGCGTCAGAGTTCATCTGCAAGATCCTCCAGCAGACCTTCCTCAGGCTTGATGCCAAGTGCCCTGGCTGCAGCTCCGGACTTGATGATCTTTTTTAAGCATTCCCTGTTTCGGCAGCAGTACGCGCCTCTGCCCTGGAGTCGGCCTGTCCTGTCTATCTCCACTTTCCCGTCGGGAGTCCTGACGATCCTTATAAGGTCGCTCTTCGGTTTTCTCTCGCGACAGGCAAGACATTGCCTCTCGGGCACTTTCTTCTCTTTCACTTAAGCCTCCGATTCAGGCTTTATATCGATCTTGAATCCTGTAAGCTTGGCTGCAAGACGGGCATTCTGGCCTTCCTTGCCTATTGCGAGCGAAAGCTGAGAGTCCGGAACAATAACTCTGCAGCTCTTTCCGTCCTCGAGCATTGTTACGCTGAGGACCTCAGAAGGTGCCAGCGATGCAGCGATATAGTCCTCGGGGATGTCGCTGTAATTAATGATATCGATCTTCTCTCCTCGGAGTTCATTTACTATATTTGCAACTCTCGCTCCCTTGGGGCCGACGCACGAACCTATCGGATCAACATTGGCATCCATGGACCACACGGCGATCTTTGTTCTCGAGCCTGCCTCTCTGGCTATTGACCTTATCTCGACAGTCCCGTCAGCTATCTCAGGAACTTCAAGCTCGAAAAGTCTCTTCACGAGACCGGGATGCGTACGGCTGATAACGACCTGCGGCCCTCTCGGATTATTCTTGACCTCTACAACATAGACCTTGATCCTGTCGCCTTCTCTTAAGGATTCTGACTTCACTCTCTCGTTAGGCGTCAGGATAGCTTCCGTAAGCTCACTGTTCGAACTGATGCGGATAGAGACATAACCGTTTCTGGGCTCAACATGACTCACAACACCAGTCAGGATCTCATGCTCTTTTGAAGTAAACTCGTCATAAACTATTCCGCGCTCTGCTTCCCTGATACCCTGGATTATGACCTGCTTCGCGCTCTGAGCTGCGATTCTTCCGAATTTCTTGGTTTCGACCGGAACAGCGATAACATCGCCTATCTCCGCTTTTTTGACCGATTTTCTGGCAGCATCGAGAGTAATCTCTTTATTAGGATCTTCTACATTTTCCACCACTGTTTTTAAGATATTCATCTCGATACGTCTTGTCGGTTCGTCGACGATGATCTCGAAATTATCCTCACATTCCGGAAAATCCCGTCTGAAAGCTGTTTTCATGGCGAGCTGGATCTTCTCATACATGAATTCTCTGGGGATCCCCTTTTCTTTCTCGAGCTGTGCTACCGCATCAAAAAACTCTGCGTTCATCTTAAATTTAATCCTTTCAGAAGGTTATGTGCAGTCTTACCTGCGCTATATCCTGTTTTTTTATTATCATTTCTTCATTGCCGACCAGAAGCTTGATATCTCCGTCTTCATACGAGAGAAGCTTACCGATCAGCGACTTTTTCCCATCAGTGCTTTTATAAAGCCTGACCTCCACATCAGAGCCCAGAAACTTTTCAAAATCGGATGGCCTCTTAAGCTCTCTCTCGGCACCGGGAGACCCTACTTCAAATACATAGCTCTCCTGGATCGGATCTGCCTCGTCAAGGATCGGGTCAAGCCTTCTGCTTACTCTTTCGCAGTCATCTATGGTGACACCGCTGTCTTTATCGATGAAAACTCTCAGATAAAAGGTGCCTGCCTCTTTTACATATTCTACATCCCAGAGACTGCAGCCTTCTTCTTCGACATACGGTCTGACAAGCTCCGATACGGTCTCGCTTACTTTGCTCAAAGCTAACTCCTTTTTTCCAAGAAAAAGAGCGGGCTCACACCCACTCTTCATCCAAACACTAACTTACTATGTACTTATAACACAAGAAAGCGCAAAATGCAAGCCTTTTATACATAAAAATCCTCAACATAATGTGCATAGAACTCCTCGAGGCAAAGGCCGTTTTCCATAATAAACTTCGCAGCTTCTTCTCCAACATATCTGTAGTGCCACGGCTCGTCCCAACCTGTCAGGAGCATTTTCTTGGTAGGAAATCGCTGGATAAAACCGTATTCCGCGCAATTTTCATTCAGAAACTTGTAAAACTCCGTATTTGCTTTTGCGACAGCGCTGTCATTTTTGCCTTTCTCGAAAATATCGACAGCAAGTCCGAGCTGGTGCTCGCTTGTACCCGGAAACATTACGGACTTTCTGGCCAGCTCGACAGCAGTATCCTTATCGACCTTGACTCCGTTATAGCCGTATTCGTAATACTGCCACCAAAGGCCGTTAAAGCGCTTGTTCTGCCATGCCCAGTTGACATAGGCGCTACCTATGACCACTTTATACCCCTCATCGTTGATAAGGGAAATGAAATCTTCGAGATAATCTATGGCATCCACGCTGAAATATGCGTTATATTCGGACAGCTTACTTGTTTCGGGCTCATAGCTTGAAGTGAGCATATGGTCAGGATCGTCACGAATAAGGGAATACTGCGTCTCGTTTATATCTATATCCGGCCAGTCAAGCTCATCATCAGCGCTGACTGTTTCTTCTGACGCCTCGGGATCTGTAAAGATACTGTTTTCAATCGTCAGATAGCCGCCCTGTACCCCGCCGAGAATAACTTCACTCTTGCTCGTCATCCTCGCGGAAACAATAACCGCAAGCAGCACGCAGAGTGCCGCCATTGAAAATATCCATAAGATCCTTTTAGTCTTCATGATGCCGTATTATAACATCGAATCAATTCAAAAACAATGTAGTATTCGTGAACAATACTCCGCTCTTATTCTCATTATACTCCCAGCGTGCCGCGGTCATACTGAAACAGCGTCTCGTTGATCTCGAATATGTCATAGTTCCCAAGTTCTATGAAGCATTTTACTATTACATCTGTCAGATCATAATCTGTAAATGTATATCCTGCGACGTTTAACAGTCTGTCTGCATCCATAAGCGGAAGACCGAGCGCGATTATCAGACACAGCACAGTCTCCTTCGAGGGGTGATATGTCTTATCTCCTTTTATCTTGGAAAATGTCTGTTTGCTGATATTCGCCTTTTTATAACACTCCACATCAGTCATCCCGCTGTCATCTATATACTTAAAAAGAGTATCGCGAAATCCTGCATCTTCTTTGTGCTTTATTTTGATCAGCTCCCCGATATCCTCCGGGGGCATCGGCGAAGCAAAAGCATAGCTCGCTTCAGTTTTATATTCCGCGTCTTTATCAAAGAGCGCCTGGGAATAAAACGGAGCATTGTCTCCCCGAATTTCATGTCTTCTTCTTTTTCGGGAATATACATAGTTGTCATCTATGTAGCTCTCAACCGCAGAAAAGAGCTTACGGCTGATCTCATACGAAGTTTTATCGAAAACGCAGAGAAATACCTCCATCTCGTTTTCCATAAGAAAAGCAGTTATTGCGGATACCGCGATCTGCATCACCTGATCTTTGGGAAACCCGTATGTTCCGGCAGAGATAAGCGGCAAGGCCGTTCTTTTGCAATCGAGCTCCGCAGCCTTTTGCAGGGCAACGGTGTAGGCCTCTTCCAGAAGTTCCCTTTCTCCCCGGTCTCCGCCAGTGTATACCGGCCCGATCACATGAATAATATACTTTGCATCCAGATCATAGGCTCCTGTTGCTATCGCCCGTCCGACTTCAAGCGGAACCTTTGTGCTGCATTCTTCGTCAAGCCCTTTGCCTGCTGCATGATGTATCGCGTAGTCAACACCGCTGTATCCTATCATTATCGAATTGGTCGTGTTGACCAGAGCATCTGCATGTACCGATGTTATGTCTTCCCGTATTATTTTAAACGGCATACTGTCACCCTTTTTCTGTCTTTATTATTTCACTTGAACTGTTGTGCGGTTGCCGGACATTTCCGGGTATCCGATTTTTATTATATCACATTCGGGCTCAAATTAAAGAAGCCGCTCCCAAAGGGAACGGCTTTTTAAAAAATGCTTTGTTTATCTCAGATATAGATAACTTCTTTTCCAAGCGAGACGGCATAGTTTATCGTATATTCGGTTCCTCCCGGAATGCCTTCGTAGAAGGCAAGAACTCGCGAAGAGTTATTGACCATCCACTGATCTCTGGATATATATACGAACCGGTAATACTTCTCTGAGGTGTAATGGACCTCATCCGCCTCGGAAATGATCCTCCGGTAAATATCGCGCCATGAGGAAGGCCACCTGTCCGCCACATTCCTGTAAGGAACTGCAGCTACAAGCTCGAGATCGCTTCTGCCGGAGGCTTTCAAGTCAAGCACTGCCTCACCGGCCCAGAGATCTACTCCTCTGGCCATCCCGGTTATAAAACGTGTATATCCTTCGGAAACGGATCTGTCTATTGCCGCCTTGAGCCTATCCCTGACCTCAGTTTCCGTGGCGCTAAGCTTATCCGGCCTGTGTCCGGTAAAACAGAGAGTCACTTCTTCGCTTTAATGTATTCGTCAATGGACTTCGCGCCGGTCTTGCCTGCACCCATAGCCATTATGACGGTAGCAGATCCTGTAACGGCATCTCCTCCTGCAAAGACCCCCTCGCGTGCTGTCTTCCCGTTGTCATCGGCTTCGATGCCGCCCTTGCGTGTAAATGTAAGTCCCTCAGTAGTATTCTTTATGAGCGGATTCGGTGAGGTGCCTATCGCTATTATTACCGTATCGACATCGAGAACCCAGTTGCTGCCTTCAACAGCCACAGGTTTTCTGCGCCCCTTCTCGTCGGGCTCGCCGAGTTCCTGGCGAATAAGCTCTATACCTGTCACATGTCCGTTTTCGTCCCCGTGGATCGCGCAGGGGTTATTGAGAAGATTGAATTCTATTCCCTCAGCCTCAGCATGCTCGACTTCCTCCTTGCGGGCAGGCAGTTCATCCCTGCCGCGCCGGTAAGTGATATAAACATGCTCTGCTCCGAGCCTCTTTGCTACTCTTGCAGCGTCCATTGCGACATTGCCCGCACCGACGACCGCCACACGGCTGAATTTCTTTATAGGCGTGTCGTAGTCTTCTCTGTAGGCCTTCATGAGGTTCGTACGGGTCAGAATCTCGTTTGCGCTGTATACGCCGAGAAGATTCTCTCCGGGAATGTGCAGGAACTGCGGGAGTCCTGCTCCGGAGCCGATGAACACTGCTTCATATCCTTCGGACTCAAAGAGCTCATCGACAGTGATCGATTTGCCAATGATGGCGTCAGTAATTATTTTGACTCCCATCGCCTTGAGGTTATCTATTTCTGCCGCAACTATTTCCTTGGGAAGACGGAATTGCGGGATCCCGTAGACCAGAACGCCGCCCGCTTTATGAAGGCTTTCGTATATGGTAACATCATAGCCGAGCTTTCTCAGATCTCCTGCGCAAGTGAGCCCTGAAGGTCCGGAACCGATGACAGCGACCTTATGACCGTTGGATTCGGGAACTTTGATCTCTTCCTTTTCTTCCCTGTTCATATGCCGGTCGGCAACAAAGCGTTCGAGTCTTCCTATTCCGACGCTCTCGCCTTTTATGCCCCTTACGCACTTGCTCTCGCACTGTTTTTCCTGAGGACATACCCTTCCGCAGACAGCTGGAAGCGAGTTGGTGCTCTTTATAATCTCGTAGGCAGCGTCATAGTCGCCTTCATTTACTTTAGCTATAAACTCGGGGATCCTCACCTGTACGGGACAGCCCTGGCGGCAGTGAGGATCTCTGCAATTGAGACACCTCTTTGCCTCTGCTCTGGCAAGTTCCTCGGTATAGCCGAGAGCGACCTCGTCAAAGTTGCACGCTCTTTCGACCGGATCCTGTTCGGGCATCGGGTTTTTCGTTAAACTCATATCAGCCATTGCGTACACCTCCCGTCAGATTGCAGATGTGCTTTGCCGCCTCGTCCTGTTCATCTTTGTAAAACGCGCTTCTCTTTATAAGGGAATCAAAATCGACCTCATGCGCATCAAAATCCGGTCCGTCAACACAGGCGAACTTAGTCTCTCCGCCGACTATAACGCGGCAACAGCCGCACATGCCGGTACCGTCTACCATGATCGGGTCAAGAGATATAATGGTCTTTATCCCGTAAGGTCTGGTAACATCAGCGAGGAATTTCATCATGATATCCGGCCCGATGGCGATTACTCTGTCGAACTGGGCTTTGCCGGAGGCAATATTGGCTTCAATCTCTTGCTTGAGGAATACCGTCGTGAAACCTTTTTCGCCATAGGATCCGTCATCCGTGCACATGATAAGCTTATCTGAAGCTGCAGCAAGCTCCTCCTTCAGAATGACGATATCAGCGCTTCTGAAGCCGGCTATAAAGGTGACTTCTATACCCTTTTCGTGCATCTCCTTGGCTATAGGATACGCAATAGCGCAGCCTACTCCTCCTCCGACAACGCAGACCTTTTTAAGTCCTTCCATTTCCGTGGCTTTGCCGAGCGGTCCTACAAAGTCTGCGACACAATCGCCCTCGTTCAGGGTGTGAAGCATCTTTGTTGTACGTCCTGCAGCCTGAACCATGACTGTAACAGTTCCCTTCTCGCGGTCATATCCGGCCACTGAAACGGGCACTCTCTCGCCCTGCTCATCGAGCCTGAAAATGACAAACTGGCCCGCCCGGGCATGCTTTGCCACAAGAGGGGCCTCGATTTCGAAAAGGCAGATAGTTTTTGCGTCGTTCAGGAATCTCTTGGTTACGACTTTAAACACTTTCATTACCTTCTTTTTTATATTTTTTATTCCTTTTGTAAATTATACTATATCATCTGTTTTAATTCAATAAACACGAAATAAAAAAAACAGAGCGGATCCCGCCGCTCTGTTTTTTTATATTGATTGAGGACACAATGAAAAAGATAAAACTGCTACTTGCAATTATTAATATAACCGCCAATTGTTTCATAATTAAGCAATAAAATGTTACAGAATTATTAAGTGCACAAATTATTTCAAAAGATCCTCACCAATTTTGTACACATTGCCGGCACCGACCGTGAGTATGATGTCTCCAGGCTGGACTGTCTTTCTCAACGCCTGTTCAAGTTCTTCAAAAGTCGGGTAGAATCTGGCCCCTGTCACCTTTTCCGCCAGATCTTCACTGGAGATGCCTATCGTATTCTGTTCCCTTGCCGCATATATTTCCGCTAAAAGCACCACATCGGGACGTCTGAGCTGTTCGACAAATCTGTCAAACAGCGCAGCAGTTCTGGAATATGTATGCGGCTGAAAGACGAGAACAGTCCTCTTGTAGTTGAGTTTCTCGACAGCGTCGAGCAGGGCCTTGACTTCTCCCGGATGATGGGCGTAGTCGTCATAGACATCGGCGCCTTCGAATTTCCCTTTAAACTCGAATCTCCTGCCCGCTCCGTTGAAGCCTGCAAGCCCGTATTTGACGGCGTTGGGCTTGGCTCCGACACAGATCGCTGCAGCAGTCGCCGCAAGAGCGTTTTTCACGTTGTGGAGGCCGGGGACATGCAAAGTCACATCCGTAAACTTTTTCCCCTTGTAATAGATGTTGAATTTTGAATTCGTGCCCTTGAAAATGATCTTATCGGCATATACGTCCGCCTCCGGAGTCAGTCCGAAGGTGACGATCTTTCTGTCTATGTTTTTAACTGCTTCATGAACACTGGGTTCGTCATTGTTTATGACAACAAATCCGCCGTTTTTCGGAGTATGAAGTGCAAATTTTCTGAAGGATTTCTGAAGATCTTTGAGATCCTTGAAGTAATCCAGATGATCCTCCTCAATATTCAGTATTACGGCGACAGTCGGATGAAAATTAAGGAAGGAATTATAGTACTCGCAGGCCTCTATAATAATGGTGTTGCCTTTGCCTACCCTGTGGCCGGAATTCGTCCCGAGAAGAGGCAGGGTCCCTCCAATCATGACTGTAGGATCCTTCTCCGCCGCCATCATAATATGGGTTGTCATGGAAGTGGTCGTAGTCTTACCATGGGTCCCGGAAATGCATATAGCATTCTCGTAGTCTTTGGAGATCGCGCCCCAGGCCTCGGACCTCTCAAAAACAGGTATCCCGAGTTCCCTGGCTGCTACTATCTCCGGGTTCTCGTCATGCACTGCGGCTGTCCTTACAAGGAAATCAAGATCCTTGCTTATGTTCTCAGGCCTGTGGCCGATATTGACATGTATGCCCATGTCCATCAGATGAGTCACATTGCCGCTCAAATTCATGTCGCTTCCGGAAACATTGATTCCCATGCTGAACAGTACTTCCGCGAGTGAGGACATGCTGACTCCGCCAATACCCACAAGATATCCGTTTCTTCCGGGAGACATATAATTTTCAAAATCTGCCATAATATTTTCTGCCAATTCACAAATTAAGAATAAAGTGGTATTATTATAATACCGTGGATAATTCTTTTCAAGGAAAACAGAATAATGCCCGAAAAGCCGTTACGCCTCCGAAGTATGTAAAGCAGGTGCTTATCGATCTTCAGGCACACGGTTATAAAGCTTATCTGGTCGGCGGGTGCTGCAGGGACATGCTTCTCGGAGTCACTCCAAACGACTGGGATATCTGTACTTCAGCATTACCCGAAGAGATATGCTCAGTTTTTGACAGCACCGTTCTTACCGGTGCAAAACACGGGACTGTTACGGTCATCATCGGCTCTCACAGAGTGGAGGTGACCACCTTCCGTCTTGAAAATACATATTCGGATCACCGGCATCCGGATAATGTCATGTTTGTAGCCGATCTTACGGAAGATCTCAAACGCCGCGATTTCACAATGAATGCCATCGCAATTCCGCCCGACGGATATGTTTCCGATCCGTTCGGCGGAAGGGACGACATCAGAAACAGGCTGATCCGCTGCGTGGGAAATCCCGAAGAGAGGTTTGAGGAGGACGCTTTGAGAATGTTCAGAGCGCTCCGTTTTTCTGCCAGACTCGGCTTCGACATCGAGGAAAAAACATATTCGGCCATAGCGAAGAAGGCAGTCCTCGCCTCTGAACTTGCACCCGAGAGGATACACGATGAGCTGGAGAAAATACTGCTGACCAACAGAGCGGAGATCATAGCCGATGCAGTCAGCCTCGGGCTTCTGGACCGGTTTATCGAAAGCCGCGATGTCTGCAGGGAAAAGCTGAAACTGCTTTCCACCATTCCGAGAAAACAGCTGATGAGGTGGTCTGCTCTCTGCAGCGTACTGATAAGCTCCGGGTGCATTACGGACACAAAGATATTTCTCGGATCACTCCGCTCGGACAGACGGACCCTCTCGCTCTGCAATACAGCCCAGAAGATACTTGAAGGCCCGATTCCGGGAAATCCGGTCGAATGGAAAAAGCTCCTGAGCCGGTACGGACGAGATGCCGTTTCATGTGCTTCATGCGGTTTTGACATAGTCTCGGGATCGGAGTCCAGAGCGGAACTGAGGAAAGTGCTTAAAAGCGGAGAGCCCTACTCAATGGCAGACCTTGCCTTAAACGGAGACGATCTCCTGGCCATGGGATACAGAGGAAAAGAACTTGGAAACATGCTTGGATTTCTTCTTGATTACATTATTTCGTTTCCCGATTACAACAAAAAAGATATTCTCATTTCACTGGTTCAAGGGATAAGCGATGATTGAACTGACACCTATAGGATTTGAACATAAAGAAAGATGTGACGATGCGGTTTTTGCCGAAAACAGCCCCAGTGCCGATTTCTGCTTCGGAAATCTTTTCATATGGCAAAATGCATTCTGCACAAGATCCGGATTTATCGGGCAGCGAATGATATCAAGGCACTGCCTCGGAGGCAAGAGCGCGTACGCTTTTCCGATCGGTTCCGGGGATCTGAAGGAAGCTGTTCTGGCTGAGGAGATGCTTGCCAAAGCCAATAACGAGAACTTTGTCATATCATATGTGACCGAAGAGCAGAAAGCACAACTCGAAGAAGCCTTCCCGGGCAAATTCGATTTCAGGGAGACTCCTGAGATAAGCGATTATATATACGATATTGAAAAGCTCTGCACCTATTCCGGCAAAGCGCTGCACGGGAAGAAAAACCACTGCAACCGCTTTGAGGCCGAGCATGACTGGCATTTTGAACCGCTTACGCCCCATCTGATACCTTACTGTGCCGAGATGTACAACAGCTGGGAAAAGGCACACTCCGACAACTTCAACGCCATGATGGGCTTTGAAGTGGATGTAATCGACAAGAGCTTTATTTTCTTTGACAGGCTCGGTTTTGACGGAGGCGTTCTCTTTGCGGACGGAGAAATAATGGGTTTCACTATCGGTGAAAAATGCTCGAATGATACATATGACGTCCATATAGAAAAATCCCGTGCAGATGTTAACGGAGCATACCCCATGGTCTGCAGGGAGTTTTCCAGAATGATAAGATCGAAATATCCGGAGATCAGATATATTAACCGGGAAGATGATATGGGACTTGAATCGCTGAGGAAATCTAAGGAAAGCTACAAGCCGGAGTTCATGGTGAAAAAATATGTTGCTGTACCGGGAATATAATGAAAATGACATAAGCGCTATGACCTCCATCTGGACCTCCGTATTCGGAGACGGAGAATCCTTCGTCAGGCGCTTCATACACGGTCTTAAGGACTACGGTACCGCCGTTGTTGCTGAAGAAAACGGAACCTTGCTCGGCTGCGCATATGTCATAAGAGGCCAGGAACTGGTTTTCCCAGACGTAAATGAGGATCACGGGATCCCTATCGCCTATGTTTACGCCGTAGCTGTGTCTGAAGAAGCAAGAGGCAGGGGCATCGGCAGAGATCTGTGCAAAAAAACTCTGGAGTTCGGCAGCATAGACGGGGATAAAAATGTTATCTTCGCCACATTGCCGGCTGAGGATCGGCTTTATTCTTTTTACAGGGATACTCTGGGCACGGAAAATATTCTCATGCGTCAGAAAAAAGAAGTCTCTTCCCCGATCAAGGGCATGTGTATGCGCATGAGCTCCACCGAATACATGCTCTGGCGTGAGAATTTTCTCAGGGACACGGTCCACGTCAGACTCTCAAACCACCTCCTTGAACAGCAGAAGCTGCTTCTTGAAAGCTATGGCGGGGGCTTTTATCTGAACGAATACGGCTTCGCGGCGTGCTGCATAGAAGACGGAGTCTGCATAATAAAGGAGCTTCTCTGCAGAAACGAGGAGCTTTCGGTGAAGTGTGCAAACATGCTAGCGGCAGAGCTCGGCTGCAGCAAGGCTGTATATTATACGATGTCTGATACCGGGGAAAAATACGCGGTTCTGAACGCAAAGATTCCACCCGTTACCGAGTGGAATCTTACTCTTGACTGAAAACAGTTTATTCTTTTTCTGTTACTTCTTAAGGTAGTCCTTCATGACGCCGCCCAGGATGCTGATGCCTTCTTCTATCTTCTCGTCCTTCATGCATGAGTAATTGAGTCTCATGCAGTTTTTCTTTTCACCGTACGGGAAGAATCCGATGCCCGGAACATAGGCGACATTCTTCTCGAGGCATTTGGGAGCCATCTCCGCGGTATCGATATAATCGGGCAGCTCTACCCATGTAAACAGGCCGCCGTCAGGATCCGTGAATACGGCTTCCTCGGGGAAGTACTTGCTCATGCATTCGACCATGAATTTGCAGCGGTGCCCGTATACCTCACGGATACGGTCCACATGAGCGTCAAGATCGAACATGTCGATGAATTTTGAAACTTCCATGGCGCTGATGGTGGACGGCTGCAGAGATGCCGCCTGAGCCATGAAGTTGTATTTTGCGAGTATCTCATCGCTCGCGCAGACCCAGCCGAGACGATAGCCCGGAGCAAGGATCTTGGAGAATGTTCCGAGATAGACCACAAGGCCTTTTGTATCCATGGATTTGAGAGCGGGGAGATATTCTCCCTTGTAGCGGAGCTCGCCGTAGGGGTTATCCTCTATGACGGGGACCTCATACTTGTTGACGAGTTCCATGAAAGCCTTGCGGCGCTCAAGCGGCCATGTACGGCCCGAAGGATTCTGGAAATCGGGAATAACATAGATCATCCTGACTCTGTCGTTTGTGGCAAGGACTTTCTCGAGCTCGGACATTATCATTCCGTCCTTATCCGTCGGAATGGAAACGAACTTCGGCTCACTCGCCTTGAAAGCATTGATCGCGCCGAGATACGACGGGCTCTCAATGATAACCACATCATCCGGGTTCAGGAAAACTCTTCCGGAAAAATCAAGGCCCTGCTGGCTTCCCGAAGTAATGAGAATATGGTCAGCGTCTGTCTTTATATTATTCTTGGCCAGCATTCTTTCGGCTATCTGGACTCTGAGCGGTTCATATCCCGGAGTCTCTCCGTACTGGAGCGCTTTCGTGCCGTTTTCCTTCAGAACGGCAACTGCAGCCTGTGTTATTTCCTCAACGGGGAACAGTTCCGGAGCGGGCAGTCCGCCTGCAAATGAGATCATTCCCGGCATGGTCGCGACTTTCAGGATTTCACGGATCGCGCTGCCTTTGAGGTTATCCATTCTTGATGCGAATTTGATCATAAGACACACTCCTTTTATGTATTTTCCGTTTTGCAGAACGACATTTCTGCTTTGCAACAATTTTAGCATATCCGGAACTCTATTTCAATTGAAACAATAAAAAACGGAGGTCAATGACCTCCGTTTAATCATTATATTACAGAGAAGATCCGGTAATCTCAGCAGAGCCTCATGCCCGCGGGAACAGTGTCATCGAGGATAAGAAGATGCAGCTGTTCTTTGCCGTCTTCCTCCTTTACCGCCGAGATGAGCATTCCGTTGGAATCATAGCCCATCATCTTGCGTGTGGGGAGATTCAGAATTGCGACGAGTGTCTTCCCGACAAGGGACTCGGGCTCATAGAATTTGTGTATTCCCGAGAGGATCTGCCTCGGTGTGCCCGATCCGTCATCCAGAGAGAATTTGAGGAGTTTCTCGGATTTGGGAACTGCTTCGCAGGAGAGCACTTTTACTGTCCTCATATCGCACCTGGCGAATTCATCTATCGTCACATCAGGCAGCACAGGCTCGGAGGCAGGTACGCTCTTTTTGTGCTGAAGCTTCTCAAGCTCGGCGATCTCCTTCTCGGTATCCAGCCTCGGGAAGAGGGTCTCACCTTTTCTGACACTGACATTCAAGGGCAATGCTCCGAATTTCCCGGCGCTCTCCCATGTGCGGCAGTCAGCATCCGCTCCAATCTGATCAAGAGCCTTGGCACAGCTGTCGGGAATCACAGGGGTCAGGAGTATAAGCGAAACTCTGATGGCCTCGAGGAGGTTATAAAGGACAGTTGCAAGTCTTGCCTTATTGCTCTCGTCTCTGGCCAGTATCCACGGAGTCGTCTCGTCAATGTATTTGTTGGCACGCTGCAGAAGCTTGAATACTTCATCGATCCCGAGGTGGATCTGGAAAGCATCCATCTGTTTTTCGTATCTGCCGCGGACCGAATTTATCATTTCAATAAGCTCGCTGTCCGCTTCGCTCTCCTCACGGTCCTCGGGAAGTGTGCCGCCAAAGTACTTCTCGGTCATGGCAGTCGTTCTGGATACCAGATTGCCGAGATTATTCGCGAGGTCTGTGTTTATGGTGTTTATCAGAAGCTCATTCGAGAAATTGCCGTCGGATCCGAACGGGAATGTACGGAGCAGGAAGAACCTCAAAGCGTCAACTCCGAAGCGCTCTGCCAGTACATACGGGTCTACGACATTGCCCTTGGATTTGGACATCTTCCCGCCGTCGATGACGAGCCAGCCGTGCCCGTATACCTTCTGAGGAACGGGAAGGCCGAGAC
The DNA here is from genome assembly GCA_017430455.1 of Oscillospiraceae bacterium. GTDB lineage: Bacteria > Bacillota > Clostridia > Oscillospirales > Oscillospiraceae > Limivicinus. The sequence continues at coordinate 248,751 of JAFRMX010000023.1, forward strand.
TCATGAGCATCGCGGGCCAGATTATTGAGTGGAACCTGACTATCTCCTTGCCGACTATATGATGGGCAACAGGCCAGAAATTGTCGAAATCATCGTATTTATCGTTCAGGTAACCGAGCGCTGTAATATAGTTTGAAAGAGCATCAACCCATACATATACTACATGGCCGGGATCGAAGTCCACAGGAATGCCCCAGGTAAAGCTCGTACGGCTCACGCAGAGATCCTCAAGACCGGGCTTGATGAAGTTGTTTATCATCTCATTAACACGGCTGGCCGGCTCGAGGAAGGTTCCTGTCTCAAGAAGCTCCTGTACGGGCTTGGCGTATTTGGAGAGTTTGAAGAAATAAGCCTCTTCCTCCGCGTCTTCGACAGGTCTGCCGCAGTCCGGGCACTTGCCGTCTATCAGCTGGGACTCGGTCCAGAAGCTCTCGCACGGAGTGCAATACTTGCCGACATATTTTCCTTTGTATATATCACCGTTGTCATACATCTTGCGGAAGATCCTCTGTATGGACTTCACGTGATAATCGTCGGTCGTGCGGATGAATCTGTCGTTTGAAATATTCATCAGCTTCCAGAGGTCAAGGATCCCCCCCTGGCCCTCGACTATCCTGTCCACGAACTCCTTGGGTGTGACTCCGGCTTCCTGGGCTTTCTTCTCTATCTTCTGCCCGTGCTCATCGGTACCTGTCAGGAACATGACATCATATCCGCTGAGGCGTTTGTAGCGGGCAAGCGAGTCAGTAGCGACAGTGCAGTAGGTGTGTCCTATATGCAGCTTGTCCGAGGGATAGTAGATAGGTGTCGTAATGTAGAAGCTTCCTTTGCTCATTTTCTCTCTCCTTATATCTGTGTAACAAATTCTTTCCGGTTCAGTTGGCTCCGTGCGGGAAGTATGTGCTGTATGGAGCCCCGACATACGGGATCTCGCCTTCATGGCCGGGAATGTCTATTGCATTCCCGTCTTTGTCATACCGGTACAGAACCGTATATCCGCGGTAGATCCTGTTTCCGTTTGCGTCTGTAAGCGGAGATCCGTCTTCAAGCTCCTTTACCATACCGCCTGAAGGCACGATATACGTTCCGTCGGTATCAGTGCCCCATATCTGGAACTTCAGCTCAGTCGTCTCATCGTCGGCTGAACAGACTATCTTAACGGGGTATTCCCTTCCGTTTGTAAATCTGAAATCGGGGCTCGGCCAGGAGACGGTGGCGTCGATTCCCGGGTCAAGATAGAGCACCCTGAATATGTGGCACTCACGATGTGTCTCAGGGTCGTCCCCCTCGACATTCGGATCTGTGAAGTCATCGAGCTGGGCGGCCAGAACAGCAACGTAGAGCGTTGAAGAAACCTGACAGACACCTCCGCCCGTCTCCATTATGACCTGGTCTCCGCTGTAGGCCGGGGCAGCTTTGAAGCCGCGCTCCTCAGTCCGCTCCCCAAGTCTTTCATTATACGAAAATGTCTCGCCCGGCATAAGCGTTATCCCGTTTAAGATCGAGACCGCCAGGTTTATGTTGCTCATACGCTCCGGGGAGGAGTCGTAGTAATATGTGGATTTTTCGCCAAGAAGGTCTTTGTACAGAGTGGCTTCAAGGTCTTCCGCCGTCACTTCCGGATCGTCCAGAGCAAGAGGAACTTCAACAACGGTTCCCGCCGGAGCTGACTCCCATAGTGACGCTGCTTTTGAAGCGTCGAATGTTATACCGTATACTTCAGGGATGATCTCGAACTTGTCGGTGAATTCAGCGTCTTTTTTCTCCACGTGAAGTGTCTTGAGTATCGCGTCGAAGTCCGGAGCTTCCAGACCGTTTACCGGTATAAATGACAGCTCGGTCGCGTTATTCGAAAGGGCCTCAACTGCCTGCTCATATACTTCATCTTCGGATATGGTGCCGTCAGAAGATACTTTCGGATACTCGAGCAAGGCTTTGTCAATATCAATAAGATACTTCTCACCGCCCATCTTTTCGCTGAAAGCGGTGACTGCCTCAGCTATCCTGCTCCGGATGTATTCCCCGTTGTATTCGATACCGTCTGTTATGGCATCGTGTTCTTCATTGAGGCATTTGATGTAGCTTATAAGATTGGCAAAGATATTCCCCTGTCTGCCGTAGCTCAGAGCGGCATCAGCAGCATTTTCAGCCGTAATAAACGCGTCCGCCTCCGCGTAGTTGATGCTGCAGCTGATATCGAAGGGGAAGGAAATGACAAGATCCTTTTCCCCGGCTTCATTCCAGCCGGAACTCTCCAGCGCGGAAACAGCCTGCTCCCGGGTCAGACCGCCTACAGGGCTGCCTTTAACCGTAACATTCGGATAAACGGTCTTCCCGTTCGATACGACAAGACCTGCACCGGCGACCGCGGCGATAATGACCGCGAGAACTATCCCCGTGATCATCATTATCCTGCGTCTGCGGCGGCGTCTTTTCTTTTTGCTGAGCTTTTTCTTTTTCGGTATTTTAAGTTCTTCGTCCATATAATTCCTTTAAAACTTCTTTTTTGCTACCTGCTGCCTGTATATTTCTTTAAATATCTCATCCTCTGTCGAGGGGAGAGCTATTCTGCTCTCGACCTTATAGGCCTCTCTCATCCAGGGTATGCTGTCGACCCTTCCGGTGGTCTGAGCTTCGAGCATAATGCCTATAAGGGTATTGGAGATCAGAAAACCCGGAACGGTAAAATGCCATCTGTCCTCTTCCCGGACCGCCCAGCCTTTTTCCTCGAAAATCTTCAGGACTCCGATTATCGGGCGCCAGTCACACTGTGTCTTGGTCCTGTATTCCTTTTCGGATATGCCGTTTGTCATCCTCATCGCGAGCATTATATACTCGACCGCTCTTTCAAGAGGCGTCACAGTCTCTCTCTCGTCGATGAGATCCTCTCCGGTATCCATCCGGTCTATGTATTCCTTAAGATTCCTGATATAACTGAACCTCTGGTTGCCCATGCAGGAGTGCGCCCCGGGGCCGAAACCGAGATAATCCTCCAGTGTCCAGTATTTTATGTTGTGCCTCGACTCATAGCCCCTGACCGCAAAATTGGATATCTCATACTGGGCAAATCCGTATTTTCCCAGCATTTCAGCCGCATAGCAGTACATGTCCGCCTGGGTGTCGTCATCGGGAATGATCGGGCTTCCGAAGTATTCATTGTACATCTTTGTCCCGGGCTCCAGTTTCAGAGCATAACAGGAAATATGCTCGGGCTTCAGTTCTATGGCTTTGGCCAGCGTCTCCGCCCAGTCGTTTTTTGTCTGGGACGGAAGTCCGTACATGAGATCGAGACTTATATTCTCGAAGCCGGCGTCCCTCGCGTCGCTGACCGCTTTCCGGACCTGCCTGAAATTGTGCCTTCTGCCGATCAGCTTCAGAAGATCGTCATTAGCGGACTGGGCACCTATCGAGAGCCTGTTTATGCCTTCACGCCTTAAAAGCTTCAGCATCTCGGGGTCTGTGCTGTCCGGGTTTACCTCACATGTGACCTCCGAATCCACCATCACGTTGCCGTTGAGCTTCAGCATGTTGAATATATCGGCTATCCTCTCGGCTCCGTAATAGCTTGGAGTGCCTCCCCCGAAATAGACGGAATCGACATCATACCGGAGTATGGCGCTTTCAGATTCATGGATATGCTGAAGCAGAGCCTGATGATAATCGGGCATCATATGGTCGCAGCCGGCCAGTGAATAGAAATCGCAGTAGCCGCATTTCCCGGCGCAAAACGGTATATGGATGTAGATTCCGAGTTTTTCCATCAAATGGCTGAATTATCCTTAAAACAGTTCGGTTATCAGATTAACGAATCCCACAGGGTCTTCAACGTCAACGCCCGCTACGAGCTCCGAGGAGGCATAGAGGATCTCCGCGAGTTTTTTGGCCTTTTCCTTATCGCCGGAATCGAAGCATGCCTGCATAGCCTTCACGGCGCTGTGCTCTCCGTTGAGCTCCAGCACTCTGACTGCCTTGATACCGCGCATCTCCTCACTGGGTCCGTGCCGGAAATACTTCTCCATCTCCAGCGATACTCCGCCGTCTGTCGTCAGAGCGCAGGGCTGGCTGACAAGTTTTCTCGTAAAGCTCACCTTGGAGACCTTATCTCCGAGAGATTCTTTTACAAAATCCAGGAAGTCTTTGCTCTCGATCTCCTTTTCCTCGGCAGCCTTCTTCTCCTCCTCGGTCTCGAATCCGAGGTCATCGGTTACTATATTGCAGAAGCTCTTTCCGTCCTGCTCGCGCAGATTTTCAAGCACCATCTCATCCAAGGGGGATGTGAGATAGATTATCTCATATCCGCGGCTCTTTACATCCTCGCACTGAGGAAGGCCCATCGCGTGTTTGACGGTATCCGAGGTCGCGTAGTAGATCTTCTTCTGGCTCTCGGGCATTGCCTCGACGTATTCCTTCAGCGTGATCTGCTTGTCCTCGGATGTATAGAATATCAGAAGATCTCTCAGGAAATCCTTGTATCTGCCGTATTCGTCACAGACTCCGACTTTGAGGTGGATACCGAAATTCCTGAAAAAGTCCTCATACTTGGGCCTGTCTTCCTTCATCATCTTCTCGAGCTCTCCCTTGATCTTCTTCTCGAGATTCTGGCCTATGACATGAAGCTGCCTCGTATGCTGAAGTATCTCTCTGGAGATATTGAGAGACAGGTCGGGGCTGTCCACGATGCCCGTTACGAATTCGAAATAATCGTGGACGAGGTCCTCGCATTTTTCCATGATCATGACGCCGTTGGAGTAAAGCGTTATGCCTATCCTGTTTGTACCGGAGAACTCGTTGTTCTCCTCTCCGGGAACGAAGAGCAGCGCCTTATAGGAGACAGTGCCTTCGGCATTGACCCTGACCAGTGCGAGAGGATCCTTGCGGTCTCTGTGCTTTTCTTTATAAAACGTGATGCAGTCCTCATCGCTGACATCCGACTTGCTGCGCTGCCAGATCGGGACCATGCTGTTGACCGTTTCATTTGCGGTCACGGTATAGTATTCGTATTTGGGGCTTCCGTCGTTATTCTTTTCGCCGGTCTCTCTGCGCTCCTGATGATCTATATCCATTTTTATAGGCCATCTGACGTAGTCGGAATACTTTTTTACAAGCGCCTTTATCTTCCAGGTCTCGAGGTAGGATCCGTAGATCTCTTCATCGGTATCGGTCTTGAGATGCATTATGACATCGGTCCCGACTTCATCCCTGTCGCACTCGGAGACTGTATATCCGTCTGCTCCGGAGCTCTCCCAGCGGACGCCCTTCTCTTCTCCGTACTTGCGGCTGATAACGGTCACCTTATCGGAAACCATGAAGGCGCTGTAGAAACCCACTCCGAACTGGCCGATTATAGACAGATCTTCCGATTCTGCCTTCTCGGCTTCCATCTCCCCCTTGAATTTGAATGATCCGCTCTTTGCAATGACGCCGAGGTTCTGCTCGGCCTCCTGGAGAGACATGCCGATTCCGTTGTCTCTGACTGTGATCGTGCGCGCGGTCTTGTCGGGGATTATATCTATTTTGAAATCATCCCTGTTGAGTCCGACCTTGTCATCCGTGAGCGAAAGATAGCAGAGCTTGTCTATGGCATCGGACGCGTTGGAGATGATCTCCCGCAGGAAGATCTCCTTATTCGTGTAGATCGAGTTGATCATCAGATCAAGCAGACGTTTAGATTCGGCTTTGAACTGTTTTTTTGCCATTAAGAAATGCCTCCTGTGAATTGAAAACAATTATTACAAATTTTTATTATATCATAAACACTGTATTTTTCAACATTTCGTCATACATCATTTTGTGTGCATGTTGATATACTCCGGCCTTGTTTTGGAATAGACGAGACTCTGTTCATGATATATTCCGAAGTCTCCGGAGAGTGTATAGCTTACCGCGGCGGCGATCACGAAGAAATAAAGTCCGACCCCACCGAAGAGTTCCAGCCCCATAAACGCGGAGGAGACCGGGCAGTTGACCATTCCGCAAAACAAAGCGATCATACCGATCGCGGCGCAGAAGCCGGGATCGAATCCGAATACATTCCCGAATAGGCATCCGAAGGTCGCTCCTACAAACATTGAAGGAATGATCTCCCCTCCTTTGAAACCGCAGGAAAGGGTCAGAGCCGTAAACAGGATCTTCAGCACGAAGTCCCAGGTTCTTGCGTTCCCGGAAAGCGCTTCCCTTATCACATCCATTCCGACACCGTTGTATCTGCCTGTTCTCTCTATAAAAGTCAGGATCGCGATCACGAGTCCGCCGACTGCGATCCTCAGGTATTTGTTCGGAAACAGTTTTTTGAAGCCTTTATGCCCGCCATGGAGGCATACGCAGAAGAGGATACTCAAAAGCCCGCACAGAGCGGCCAGAAGCGCTGTAAGCGCGATATTCCGGAATGTAAGCCCCGGAACCTGCGCAAGCGTAAAACTGAGCTTTTCCGCGCCCAGATATTTCGCGACCTCGACCGCGACATAGGCTGACGAGATGCAGGGCGCAAGACCGGAATAGTGGATAATGCCAATGCTGTAGACCTCCATGGAGAAGAAAGCCGCTGTGAGCGGAGCTCCGAACATCGCCGCGAAAACAGCCGATACGCCGCTCATGACTATGAGCCTCGAGTCCTTCTCATCGAGCTTCAGAAGCTTTCCTGCCTCAAAGCCGAGAGTTCCGCCGATCTGTATTGCAGCTCCTTCCCTGCCCGCGGAGCCGCCGAAAAGATGGGTGATGAAGGTGCTTATGAAGATCAGAGGCGCCATCAGCGGAGATACGTTCGATCTCTCATGTATCGTCATAAAGATAATGTTCGTATCTGTTTTAATTCTGCAGAGCTTATGAAGCGCAACTATCAGAAGGCCGCCGGCAGGCAGAAGCCATATGATCTGCATATGACCGGTCCTGAACTGTGTAGCCCACGTCACGCAATAGTGAAAAGCAACCGCTACCAGCCCCCCGACAAGCCCCATCAGGCTTCCCAGAACTGTCCATTTTACAAGATATACAGCATATCTCTTTATACCGCCGAATATTTCCCTGACTTTCACTGTTTCACCCGCATCTGTAGAATTTCCAGGTTATTATATAATAATTCTTCCCAAATTCAACAAAAAAACCCGGAGATGATCCGGGTTTTTGCAAAAAGCTTATTTACGCCTCTTCCTGCTGCTCAAGCGCCATTGCAAGCTTGACTATACGGCTCGTGCCGAGTCTCTCAGCTCCGAGATTTATAAAATCCTCAGCGTCTTCGATCGATGAGATTCCGCCCGCGGCTTTGACCTTGACATGGGAAAGACAATATGTTCTTAAGAGTCTTACGTCCTCTTTTGTTGCTCCGCCTTTGGAGAAACCTGTAGAGGTCTTTATGAAGTCTGCCCCGGAATTCGAGACGATCCCGCAGAGGCGGATCTTTTCTTCGTCAGTCAGAAGGCAGCACTCTATTATTACTTTGAGTATCTTCCCCGGGCAGGCGTTTCTCACCGCTTTTATGTCGTTCTCGATCATATCCCAGGCCTTATCCTTGACCATACCGAGATTTATGACCATATCTATCTCGTCAGCCCCGTTCTTGACGGCATCAGCCGTTTCAAAGGCTTTCGCTTCTGTAGTCATATATCCGTTCGGGAAACCTATGACCGTACAGATCTTCATCCTGTCACGGACATAGCGCTTTGCTCCGGCGACATGAGCGGGCGGTATGCAAACGCTTGCGCAGCCGTATTTGATCGCCTGGTCGCAGAGGGTCTTTATCTCCTCCTGCGTGCAGTCCTGTCTTAAAAGTGTGTGGTCGCAATACTTGAGTATATCTTTTATATCCATATTTTCACTCCCGTTTTCAGATGTATCTATATTTTACGTATCGGGAGGAAAAAGTCAACACCGTAAGGGAACTGAGCTTTTTTAATTCTGTATCACAGATCGATCTTTTCAAATGAACGGATCGAGCTTTTCAGACTTACGAGTGTCAGAAGTACATAACACGCGATCCCGATGCCGAGGCACAAAAGCTGTACTCCAAGATTTTCGGTTCCGAATGAATTCAGAACTCCCAGTCCGGGGACATGAAACAGCACCTCTGCCGCGGTTATCAGGAGAAAAGCACAGACGCAGAAGAGCACAAACGGCTTTCCGAAATAATAGCCTGTCTTGAAGAAACCGCGCAGAAAGCACAAATTGAAGAGTCCGAACAGGATCAGAGCGTATCCGAGAAAGACAAGATTTGCCCCCATGAGCGCGTTTGCCCTGTATACGGCTGAATCCTTTAAAGCCGTCATCCGTATTATTGTCACAACAGTCATGATCAGAAAGCTGCAGAGCTCCATGAAAACGCAGAAAGCAAATTTGCTTTTCACTATGTCCGCTTTGGATACGGGCAGAAGCAGCGAATAGTCTATATCGTGGTTCTCGCGCATAGTCTGGAACGAATAGAATATTCCGAGCGCCGTGAAGAATCCGCCGAGCAGGATCGGATAACCCGGAAGAAACGAAAGCAGTGCAGACGCGAGGAAAAAGTAGGTAAGTTTGGCTGCAGACAGATGCAGTTCCTTATCAAGCAGATTCTTCATTGCGGGCCTCCTTTTCCAGCCGGAACATGGTCTCTTCAAGCGTTTCCTCCGGCATGCCGAGTATCTGACTGAAAGTATCTTTTGTGTCTGCAAGAATGATCTTACCTCTGCGGATATAGATGATATGATCCGCGCATTTTTCGAGGTCCGAGGTAATATGCGTGGAAAACAGTACCGTAACACCGTGCTCTTTCAATAGTACGAAAAGCTCGCACAGCTCGTCCCTGGAGAAAGGATCGAGTCCGCTGGTGGGTTCGTCCAGGATCAGGAGCTCTGCTCTGTGGGAAAGCGCAAGAAGCAGATTGTATTTTACCTTCATGCCCTCCGAGAGTTCGGACGGGGACATGTTTTCATCCAGATCGAAAAGATCGAGGTATTTCCTGTAGGACTCCTCGTCCCAGGTATCATAGAAGCCTTTGGTAAAGGAGACCAGCTCTTTAAGCTTTTTCTTCGGATAGTAATTTACAGCTCCCGTGGAATAGCCGATACGCTGTTTGATAGCGTTTTCATTTCCTGCAAAAGGCATCCCGAAATACTCTATCTCTCCCCCGGAGGGATGAACATGCCCGAGCATCGATTTTATCGTCGTTGTCTTTCCCGCGCCGTTCCGGCCGATAAAGCCTGTTATTGTACCGGGCTCGAGTGTGAATGAAACATCGGAGAGCGAGAAGGCGGGATAGTCTTTGCAGAGATTTCTTACCTCACAGATACTCAAGGTTTTTCACCTCCGAATATACGATTGCCGAAAGCCGCCATTGCGCTTTTCGGGGGGATGGCGATACCGCGCTTTTCGTCTCCAAGGAGGATAAGCGTATCGCCGGGCTTTATATCGAAAATATCACGCGCCTGCTTCGGGATAACGATCTGCCCTTTTTCGCCTACCGTAGCAGTCCAGGCATATTTGCCCGCTGGTCCTTTCTCCATAAAGATCACTCCTTTAGTATGATTTGTACAACAAATCATACTCCAAAAAGGTACTGTAGTCAACATGAAAATGAAAATGAAAACGGACATAGAGGTATCCGTTTTCATTTTCATTTTTGTGTATATAAGGTGTAATTTATTATTTTAAATGCACCCTGGAAATCCTTGTGTTCTCAGATGTTTCGATGTCGAAGGTGTAATAAGTGCATTTTTTGGGGTAAAATCTTTTATTATTCAGTATATGTTTTGATTAATTATATCAGGTTCCTAATAGAAATTACACCTTTTACACCTTTTTGCATTAAAGCTTTGATATTATTGAGTTTTTAAAGGTGTAATTATGATCTGTTTACTGCATTTTGATTACACTTTTCTGTACTTTCCGCATCAGTTCTTTTTTGTTGTCTTAGAAAAATATGGATCTCCGTTACCCGCAAGCGGCTCTTTAAGGAGATATTCACATTCAGGCCTCAGCCGATATTTTTTGTATTTGTAACCTTCATCTCCTCTTGTAACCATTTCGGTTTTTGTCGATCCTAGCATATTCGCTACAGCTTCCCGGAAGTTTCCGGCAGTAAGAGGATCGATCGTCTGCTCGTGACAGAATGCTCTGTATGCATCATGTATCTTTTTAATAGTAAGCGGGTCATTTGAAACATAGTTGGTTCGTTCCTCCATGCACAGATCCCAGAAAAGCCGTACATTATCATTTTCCCTTCTGAACTTCCTGCGCCAGCCGGCCACTTCCTCCGGTTCGGTAAACTCGCATGATCCCAGATATATCTCCCTGAAAGCGAGGATCGCCTTGCGGAAGATCCCATCCCGTTCTTCATACATCTTATCCAGAATGTATTTATCCTGTTTTTCTTTCGGTATTACGTTACTGCATTCGACAGGCATTATTCTCTCATATACCCACTCGCCCTGGTCCCCTCCGAAAGAAGGCAGGCAATTCATGCAAAACCATAAAAATCCGTTGAACCGGAAATCTATGCCCGTGTGATATTTCACATCTGTGTGTATAACATCTCCTCCGGTGACTTCCTTGAAAGTGCCCATATCCGCCACTTCCCTGTCTTTCAGGTCGGCACTTCCGGCCAGACGCTTGCCGTACAGGCCAAAGGCTCCGAACTGTGTCTCAAGCTGCTTCAAGGATATGCTTGTACAGTTTTTGCCTCCCAGGATCATCTCCACCAGATTCCGGAGCTGTGACTTTCCCGTATTGCCTTTCCCGTACAGAAAGAGAGCTTTTTTAAATCTTCTGCTCCGTACATTTGACAGTATCGCCCCTATATACTGCAGGAGCAGATCCTTTACAGCTTCATTTCCGGATGTCAGATCGTTCATGAACCTGTCGAAGACCGGAGTCTGAATATCCTCTTCCGTCCACTTTACCGGGAGCTGGACAGTGGAAAGGAAGGTCTTTTTGTGCAGTTCAAGCTTCAGAGTCCTGATATTCAGAATGCCGTTTAAGAGATTGATCCTGTCCTCGTCGCTGTTCATGGCGTCCATAGCCGTAAAATTCAGGTCCGAGGAGATCTGCTTCGCCGCGTCGCTGATATCGCTCATCCTGACAAGAGAATCCTTATAGTCCATGACGTACCGCTTTATATATCCCATGAACGTCTCATCAGAGCACAGTCTGTACACGCCGCTGTCATATACATATTTGAATGCCGTGCCGTCAAGCTCCTTAATGATGACATAGGCAAGGTTCTTCCTGCAGTAGGCTGCCAGCAGGCCTTTGTTTACTCTCTCAACGCCGCGCTCGTTCACAGTGACAAAGAACGGCGCGTCTCCTCTATCGGCGAAGAACTGGAGATCGAAATTGTCCAGAAATTCCTTGATATCGATCTTACGCACCGGACCCAGTCTTTTTATTGTCTCCGCGGCAGATCCCGCGACAAATTCATCATATTCCGTATCGTTCATTCCGATCATTGTATTATCTTCCATGTATTCTGATTATTCTCCTATTATATCTGCTCTCTGAGCGGTTTCTCGACAAACCAGCGGATATAACTGCGGCTCGTGATCACAGAGTCCATTCTCTCGGAAAACAGACGGCGCTCATATCCGTTTATGACTACGGTAAAACAGTCACCGTTTATATCGTATCCCGCTTTGCGCGCGGGCCTGAAATCGCGGACAGCCTGTATGTCGAATTTCCGGCCGTCCCTCCAGTATATCGTCTTCGGATTAATATGGCCCGTTCTGTCACAGAGAGTATCCACATCGACATATATCCGTTCTCTCATGCCGTCTTCCCTTTCCGTCTATTTCAGCACTTTCCCCACGATCCTGAAGCCGAGACCGGGCTTTACGTATTTCGGCGCGTTCTCCGGCGTCGCGTTATATGAGACCAGAACAGGCTGCTTATGCACGTTTCCGTAGCTGTCCGTGAATTCCTCGGGATCTTCAGGGTCCTCCTCGGTATACACTTTTACATAGCTGTTGCCGTCATAGAGAAATATGCCGACTTCTCCGGGGCTGAGAACACTGCATTCCTTCACCCAGATTATCTGCCCGTCGTGAAAAACGGGCTCCATGCTTGTCCCGCTGACCCTTACGCCGTAATCCGCGCCTTTCGGGACCTCGCTCACGGGAAACGAAACCATCTCGTAGGACGAGTCATCCTGGTACTGCCCGGGACCGGCGGAGGTCGCCTGGTAATATACCATGTATTCCTTGAACTCCATGATCTTCGTTTCCTTTTTTGCCGGTGCGTATTTGCCCGAGGAAACAAGAAGCTCCCTGTATTCGTTCAGCCTGTCCCTGCCTTCGTCGTTCAGCTCGGCATCGGGCCCCTTGCTGCAGAAAAGGCTGAGCTTATCCTCAAGCCCGAGCGCTCTCGACAGCGCGAAAAGCTGGTAGCTGTTCGGAACGCTTATCCCGTTTTCCCAGCGGTTTACCATCTTGCCGGTAATATCCACCCCGTATTTCCTCAGCTCCTCAGCCATCCGCTCCAGGGTCCACTTTTTTCTGTTTCTTTCAAAAACTATCCTGTTGCCTACGCTGTTGAGTTCTTTTTCTTTCTCAGCGTCGAATGTGCCTTCATAGGTCTTCGTCATATCTATTATTTTTTTGCTCATGGTCCCTCCTCTAAACACAAACATCGTATCCGTTGATCTTTACTATCAGTATATACGGAAATAATTTTCTGTCAACAGTTTTCTAATATTATTGGAAAATCTTTTATAAGCTTTCAACGTATCCTTGATTTTTGTAGTACCTTTGCCGTTCGATACCGGCAAGGGATCGTTAATACGTACTCCCCATTCTCGCTGAACCTCCTTACGGTCCGAAAAGTGGCGTTACTTCATGGTCGATCCGTCATATCTCGCATCGTTTTCGGTGACGTGACTTTCTTACGAACCGACATCCTCGGGACGACACCAAACAATCCGCAAGCCCTTGAAATTACTGGACTTTTGGGACGTTTCGGTCTTTTTCTCTTGGGTGTATTACAAGACGAAAGGGTATAAAAAAGCCTCATGCCATGACGTTTCGTCATAGCACAAGGCTTCTAGGTTTTACGATGTTGTTTTATGCTGTCAGGCGCTCAACGAGTTTGTCATTTTCAGACTCATCGTGAGTGTCACTGAACAACTTTTTCCTTATTCCCACTCGATCGTTGCCGGGGGTTTGGAGGTGATGTCGTAAAGGATTCTGTTCACTCCTCTGACCTCGTTGACTACCCTGACAGAGATCCTGTCGAGGACCTCATACGGGATCCGGACCCAGTCTGCCGTCATGAAGTCTGAGGTCTTAACGCTGCGCAGGGCAACGGCGTAATCATATGTTCTGCCGTCTCCCATCACACCGACGGATCTTATATTTGTGAGTACCGCGAAATACTGATCCATCGTTCTTGCGATTCCCGCTTTCGCGATCTCCTCGCGCATGATGAAATCGACGTGCCTCAGAATCTCCAGTTTTTCTTTCGTCACCTCTCCGATCACACGTATCGCCAGCCCGGGGCCCGGAAACGGTTGTCGCGAAACAAGGCTCTCTGGAAGTCCGAGTTCTCTTCCAAGCTGCCTGACCTCGTCTTTGAACAGCATGCGCAGAGGCTCGATCATTTCCCTGAAATTCACATGCTCCGGGAGTCCTCCCACATTATGATGGCTTTTTATTACTGCAGCATTTCCCTCTCCGGATTCTATGACATCCGGATAGATAGTCCCCTGCGCGAGAAAATCGGTTTCTCCCGCTTTCGCGGCTTCTTCCTCAAAGAGCCGTATAAACTCCTCTCCGATTATCCTTCTCTTTGCTTCCGGCTCGCTGACGCCGGACAAAGCAGTCAGGAATCTGTCTTCTGCATTAACTCTGATAAAGTTTATCCCGCGCCCGGAGAAGGCCTTTTCAACCTCATCGCCTTCATTCAGCCTCAGCAGGCCGTGATCGATAAACACACATGTCAGCCTACTTCCGATCGCTTCCGCCAGAAGCGCTGCCGCGACCGAAGAATCCACACCGCCGGAAAGGCCAAGCAAGACCTTCCCGTTCCCAACCTTCTTCCTTATCTCATCAACTGCTCTCTGTCTGAATGACGAGATCTCCCAGTCGCCTTTCGCTTTGCAGATCAGATGCAGGAAATTCCGTATTATCTGGCTGCCGTACTCCGTGTGCTCGACTTCCGGATGAAACTGAACACCGCAGATATCTCTGCTCTCATCATATATCGCGGCATAGGCACAGCCTTCCGACACCGCGCAGGCACGGAAGCCCTCCGGTATCTCCTCAATACTGTCGCCGTGGCTCATCCAGACTATGCTCTCCTCAGGTATATCCGCAAAAAGAGGGCAGGATCCGTCGGCTCTGATCTCCGTCTTTCCGTATTCGCGCGAGAGCATGTCTTTCGCGGGTATAACTCTGCCTCCGAGCTCTTTGGCTATGATCTGACAGCCGTAGCAGATGCCAAGAACAGGAATTCCCATCTTGAAAATATCAGGATCCGGGTGCGGGGCGCTGTTCTCGTAAACGCTGTCCGGTCCGCCTGTGAAAATGATCCCTATCGGGTCGAATTTCCTTATCTCTTCGACAGGGGTATCGAAGGGCCGCACTTCACAGTATATCCGGTGTTCACGCACTCTTCTCGCTATAAGCCGGTTGTACTGACCTCCGAAATCCAGGATAATGATCTTCTGCATTACTCTTCCCCCGCTTCGATCGAAGCCTTTATAAGCCCGAGAAACAGCGGATGCGCTCTGTTGGGACGGCTTTTGAACTCAGGATGGAACTGAACTCCGATGAAGAATTTCTGCGTTGGGAGCTCGATCGCCTCCACTATCTTTCCGTCAGGCGAGATTCCGCACAGTCTCATTCCGTTTTCCGACAGGAGCTCCCTGTAATCGTTATTGAATTCATAGCGGTGGCGGTGACGCTCTGAGATGAGATCGCTTTTATAGCAGCTCTCCATCAGGCTCCCCTCCATGATACGGCAGGGGTAGGCTCCGAGCCGCAAAGTCCCGCCTTTATCCGTTTCATTGCTCTGATCAGGGAGAAAATCTATTACTTTATGTCCGGAATCCGGCGCAAATTCTCCCGAATCGGCATCATCCAGACCGCAGACATGCCTTGCAAATTCAATGACCGCTATCTGCATCCCGAGACACAGGCCGAGGAACGGAATATTTTTTTCGCGTACATACCGCACAGCCGCGATCATACCCGGTATTCCTCTGGATCCGAAACCTCCGGGCATTATTATCCCGTCACATCCGGACAGCATCTCCGCGACGTTTTCTTCCGTTATCTTGCCGCTGTCGATCCAGCTGATGTTCACCTTTGCCCCACACTCTCCTCCTGCATGTCTTAAAGCCTCCGCCACTGAGAGATACGCGTCGTGGAGCTGGACATATTTCCCTACAAGCCCTATATTTACGGTTCTTTCCGGAGATCTGTTTCTTTCCGTTATCATCCTCCATTCGGAGAGATCCGGGCTCCGGGTCTCAAGCCCCAGTTCTCTGCAGACTACGTGTGAAAAGCCCTGTTCCTCAAGCATCAGAGGAGCTTCATACAGATCAGGCAGAGTCATGTTTTCGATCACACAGTCATTCCTGACATTGCAGAACATGGCGATCTTACGGAATATTTCAGGTTCAAGTTTTTCATTGCATCGCAATACTATGATGTCCGGAGATATGCCCATTCCCTGGAGCTCCTTGACGGAGTGCTGGGTCGGCTTCGTCTTGTGTTCCCCGCTCCCCTGCAAAAAAGGAACGAGCGTGACATGGATAAAAAGCGTGTTCCCCTTCCCCTGTTCCAGACCTATCTGTCTGGCAGCCTCAAGAAAGGGCTGGCTCTCCATATCTCCGGTCGTTCCTCCGATCTCGGTGATAATGATATCGGCTCCGGTCTTCTCACCGAGCCTGTAAATAAAATCCTTTATCTCCTGTGTAATATGCGGTATGACCTGCACGGTCTGCCCCAGGTATTCACCTCTTCTCTCCTTGTTGAGAACATTCCAGTATACTCTGCCTGATGTCAGATTCGAGTAACTGTTCAGGTCCTCATCGATAAACCGTTCATAGTGGCCGAGGTCCAGGTCGGTCTCGCTCCCGTCGTCGGTTACAAACACCTCGCCGTGCTGATAAGGGCTCATTGTACCCGGATCCACATTGATATAGGGATCCAGTTTCTGGGCGGCGATCTTGAGTCCCCGGCACTTTAGAAGCCTTCCGAGCGACGCCGCCGTTATTCCTTTCCCGAGCCCTGAGACAACGCCTCCGGTAACAAAGATATATTTGGCCATCTTTTTTTCTCCTTATTATCATAACGGAAATAATAACACCCGTTGGAGAAAAATCATCATACCAAAAAGTTTATTATTATAATATCCGAAAGATATGATAAGCAAATCGAGATATTGTATTGATATTGTATATGTGATATCATACCTCAAACAATGGAGGTGAAGCATATGGAACTTCGGACATTGCACTATTTTACGACAGTAGCTGAAGAACTGAATATCACCCGGGCCGCGGAGCGGCTGAACATGAGCCAGCCTCCTCTGAGCAAACAGATCATCAATCTGGAGGAAGAGCTGGGCGTCAGGCTGTTTACACGCGGCAAAAGGCACCTCAGCCTGACCGATGCAGGTATCGTTTTTTACCGCAGAGCAAAACAGATCCTCGATCTCTGCGAAATGTCAAAGGAGGAGATCTCATCTCTCGAGGGGCTTTCGGGTACCATACATGTAAGTCTTGTCGAGGGAAGAGCCCCGTTTCTTCTGTCCAGATGGGTCTACGGATTCAGGCAGGAGTATCCCAATGTAAAATTCGAGCTCTGGAACGGGAGCGGTGATGACGCTCTTGACCGTCTTTACCACGGGCTGGCAGATATCTCGCTTATAGCTTCCCCCTACGATACGGAACACCTCCGCGGTTTTGCTGTCGGGAGAGAGCCGTGGGTGGCCATAATGTCGAAAGATCACCCTCTCGCAAAAACCGATGGTGATTTCATATCTCTTAAAGATCTGGCAAATGAGCCTCTGCTGCTTCCTGCCAGGAAAAGCCGCACCGAGGCTGTACGGAACTGGTTCAAGGAAGTGGATGCTGAGCCCGAGATAGTCTGTGTGCTCAGCAACTATCTGGACGCCGTTGCTCTTGCTGAACAGAATGCAGGCATAGCGATCTTCCCGCAGACCACATATACCGTAAACGAACTCATCGTTAAGAAGATAATTACGGAAAGCGCCCGTCAGATCGAATACGACATAGTCTGGGTCAAAGACCGCGATCTGACTCCCCTTATAGAGGAATTTATAGAGTTTATAAAAGACAGCCGTGAAGACGAAAAGCAGCACAGGCAGAAATATCTTCTTCCACACTGGGAGTATCTGCCTCCTGAGGATACAAAGTTTCTCTGATCTTTTTTATAACTTCCAGGATCTCAGCAGTCCTTCTTTTGCAGCATTCTCGGCTGAATCGTCCAGAGGCTGGAGCTCAAAAAAACCGTATTTCCGCTCGAGAGCTGTTTTCAGGATAAGATCGCAGAGCTCCGGATTTTTCGGCAGGACCGGGCCGTGATAATAAGTAGCAAACACATTTTTGTACCTGGCACCTTCGCGTCCGTCCTCCCCGTTATTTCCGCTCCCTTTTAAAACAGTGCCGAGAGATCTTACAGTTCCGGAGAGAAATGTCTTTCCTGCATGGTTTTCAAACCCGACTATCGTTCCGGCTTCTTCCGAAATGCAGGCAGTGTTTCCTATCATACGCTTTTCGCCTGCAACCGTAAAAACATCTATAGCACCTATATATTCACACTTTGTTCCGTCAGACATCTGATAATAATGCCCCAGCAGCTGATAGCCTCCGCAGATAGCGAGAAATGTTTTCCCGTCTTCTGCGGCGGCTTTTATATTATTGCCTTTACCGCGCTGCAGATCTTCCATCAGAAGCTTCTGTTCAAAATCCTGACCTCCCCCTATGAAGATCAGGTCATAATCGCTGAGCGGATCACTGTCTCCGTATTTCACTTCGGCAAAAAGGCACTCGATACCGCGCCATTGAAGCCGCTTTTCCATACATACGGTATTTCCCCGATCCCCGTAGAGATTCAGCAGATCGGGATAGATATGGCACATCTTCAGTTCCATTTTTCCTTCGTCCTGTCTCCTCTGCCTTTGGTCGTATTAAGAATATCCCATATATTGAGCATCGAGGTGTAATTTGCGGCTATATATACTTTGGTCTCTGATTCTGACAGTGCTACAGTCAGATCGTTTTCTCCGTCAAGAAGTTTTATCTTCTCTGTATCCAGACCAGCATATTTGAGTCTGAGGAGCATGTCTCGTTTTCTCGTCCCGAAGGTGAAATACCTGTTGTCTTTATTGCTCTCAGACGCAAATCCTTCAAAATCCGCGTCCCATATCCAAGAGATATCTGTTCCGTCGTTATAATTGTCATTCAAAGCGAAGACGAACATTGCAGGATCCTTCTCCATTGAAAGATATTCAAGGATCCGATCCATTCCCTCGGGATTCTTTGCAAGCATAAGCTTTATCGCGTTGCCGTTCAGCTCAAATTCCTCCATGCGTCCGAAGGGCGGGCGGCATTCCCCGAGCCTTTCTGCTGTCTTCGAAGGGTCCGCACCCAGAGCATACAATACACTTAAGGCTGAGACAGCATTATAGATATTGTATGTCCCAGGAACCGATACCCGTGCATCGAATTCTATGTCCCCGCAGAGAAAGGATATATCCGTCCCTTCTTTATCCGGAAACGCAGCAGTTACGGAAACATCCGGAAGAGGACGACGTGCCCCGCAAGCCGGACAGTACCAGTCACCGAGATGTGAAAATGTCCGTTTCCTGTATTCATACATTCCCCCGCAACGCAGGCATCTCGGAACGTCCGAGCTTTTCTCTCTGCCGGAAGCAAGATCCGTGCTGACCCCGAAGTACAGCACCTTATTCGGTATCTCTTCCCCTAAAGTCGCTGTCAGGGGGCAGTCGCCGTTCAGGCATACCGTTGCCTCCGGCGCCGCTTTGATTCCTTTACGGAGCAGATCCCGTATATGCGAGACTTCTCCGTAACGGTCGAGCTGGTCGCGGAAAATGTTTGCAACAAGTATTATCTCGGGCCGTAGGGCGCGCGAAATATCGAACAGAAATGCTTCATCGCATTCGACTACGGCGTATTTTTTCTCTTTCTTCCTTCTTCCGAAAAAATCCGTCTCAAGGATGAACGAAGCCGCGATCCCGTTTGTCATGTTTGCGCCTGATCTGTTGGATATACACGATCTTTCCTGCTCCGGAAGCATATTCCTGATCATTGATGATGTGGTCGTCTTTCCGTTGGTGCCGGACACAACAATACATACAAGCCCCTTCGAAAGTTCTTCAATGATCCCCGGATAAAGACGCAACGCAACGCTGCCCGGGAGAGCTGTACCTCCTCTGCCGAGCAGCCTCAGAACATAATGTATGATCTTGCATGCCGCGCAGGTAAAAAACAGTCTGAGATTTTTCATGATGTGTATTTTATCACATAATAATAATGGAAATCATATCTTAACGGTATGATTTTTATAACGATAAGTGTATTTCAGTTTTTTCTGCCGGAATGCTAAATTTAACCGTATATTATTTTACGGAGGTGGATCGCGGTGAAAAGCACGGAAGAATATTTCGGTTCATTGGTTTTTGATGAAAAAGTGATGCGCGAACGGCTCAGCGATGAAGTATATTCATCCATGAAAAGGACGATCGATCAGGGAGAAAAGCTCGACCTGCAGGTCGCAAATGCCGTGGCCTCTGCTATGTGTTCCTGGGCAGTTGAGCACGGAGCGACACATTTTACCCATTGGTTCCAGCCTCTTACAGGTATTACGGCCGAGAAGCACGACGGTTTTATTTCCCCTTCCCATGACGGCAGGATAATTATGGAGTTCTCCGGCAAAGAACTGATCAAAGGCGAGCCTGATGCCTCGAGCTTCCCCTCGGGCGGTCTGAGGGCTACTTTCGAGGCCAGGGGCTACACTGCCTGGGA
The DNA here is from genome assembly GCA_017430455.1 of Oscillospiraceae bacterium. Classification (GTDB taxonomy): domain Bacteria; phylum Bacillota; class Clostridia; order Oscillospirales; family Oscillospiraceae; genus Limivicinus. The sequence goes on from JAFRMX010000023.1 coordinate 268,723, forward strand.
CCCCACTTCTTTCGCGTTCATCAAAGGCAAGACGCTTTGCATCCCTACGGCCTTCTGTTCCTACGGAGGAGAAGCCCTTGACAAGAAGACCCCTCTACTGAGGAGCATGGAAGCGCTTAACAAGCAGGCTCTGCGCATACTCAGGCTTTTCGGCAACGACAGCGTAAAGCAGGTAAAGCCTGTGGTCGGTCCGGAACAGGAGTATTTCCTTATAGACCGGGAAATGTTCCTGAAACGTAAGGATCTGATTTATTCCGGGCGGACTCTGTTCGGTGCCAAGCCTCCTAAAGGGCAGGAACTGGATGATCATTATTTTGGCGCAATAAAGCCCCGCGTTCAGTCATTCATGGACGATCTGAATGAAGAGCTCTGGAAGCTCGGGGTTTTTGCAAAAACGGAACACAACGAGGTCGCTCCCTCACAGCACGAACTGGCACCAATATACGGGTCCGCCAATATTGCAACAGATCATAACCAGCTGACAATGGAGATCATGAAGAGAGTAGCGGAAAAGCACGGCCTTGTCTGCCTTCTGCATGAAAAACCGTTTGCGGGAGTCAACGGAAGCGGAAAACACAACAACTGGTCTCTGAGCACAGATACCGGGATCAATCTCCTGAGCCCCGGCGAGACACCTTACGAAAACGCCCAGTTTCTGCTGTTTCTCGTAGCCGTTATTCAGGCTGTGGACGATTATCAGTCTCTTCTCAGGCTCTCGGTCGCGACTGCGGGCAACGACCACCGTCTGGGTGCCAACGAGGCTCCTCCGGCAGTCATTTCCGTTTTTCTGGGAGATGAGCTGAGCGCAGTACTGGACGCGATCGAGAAAGATATTCCGTATGAGGGAACAGAGCGGAAAAAGATCCGGCTGGGTACGGATGTCCTGCCGAGATTTACGCGCGATACCACCGACAGAAACCGCACTTCGCCCTTTGCGTTTACGGGAAACAAATTCGAGTTCCGTATGGTCGGCTCGGGCGATTCCATAGCCTGTGCCAATATAATGCTCAATACAGCCGTAGCAGAATCTCTGAAACAATTTGCAGACCGGCTCGGCGAGGCTGAGGATTTCGATTCTGCTCTGCATGATCTGATAAGAGAGACCATCAGCAAGCACAAGAGGATACTGTTCAACGGCAACGGGTATGAAGATGCATGGATCAAAGAAGCTGTTGAAAAACGCGGGCTTTTAAACCTCAGAACAACTCCTGATGCTCTGGTGCGTGTCCTGGATGACCGGAACATGAAGGTTTTGGTCTCACACGGAGTCTTTTCCGAGAGCGAGGTCAGGTCCCGCTATGAGATCCAGATGGAAAACTATGTGCGAACTGTCAGGATCGAGGCTCTGACCATGTGCGATATGGCTATGAAAGAAATACTCCCGGCTGTCTCGGGGTATTCTGCTTCACTTGCGTGCGTGATCTCGGAGAAAAAAGCGGCTGACGGCTCCCTTGCCTGCAGATATGAGCTTAAGACGCTATCCAAGCTTTCTTCGCTGGTAGATGAGATCGATGAAGCATCGGATGAACTTAAGGAGAAGATAGATCATCTTGATCAGATCGGAGATATCACGAAGCAGGCATATTATGTGCGTGATGAGATCATTCCTGCTATGCAGACTCTGCGCTTACCCTGTGACGAGGCGGAAACCGATACCGCTTCCGAGTATTGGCCTTTCCCGACATACGGCGATCTGCTTTTTGCGGTCTGACAGACGATCATGTGCGGGATCTGCGGATTTGTTTCAAAATCTGATACTGATCATAAAACCCTGGCCGCGATGACTGATTTGCTGAGTCATCGCGGCCCGGATGATGCAGGTACCTGGATCGGAGCAGTCAACGGACTGTACTGCGGTCTTGGCCACAGACGCCTTTCTGTTCTGGATCTTTCTTCGTCCGGGCATCAGCCGATGACCACCGAAGAAGGCGATTATTCCATCGTTTATAACGGCGAGATATATAACTACGGCGCGATACGCAAAGAATTGGAAGCCGAAGGCGAATCCTTCAGAAGCAATACGGACACTGAAGTGGTACTGAAGGGCTTTCGCAAATGGAAAGAAGGCCTGCTCGACCGCTGTAACGGGATGTTTGCGTTTGCCGTTCTGGACCATCGCAGCGGAGAGCTCTTTATGGCAAGAGACAGGATGGGACAGAAACCGCTATATTATTATCTCGACGGTACCTCCCTTGTATTTGCATCGGAGCTTAAGGCGTTTTCTGCATGCCCCTCCCTGCAATTGGAGATCGACAAGGATGTTCTGCCTTATTATCTTTACAACGGATATCTTACAGGCGAAAAAACAATATATAAGAATGTATACCGTCTTCATCAGGGCTGTTTTGCGAAGTATAAGGATTCAAAGCTGAGTGTCAGTACATTCTGGAGCCTTGACGAAACGGAAGAGGACATTCCCTATGAAGATGCCAAAGAAAAACTGAAGCTGCTTCTGACGGACTCTGTCAGGCTCAGAATGATCTCCGACGTTCCTTTGGGAGCATTTCTCAGCGGAGGAACAGATTCTTCCCTTATTGCTGCTCTTGCAGCCCGACTCTCCGGAAGCAGGCTGAAGACTTATACCATAAGCTTTGACAACAGAAAGTATGATGAATCCGCGTATGCCGAAAAAGTATCCGGGATAATCGGTTCCGAACACCATGTACTTAAGGTGGAGGACAGGGATTTCTCGGAGATGACGGACAGGATGGCCTGGTATTATGACGAACCGTTCGCAGATCAGTCGGAGATCCCGACAATGCTTGTTTCCAAGGCAGCGGCCCAAGATGTCAAGGTAGTCCTTTCCGGTGACGCAGGTGATGAACTCTTCGGAGGATACGATATCCATTCCACAGTGGCAAAATATGAAAGGCTCCGCGGATTTTCACCGCTTGCTTCAATATTAACTGAAAAAAAGGTTTTTTCCGGAGTGACCGGAATGCGTACGGAAGTTCTGTCAGACTATGGAAAGCTCGGCATGGACGGAGTACAGCTCTGGAACGCCGGGAAAAGCAGAGATATAGAAGCTCTCTGCGGGATGAGACCCGAACCGCAGCTGTACGGTCTCAAAGACTCTGATGCCGTCTCCAGAAGGATGAGGCTTGAATGTCTGACGTATCTCCCTGATGACATACTCGTAAAGCTGGATCGTGCATCAATGAGCTGGTCCCTGGAGGCAAGAAGTCCTCTTCTTGACTACAGGATAGTAGAATACGCCTTTTCACTGCCGCAGAGATATAAGTTTGCCGGAGGCGTCCGCAAAAAGATCCTTAAGGACATTCTGTATGATCTGGTGCCCAAGGAACTTTTCGACAGACCAAAACAGGGCTTTAATATCCCGGTCCGGGAATATATGAAGGAGACTCAGCGGAGAGATCTTCAGGATCTATCACAAAAGGACTTTATCGACAGGCAGGGCCTGTTTCGTCCGGAGGCAGTCAGCAGGCTCGTCGAAGAATATGACCGGGGTGATGAACGGCACTTCTGGCTTTTATGGAACTATTATGTATTCCAGCTTTGGTATGACAGGCATATATCAGGAAAAATACGGTCATAATACTAATGCGGCATTCTTTATGAATGCCGCATTTTACTGTTGAGATAAACGGTCATCATATCTTATTAGAGGAAATAATACGTTGAAATACCGGATTCAGAGAAGCTCTGTCATATCTTTACGATATGATAAAGCAAATGTCGGCGGTATTTTATATGTTATCGGAGAGATGATATAATTCCGACATTGATTGCCGGAGGTGCCTGATATGTGCTGTATAATGGGAACGCTTTCGGATCATTATCCGAAGGAAAAGATAATTGAATGTTTTGACCGGACAAAATCGAGAGGTCCTGACGACACAAGGATCGAAAGAGCCGGAAGCGGGTATCTCTGCTTTCACAGGCTCTCCATAATGGGTCTCGACGAAACGGGAATGCAGCCGTTTTCCAGAGGAAAAAACAAGATCGTCTGCAACGGTGAGCTCTACGGCTGGCGAAAGCAGCGTGAAGCTCTTGAAAAGAGAGGGTACAGTTTTATCAGCGGTTCCGACTGCGAACTGCTCCTGCCCATGTATGAGGAATACGGTCTGGAAATGTTCCGTTACCTGGACTCGGAGTTTGCTCTCATTCTCTATGACGGTGAAAGCGGACAGCTGATCGCTGCAAGAGATCCTATAGGCATAAGACCGCTCTACTACGGTTTTTTTCCTGACGGAGCTGTTGCTTTTGCAAGTGAAGCCCAGGATCTGACCGGTCTCTGCGAAAAGATCATGCCCTTCCCTCCGGGGCATTATTATGCTGACGGAAAATTCACCCGCTATGCCGATCTGACGACTGTTTCCGAACCTCTCAGCGACGATCTGGAGACAGTCTGCAGCAATATCAGAGAAAAACTGATTGCCGGAGTAGAAAAGCGTCTCGATTCAGACGCTCCTCTGGGCTTTCTTTTGTCCGGAGGATTGGATTCAAGTCTGGTATGTGCGATCTCTTCAAAGCTTCTGGGCAAAAAGGTCAGGACCTTTGCAATAGGCATGGATAAAGACCCGATAGACCTTAAATACGCTCAGATCGCAGCAGATTATATAGGGGCTGAGCACACAGCCTTTCATATGACTCGCGAGGACGTTTTGAATGCTCTGGATGAGGTCGTCCGTCTGCTCGGAACATGGGATATCACCACTGTACGCGCGAGCCTGGGTATGTATCTCTGCTGCAAAGCCATTCATGAACATACAGATATCCGGGTCCTTATGACCGGAGAGATCTCAGACGAACTTTTCGGATACAAATATACCGACTTTGCGCCATCCCCCGAGGCCTTTCAGGCTGAAAGCAAGAAACGGATCGACGAGCTTCATATGTATGACGTTCTGCGGGCAGACCGCTGTATCTCCGTAAACTCTATGGAAGCCAGGGTGCCTTTCGGGGATCTTGAATTTGTCCGTTATGTCATGTCTGCCGACCCGTCTCTGAAGATGAACAGGTACAACATGGGGAAATATCTTCTCCGCCATGCCTTTGAAAATGATCATATTCTCCCGGACGAGATCCTCTGGAGACAGAAAGCGGCATTTTCCGATGCTGTCGGGCATTCGCTGGTGGATGATCTGAAGGAATATGCAGAAACCGTTTACGATGACAAGGCCTTCGCTGAGGGCTGTTCAAAATACTCGTACTGCAAGCCGTTTACAAAAGAGAGTCTTCTCTACAGGGATATCATCGAAAAGCATTATCCCGGTCAGGCGGAAATGATCGCCGATTTCTGGATGCCGAACAAAGAGTGGGATGGCTGCAATGTGGATGACCCGTCGGCAAGAGTGCTCTCAAACTACGGAGCGAGCGGAATATAAATCAGAGGTGAAACAAAATGTGCGGAATCGTAGGATTTGCCGGAACAGAGCAGGCAGCGCCCATATTGCTGGACGGGCTGAAGCATCTTGAATACAGAGGATATGACTCAGCCGGAGTTGCAGTTTATTCACCGTCCAGCGGGCTTCAGGTGAAGAAAGCTAAAGGCAGGCTTGAGGTGCTGAAGGGTCTGACCGATGACGGCAGGAATATGGAAGGGACCATCGGGATCGGTCACACGCGCTGGGCTACTCACGGCGAGCCTAACGACGTAAATTCCCACCCGCATCTCAGTCAGGACAACAAGATCGCCGTAGTCCACAACGGAATTATTGAAAACTATGTTGAGATCAAAGAGTTCCTTCTTTCAAAAGGCGTCTGCTTTCAGTCGGAAACGGATACTGAAGTCGTAGCCCAGCTTCTTGCTTTCTATTACAGACAGGACGGAGATCTGATGATGTCCGTATACCGGGTGCTGCACCGTATCGAAGGTGCTTATGCTCTTGGAATTCTCTGCGCCGATACCCCCTGCAGCTTTATCGCTGCGCGAAAAGACGCTCCTCTCCTGCTCGGTTACGGCAAGGGTTGCAATTTTATTGCGTCGGATGTCACTGCGATAATAAAACACACCCGTGAAGTGTCTTTTATGGAAGACGGAGAGGTTGCGCTTGTCACTTCCGATTCGATAACTGTTTTTGACGCTCTTGGCCGAAAGATCGATAAAGAACACAGCTTCGTCGAATGGGACATAAGCGCGGCAGAAAAGGGCGGATACGCGCATTTCATGTTCAAGGAGATCATGGAGCAGCCTGATGCGGTAAGGAAAACGGTAGCTCCGCGAATAAAAGAAGACCGAATCGTTTTTGATGAGCTGAAGCTCGATGAAGCCTATATACGGGACATGAAGAAGATCTTTATAGTTGCCTGCGGCTCCAGTTATCATGTCGGAATGGTGGGAAAATACAATCTTGAGAGACTGATCAGAATTCCGGTGGATGTAATGCTTGCATCGGAATTTCGTTATGCCGACCCGCTTGTAGACGAAGGGACCTTAGTCATTGTTATCAGTCAGTCCGGAGAAACTCTGGACAGCATGGCTGCGCTCAGAAAAGCTAGGGATCTCGGTGCAAGGATCCTTTCCATTGTCAATGTAGTCGGAAGTTCGATCGCAAGGGAATCCGACCACGTTCTGTATACCTGGGCGGGCCCGGAAATCGCTGTTGCAACGACAAAAGCCTACAGCACCCAGCTTGTGCTTCTGGACATGCTCGGCATCTGGTTAGCAGATATCTGCGGCAGGATAAGCATCGAGGAATACTCGTCTCTTCTGGAAGAACTGAAAAGGCTTCCCGAGAAAATGGAGATGATACTGAAAAATACGGAAGACATACAATACTTTGCCTCCCGCTATTTCAACCATGATTCAGTTTTCTATATCGGACGCAATCTGGACTATGCTCTGGGGCTGGAATCCAGCCTGAAATTAAAGGAAATCTCCTACGTACACTCTGAAGCTTATGCCTCCGGTGAGCTCAAACACGGTACGATCTCTCTTATAGAGAACGGTACTCTCGTGATTGCGCTCTCCACCTTTTTGCCGCTGTTTGACAAAGAGCTTTCCAATATCATCGAAGTCAAGTCGAGAGGTGCTGATGTCATAGCGCTCACGACCTGTGACATGGCAGAAGAACTGAAAAAAACTGTTCATAACGTCCTCTGCATCCCGCGCACTTCACTGATATTCCAGCCGTCTCTGGGAATCATTCCAATGCAGCTCTTTGCGTATTATGTCGCGCTTCAGAGAGGCTGTGATATCGACAAACCCAGGAATCTGGCAAAATCTGTAACGGTAGAATAAAATGGCGGAGGTTCATCTTATGGATAACTGTGCGGTCGTGGGAATCAACTGGGGAGATGAAGGCAAAGGCAGAATGGTCGATCTCCTGACAGAGCATTATGATGTTGTAGTACGCTATCAGGGCGGAGGCAACGCCGGACATACCGTATTAAACGAGTATGGCAAATTTGCTCTCCACCTTCTCCCATCAGGGATATTCAGAGAACACACGGTAAATATTCTCGGAAACGGCGTAGCTCTCGATCCTGAAAACCTGCTTGCTGAAATAAAGGACGTATCCTCCCGCGGAGTAACTGTTACACCGGATAATCTCAAGATCAGTGACCGTGCATCCCTTCTTATGCCCTGGCACAGGGATCTGGATGCCCTGGAGGAACAGAGACTGGGTGATAAAAAATACGGCTCGACAAAACAGGGAATTGCTCCGTTTTACTCGGATAAATCCCAGAAAAAAACCGTGCTCGCAGGAGAACTGAGAGATCCGAAGAGTCTCTCTGACCATCTTCACGAACTGCTGGAATGGAAAAATCTGACACTGACCAATGTGTACGGCGCGGAACCGTATACAGAAGAGAGCCTGAAGAAATGGTTTGCCGATTTCTGTGAGCCGCTCGTACCCTATCTGTGTGATACAGGTTCGTATCTGGAGGAGGCTCTTGATCAGGGAAAGAGCCTTTTGTTTGAAGCTCAGCTCGGCGCCCTGAGGGATCTGAATTTTGGAATATACCCCTATACGACCTCCTCCGACACTCTTTCATCTTATGCGCCGATAGGCTCAGGCCTTCCGTCTTTAAAGCTTACGGAAGTAGTCGGGGTGGTCAAAGCGTATTCGACCTGTGTTGGAGAGGGGCCTTTTGTCTGCGAGATGCACGGTGAAGAAGCGTCCCGCCTGCGTGAAGCCGGATCTGAGTACGGAGCCAAGACGGGCAGGCCGCGCAGGGTCGGTCCTCTGGATCTGGTAGCGACACGTTACGGAGTCGGTGTTCAGGCGGCTACCGGAATAGCTCTGACAAAGCTTGACGTTCTCGGATATATGGAGAGGATACCTGTGTGTACGCGCTATATTCTCAATGGGGAAGAAACGGACCGTTTCCCCTTCCCGTCCGACCTGGAAAAGGCCGAACCGGTCATTGAGTATCTTCCCGGCTGGAACTGTGATATTTCAGGGGCCCGCTCCTGGGACGAGCTTCCGAAAGCCGCAAAGGACTATGTTTTATTCATTGAACGCTCTCTTGCTTGTCCGATAATCTATGTTTCAGTCGGGCCGGAGCGCGAGAGCATCATCAGGAGATGATCTTATGACAGACCGGTATGAATCACCGTTTTCTTCACGCTATGCTTCCGAATACATGCTCCGACTCTTTTCGGCCGATGTCAGATACCAGACGTGGAGAAAACTATGGGCTGCGCTGGCCAAAGCAGAAATGGAGCTTGGCCTGCCGATAAGCGAGGCCCAGGTGAATGAGCTGTATGCGCATATAACTGATATCGATTATGAGTGTGCCCGAGAAAGAGAAAAAGAGATCGGCCACGATGTAATGGCGCATATTTACGCTTTCGGAAAAGCAGCCCCTTCCGCCGCCGGCATCATACACCTCGGCGCCACCAGCTGCTACGTTACCGACAATGCCGATCTTATTATTTACCGGGATGCTCTTTTATATCTCAGAAAGCAGATCGTTTGCGTAATTGATATTCTTGCAGACTTTGCTAAAAAATATAAAAGTCTTCCGACTCTCGGATATACCCATTACCAGCCTGCACAGCTTGTCACCATGGGAAAGCGGGCAACGCTGTGGATCCAGGATTTTCTGTCTGATATTGAAGAGATCGATTTTGCACTTAAAAATATCAGATTCCTCGGGTGCAGGGGCACTACCGGAACAGAAGCAAGTTTTCTTGATCTTTTCAACGGAGATACCGGAAAGACAGATGAGATGAACAGAAGACTTGCAAAGGATTTCGGTTTTGATTCATGTTACGGTGTATGCGGGCAGACCTATCCGAGAAAGACTGACAGCAGAATAATGAACGTATTGTCAGCAATAGCGCAGAGCGCCTGCAAAATGGCAAACGATATACGCCTTCTCCAGCATGACCGCCAGATCGAGGAACCTTTCGGAGAGAAACAGGTCGGCTCTTCTGCCATGCCGTATAAGAGAAATCCCGTAATCTGCGAGAGGATCTGCTCACTTGCCAGATACCTGATGGCAGACGCAGCGAATGCTCCGATGACAGCTTCGCTCCAATGGCTGGAGAGATCACTGGATGATTCCGCAAACAGGCGTATTTCCCTTCCAGAAGGATTTCTCTGCGCTGACTCAATACTCCTTCTTGTCAGAAAAGTCTCGTCCGGGATGAAAGTAAATGAGAAGATTATAGAAAGATCTGTTCGGGAGTATCTGCCCTTCATTGCCACTGAAAACCTTCTGATGGAGGCGGTCAAGCGCGGAGGAGACCGTCAGGAGCTTCACGAAGTTATCCGGAGATGTTCCATGGCTGCTTCCGAAAGAATAAAGAACGGTCATGATTGCGATCTCATTTCCATGCTTGCAGAAGAAGATTCGTTTTGTCTGAACAAATCAGAGATGACTCTATTGCTTGACCCTGCGCTGTATATCGGGAGATGTCCGGAGCAGGTTGATGGTTTTCTTGGGAAAATACGTCCTGTGCTGGAGGAAACAAGATCCTGACAACAGGAGTTCATCACCTCAGATATATAAAGCAAAGCCTTGTGCTGCACACTCCCGTGCTGCACAAGGCTTTTGCTGCATTCAGTTTTATTGAATAAGGTCTACTCCCCCTTATACGGCCCTGAGAAAGCGGCGTTGTCGCCTTTCCCCGAACGGCTGATCCTGTAAGGGATCCCGTTCTCATCAAACTGCTTTAAAAGGGCTTCCAGATACCTATCCTCAGCAAATCTCTGCTGGACTGTGAGAAACAGCCGCCCGTTCACCGCGGAGATCTCCAGAAGGAAATAGAAGGTCGCAGGCGCGTGTGTATAGAATTCCCGGATGTGCTGCCCGATTTGATCATAACGCCATTTCCCTACATAACTGACCAGATAAGTGAAATAGGTGTTGCCGCAGTCAAACGGCTCATAAAATGCCTTTTCTCTGGCTTCCCGAAGCGGAAACGCAGCTTCTATGGCTTTGTTCCGACCTGCATAGGCTGCCATGACAGGTATAATATTATCACTGTCGCTCTGGAGAATGGTTTTTCCTCGGTAGACCGTACACTGTGTCATCAGGGGCATTTTACGGATCCGGTCCGTATACTCCAGCCTTACAGTGCTCAAACAGTTGTGGTGATTCAGCGGTGCGCCTATCATAGGTCTGGTGTTCACAACATAAGCACCTGTTATAGGCTTGTTACGGATAGGATGGAACCCGTCGATGGCTCTTGCAGTAAGGAGGGCGATCATTGTTCCGGGAGAAGCGTCATTTTCGAAAGCAAACTTTAGAAAAGCCTCTTCCGGGATCTCGATATCATGATAGCGGACATCTGTGAGGCTCATCCCAGCGTCTTCGATCAGAGAAAAAGCATGGGGCGGTTCTTTGGCTTCTGATGAGGAAAGAGTGATTGGAGGACACGCGTCCAACGGATCCTCCGTTTCCACGGTCGGTATCTCATCCTCCAATGTACGGATTCCTTCATGATCATCCGTTCCGTAGCACTCCCTGCAGTAATAATACAGAAGCGTTGAAAGAACCGTGTACATTCCCGCTCCGTCAGCGATCCCATGATAAAAATCAAGAAATATGCGATCATCGTCATAACATACTGCCCAGACGTGGCCGCCTGATACAGGGTCATTAAGGCGTATGCGCTCCGATGTACGGATCAGCTGTACAGGGGTTTGATTCCTGACATAATAGTATTCCCTGCTATCTTCCTTCAGCGTTACACAAAGATAGGGATACCGTTTCTCTGTGGCAGAGACCGCTTTTCTGAGAGCCTTCTCCTCAACGCTGTCCGTCATTCGGAGACACAGGCGAACAGTATAGTCTACACCGGTTGCCTGACTTCCGTATACATGCATGAGGTCACCGGCGGTGATCTTTATCCTGTCCACTGCTCCTCCTTACGGGCAAATTACATTATCGCCAAGCAGCGAGTTACTCCCACTCTATAGTGGAAACCGGCTTGTCCGATATATCCCAGAGCACTCTGTTGACTCCCGGTACTTCCGCAATAATACGGTTACGCATCCTGAAGAGAACATCGGTCGGAATATCGAAGGAATCTGCAGCAACTGCATCAATGGTATTGACAGCTCTTATTACAACTGCCCAGCCCATATAACGCTTTCCGTCTTTGATACCGGTCGATTTCATATCCGGAATGACAGCAAAATACTGCCAGGGTTTTACTTCCAGCTTACCTATCTCTTCCCGTACGATGGCGTCAGCCTCTCTGAGGGCAGCGAGGCGGTCTCTCGTAATGGCGCCGACACATCTGACACCGAGCCCGGGTCCCGGGAAGGGCTGACGGTATACCATACTGTCAGGAAGGCCGAGAGCTTTACCGACAACTCTGACCTCATCTTTATAGAGAAATTTTACCGGCTCTACGAGCTCAAAATTCAGATCCTCAGGCAGGCCGCCGACATTGTGGTGTGCTTTTACTCCGTCGCTTTCAAGTATGTCGGGGTATATTGTCCCCTGGGCAAGGAATTTGATATCGTCGAGCTTTTTGGCTTCCTCGGCAAAAACATCTATGAATATCTTTCCTATCAACTTTCTCTTTTTTTCGGGGTCATCCACTCCCGCGAGAGCATCAAGGAATCTGTCTGTTGCATCCACATAAATGAGGTTCGCGTCCATCTGATTGCGGAACACTTCTATTACCTGCTCAGGCTCGCCCTTGCGGAGCAGTCCGTGGTTTACATGTACACATGTCAGCTGCTTGCCTATAGCACGGATAAGCAGTGCCGCTGTAACAGACGAATCCACGCCTCCGGACAATGCGAGCAGGACCTTATTGTCCCCTATCTGTTCTTTTAGAGCCTTTGTCTGTTCTGCGATAAAGGCATTTGCCAGTTCTTCGTTATTTATGCGCTGCATGCTCTCAGGTCTTACGTTGCTCATGTTAAATCTCCTTTATATATTGTTACAGGATCAGGGTGCACATAGCTTTCATCAAAGTCCGGAGATCTGTTGCTGACCCTGCCATAATGACCGTAAAAGATCCGGCACAGATCAAGATAGACTTCACTTGAAACGCCATAATCGCTGACTCTCCATCCCCCTGTGGCTCCTGATGCCTGCCAGGAGCAGATGAAATTGCACTCACAGTCGGGATGCTTTTCTTCAAACTCTTCCCTGTCTTCTTCACTAAGCGCGTAATCATTCATTAAATACATCCGCTTGAGAGGCAGGTTATCAAGAGGACTCAAATCGCTTATCTGATTGCCGGTACAATTGAGGTGTTCGAGCTTTGTGCAGTTTGAAAGAGCGCTTATATCTGTAAGAGTCATGACATGCTGATCGAAGGTCTCCAGATACCAGAGGTTTTTCAGACTGCCTATCGGGGTAATATCGCTGATATTGCCGCAGGCAACAATAAGGATGTCCAGATTAGGCATATGTTCCAGAAAGCTCAGATCTGAAATTGTGCTCTCCCCTATATCCATATGTTTACAATTATAGAAATAGCGGAGATTATATGCCGTATCGTCATTCAGCCCGTTGATCCAAATGGTGGGGCAGTCTGTGTACAGCTCGCTGCCGCCGACGAGGACTTTCCACACGACTTCAGTCGTCGGGAGAAATTCAGCTCTTAAAGCGTCAACAGCTTCATTTGAGGTTCCGCAGTTTTCAAGAAGGAGCTTTCTGGTATGTTTCATCAGAGGAAGCACTTTCCTGAACTGTTCAAGGCCTGAATCGCCTATATCGACATTCCTGTACTCGACGATCTCATCTGTCAGAGAGAAAGTCTGTCCGAAAAGGGTAACATCATATTCAACGAGTGCATCCGGACAGGCTTCCGTGATGCGCCCGACCTCCTCTATTGTCAGCGGAGATCCCTTAATGTTTATATTACTCAGCTCCGGAAGCATCCTGACTGCATTGAGAGCCTTGTCCAGATCTGCAGCTGTAACACCTCTCAGGTCTATCTCGGTAGAATCAGTCGGGTAACTTTTTCCCATTAATGAAACCGAATAGCTGAAATCCGCTTTCGGGAAAAGACTTTTCAGTGTTTCGACCTGATCAGCCGTAAGCTCAGTCGCGCCGAGATTTACCGACATTACGTACGGAAGATTGTCTGCAGCAGAGACAAGAATATCATAGTCGTATGCACCGGAAGAAATATCCAGAACCCTGGCATTGTGATCGGCAACAGTCCCTCCGAGGTCCACAGAGTATATAACATTGACCTCAGGATGAGATGCTATATAGGCGTCGATCTCGTCATAGCATGTACTCCCGGTGAGATCAAGAGTTTCAAGATTTTTAAAACGATCCAGCTGCGGGATCTCTTCCGCCGTAATAACAGCTTTGTAATCAGTGATCTGCTCCAATTCATCAGCTGCTTTTTCATCGCGTTTATAACTTATCTCTTTATAAAGAAGATATCCGAATACAGCGACCAATATCAGGAAGAAAACTGTCAAAACAGTCCTCCCTGCGCCTTGTCTGCCTTTCCCTGTTGCTCTGCTCATATTCTTCCCCTGAGTTCAAGTAGTCAAAAATCAAAAGCCGTAGATCATATCCCTGCTGATCTCGGAAAGCGAGTGGGCGCCGCACATAGACATAGTGTCCTTAAGCTCTGCTTTGAGCTTATTCACATAAACGGCAACTCCTTCAGATCCTGCACCATAGATCATCGTTACGAAAGGTCTTCCAATCAATACAGCATCTGCTCCGAGCGCGATCGCTTTAAACACATCAAGTCCGGTCCTTATTCCGCCATCGACCAAGATCATGAGTTTGCCTTTGACAGCGTCCGCTATCTCAGGAAGCACATCGGCTGTCGCGGGGCATCCATCAAGAACTCTGCCGCCGTGGTTAGAAACTACAATTCCCTTTGCTCCTGCTTCAAGGGCCTTCTGCGCGCCTTTCACAGTCATTATTCCTTTTACGATAAACGGCATTTTTGCACTCGCTGTTATTTCGCTGAGTTCTGCAACAGTCTTGCTGCCCGCATCCGAACCGTAATTCTTGAGGAACGGAAGTCCTGCAGCATCAACATCCATTGCTGCCGCCATAACACCGGCATTAGTTGCGCATTCAAGTTTTCCCAAGACCTTGTCTCTGTTCCAGGGCTTTATAGTGGGAACTCCTCTTCCTCCGTATTTTTTTATCGTCGAAATGGCATCAGGAAGCATCGTATCATCCACGCCGTCCCCTACCCAGGCAGCGATGCCTGCCTCGGCACAGGAGCGCACAAGAATGTCATTGTACTGATGGTCGTTATACTTATCGCCGTAATGCAGTTTCATGGCTCCTATCGGAGCAGCAAATACAGGAATCTCAAACGTGTTTCCGAAGAAATCGAATTTTGTGTCTGCTTCCCTGTTCTCACAGATCGTATCCATATTTACGAAGTATTCCTGCCATGCGGAATAATTCCTCGCAAAAACCGTTCCCGAGCCTTTTGAACCGGGACCCGGAATATGGTTTTTACATGCGAGTCCGTTGCAGACCGGGCATGCCTTGCATACCGGGCCGACCTGTGTCCTCGCGGCTTCGATGATCTCGCTGTAATTCATGTTAACCCTCCTTGCAGGTTCCCTGCTTTTTTACCGCTATAATCTATCACAAAGACCTTTAAATAGCAAGCGGAGACGGTATCCCCGCCTCCGAATTTTTATTGTTCACAGATAGTACTTTCTCTCCATATTGTCGTAGTGTTTAATGAGGAACGGCTCTATCATCGATGTGGCTTTCATATCCAGATTGAAGAAGTAGATCAGGAAGGTCACTGCAAAGAGGCCGAAAACACAGAGAAATATTTTCAAAAGAATTTTAAGAACTTTGGACATATCTTTACTCCTTTACCATGCATTATCGTCCGGAAGATGTTCGATAGAGGGATCCAGCGGTTCCTCTCTGAGTACGGCTCTCATATAAAGGTTGACCTGGTTTCTGATGGCCTCACGGGTATAGACCCTCGGGTCGCAAAGATCGTGTCCGACCCAGATAAGATGCAAGCCTCTTTCTCTGGCCTGTTCCTCGAACTGCCCGTGCATACCTGTAAGGGCTTTGCAGGACATATGCTCCCACATAATTACCATGTCCGCGTGCATCTTTTCGCAGGTCTCCCACAGCTCGTCCACAAGTACCTTGTAGCCGCCGTGAGTATGATTGCGCATGATCATCTCTTCATTCAGCATGGCCATATCGTAGTAAGCCTGCTCGCGGTTTTCGGGAGTGTCCTCTTCGGCGATCATCTTGGTATTTACAAGAGAAAGCATGTCTGCCAGAGGAACGATACCCCAGCATTGGATCAGCCAGTAAAGCATATCTATCGTGTACTGCGGCTGTACGCCCCAGATGATAGCGCGGTGTCTGTACTCCGGAGCCAGCATTCTCTTGTTTTTATAGCCTTTTTCCGCGAGTTTAAGAAGCTTTTCGTCTTTCTTTACAAAGCCTTCATTCCTGCCGCAGTTGCCCATGTAGTTGGTATCATTATAAAGACTGAAGCAGGCGCCGACGAACTGGGGATATGGGGATGAGTTTATCTCAAGCTGCGCAATGCGCTTGCGGGTAGCATCGTTGACTCTCTTTGCGCATTTGAAGTATGTGTCCCAGTTCCACTTGTGACCAGTATGCTCCTCAATGAAGGCAATGGCATTCTTGATCTCCTGTGCAGCATAATCCTGAACATCATCCTCAGTATGTCTCAAAGGAGTACCCAGCTGGAAGGTCGGGATGCCGTATTCTCGCTCCAAACGCTTTGCAATAATACCGTTGCCCATGAGGGATCCGTCACAGGTCGTATTATTCTGCACAGCGCAGGCTCCGAGTACACAGAAGTCATCCTCGATCGATATTCCGGCCTCAGCTTCGGGCATCGGGCATACATCTCCGGCAATGCCGTACTGCTGGGCGACATCGAGATAATGTGTGGTGGAATTCTGATTGAAGATGTTGGCCGCGAACATTGTCGGAACTTCGCGCAATATAGCCGGGGTTTCGTCTTTATCGAAGCCCATCATGAAGCAGGTCATCGAGTTCTCATCCGTCAGAACACAGCGTTTGGAGTACTCCACGTCATTTCCCACTCTCCTGTCGCCTCTGAAGCAGTTGGCGATTGCCTGTGTAACATCCGCTATGACATAGTTCATGGAAATATGGGTTATACGAAGAGCTTCATCACGCAAACCTATCGTAAACTTATCCATTCCGTGCATGACGCCCAGATAGTTTGCCATCCATCTGTAACGGAAGAATCCTTTTATGTTTCTCGGAACAGCTATGAATCTTGCCAGAACAGATACAAGGTAGAGCCATCTTGTGTAATCATAGAAAGTATCCTTAATGCCTCTCCACTCGCGGCGTTTACGCACTTTTCCGGTGTTATACAGCTGTCCGAGGGTCTGCTCCCCCGCTCTTTTTACAGGATTTTTGATAACTTCCATTATTTCGCGCCTCCCTGTATCTTTTTGATCTCAAGACTTTCGACGAAGGCCTGTACACGTGTCCTCATCTGTCCCATAGATGATTTTATGTTGTACGGTCTGTCGACGGAAAGCACCGGCATCCCGTAATCATCCCTGAGCATTGCGGAGCCCAATGTTCTCTCGTAAGCCCACGGGTCACAAAACTTGATCTGCTGGTATAACACGCCGTCTGCCTTGTATTCTTTTGCCAGGTCGTATACATACTGTTTCCGCCCGTATACTTTCTCCATATTCATATATCTCGGGCATTGGGCGCGCATCGTATACTGTCTGCAGATCTGCGTGAGTGCGTCTTCCTCATCATTGAGAATTATCGGGTCTCTGCCCGGCAGGGAACCGAAGCAGTAGCGGTCCGCACATACATATGCTCCGGTATCCTCGATCAGTTTAATGAATTCAGGGTCATCGCCCTCCGATCCGACAACAAGAACCCTGGCTCGGTAAGCCTTTTCATCCGGCTCACGCGTTTTCACTTCTTCAAGAGTCTCGTTCAGGATATCCTTTAGCAGATATTTGGGAGCTCTGTATGTCGCCAAAGTTAAAACTGCAAATTCGTACCCGGTTATTCTCGGTTTTTCCTCCTTGCGGAAATCGCCGAGCTGCCGTATGATATTGCATATCTCATTGTGATCCGCGACAGATTTCCTGATAGACTCCTCTGAAATATCTATTCCGTATACCTCGTGCAAGGGCTTCAGAATATGGTTCTCGCTCTGTACCTTTAACAGCGCAACACCGTTCTCGTCTGCTTTCATCGGAATTTCCATGTACTGGTAGAAGAACTTGTCATTATCCTTGCCCATGGCGTGAAGCAGCTCGATATTCTCGGCCCCGCGGTTAAGCATCGTACATCCGTCCGGAGTAATGAGGCAGTCAGCAAAATTAAAACCGCCTTCTACCGCCCTTTCGAGGATCGCCCGGCTTGTTTCACAGAGGAGGTTCGTCATATAATATGTGGCGATATCCATACTTCCGGAGTTGGGCGCCGTAAGCCTTACGGAGAATGCGTTGCCAACGTTAAGAAGAGGCTCCGGTGAGTTCTCGCAGAGATAGCCCACACAGATCTTCCCCTCGCTTTTTGCCTGCGTTATCAGTTCGTTGTTGGCGTTCTGAAGCAGGTTTTCAAGATAGATCAGATGCTTGAGATCTTTCAAAATTAACCACCCCTTAATAGTTTTTTCGATAAATACCCTATTAATTATAAGAATCAGGTTAAACTTCGTCAAACAATGAATGAATTTTTGTCAGATATGCACAAAATTTTTACAAAAATTTGTGCAATTTGTTCATACAGAGTTTGAGCGACGCCATTAAACGAAAGGACTTGCCGTAATGATAAATATAGTGCTTGTTGAACCGGAGATCCCGTTTAATACCGGAGCAGTGGCCAGAACTTGTGCCTGTACCGGATCAAGGCTGCATCTTGTAAAGCCTCTGGGATTCGATATCTCGGACAGAGCAGTAAAACGGGCAGGCCTGGACTACTGGCATCTTGTCGACATTTCGGTCTATGAAAACATCGCCGATTATTTCGAAAAAAACGGAGATGATAATATATTTCTTGCAACGACAAAGGCCCCGCGGGACTATTCAAGCGCGGACTTAAGCGGAAATATCTCCATTCTTTTCGGTAAAGAAACGGCGGGGCTGCCTCTTTCTCTCAGAGAAAAATACAGAGCCCGCTGTATACGCATTCCCATGATAGACGACGCACGGAGTCTGAATCTTTCAAACTCCGTGGCGATCTTGTGTTATGAAGCCCTGAGACAGCAGGGTTTTCCCAGGCTTAAAGGTTTCGGTGAGATGGCGGGATCTTAATCGATCCTCCTGCTTCCCATGAAGAACAGTGCTACCGTTCCCGGGCCTGTGTGGCTGCCTATAGTCGTTCCGACATAATATATCTCAACTTTACCGTTTAACTTTTTAAAACGCTCCTCGATAAGATCTGCAACAGCTCTGGCATCATCATAACAGCCTGCCTGTGAAATATAGCACTTGCCGCTGTAGTTGATACCGTCGTCAGCGCACTCTTCCATTTTATTCACTATTGCATTGATAACTTTTTTCTTTGTGCGGATCTTATATCTGGGGATGAGTCTACCGAGGTTGTCCATATTCATCAGAGGGCAGATATCGAGCAATCCGCCGAAGACGCCGGCTGTCTTGGAGATCCTTCCGCCTCTGACATAATACTTGAGCGTGGTGGAAAAGAACCAGTGGTGCAGATTGAGCTTATGCTCTTCTATCCACCGTGCGCACTCATCAACATTCATGCCCTCATCCCTTTTGTCCGCGGCATAATCCATCAAAAGCCCGTAGCCTGAGGAAGCGCCGAGGGAATCTATTATATATATCTTTCTCTCTGGGAATTTTTCTTTTAAGAGTTCTGCTGCGCTTTTGGCAGAGTTGATCGTGCCGCTGATGCCCGATGAAAGGCAGACATGAATTATATCCTTTCCCGCCTCAAGAAAAGGCGTGAAATGAGCTATATACTGGTCTGTATTGACTTGCGAAGTCTTGGTCATCGCGCCGTCTTCAATAGCCTTGTAAAAATCTGGAAAAGGAATAGACTCCCCGAGATCGTCAGGATGCTCGACACCGTCAAGCTCATAGTGGAAACATACATAGTATATTCCCCTGGCGGCAAAGTGTTCTTTCGTAAGGTCAGCTGTTGAGCAGCAACTCAAGACATAATCACCCATTAACTGTATCCTTCTTTCAGTAGCTTTAATTTTGTAAATTATATCACGAACTGGCCGCGGGCGCAACATGCCCGGGACAGACACAGATTCAGAAGTATTGCTTTTTCTATATTATTTGCTATAATTAATTGTTAAATCATTATTGTGAGGCAGGAAATCATGGCTGATAAAAAAATTAAAGATCCGTCAGCGAATAAGGAAGCGAAAAACGGAGCCCTTAAGCGCGGACTGCTTATTGCTTTAGTTGCAGTGTGCCTGGTCATATTCCTCTTCAGCGGATACAAGCTGGCAAACAGTGTCAGATCGTATCGTGAAAGCCGCGAGGCGTATGACAGTCTGTCCGGAAAAGTAACCGCTACCGCAGCGCCTTCATCTGTTCCGGATCCCGAGGTTTCCGCTGAACCGGACGTCATAGAGTATCCCCCAAAAGAAGTGGATTTTGATAAGCTGAATGATATTAACAAGGACATAATAGGCTGGCTTTACAGCGAAAACACAGTCATCGACTATCCGGTCCTTATCGGCGAGGACAACGACGATTATATCTATACTCTCTACGACGGAACATACAATGCGGGCGGTTCGCTGTTTGCTAACTGTCTGAATCAAAGAGATTTTTCCAGCCGGAACACCATAATATACGGTCATAATATGCTGGACGGTTCGATGTTCAGATCACTTACAAGCTATAAGGATCCCAAATATTATAACGAGCACAAAACCCTTTATCTCATGACTCCGGATCAGGACTACAAGCTTGTCGTCTTTTCAGCATACATTACCGACTACGATTCGGACGCGTATACGATCACATTTAATGATGACAATGCTTTCCGCAGTTATCTCGACAAATGCTCCGGAAACTCCCTTGTTGAAACCGGCGTGAGTGTCGATGTCAAGGATAATATAGTTACCCTTTCAACATGTACATATGAATACAATGACGCCAGGTTTGTAGTGCAGTGCAAACTGGTTCCTATCGGAGACAAAGGACTTGGGAATGACAAATAAGATCCTGATTACTGCAGACAGCACCTGTGATGTCCCTGCTGATCTTAAGGAGCGTTACAATTTCAAGATCATTCCGCTGACAATTACCCTCAGGGATAAAAACTATCTCGATGGAGTCAACTTCTCCGTTGATGACATGTACAAAGCATTCTATGAAGACGGCTCTCTGCCTGCGACAGCCGCGCCGAATATCGGTCAATTTATTGATTTCTTCAAGCCTTTCATAAATGAAGGTTATGAGATTATCCATTTTGATATCAGTTCTGCCCTTTCAGGAACATACAGCGCAGCATGCTTGGCTGCTGAAGCGTTGAAGGGTGTATATGTTATCGACAGCGAGATGCTCTCAAGCGGAGTTCTTCTCGAGATGATAGAAGCTGCAGAAGCAGTCGGGCGCGGGATGACCGCCGCTGAGATAGTCAGATATATTGAAGAGGATATCCGCCCGAAAACAGATACGAGTTTCGTGCTTGACACTCTGAAATTCATGGCAAAAGGCGGAAGGTGCTCAGGTGTTGCTGCAATGGCAGCAAATATCCTGGGACTCAAGCCGGGGCTTGAAATGAAGAACAAAGAGCTCGGAGTATACAAGAAATACCGCGGTAACTCGAAAGCATTTTATGTGCAATATGTCAAAGAGCGTATCGCCGGAAAGAAAATCAGACCAGGCCATGTTTTCATTACCGAGAGCGGCGGAATAGATCAGGAAATCATCAGTGAGCTCATTGAATACGTTCAGCAAGAGGTCAATCCGAGGGAGATCCACCACACTTATGCAGGATGCACCGTTGCAAGCCATTGCGGCCCGGGTTGTATGGGAGTCCTGTTTATAAACGAATAATTAATTGTATATCATATAAAAAAGCAGCCTTATGGCTGCTTTTCATTTTGTATTTTCCAATTTATACTGCGAATACAAAGAAACGATGCTTATATATTGGTGCCTGTTATTCCAGATTTAGTCTGTGATCAAGGATCGCCTTGGTGCCAAAGAAGAAAGCGGCACAGAGAACAAGCTGGCCCAGAATCAGCGAGGCGCCGGCGAGCAGTACATCGCGGAGACTCCCGTGGAATCCCGAGGCATCGACCATAAAGAACGAAAGGTTCTCCAGGAAGCTGAGTCCGTGACTGCCGATGATGTTGAGGATGATCGAGAGAACGATGTTGATCCCGATATAGGCGAGGATCGCGTAAGCGACACGGTGCTTCCTGGCGAGGTGCCCGATGGAGATGGCCAGATAGATGTGCAGTGTCTGCGCCAAACTGCCGACCAGGAAGAAAACGATTCCCTCTACCACAAGGCCGAAGGTTCCCTTCGGCCAGGAGATCTCGCGGATCTTCTGTGCAAGGCTTGCGAGGAATGAGGAGAAATTGCTCCAATCGCCGACGGAGAAGAGAAGGACGGCGCTGATGACCACGACAACAGCACTGATGATCATGAGTATCAGCGATACCAGTGCCTTGGACGCGATATGTTCCGCAGAGCTGACCGGAAGCGTGAAGGCAAGATAGCCTTCATCACCGAGCAGGCCTTTGTAAAAGCGGTCGCAGATGAACACCAGGATCAGGATCGCCGTTGCGATACCGAGCACAAAGAATAGAATCAGCGGCAGAACGCCGAAGAGAAATGCGGGTAATCCGCTAAACCTGCTGTTGTCCAGCACATGATTGATCGTGTATCCGTTCAGCATTGCCAGTGCCGCCAGTCCAGCCCAGAGCATCCAGAATTTCCGAAGGCATGAACGGAGATCATACTTCATCAATTTACCTAGCATTGTTGTTGCCTCCTTCCCAATTTCCGGCGCGGAACATCTCGCGGAAGAGATCATCCACGCTTTTTCCGGTTCGTTCCCGGATACTGTCGACAGATTCATGCAGGACCACACGGCCCTGCTGGAGGAAGACCGCCTCATCCAGCACCTGCTCCACATCAGAGATGAGATGTGTGGAGATCAGCACAGAACCTGACTCATTGTAGTTTGTCAGAATCGTATGCATAATGAAATCGCGCGCGGCAGGGTCTACGCCGGCGATGGGCTCGTCCAACAGGTAGAGCTGTGCGCTGCGGCTCATCACCAGCATCAGCTGCATCTTCTCCCTGGTTCCTTTGGAAAGCGTCTTGATCGGGAGTGCAAGATCCAGCTGCAGGGCACGGCACATGTCTTCGGCCTTCACGCGGTCAAAATCATCGTAGAAGTCGCCAAACAGGTCGATCATGTCCCCTACCTTCATCCACTCGGGGAAATAACCACGGTCGGGCAGGTAACTGATCAGCTTCTTAGTTGCCGGGCCGGGTGTTTTTCCGTTTATGAGGGCAGAGCCTGATGTCGGCTGCAGGAGCCCGTTTAAGATTTTGATCAGCGTTGTCTTGCCGGAGCCGTTCGGACCGAGAAGACCGATAATCTTCCCCGGCTCAAGAACCAGATCAACACGGTCAAGTGCCAGGATCGGGCCGAAATTCCGGGTCAGAGCAAGGCATCTAACCAATTCATTACTCATTCTTCGTTCCTTTCTCTCCGAGCATTTTTACCGCGGCGTCGCGGTCGAAACCCAGAGCCTTCATTTCTTGAAAATAGTTTTCGATATGCGTCTCGGCAAGCAGCCGTCGCATTTCATCCAGCGCGAGCGGTTGATCGGTGACGGTCCGCCCCTGCGTCCGGTTCGTTATCAGCAGACCATCCGCTTCCAGCTGGGCCATGGCGCGTTGCATGGTATTCGGGTTGACACCCGCTTCCTGCGCCAGCTCACGGACTGCAGGGAACCGGGACCCGGGCGGATACACACCGGTCACGATCCGCTGCCGCAGCTGTTCTGTGAGCTGCTGCCAGATCGGCCGGGAACCCTGAAAAACAAAGTCCATGTGGAACCTCCTTTGTGTTATTGTATTAAGCGATTAATACAATAACACAAGTTTTCAGATATGTCAACAGCTATTTAAAATAATCTTTTTATAATTGATTCACTGCTTGGATATTATACTTGTCGTTATCTGTTGTGCTTATCATAAGGGACAAAAGACTGAGCAAAGCGATCCGTATTATTTAATACGAAGAATCTCTTCCGATTAAAAATGTTAATAGAGCAAGAATAAAGACCACATCTGGGGATCTTAGCCCCAAGATGTGGTCTGTTTCTGTGTTGTCACCGCTTGAGAATTTGTTTTACACAGGTTGATATTATATTGTTCCTGAGTGAGCTGCTCAAAGGCAGCTTTTCATTTTAAATTATCCCGTTATACAGCGGAAATTCGGAAGTCAGTTCAATAACCTTCTCCTTGACTGCAGGCACTGCATCTTCCCCGTCTTTTATGACATCGGTTATCAGGGATGCTATCCTGCGCATTTCGTCTTCTTTCATTCCCCTTGTAGTAACCGCCGGGGTGCCGAAGCGCATACCTGAGGTGACTTTGACCGAGAGCGTTTCATTCGGTATCGTATTCTTATTTGCAGTAATATTGGCCATATCCAGGAGATTCTGTACTTCCGCTCCCGTTCTGCCCATACTGTATACATCCGCAAGTATCATGTGATTATCTGTTCCGCCCGAAACGAGCCTGACGCCGCCCTCCTTGAGGGCATCGGCGAGAGCCTTGCAGTTTGAAACGATCTGTTTCTGATACTCCTTGAATTCAGGCGAGAGTGCCTCCTTAAAGCAAACTGCTTTTGCTGCTATTACATGCATCAAAGGGCCACCCTGTGTTCCGGGAAAAACTGCAGAATCTATCTTCTTTGAGAGCTCATCGCGGCACAGTATCAATGCTCCTCTGGGGCCTCTCAAAGTCTTGTGCGTCGTTGTGGTGACCACATCGGCATACGGCACCGGATTGGGATGAAGGCCTGCGGCTACAAGCCCAGCAACATGCGCCATGTCTACCATAAGATATGCACCGACCTCATCCGCTATCTCACGGAACTTCGCATAATCTATAATCCTCGGATAGGCACTTGCTCCTGCAATAATCAGCTTTGGCCGGTTCTTTAAAGCGGCTTCTCTGACCAGATCATAATCTATTAGTTCTGTCTCAAGATTTACCCCGTAAAAAGAGGCATTGAAATACTTGCCGGAGATGGATGCCTTAGAGCCGTGAGTCAGATGTCCGCCGTGGCTCAGATCCATTCCTAGTATGGTGTCACCGGGTTTCAGCAGTGCAAGATAGACCGCCACATTTGCCTGGGAACCGGAATGAGGCTGCACATTTGCATGATCAGCTCCGAAGAGTCTGACCGCTCTGTCGCGTGCAAGCGTCTCGACCACATCCACATACTCACAGCCGCCGTAGTATCGCGCTGCAGGATATCCTTCAGCATACTTGTTGGTGAGATGGCTGCCCATTGCTTCCATAACTGCAGGGCTTACAAAGTTTTCAGAAGCTATCAGCTCTATGTGGTCTCTCTGTCTGGACAGCTCGCTTTGCATTGCAGCATAGATCTCAGGATCTGTAATTTTGATGTGAGAATAATCCATTTATCCGGCTACCTCGATTTTTTCTATCGCATCCGCAATTTCAGAGAGGGCATCGCAGCTTATGCTCTCGACCTCTCCAGCGTCTACCATCGCCGCAAAAGCAGGGTCTATGGGGATCCTTGCAGTATGCGGAATCTCAAACTGCTTTGCTGTCTCCGCAACCTTTGAGCTTCCGAAGACCTCTATCTCTTTCCCGCAGTCCGGGCATTTGAGATATGACATGTTTTCGGCAACACCGATTATGGGCACATCCATCATCTTTGCCATATTAACAGCTTTGGCAACGATCATTGAAACAAGGTCCTGAGGAGATGTAACTATAACCACCCCGTCTACCGGCAATGACTGGAACACTGTAAGAGGGACGTCACCTGTTCCGGGAGGCATATCAACAAACATATAGTCGACATCTGTCCAAAGAACATCGCTCCAGAACTGTTTGACTGCTCCGGCAATCACCGGGCCGCGCCAGACAGCAGGCTGGGAATTGTCTTCCAAGATCATGTTCATGGACATGATCTGTATTCCGGATTTTGTATATGCCGGGTAAAGATATGTATCTGTTCCCATCGCGTGACCGGTTATACCGAAGGACTTTGGTATGGACGGGCCGGTAATATCTGCATCCAGAATTGCGGCATTATGCCCTCTTCTTTGCATTTCAGAAGCAAGAAGGGATGTGACAAAAGATTTGCCGACTCCTCCTTTTCCGCTCACTATCGCGATTACTTTTTTAACTGTTGAGCCCGGGTTCAGATCAACTCGGAACTCATGCCTGTCCGGATTTCCCCTGTCTCTGCAGCTTTGTCCGCATGTGCTGCAATCATGTGTACAATCACTCATTTTTGATAACCGCCTTTAAATAATTATCCGTTAAATGATTATACCCGATAATTATTTTTAGTCAATTACAATCTGCAGGCGGGCTTATTGTTAAGTTTTCCCCTTTATGGTATAATCCGCACGTCGACAAATAAAGGCTCTGTGCACTTAATTCTCGAGGAGACTGCTTTGGATATACTGACTCAGTATGCGCTCATCGCTTCAAGATATATAATCGTTCTTCTCTCCCTGGCAATAATTGTCAGGTGTATCAGAAGCATGCTCAGCGGAGCTTATGAAGACGAATACTGGGGATATATTTCATTCGGTGAAGAAGAGATCCCGATACTGCACTGGGAAAACATTATCGGCAGATCGCACACTTCCGATATCTTTCTTGACGCCAGAAACCTGAGCAGGACACACGCCGCTCTGGTCAGAAACGGCAAGGGAGAGTGGAAAATATACGATATCTTTTCACGTGGCGGAGTCTGGGTCAACAACAACCAGGTAAAGGCCAAAGGCCTTCCGGTCCAGGACGGGGATGTTCTCAATCTGGGCGGAAATCCGATGCTTTTCTATTCAGTCTCCGATGAAGAAAGAGCCGAATTCAACGAGAGAAGAACGAGTGCCGGCAAAACTGTTCTCCCGTCAGTGACTCTTTTCGAACTCACTGTCCTTCAGCTGTTTCTGCTTATGCAATTGGCATTGTCAGACGATGAGCATATCTTAATGATAACGGGAGGCTTTCTTCTTATCATTCTTTTGGAGTGGGTCTGCTTTGCGCTTATGAAGGCCATGCGCAGAAACGGTTTTGAAGTTGAGACCCTCGCCTTCTATCTCACGACTTTCGGTCTTGCGGTAGTCTGTATATCCGAGCCCGCCGACCTCTATAAACAGATGATCCTTATAACGGTTAGCGTGGTTCTGTTTATTCTGTTGGGGCTCTGGCTCCGGAATATAAGAAGAGTCAGCCATGCGGTCAGATATATAGTAGCTGCACTGGCATTGGGCCTTTTGGGCGTGAACGTTGCTGCCGGAACAGTGTCCTACGGAGCTGCAAACTGGCTGACAATAGGCGGCTATTCTTTTCAGCCGTCCGAGCTCGTTAAAGTCGCCTATGTGTTCTGCGGCGCTGCAACACTTGAAAATCTTTACCACAGAAGAAATCTTATTCTGTTTATAGGTTTTTCCGCAGTATGTGTCGGTGCTTTGGCTGTGATAGGAGATTTCGGCACAGCTTTGATATTCTTCATATGTTTTCTTATAATATCCTTTATGCGCTCCGGTTCGATCGCGACTGTTTTTCTGGCAGTAGGAGAAGCTGTAATGGCTGTTTTCATGGTACTGCTGGTAAGGCCGTATGTTGCTGATCGTTTCAGCGCATGGGGCCATGTTTGGGAGGATGTATATGACAAAGGCTATCAGCAGACAAGAGCAATGTCTGCTGCGGCTTCCGGAGGTCTTTTCGGCAATATGCCGGGTAACGGCTGGCTTCACAGGATATTTGCCGCTGATACCGATATGGTATTTGCCCTTATTTGCGAGAACTACGGATTGATTGCAGCTCTCTGCTGCATAACAGCAATACTTACCCTTGCCTTTTTTGCTGTCAGAAGCGCTCGGCGCGGCAGGAGCACATACTACTCTATTGCAGCTTGCGCGTCAGTCAGTATCATGATGGTCCAACTTGCCCTTAATGTTTTCGGCTCAGTAGATCTGCTGCCGTTTACCGGAGTTACATTCCCCTTTGTCTCAAAAGGTGGCACATCTCTTATCTCTTGCTGGATGCTCATGGCGTTTCTGAAAAGCGCTGATACCAGAAAACAGGGAAGTTTTGCGGTTATCCCGGAGTTCAAAAGATCAAAGGAGGGGTCCTGAATGAAAAAGATCGTAAACAGATCCCTCGCGGTGACCATACTCGCTATCGGTATCATAGCAGGTCTTCTTGTATACATTACACGCTTCTTCGAACAGGGTGAGAACTGGGCTCTCTATTTTCCCGGCACAGGCAGCAGCGTCGAAGGCTCGATCTATGACAGAGGCGGCAACCTGCTTGCTTCTTTCAATGCCGATGAACAAAGATATTCAGACTACGCCTCCATCAGAGAGGCCTGTTATCACGTAACAGGCGACTACGGCGGAAGAGTCGGTTCCGGCCTTATCTCGAGCTTCTGGAACGGTCTGAGGCACTACGATATTATTAACGGCGTCACAATAAGCGAAGATACTTCTATCTCCCTTACGGTCGATTCCAGTCTGAATATATTCGCATATAATCTTCTGGCAGGCAGAAACGGCGCGATAATGATGATGAATTATAAAACGGGCGAGATCCTCACTATGGCCTCCTCTCCATCTCTGGATCCGTTGGCTGAAGAAGATGAAGAGCTTCCCGAAGGTGTCTTTATTAACAGATGTGTCAACGCCACCTATGCTCCGGGCTCGGTCTTCAAGCTCATCACTTCCGCTGCCGCTATTGAGAACCTGGATAACCTTGATGAACAGAGGTTCTACTGTGACGGTGACTATATTACCTCGGGAGTTCTGATCAAATGCTCCGGGGAGCATTACAACCAGAACTTCGAACAGGCGCTTGCCAACTCCTGCAATGTAGCATTTGCCCAGATCTCAATTCAGGTCGGGCAGGAACGGCTCATAGAATACGCGGAAAAGTACGGTTTTCTCAGCGAACTCAATATTGATTATATTAGGACTCCTGCAGGACATATAATGACCGAATACGCCGGAGACCCGGAGACTGCCTGGATCGGCATAGGCCAGTCTGAAGACCTTATTACTCCTTATGCAATGATGAGATATGTGGCTGCTATTGCAAACGGCGGGATGCTTGTCAGACCTCATATTATTTATGCCGATACTGTTACCGCCTCGCGTCTGATCGAGGAATCCACTGCGGACAGGCTTAAAGAGCTCATGATAAACAATGTGGAAAAAGGCTACGGCAGCTATTACACATTTCCGGATCTTAAGATCGGCGGTAAAACGGGCACTGCCGAGACGGGATACTATATCGAAGAGGATCTTGACGAAGACGGAGATCCCGATTCCCTTTCCAATGTTTGGTTTACAGGTTTCCTATATGACGAGGAACACCCGTGGGCATTTGTGGCAGTTATAGAAAAAGACCTTGGCGGAGGGCTTACAACGACCGGCGTCATGATGAACACCTTCCTGCATCAGGCTATAAAATCCATGTCATGATCGATATCAGTGTAAAAGACCTTTCAAAATCCTTCGAGTACGGCGAAAAAGTACTCGACGGCATATCATTTAATGTGGAAAGCGGGGAAAAAGTCGCTATTCTCGGGCCGAACGGCTCGGGAAAAACGACTTTATTCCGTATACTGTGCGGGGAAATAGCACCTGATTCCGGTGATGTAACGATTGCGGCAGGCAAGCGCCTCGGACTGATATCTCAGATCCCGGTATATCCTTACGGCTGGTGTGTTGAAGATGTGCTCAAATACGCGCAGCGAGAGATCTGGGAAACCAAAGAGAAGCTGGACGATCTGGCACTCAAAATGGAATCGGATTCCTCACTCTCTCTTTTAAACGAATATGACCGGCTTCTTTCTGGGTTCCAGGCTCGAAACGGATATGACGCCGATTATGAAAGAGATAAGATCGCTAACGGGCTCAAGATAGACAGTTCCATGAGGGAGCGCACCTTTGAGCTTCTGTCCGGCGGTGAGAAAACAAGAGTAAATATAGCAAGGCTTCTGCTCGAAGACACAGACATCCTTCTGCTGGACGAGCCCAATAACCATCTTGATCTTCATTCCATAGAATGGCTGGAAGATTACATAGCCCGATTCAAGGGGACCTGTCTGATAATAAGTCATGACCGTTATTTTCTAGACAGGACATCGACAAGATCGATTGAGCTTTCAAACGGAAAAGTCGAATTTTATAAAGGCAGCTATTCTTTCTACGTTGAAGAACGTCAGAGGAGATTTGAAGAGCGCCTTAAGCAGTATGAAAAAGACCAGGCAAAAATTGCACAGCTGACCGAGGCCGCAGAGAAGCTTCACCTCTGGGCCTTCATGGGAGCGGATAAACTGCATAAAAGAGCTTTCTCGATCGAAAAAAGAATCGATAAGCTCAGCACATCAGAAAAACCCAAAGAAGTCAAAAAGCTCTCCGCGAGATTTAAAGAGAAGGAGTTTCTCGGGGACGATGTCATCTATGCCGATAATCTCTCTAAAGAGTATTCAGGCAAAGCGCTTTTTTCAGGCCTCGAGCTGCTTATAGAAAACGGAGAACGGGTCGCGGTAATGGGTGACAACGGGACCGGCAAGACCACTCTCCTGAACATTATCAACTCAGATCTTCCGCCTGACACCGGCTATGTAAAAACAGGCCCGAGCATAAAAAAAGCATATCTCCCCCAGATAGTTAGCTTTAGAGAGCCTGATCTGAGTGTTCTTGAGACAATGATGTACGAGTGCAGAATAGAAATGCCTGAAGCGAGAAGCCGCCTTGCAGCTTTCGGTTTCCGCGGTGATGCCATAAACACACCCGTTTCTTCTCTTTCCGGCGGAGAGCGGAGCAGACTGAAGCTCTGTATGCTTATGGGAAAAGAGATCAATTTCCTTCTGTTGGACGAGCCGACAAACCATCTCGATATCATTTCACGCGAATGGATGGAAGATGCTCTGTCCGATTATTCAGGTACTATGCTGTTCGTCTCACACGACAGATACTTCACCGAGAAATTTGCTACCCGCATATTACTCCTTGAAAGCGGAAAAATAATCGATCATCGAGGTACTTATTCCGAATTTGCCGAATGGTATGCCAGGCAAAAGAACTATGAAAACATAAAAAAGGCTGAAGCAAAGGCTTCAGCTCCAAACAGTTTCCGTTATGAAAGGCCGAAAAACAACAGGAAGGCTCTCGAAAAAGTTGAAAAGCAGATCGAGGCACTTGAAAAAAAGCTCTCCGATATTGAAACCGAAGAGCAGGACTTTTCGTCAGATTATATAAAGCTTTTAGAGTTTGAGAATCAAAAAGATGAGCTCAAAGACGAGATTTCGGAGCTTTATTCAAAATGGGAACAGCTTGAAGCGGAGAACTGTTAATCCACCAGATTTCTTTCCATATTAATGCTGAATTTAAATCCCGGGAATTCTTCTGTCAGCTTCTCTTTCAATTCTTTCATAAACTCCGCCGCCTGTTCCTCGTTATGTGAAAACGGAATCACAAGGTCAAAAGCTGCTTCCGGACTTTTTCCGTAACTGATCTGGAGATCATGATATGCAATGGCAGGGTCTGTCTTTTCTATGATCTCTTTTAATTCTCTTTCCAAAGATGCCCTGATCGTTTTATGGTTATCGCTCAGATCAACAGGGTCCAAATGTATTACGAGCGATACTCCCAATTCCTCTTTTACCTTTTTCTCAGCCAGATCTGCTGTCCGGTGAGCATCCTCCAGAGTCATATTGCCCGGCATTTCCGCGTGTATCGTCGCGTAGCTGATACCGCTGCCGTAGTTGTGGATCATAAGATCGTGGGAGTTAAGGATCCCTTCTGTTCCGTTTATAACGGACAGGATCCCGTCATATAGCCCGCGGTCCATTTTTGCGCCTATCAGCGGGGAAAGCGTGTTCTTCGCTATAGTGACGCCTGTCCTTACAATAAAACAGGAGACGACGGCGCCCATAAGCCCGTCCGCCGAAAAGCGCGTGAATACCGAAACAAGCAGCGATACCGCGGTAACAGACGTGGTCAGAACATCCCCGAGCGAGTCCGCGGACTGGGCCTTGAGAAGCTCGGAGTTTATGCGCAGCGCCATCTTCCTGTAAAAGACAGACATCAGGAACTTGACTCCGATGCTCCCGACGAGGAGCAGAAACGGGACAAGAGAGAAATTAAGATCCCTAGGGTGAAGGATCGCGCCGACCGAGTCAACGAAAAAGCTGAGACCGACGCCTATGACCGCCGCGGACATAATAAAACCTGTGATATATTCTACCCTTCCGTGTCCGAAGGGATGCTCTCTGTCCGCGGGCTTCACGGAGATCCTGGCGCCGATCATCGTTATGATATTCGAAAGCGAATCCGTGAGATTGTTGACGGAATCCGCGATCACCGCGGCGGAGCCCGTCACGATCCCGATAATGAGCTTCAGCACAAAAAGGAAGACATTGCAGATGATCCCGACCGCGCTCGAAAATCCCACGTAAGCTGCCCTTACAGCGGGATCTCCCGTTTTTTCATAGTCTTTTACAAATCTTTTTACAAGAAAATCGATCATGTCGGAATTATAGCACGTCCGATTTCATATTTAAAGCGAAACAGTGCCGGGCTAATGCCCGGCACTGCCTTTATTCTCCGAATGTCATTTTTTCGACTCTTTTATGAGGAGTCCGGGATGTGCCGCATCCTTCATAATCATGGCAGTTGCCTGCCACAGGACATCCTATGCACTTTGTGCCGCGTTTTTTCTCTTTCCAGATATACCTGATGGCGAAAAAGACGATCAGGACAAGTGCAATAACCGCAATGACCGTATTAATTGTCATATTTATCGCCATCCTTACCCAAGAATATGATACTTATGCTTTTGAAGCCTTGGCAGCCTGGTGAAGAGAATACTCCTCATCAAAGTGAGCTCTGATCTTTCTGGAGATCAGGACCACGACAAGTACCATCAGTGCGATCGCGATAAGCCCGGGGATAAAGCCGGGGGCGAAGCTTCCGGTCGTGAAGAGCGTACCGAACTGGTTTACGAGGAATGCAACAGAGTAGCCTGTGCAAAGCTGGAGACCGATCGCGCTCCACAGCCAGCCTCTGCTCTTCATCTCGGAATTCATGGAACCGATAGCAGCAAAGCAGGGAGGCGTGTAAAGGTTAAAGAACAGGTATGCAAGTGCGCTTACTGTAGTGAGTCCCATTGCAGCGGCAACCTGATTCGCGCCGCCGGTGAGAGCGAGTTCTTCAGTATCGATAAATGATGTGAGTCCGTAGCAGACAGCCAGAGTGCCGACAACATTTTCTTTGGCGATAAAGCCTGTAATGGCCGCGGCTGCGAGCTGCCATGCGCCAAATCCGAGTGGTATCAGCAGGAACGCGAAGGGGCTCGCGATCGTTGCGAGAATGGATGTGTTCTCCATGCCTTCCTCGACAACCTGGAACTGCCAGTTGTAAGTCTGCATGAGCTGGACAACAAGGTTGCAGATAAGAATGATCGTTGCCGCTTTAACGATGTATGCCTTGGCGCGCTCCATCATGGATTTGAAAGCGAATCCGAGGCTCGGCGCCTTATATTTCGGGAATTCCATAATGAAGAAGGACTTTCTGTACTTGTATCCTGTAACTGCTTTCACAAGAAGAGCGCCCAGGAAGATAAGTGCAAGGCCGAGGAAATACGATATTGTGCTGACCCAGGCCGCTCCGTTGAAGAACGCGCCTGCAAAAAGTGCGATGACCGGTATCTTGGCCCCGCAGGGAATGAAAGTGGTAAGCATTGCAGTGGCTCTTCTTTCTCTTTCATCACGTATGGTACGGCATGCCATTATAGCAGGAACACCGCAGCCGGTGCCAATGATTATAGGTATAACGGACTTTCCGGAAAGGCCGACTCTCTTGAAGATCGGATCCATGACCGCGCTGACACGTGCCATATATCCGCAATCCTCAAGGAGAGCAATGAGGAAGTACATGATCATGACGAGAGGCAGGAATCCGACGACCGCTCCGACACCGCCTACAATACCGTCAGCAATGATCGTGGAGAGCAGAGGCGTGGCTTCAAGCTGTGACGCGACCCATTCCTGGAACATCTCAATGTAACCGACAAGCCAGTCAGCAACCAGAGGCCCGAGCCATGTCTGTGATACCCAGAACACACCGAACATAACTGCCGCAAAGATTATTATACCGATTATAGGATTTGTCAGAATCGCGTCGACCTTGTCGGACTTTGTGGTCTCACTTGACTTTACGGCTCTGACTTCGACGTCTTTTACAAGACCATTGACATAGTCGAAACGTTTGCGGTCTTCTGCATCTACCGCATTTTTATCATGCAGGTCGATGTCTGCCTGAAGGTAAGGAGCCTTCTGGTTTTTTCCGTTCAGCTCTACAGCGGCCGCTATTACGTCTTTAAGACCCTTCTGCTCGATAGCAGTTGTTTTTATGACCGGGCAGTTGAGTTTCTGGCTCAAAGCTTTCTCATCGATCTTTGTGCCTTCCTTCTCATTGATATCGTCCTTGTTAAGAGCGACTACAACAGGAATTCCAAGCTCAAGAAGCTGAGTCGTGAAGAACAGGCTTCTGGAAAGGTTCGTGGCGTCAACTATATTGACTATAGCATCGGGATGCTCATCACGGACATATTCGGAAGTTATGCCTTCTTCAGGTGTAAACGGTGACATTGAATACGCGCCGGGAAGGTCGACTGCAATTGCTTCAGTGCCTCCGGTGTATTCGGCTTTGATCGGATATTCTTTCATTCCGACGGTAACTCCACCCCAGTTACCTACTTTTTCGCTTCTTCCCGTCAGGGCGTTATACATTGTAGTTTTGCCGCTGTTCGGGTTTCCGGCGAATGCGATTCTCATACCGGGTATCCTCCTTAATATTTTTATAAACTATATAATGATGGCTTCAGCAAGAAGATTGTCAATGCTGTAGCGTCCTTCCTTGATCACCACAACACAGCTCTTTTTCTTCTTGGAAACGACTGTAACAGGCTCGCCCTCATAGCATCCGAGACGCAATAAAAACGAGTTCATGTCCGGGTCTTCAGTCTCGATCTTTTTTACATTGTATGTAATTCCGAGATCAGCCTGTAGCAGATTTCTGTTTTCTTCCATATAACCCTCCCTTTCAGGCTGTTTCTTTGCAGCCTGACACTTTATATGATGTGCTTGCAAGCGCCTTCACGAAATCTTCCTCTGTTCTGGGCAGCTTGGAAAGAATATCCGCCTCTTTCTTTCCGAGATTGACTTTAGCCCAATTGCCTTCCACGGCATTCAGAGCATTTTCGACACTGGCAGCACAATTTGAACACTTCATGTTTTCGATCGTAAGTATATATCTGTACGGATAATGATTTTCATTCCGATCAGCAACACCTTTTCTTTTGACTGCCTCGCCGCTGCCGCAGCAGCTTGCCATCTTTGACTTTCCTCTCACCTTCTGCAGAGTCTGGTACACGGCAAAAACTATAAGAGCAGCAGTCAAAACTATTATCACGACGGACGCCATTGATTATTCTCTCCATTGTTGTTAGAAATATCTGATTGTAGTTAAATACTTCTAATTAGTAGGTATTAAAAAATGTTAGAGCTGTTTAACCTTAAAACAAAAGTATATTAATCTTCTCTAACCGATTTGTCAATCGTTTTGTCAAAAAAAACAAATAATATCCGTTCTTTTTTCCCGGGCAAGCATTCCGGCAAGTGAGGAGTTGGTATATCGCGGGTCTTCCGTGACTTCTTTAATGACATTGATCCACGGGGGAATAACGTACCGGGCATCCTCACTTTCAAGCTCGATCTCAAGCGTCGCTCTGTCGTCCCAGAAGCTGTAGATATCTATCTCAAGCATATTTCCTTCGTACGGTATCCGGTATCTTGTTTTTATTATGCTGCGTTTATCAGGGTCAGCCTCGGAGAGGAGACTCTCATATTCGGATCTCGATATTTCTTTTTCGTCTTCGATACGCCTTATATTGGTAATATGTTTTTTTGATGTCAGAGTATATATAATGCTTCTGCCGGACGAGCTTTTTCTGACTCTTCTTGAGTCCCCTTCGCCGCATTTAAGGTAGGTCTGCGTCATATCCAGTCGCGAAGCTCCGGGGAAGCTTTCCAGCATTCCCCGGTCAGGCATCGCTATAAGAAATTTTCTCTCTATCTCAAAATGCGCCATATCCGTATGTTTTGTCTCCAGGCTTTTCATAAAACGCCAAGCTCGTCCGCGACCTTAGGAAGCAGCCAACGGACCATAAGGTGCTGCGGGCAGGTCTTCTCGCATCTCCCGCACCTGATGCAGTCGTCTGCCTTTCCGACTCCGGGCCTTGACGAGATCTCCGCGTATTCCTTCACCTGGGGCGCAGTCCAGCCTCCGCCTAGCTGTTTGAAGCCGTTGTAGAGTCTGAAATACTCGGGGATCGGGATATGCTTCGGACAGCCTTCGACGCAATATCTGCAGGCCGTGCAGTTTATGGCTATCGAGTTGTGAATGATCTCCACTGCCCTGCTCACCGCGTCGGATTCCTCCCGGTTCAGCGGCTCAAATGATCTCATATATGAGGTGTTGTCCAGGAGCTGTTCATAATTGCTCATGCCGGAGAGGACCATGAACACGTTTTCGAGCGAGGCGGCAAATCTGATCCCCCAGCTGGGAACGGACATATCCGGACGGATCTCTTTAAAGAGCTTTTCCGCGTCTTCAGGAACATTTGCAAGCGTTCCTCCCTTGACGGGTTCCATTACCACGACCTTTTTCCCGTGTTTTACACATACTTCATAGTTCTCGCGGGAACGGACATTCTCCGCGTCCCAGTCGAGATAATTCAGCTGGAGCTGAACGAATTCCATCTCCGGGTGCTTTGTCAGAATATCATCGAGCATATCTGGCATGTCATGGAAGGAAAAACCGATGTGCTTTACTTTCCCCTCTGCCTTCTTGTCGATGACAAACTTCCATGCATCAAATCCGTCTGCCTGAGCTATATCACTTCTGTTTATATTGTGAAGCCAGTAGTAATCAAAGTATTCAAGTCCGGTCTTCTCGAGCTGCTCATTGAAGATGCGTTCCATATCATCAGCACTTTTAAGCATCATTGTCGGCAGTTTTGTCGTTACTGTATAGCTGTCCCTCGGATGTCGCTTTACAAGCGCTTCTCTGACAGCTGTCTCGCTTTGGTACCCATGGTACATATATGCTGTGTCAAAATAAGTAAAGCCTCTTTCAAGAAATGTATCGACCATTTTCTTGAACTGCTCGATATCTATGCTCTTTGGATCGTCTTTATCAAGCAGCGGCAGGCGCATGCACCCGAATCCCAGTTTTTTCATTTTTTCACTCCTCCCTGTATTCCATTGCCTTCCATTCGGCGATCTGTTCTTCCGTCCAGGTCTGCCCGCCATCGAGCAGATTTCCGACAATCGGGTCCCATCCGCTGCCTTTGGCCCCCGTAACAACGACTTCCGCAAGGTTTTTGATCCCGTAAAAGAGTTTCTCGCTGTCATATACAAACAGGAACTGGCTCAGATCGGTGTGGGATGCTTCCACCCTGTCCGATACGGAGCTCAGGACCGACATAGCGGAAGCGTATGTATCTGGATACCGGATAAGGTTTCCGTCACCGTCAACAAAGACCGCGGTCGGATCCGAACCTGTCTCAAAGCAGCTGAAGTTCTCGGAGACACGGTCATTGCCGATTTGCATGAAGATCCTTCCGGGGTTTGCCGTTTCATCCTCTCCGACGACCCTGTAACGGCGAATATTCAGGAATCCGACCTTGTTATCATCCAGAGTTTTCACAATATCTTCAGACGGTATGAGACATGTGCCCGATTCCGCGTTCCAGCCAAGGTCATTTACCACTCCGATGACCTGAAAGCCTCGATCGGCGTATTTTTCGCTTAAAGCCTGAATGCTTTTGAGATCGGAACTGCTTCTTCCCTCCGTGCTCCAGAAATAAAGCATTGTAAGCTTCTTCCCCGAAAAGACAGACTCGTCGACGGTATTTCCGTCCAAATCCGTCGTTTTGAAAGAAAGATCGAATTCATTGAGGCCGAAGTCCTCGTCCGCAGTTGCCTCGTTGTACTTTTCGGTCAGAGCTTCGAACTCCTCTTCGGAGAGCGCCCCTTCATGTTTGTACATGTTATAGGCGTTCATCATGGAGAACTTGTGGCCGAGCGCGGCTGCTTTTAACGAATATTCTGCCGACTTCTCCGGATCCCGAGGGATGATATCGCTGAACCCGTACAGACCGTAGAGACTGTACATGGCGTCAGCGTCGCCCGCGTCAGCGGCTTTCGTAAGCCACTCGAGTCCTTTTTCGGGTTCTTTACCGTCTTTGGAATAGAGGTAGTAGTATCCCAGATCCTTCATGGCGGCAACATTTCCGGTCCCGGCGGCTTTTGTCAGCAGTTCCAGGCCCTTTCCGGTGTCTTGTCCGACATCGTCCGAGCCATACAGATACTTCTCGCCGAGTCCGAGCAGGGCATCGGGAACACCCTCTCCGGCCTCCCTGATGAGCTTTTCAAGCTCTGTCTCAGGCTTTTCGGTCGGCTCCGGAGTGACAGAGGCTTCTTCTGAAGCAGTCTGATTTCCGGGCGCTGTGCTTCCGCAGGCGCAGAGCGAGAGGACCAGGGCAATCGCGATAAGCAGCGCTGTAATCTTTTTCACGTTACAAACTCCCCTTTCTGTTGTGTTTACCCGTGTTTGTAGATCTTCTTGTCAAGCGCGAAGAGGCGCTGGCTGAAATGTCCGGGTTCAAGCTCAGCATATGTCTCGGCGTAGATCTCCATACGGGAGTCTATCGAGTCTATATGATAGAGCAGCTCCGCCTCCGCGCACTGCGGGACCACAGCAGCGCCATGCTCAGGCTCCCCGTGATGTGAGAGGATCATATGCTGCAGAAGAATGCTTTTCTCTTCAGGGATATTCAGACTTTCACAGACCTCCTTCAGCTCCATCGCGCCCATAACAAGATGCCCCAGAAGCTGCCCCGGAACCGAATAATCATTTACTGTCCCGAGTTCGGAGAAGGAGTACTCCTTTTCCTTGGCAAAATCATGAAGAAGCGTGCCCGTTATCAGAAGGTTTCTGTCGATCACCTCAGAATAGATATCCGACAACAGGTCTGCTGCTCTGAGCATATTGGAGGTGTGCATCAAAAGCCCGTTCACGAAAGCGTGATGTATACTTTTCGCGGCAGGAATACTGAAAAAAGCGTCCCTGTGTTTTTCCAGCATGTATTGGGCGATCTTTTTGTAGTCTTTATCATCAAGGGACTCAATAAGATCTTCAACCTCTTTAAAACGCTCCTCCGGATCTATCGGAGCCACAGGGACAAGTGAAGACTTATCAAACAGATCCGTATCGAGCGCAAGCCTTATCCTGGAGACGGTAAGCTGTCTTGCAGCACGGAATTCTCCCATATTTCCCCTGAGCTTTATGACCTTTCCGGCATCCGCGGAGCCTATCTTCCCGCTGTAGTCCCAGACTTTAAACTCTACAGAGCCTGACATATCCGAGACTGTGCCGCTTAAATACGGCTTTCCGTTGGATGAAGTCTTTAAAGCGGCCTCTTTGAGAAGATAGAAGCCCTCAAATTCATCTCCGATATTCAGCTCCGACAACAGCATATTTTCAAGCATGAACAATTCCTTTCCCTATTTGGCTTCAAACCAGTTATCTCCGGCAGAGCATTCCACAGTCAGCGGCACATCGAGCTTCATTGCAGATGTCATCTCATCTGTCACGATCTTTCTGACGGCTTCAAGTTCGTCTCCGGGTACATCGAAAATCAGTTCGTCGTGCACCTGAAGGATCATCTTCGATCTGTATCCGCCCTCCTTTAGTTTTCCGGAGATATTGATCATCGCTATTTTTATGAGATCTGCAGCAGAACCCTGGATCGGAGCATTCATCGCTGCCCTTTTGCCGAACTCTCTTACATTTCGGTTTTTGTCCTTTATCTCGGGGATCTCACGTCTTCTGCCGCAAAGAGTGCTCACATATCCTTTTTCCTCACAGGAGGCAACTACACTGTCCATATAGGACTTTATTCCGGGATAGCTTCTATAGTAGCTTTCTATAAATGAATGTGCTTCCCTTCTGGATATTCCGAGCTGTTCAGACAGGCCGAAATCGGATATTCCATATACGATACCGAAATTGACTGTCTTGGCCCGCCTTCTCATCTCCTTTGTGACATCCCCGGCTTCTATGCCGAAAACATCACAGGCTGTCTGAGTATGGATATCAATATCGTTTTTAAAGGCGTTTATCATGGCTTTTTCTCCGGCCATGTGCGCCAGCATCCGAAGCTCTATCTGGTGGTAGTCGGAGGACAGCAGCACATTGCCTTCCGTGGGGAAAAATGCCTTTCTTATGAGTCTTCCCTGCTCATCGCGCACGGATATGTTCTGAAGGTTCGGATCGCTCGAGGAAAGGCGCCCGGTCGCTGTGACACACTGGTTAAATACCGTGTGTATCTTTCCGTCCGGCATTATGAATTTTTTGAGTCCTTCGGCATAAGTGCCCAGTATCTTGGAAGCCTTTCTGTAAGAAAGGATCAGTCCTGCAATCGGAGAGATAAATTTCAGTTTTTCCAGCACATCGGCTGCAGTGCTCTGCTTTTTCCCGGAGGGAAGACCCATCTCATCAAATAAAACAGAGGCAAGCTGCTTCGGACTGTTTATATTGAAATCATGTCCTGCAATAGAATAGATCTCTTTTTCAAGCACCGATATCTGCTCTTTCAGCGTCACCGCGATCTCGGAAAGAACATCTTCTTTGCACCTGATCCCCTCCTCTTCCATATCAAAGAGTATAAAGGTCAGCGGCAGTTCCATATTCCGATAGAGCTCCAGCATGTTTTTCTCACGGAGCTTATCAACGGCTTTTTCAAAAAGCTTTCCTATGCTCTCCGCCATAAGACATGCATATTCCGTCTCCTCCCGTTCATCAGCTATACGCGGTCTTGCAGAGGTCCCGTATATACTCTCGAAAGAAGGCGCTTCCAGTCCGAAGTTGCGGAATATATTGTCGGGCGAAGACAGTCCGGAATCAGCGATAAAGGCGGCGAGGAGCGCGTCATCTTCAAAAGATGCCTTTATGCCCCTGGCCTTAAGGATATGCATGGATTTTTTGATATCAAAGCCTGTTTTCCTGTGCTCTGATGAGCAGAGATATGAAACAAGCTCTGTGTCGGACAGAAGGTCTTCAGCTTTTACAAAAGCAGAAAGCTTTCCGTTTGAAACTGCAACACCTTTAAACTCGGAAGAAGCGAACGGTTCACTGCTGCAGGATACGAAAACAAAGCAGTCTCCTTCCAGCAGCTCGCCGGGGCAGAATGGTCCTTCTGCTCTCACCGGTTCCCCGTTTTCCGGGTCTTTTATTCCTTCCGGGCAAATCGATCCGGATGTACATACACGCTGCTCTTCGGCTTTTTCTCTGTATTTTGCGGCAATCGTTCTCATACCAAGGCTCAAGAGATACTCGGTGAGAGAGATATAATCGGGATCAAACGCGCAGCTTTCGGCGCTGATATTTAAAGAGACGTCTTTCTTTATGGTCGCGAGCCGTTTTGAAAGCAGCGCGCTCTCTTTGTTGTCTCTTATCTTTTCCCCAAGCTTCCCCTTTATCTCAAGTGCGTGGTCCAGTACGTTTTCAACAGATCCGTACTCGTAGAGCAGCTTCAGTGCGGTCTTCTCACCCACTCCCGGAATGCCCGGGTAGTTGTCTGAGGAATCACCCATGAGACCTTTGAGATCGGTGATCTGAGCCGGAGAGATACCCATTTCATCCTTAAGAGAGGAAACTGTCATCTCGTCCATGTCTGTTATACCCTTTTTCATAAGGAGTACAGTCGTATCCTCATCTATGAGCTGAAGCAGATCATGGTCCGAGGTAAGTATGATCGACTCGTAGCCCTCCTGATTATCAGACATCGTTCCGATCAGGTCATCAGCTTCTATATCCGGCATCTCCGCCCATCTGATATTGAAAGCATCCAGATAATCACGGACAAGCTTAAACTGCGGAACAAGATCATCAGGGACAGGCTTTCTGCCCCCCTTATAATCCGGATATATGTCATGGCGGAATGTATGTTTTCCCGCGTCGAACGCTACAAGAATGCTGTCCGGAGATATCAGGTCGATCGCCTTCTGAAGCATGTTCGCGAATGCAAATACAGCATTCGTCGGAGTTCCATCCGGCGCCGTCATGCGCATCCCGTAAGCTGTCGCGTAATATCCGCGAAAAAGCATTGAATTTCCGTCTGCCAGAAGAAGTTTTTTCATAGTCTGTAAACTCATTTTCTTTCTGTTTTCTTCGAATTGTTTCTTCCGAAGAATTTCACCGGTTCGTAGGCATTTCCGATACGATTCATAAGCACCAGAGCGTCATGCTCGCTTTTATAAGATCTTTTAGGCTGTATCTCGACTTTTTCAAGTCCTTCATCTTCTCTGCCAAGATAATCCATCAGAAAGTCGATCGCCGACCCGACCGTAGCCTTTTCGGAATAGATATAGAGCCCGCTCACCCCGCTCATCTGCGTCTGTGGCCTGATGACCGCCCTGAGACCGTGTTCGGGAATAAACTCTCTGAGTTCAAACGCAATTCTCTTTATCTCTTCATCCACCGCGTTTATCTTAAAATAGACTATCTCCTCCGGCTCATAGAGTTCTCCCTCCAGATATGAGCGGTAGGGCGATGAGCGCATACGCTCGTAAACCAGCTTTTCCGGCGCTCTCAGTTCACCGCGATGAAAAATACAGGTCCTGTCTTTATGGATCGTATATATAAATTCGCTGACAGAAAGCTCGTCGAGCTTCTTTTTAAGCGCTTTGGAAGCCTCGGCGGGAATGGGCTCAAAACTCAGATAAGAATTATTCGAGAGGTCGTATACAGCTGCCCCGTCCATCACTATCATCGGGATCTTCAGCATCGCGTCATTCATCTGAATACTGGAGA